>RECG01000001.1 GCA_007692425.1 Acholeplasmataceae bacterium | reverse complement strand
GGCCGATATGGACAAGCGTCTTGCAAGGTAACAAACTCGCGCCAAAGCCATAGATGATGACAAAGTCATCTGGCTTGATCAGTTGTTTGACACGCATCAAATCTGCTTCTTTATAGAAATCGCCAATCCGGTGATCAGACATATAGCCAAAGACACGGTCTTCGGTCAAGTTATCTTTAATCATGTCATCAATCTCAAGTCCGGACTTGCTGTAGTCTTCCATATTGATGACCAGGTCCGGCTGCAGAGCCGTGACCAGGTCTTTCTTCAAAACATCCAGGTCGACACCTGGATAACATTCCAAACACAAAACACCGTGGCGGTGTGCCATCAGGTGTTTACGAATCATATCGATGCCGTTGAAGATGGCATCATCATGACCCCGGATCTTGATCTCGGGGTGTTTGTCATACTGTGACACGAAAGCCAGATCACTCACAACATCGTTTCCTCTTCATGAGAGTCTTCAAACGGTTCGGCATAAGGGTTGAGCACGGGTGCCAGGTGAAAGGCCACCAGGAGCCCGTAAAAGCCGATGGCGACAAGCAAAAACATCGGGCTGATAAAGACAGCCAGCAAAAAGACGGCGGCCAGGCTGCCCAGGACCTTGATGTTGGTCCAAAGGCTTGCATTGGCCAAAAGCAAGACATTTTTCACAAGCTGGCCAAACCCCTTGGTCTTGAAACGGGCAATAATAGGAAAGACATAAATGGCAAACATCATAAGCTGATAGGCACCCACGATGCTAAAAACCAATAACACCAGCAAATCGTCCCTTAATGCCAGATGATAGGCGAAAAACAAGGGCGTGCCAAGCACCACCAAACCGAGCCAGACCCATGTACTGATCCAAAAGTCTGCCTTGAAACTTTTGACAAAGGTGTCAAGCACATGGGTCGGTTCATCCCGGTTCAGGATTTGAAAGGCAACCCGAAACATCGCGGTCGTGGCTGCCCCGGCCGTCACCAGCAAGCCCAAAAAGCTTGCCAGCAGCCAGAGCAGGTTCAAAAGGACCACATCCATGACGATGCGATAGAGTTCTTTGACAGGGTTGTCCTTCATCAAGACAATCAGACGGGCTTCTTGAAGACGAGAACCATCAAGCCGAAGCTCAATGTGAGGGCGAACAGGATGCCGCCAATGACGCCATAAGCGG
Source organism: Acholeplasmataceae bacterium (assembly GCA_007692425.1). Taxonomy (GTDB): domain Bacteria; phylum Bacillota_I; class Bacilli_A; order Acholeplasmatales; family Acholeplasmataceae; genus RECG01. The sequence continues at coordinate 5,145 of RECG01000001.1, read as the reverse complement.
GTTCAGTGGTGCAACAACCCGGCAATACAGCCGCGTCAAACGCGCTTTCGAGTTCGAAATCTTCACTTTCGACAAAGACGATCTTGCCGAAGTTCTCACCATCGGGACGATCTTCGTCATAATAACGAAGTTCTTCATAGACCGCTTCACCAATGGTCACCGTGTAGTTGGCCAAAGCCCAGATGTCAACCTTGTCAACCCATCCTGCCAGATCATCGGCATCATACAGGTCGTTCCAGATGCCATCGACCGCCCAGTCAAGGGAGGCCAACAAAATGACATGGGACTCGGTATAGGTGACAATCTTCTGGTTGCCTTCGGTGACGACTGTCCATGACGGCAGCTCATCGGCATCAAAGTCATCCCAGGACATCGTCGGCGACATGTTGACGAGTTCCTCGTACTTCGCCATGAAATCCTCGAAGTCATCAAAGCTGTAAGACATCTTGAAGTAACGGTGGATGCCGTCGACCTCGACCGGTTCAATCGTCATCCAGGACGGGGCGTTTTCCTCAAGCCAGGTCTGGATTGCCATCAAACCACCGGTGATGTGCTTGTTATTGATGACCGCACCCTTGCCCTTGGTCCCATCCGGATCTTCCGGATTCGGGATCGGATCAACTGACAAGGTGTCATCCATGATGTCGATGATGATAACGCGTGTGCCTGCACCTCTGGAGTTTGTAAACGTCGTTTCCACACCAACCTCAGCCGGCCAGCATGCTGAAAGCAAGAGGCCGAACACTGCAAATACTGCCAACAATAAAATCCTTCTTCTCATATTTCTTCTCCTTTTCTAAAAATCTTTATGCTTCTTCGCCCAAATAAACGACATATTTATTCAGACGCAATGCAATGACTGTAATGATCAACACAATGACCAACAAGACCCAGGCCATGGCGGATGCCATGCCCATGTTACGGTCGGCGATCATCATGTCAAACATGTAATACGCGTAATAATAGGTGGCCCTGGCCGGTCCGCCACCGGTCATGATGTAGGCGATCGTGAAGACTTGGAAACTACCGATCAGCCCCATGATGAACATGAAGAAGATCGATGGCGTCATGAGCGGCAAGGTGATGAAATAGGTCTTCTTGATCCAGCCGGCGCCGTCGATCTCGGCCGACTCATAAAGCGCGGTCGGAATGTCTTGCAGCTGGGCCAGATAGATGACCATCGTCCCGCCGACCGTCCAAAGTCCCATCAAGATGAGTGAGAACTTGGCCGTGCTTTCGGCCTGGTGCCAACGCAACGGTTCCATGTTCAACAACCGGTAGATTGGTCCCAGCATCTCATTGATGAGACCGAAAGACGGTTGAAACAACCATAACCACAACAACGACATGGCCACGACGGAAACGACATTGGGCAGATAAAAAAGCGTCCGATACATGCTCATGGCCCTGATCTTGGTGTTCAAAAGCAACGCCAGGGCGACGCCCAAGACGATGCTCAAGGGCACGGCGATCAAGACATGGTAGAACGTGTTGCCCAATGACTTCCAGAAGATGCTGTCATTGAAAAACAAGATCCGGTAGTTCGTCACCCCGATGAAACGGGGCCAGCTGAGCATGTTGTAATTGGTAAAACTGATGTAGAACGAGGCGATAAAGGGGAAAGCACCGAAAATGAACAGGCCTAATAGCCAGGGCGACGCGAAAAGATAACCGATCCGGTTTTCCTGTTTTTTAAGCTTGGTCAGTGTCAAGGTGCCTGTCTTCTTCATCGTCTCTCCTCAAACAGCGTGTCGTGTTACTGGGTCGCTTCCCAGTTCGCCTTCTTCTGCAAGTAATGGGTTCTGGCCGCCTGCAGGGCCTGCGCCGGTGTCAAGGTGCCATCAAGCGCTTGTGTATAGAACGGCTGCCAGTCGTTGCCATGCCAGGACGGTGCATAAGGTACGAAGACCTTGTCGATGGCATAGTCAATCTCGATCAAGAGTTTCTGCAAGATCGGCTTGTCTTCGGCAAACGTCTCCATCGCCGTGCGGTGACTCATGATCCAGCCGTTGGCCTCGGCCAACGCGATCTGCGTGTCATGTTCGAACAAATACTTGTAAAATTCCCAGGCGCCAAGCTTGCGGGCATTGTCGCCCCGCCTGTTGTCATACATCTCAAGCGAGAAACCGGAACCCCAGTTGACACGGATGCCGTCTTCATCGGGGATGGGGATCGGCGCGACATCGTAGTTGAAGGCGGCGCCGGCCTGGATGATGGTCTGGTAGAGACCGTCGGTCTCGACCATCATGGCCACCCGTTCGGCGGCGAACGGATTGATGCCGAGCATCTGGTTGGCTTCACCAAACGATGTCAGCTGCGAACGGGTATATTCGCTATTGAAGCCGATGATCCATTCGAGCACGTCGATATGGCCCTGCGTGTTCAAGGTCGGGTTCAAGTCCTCGTCAAAGAAATCAAGCCCGGTCTGCCAAAGCCAGCCGTGATAAGTCGCGTTGCCATAGGTCGGATCGAAACCAAGTCTTTGGATCTGTCCGCCTTCGACGACATCAAACATTTTGGCCACGGTGTGAAGTTCACTCCAAGTCGTCGGCACGTCAGCGGCGGTCAACCCTTTTTCAGTGAACATGTCCAGATTGTAGAAAAGCGCGCGTGTCGTCGCTGAGAACGGCATCGCCCACAAGTCGTCCTGCCAGGTCGCGAAGTCGAGCTGGCTCTGCCTGAACTCTTCAAGGTCTAGGTTGTTGTCAGACGTGTCATTGGCCATCAGGTCGCTCAAGTTGTAAAGGACGCCGTTGCTGGCCCTGGCCACGACATCGTCAATCGTCGACAAGCCGATGTCAGGTGCGGTTCTTGACGAGACCGCGATGTTGATCTTGTCCCAGTAGTCCCAGAAGGAAAAACCGGTCCCGCGCACGAAATAGTCTTCCTGGCTCTCATTGAACGCGGTGATGATCGCCCGCATCTGTGAGAAACCGGGACTGCCCACCGGGTTCATGTGCCAAAACTGAATGGTGATCCGGTCACCCGGGTCATCATCATCGCGCCCGCAGGCGGCGATGGTCAAGACGAGACTGAGAATCACCAGTAAAACCAACCATTTTTTCATCACAGTTCCTCCTATCCTTTGATGCCTGTGAAGGTAATGCCCTCAATGAATTGCTTTTGGGCGAAAAAGAAGATAATCAAGGTCGGCAGCATGATCAACAAGGCCGCCGCCATCATGAGATCGAACCGACCGCCAAACTGGAGTTGAAAAGCCCTTAAACCAAGCGCCAGCGTCCAGTGGTCGGGATTGCTTAAGAAGATCAAGGGACCGAAATAGTCGTTCCAGACGCCCATGAACGTAAACAGCATGACCGTGATGATGGCCGGCTTGCACAAGGGCAGCATGATCTTGATGAAGATCTGCAAGTGGGTGGCGCCATCGATGATGGCGCTCTCGGAAAGTTCTTTCGGAATGCCTTTGAAGAATTGTCTGAGCATGAAGATATAGAAAGCCGCGCCACCGCCGAAGAAGGCGGGGACGATCAAGGGCAGCCTCGTGCCGAGCCAGCCGATCTGCGCATACATGATGTAGGTCGGAATCAAGATGACCTGGATCGGAATCATGAGTGTCGCGAGCATAACGATGAACCACTTGTCGCGTCCCTTCCAGTTCAGTTTGGCAAAGGCATAGGCGGCAGTCGTTGCCGAGATCAACGTCCCCAGCATGACGAAGACGACGATGATGAGCGAGTTTTTCAAATACAACAGAAAGGGGATGGCCGTGACCGCGGTCACGAAGTTGTCCCATTGTGGCTCGGCCGGCAGAAAGGCAGCTGTTCCCTGAAGCAGCTCAGCGGGGGTCTTGAGGGCGGTGAACAGCATCCACAAGAACGGAAAAACAAACCCGATTGAGGTGGTGATCAGGACAAGGTGGAGGATGACACCCTTGATGCGGTTTTTCTGCCGGCGGTTAAGCCACGGTCTTCTGGTGGTCTCGGTCATAAGGTCTCTTTCAAGTGGTTTTAGACACCCGTGTCCCTGAGCCAGATGAAACGGGCCCGGTAGACACGGTGGTCAGACATGTTGTGTTCATAATTATAGGTGTTGGTGTTGTAGCTGACCAGGATCTGGTCGCTCTTGGACAAATGGGGGTGCGCCTTGGCATTATATGTGTAGGTCGTGCTCTTGAAGATGTCCTGCTCAGGCGTATGATAGATCTTTTGGGGTGCCGTGAACGGCCCCCAGGGCGACTCACCCAGGGCAAAGGTGACATAAGGGGTGTTCGTGTCATAGGTGAAGACGGTCAGGTATTTGCCTTTGTGTGATCCTGCGCCAAGGGGCGAAACGCTCATCTCGCACGAGATGTGCGGCAAAAGCGGTTTGGCAGCCAAGAGTTCCGGTGACCAATCCTGGCCGTCAAAGTAACGCCAGTCATCGAAACATTCAAAGTCTTCGGGGCGGACGCGGGCGACCAGGAGTTCTCTTAAACCCATGGTCGTCTTGTATCCGTAGACATAGACGTAACCGTCCGGGAAGGGTGCGCCTGCTTCTTTTGTGTTGTTCATAAGGGCGCAGCCAAAAAGGTAGTTACTACCCTCGTGGTCAAGCAACAGCGGCGCCATCTTCTGGCTGCTCTTCTCGGTGAGCACCTGTTCATCCTTGATCGGTGTCTTGAAGAGGGCGGCGCCTAACACCTTGAACTGCAAGCCTTCCGGCTGGGTCTTGTCGCTGTTGATGATGATCGGGATGAAATAGAGGTGATCGCCGATCACGACGCCGTCTTGCAGCCAGATCCAGGAATGGGCCCGGTTTTTAAGCAAGGTCGTGTTGGCGTAGGGAAAGACATCGCGGTAACGTTGTCCGTCATGATGGAAAGCAATGCCATCAAGGCCGAACAACCCTTCCTGGAAATCATCGTCGTTATAATTGCCGATGCCGGGTCTGGGGTCGACGACCAGTTTGAGATAACGGTTCTGAGCCTTGACGTCGACCGTCTGTTGGTCGCCTTTCTGGTTGCTGATGGCCAAGGTATGATCACCCATCTTGGTCCAGCTCACGCCATCATCAGAACCCCATAGCTGACATGACTTGATGCCGCGCTTGTTGAGATGCTTCATCTCATCACTAAAATAGTTTTCAAACGTGACCTGGCTGACCGGACGCGGCTTATGCAGGTCAAAGATAATCTCGATTGATTTG
>RECG01000014.1 GCA_007692425.1 Acholeplasmataceae bacterium | reverse complement strand
TTTGGCAAATTCAAGGAAATCGTGCTGTTTGACACCCTTGTCGACAAATTGACAACCGATGAGATCATCGCCGTGCTTGCCCATGAAATCGCTCATGGCAAGTTTAAAGACGCCTGGCGCATGATGTTTCAACAAGTCCTTATCTTGGGCCTTTATGTCGCCATCATCGGCTTCACCGTCTCAAGTGATGCTTTGGCCCAGGCTTTTGGTTTGAGCGGTGCCCATTTTGGTTTTGGATTACTTCTGTTCTTCATTTTGGTTGAGCCAATCGGACTCATTTTATCGATATTGACAAACCATTTGAGCAGAGTGGCGGAATACCGGGCTGACCGTTATGCCGCTTCCATGGGATACAAAGACGCCATGCAAAACGCTTTTTGCAAACTTGCACGCGAGAACTTTGCACAATTGACCCCACATCCGCTCTATGTGTTCTTCTATTACTCGCATCCGTCCATCCCGGACAGGCTCGAAGCCATCGCGGCTGTGTCAGATGCTTAGGACATTTGGTGGCCGGATCCGGTTTGTCTGGACCATCTTGCTTGTCTATTCGGTGTATCATTTGTTCCTGTTCAGAGGCGACCAAGGTGTCATTGAGGGACTGATGCGTCTTGAAGGCGAGCCTTTGGTGCTGGCCTTCACCGGTCTTACAGTCTTGTTTCCTTTGGCCATCCTGCTATTGAGCATCCGCTTTGAGGAATCCATCGGCTGGCAACGCTCATTAGGCTTGTTGTTTGGTTTTTTCGTAGGCGCATATGCTCTTTATCCCGCCTTCATCGGTTTTGAAAAGGTTCGCGATGAACCCCGGTTTCTCATCAGGGTCATTGGTTTGTTGGGTGGTTTGGTTGCGACAGGGTTGCTTGTCTTTGGCTTTGTGTTTCGCGACGTATGGTCGTTTGCCGTTTTGTTCAACCATGATTCTTTTGTCCATCTCATGACCTTGAACCTGTTATGTCTATATGGTCTTTCCATCGCCTTGTCGAAGCGCTGTTTTGAAAACTGGGGTTATAGTCTCATGCCCTTGCTCGGCTTTTTCCTTTTGATTGCGATGGCGATGAGACCGGCAAGTGACAAGCCGGTGCCGACTGATGTTTTTGGCGACCGTCTGTAAGATGACCCGGGAGGCATGCAACATGAAAAACATATTAATAACAGGCTTTTCACCGTTTAATCAAGAACGGATCAATCCTTCTTATGAAGCGGTTAAATTGATTGATATGCCCGGGGATATTGCCCGAATTTTCAAGATGGAGGTTCCGACTGTTTTTGGTGACGCCATCCGTATTGTGACGGATGCGATTGATCGGCTCAAACCTGATATCATTGTCATGGTGGGTCAAGCCGGCGGGTTGACAAAAATCATGCTTGAACGTGTCGCCATCAATCTTGATGATGCAAACATGCCTGATAACAGTGGTCAGCAGCCTGTCGACCAGCCGATTGCCGCAAATGGTCCGTTGGCTTATTTCAGCACCTTGCCGCTTAAACCGCTCATCAAGGAACTGGTCGCCAAGGGCCATCTTGTCGGTTTGTCTAACAGTGCCGGCACCTATGTCTGCAATCATCTGCTCTACGGTGTGCTGCATCACCTTAAACAACATCGCATCCCGGCCATGGCGGGATTTGTCCATGTCCCCTATATGGACGCACAGGTCCGTAATCGGCCCGATGTTCCGTCCATGACCTTGACGGACATGGTAGCCGCCTTGTCGGACATGATTGCTTTGCTCGTCAAACAGTAAGCATGTTCATGGTTATCAGACCATCTTGCAAGTAAAAAGCATCTGCCTGGCATGGCAAGATGCTTTTTTAATGGTTAAGGTCTTGTCGACGTTCGAAGCGGTGCATCATCACGATTCATCGACCATCTTTTTGGCCTGATGGCCAAAACGCTTGACGAACGTGATCAGTTTGGTTTGCTGTTGCGCGGTCAGGTCTTTGAAAATAGTATTGAGGGTGTCAACATGCCTGGGAAAAATGGACTCGAAAAACGTTTTGCCCGCTTCGGTCAGACCGATTAAGGTCACACGTCGGTCGACAAGGTCACGTCTGCGTGTGATCAAATGCCGTTTTTCAAGCTTGTCGACGACATAGGTCATGCTGCTGTTGGCCATCAACATTTTGTCACAGACCGTCTGAATCGGCAGATCACCCTTGTGATACAACACTTCCAGCGTGCCAAATTCGGTTGTATTGAGTCCATATCGTTCGATGTCCGCCTGGACAGCCTGTTCCAGGCTGTGCATGGCTCGCATCAGAACCGTCATGAGTTTGAGGCTTCGTTCATCTCTTTCCACGTTCGAGCACCTCCTTTGTCTCCTTGATATAGTCTTGGTCGCTACGCGTCGTGTCGATGTGACGGACCAGCGTGGTGATCTGGTCGCGCAAAGGACGGAAGCGTGGTGGCAAGGCCAAGGTTTCACCCAAGGTTTCGACGGTTTCCTCGTCATCGATGAAGCCGGGTCCTTCAGTGGCGAATTCAAAGAGGATTTCCGGATATAACCTGGTATAAAGTGATTTGAAGTAAAAGCGGTCGACAAGACCTGAATGATTCGCACCGATGACGTTTAAATGACTCATCCATGTTTCAAGTTCGGTTTTGTCTTCAATGCGGAACGCGACATGGTGGACGGCACCATGGCCAAGACGGGCTTTTGGCAGACCGGGCTGGTCATCGATGATGATGCTAGCGCCATTGCCGCCTTCCCCCATTTCATAGCGGTGTAGCGTCCCTTCCTGTCCGGCTGCTCGCATCTTCAGTTTGTCAGTCAATGCCTGGTGCATCCTGTCAAGTCGGCTGACGCGGATGAAGACAGGTCCGAGACCGGTGATGGCGACATCATCGGGGACGGGTCCCTTTTTCCATGGCTGGCCGGATGCGACGCCGGTGTCGTTCTGATCAGAGACCAGGGCATAGGCCTGTTGGTCGAAATCTTCAAAAAACAAGGTTTTGACACCAAAAAGGGTTTTGATGGGTTCATGCACAACCGCATATGTTTCAAAACGCAAGCGCCAATAGTCGAGCGCTGCGTCATCGGGCACACGAAAAGCGGTGCGCTGAATCACATCCGTTCCGTTGATGGCAGGCACCGATCCAGGAAAATCAAAAAAGGTCATGTCCGTGCCGGCACGCCCTTCTTCATCTGCAAAAAACAAATGATAGGTGTTGATATCGTCTTGATTGATGGTTTTTTTGACCAGTCTGTAACCTAGTACATGTGTGAAAAAAGCATAGATGCGTTCGGCACTGCTGGTGATGGCGGTCACGTGATGGATGCCTTTGAGAGGATTCATGCTGATACCTCCTTTACTGATTCTATTATACTTCAGCATTGGGTCATAATCAATCATAATGTTTCGAATTCGAAATATTTCACATGATTTTCGATAATATTCCTATCATCTTTGATGAAATCTATGTATAATGGGTTTGTGAACTTTCAAGACAGACGTTCACATAAATGGATTGAGCTGAAATGAAAAAGAAAAAGTACTGGTACAAAATCGACAATGCCGGCAAGATTTTTCCCGCCATTTCCAAAAATGAGCGCAGCAACGTCTTCCGCTTGTCGTTCTACCTTCATGAAACCGTTGATCATCACTTCCTCGAACTGGCCGTCAACAAGTTGTTGCCCCGTTTCGAGGCTTTTGCCGTGCAAATGAAAAGTGGCTTGTTCTGGAACTACCTGGCTGAAAATCACCGCCATTTCAAAGTCGAACCCGAACCCGCCCGGCTTTGTCTTTATTTCAAGTCATTCCGAAATAACGGCTATTTGTTCAAAGTCTACTACCGCGACAACAAAATCACGCTTGAGACCTTCCATGCCATCACCGATGGCAATGGCGCCTTGACGTTCTTGAAATCGATCGTCTATCATTACTTCCGTCTGCGTGGTCAAAAAATCGATCACGAAGGCAAGATATTAAGTGAAAAGCCCTATTCCAAACGTGAAGGTGAAGATACCTTTGTCACGCATTATGACAAAAGTAAACGAAAAAACCTGCGTGAAGAGCCCGCTTATCATTTGGATGGTGAGCATTTCGCCCATCATTGGGCGATGATGGTCAAGATCAGGCTCGACAGTAAAGCTTTCATCCACCTGGTGAAAAGCAAGTATCAGGCCACCGTCACCCAGTTTATCGCGGCTTTGGCTGCGTATAGCATGGTTCAGGAAAGTGTCGACTTCGCCAACCAGAAAAAACCGCTGAAAATGTTCATTCCGGTCAATCTGCGTCCTTATTTCAATGCGGTGACCTTGCGTAACTTTTCATTGTTCATCAAGGCCACGTTCAGCAGCGAGAAAAAAGATTGGACCTTTATGGAGATGCTCGAGTCGGCCAAAGCTGACTTTGCCCGTCATCTCGACAAGGAACAACTGCATGAACGGATCAGTTCAAATGTCGGTTTTGAGAAAAACATCTTGGTCAGGATTTTGCCTTTGTTCTTGAAAAACATCGCCTTTCGCATCGGCTACAACATCCTCGGAGAAAGCATCAACACCTCGTCCTTGTCGAATCTGGGCGTCATCGATTTGCCTAGTGGCTTCAAGGATAAGGTCTTGGACATGGACTTTGTCAATGGTGGCTATGGGATGGCGATCACCGCCTGTTCCGTCCATGACCATACGAACATCGTCTGGACGAGTTCACTCAAGGATTTGTCCATCATCAACCATTTTGTCTCTTTTTTGGTCCGTGAAGGTCTTGACGTCACACTCGACACCAATTACCAGGAGGGCTACGATGAGATTCTGTGATGACTGCAACATCTCCTATGACACCCCGCTCAAGCATTGTCTTTTTTGCGGTGGCGAGTTGTCAGTGCACGAACCCGATCATGTCACCTACAAGTTCACCCCGTTTCAAAAACGGGGATCATGGGTCTTTTTCTATCGTTTGTTCCTGTTTTTGAACCTGTTGTCGGCAGGCATCGCCTTGTATGTGGATTTTACATCCGGTTCCAGGTTGTCATGGTCTCTGGTCGTCGCCATCTCAAACCTTTATGCCGTGGTGCTCTGCACCATCCTTTATGTCCCGACCGTCTGGACCTCGAAAGTGACCAAGGGCATGGTGGTGTCGATCATGGCCATGCTCTTCATCGGGCTGGCAATCCGTGATCATCAATGGGCGCTTGATTTTGTCTTCCCACTTGGTGTGATGGCCAATATCCTGCTTTTATCGGTGTTGTTGCTAGCCAATCGCAGTCGCTGGTTCGATCATGCGGTCAGCCTATTCGGTATATGTTTGTTCGGTCTGATTCCCGGCATATTGAACTTGATCGGCGTGATCGGCACCCATTGGCCGAGCATGACCTGCTTTGTTTACGCGATTGCCACGTTGATGGGCATGGTGGTCTTTTCGACCAAGGAAAGCCGCGAAGAAATCAAACGTCGTCTTCACTTCTGATAATTTGATATCAAAAACCGATGGATTCATGATGAACCCATCGGTTTTTTTTGTTGTTAAAAGATTGCTTTATTCGATCTCCGGTTTGCGGGTGCGGATGAAAAGGATGAGGGCGAAGACCACGACATACATCATGATGCCGAGCAGGCTGATCCAGTTCCACATCGTTTCATTCGGCCCTCCGACTGTCAACGATGGAATGAAAAGGATGGCAAAGAGGGGCAGCGCCATCGTGATGGCGGTACCGGATCCGAGCACCATTTCTTCGGCGACAGGTGATTCAAGATTGGGGTCGATCCCCTTGAGCAGGGCCAGACCGGTTGAGGCAACACCCGTGAGCATGCCGAACAAGCCGATAAAGTATTCTTCCTGATATTGCTTGTAAATCCGTTTGGTCATGTGGAAGAGATATAGCATGGTGATGGAGCCGGCCAATATGGCGGTGATCAAAAGTTGAAGACCGTATTCACGGATGAACCCGGGCTCGATGGCGAGCACCGCACCGGCAATCATGACATTGAAAGCGGTCGAAGCAATGTTGGACAGCACATAATTGTTGGTGACAAAGCGGACATTTTTGCCTTTTCTTTCAAAAAGCAAGAGGATTCGCTTGTAACCAAGGGCGAGTAGAATACCGATAATGAAATTGAAACCCTTGATCAGGCCGAAGACGGTACCGCCCACACCGTCATCGCCAAGCAAGGCATTTGATCCGAGCAAAATCAAATAGACCAGACCGTAGATGAGGGAAATGATGATGGCCTGCATGGTGATGCCGTCCAGAATGCTGATTTCCTTGACCGTATCGATTTCGACCATGGTCTTGCCGACAGACTCCTCCTCATACGATTTGGGCTTGGCCTGACCGCGACGGCGGCTGACGATATTGATCAGGGTGACGCCGATCGTCCCACCAAAGACAAAGCCTAGAAAAGAATAGGCGATGCCGATCGTCCCGCCGAAACCTTCGAGAAAATCATTCCAGGTGTTGCCAATCGACCAAGCCAGTCCCGGCCCTTGGCCGAAGCCAAGCGCGACGAGCATGCCAGAGCCGATGAAACGGTCGCTGAAAAACAGGAAGACGACCAAGATGCCGATCACGGCCTGAAGGGCATAGGTGCTGGTGATCAACATGCCGGTCGACCAGATCTTTTTCTTGATCTTGCCAGGCTCGCGCTTGAGCGCGAGCGCGATGAAGCCGATGGCCAGGGCGTGATAGACGATGTTGCCCATCTGGCCTCTGAAGGCATCCTTGTCCATGAAGGTGGCGGGCAAGGCAAGGATGATGAACAGGCCGATGACACCGGCCAGCAAGGCGGTCGGAATGACGACCTTGTTCAAGACCGGCAGTTTGGTCTTCATGAGTTTGGCAACAAACATCAAAACGCCGATTAATATGAAATTCAGGATGATTCCCCATTCTTGCATGTCTTATTCTCCTTTGAGGTGATTGATGACATCAAGGAAGAGCATCGGATCCTTGATGGCGATGTAATACGTTTGATCATGATGATCGAAAGACAGGAAGTTTTTCTGGGTGATGACCTGTCCTTTTATGTCGTCAATATGTAAGTCATATTGGTGCTTGCCTTTCATGGTGAGCAGGCCATCCGCCAAGCGGATCTCCATCATGCCTTTCGACATCCGCCGGTTTCTGGTGAAATCAATTTCAAAGAGTTCACCCCGGCTGGTGATGGGGCCTTTGGCAATCTCGGGGATTTTGTCTTTTTGCAGGTCATCCCATGGCAACAAATTGTCAAAAGGCAATCCTTCGAGCAAGCCGTAGACGTTGAAGGTCGCGAGTTTGCCACAGGTCGTGCATGACACGTCGTTGCCTTTCGTCCGGATCGTCTGGACCCCGCCACAGGTGGGACAGACATAAATGTAATGTTCAAGACCTTCAGCCCGGTGTCTGGTGCGGAATTTGAGTTGCTTGACGCGGTTCCAATCATAATCATTGAAGGCCATGGACTCTTCCAGCAGCGAGGTGATGTCTTCAAGGGTCATCTTATCGATCTGGTCAGGTTTGAGCAAGGGATGGTAATGGGCATGATAAGGTGGCCTTTTTGCTTTCTTTCCCCAACGGGGATAGGCCAGATAACCACCGTTGATCTTGACAATGATGACTTCTTGACGCAGTTTTTTGATCAATTTGGCCGTGCTGGTGTAATCGACCTTGGTATGGGCGCCAAAGTACGAGGCGTTGCCTTCCGGAAACAGCATGACACCTCGCTTGTCCTTCTTAAAAGCTTCGAGAATGCTTTTGATGGTCATGATGTCGCTTTGGCCTTTTCGTTTGGGAATGGAAGTGATGAATTTGGTCAAAAGGATATTCAACATCCGGTTGGTGTAGACAAAAGCGTTGGCGATCGGATAAGGATAACGGATCAGGTTCATGCCGATATAGAGCGCGTCCAACGCCGTGGTGTGGTTGGCGATCAATAAGTATGGTTCTTTCCGTTTGCGGTTGAAATCAGTATAAGTGAAGTTGAAACGAAAAGTGAAATAGAAGAACAGACGCAGGATCAGTCGGCCAGTTTCTTGGATCGGTTTCATAGTGCTCTCCTTTTCACCATTATACTACGTAGTATTTTGATATTCCAATGATTTTACCATTTCTTTTAAAAAAAAAAGAGGGCAACCACAGTTGCCCTCTGATGTCATCAATCCTGACGAAGCGGTTTATAAGGCATGTCAAAGGCTTGACAGACACCCTCACAGGTGCATTGACCATGATAGGTGTTGACACCCATCCGTAAAGGTTCGGAGATCTTGATGGCGGCATCCAAGCCATAATCGGCGATCATCAACCCATATTTGAGTGTCGCATTGTTCAAGGCGACGGTCGATGTGCGCGGGACCGCACCTGGCATGTTGGCGACACAATAATGGACGATGCCGTCGACGACGTAGGTCGGATCGTCATGGTAGGTCATCTTGGACACTTCGGTGGAGCCACCCTGGTCGATGGCGATGTCAACGATGACACTGCCGGGACGCATGTCCTTGTAATAGGCACGCTTGATCAGTTTTGGTGCTTTGGCACCACCTGGCAACAACACGCCACTAATGATAAGATCGGCTTGCTTGACCGCTTTTTCAATGTTGGCTTCACTGCTGTAGAGCGTGGTGATGCGATTGCCATAAAGCTCATCGAGATAGGTCAGCTTATCGAGATTGATATCCAACACGGTGACATTGGCTTCCATGCCGGCAATCATCTTGAGGGCATTGACACCGACGACACCTGCACCGATGATGCAGACGTTGGCACGTTCTGTGCCGGGCACGCCGGAAATGAGGATACCACTGCCGCCGAAAGGCTTTTCAAGGTGTTTGGCACCTTCGATCGCACCGATGCGTCCGGCCACTTCGCTCATCGGCTTGAGACACGGTAGCGAGCCGTCCGGCAAGGTGATGGTCTCATACGCCACGGAGTCGGTCTTGGCTTTCATGAGGGCCTTGGTCAGGTCTTCACAGGCGGCCAGGTGCAAATAGGTGTATAAAATCAGATTGTCACGCAAGTGACCGAATTCTTCTGCCAACGGTTCCTTGACTTTGACGATCATGTCGACGCTGTCCCACACCTCTTTGGCGGTCTTGAGAATCTTGGCACCGGCTTTGACATAATCTGCATTGTCAAAGCCTGAATTGATGCCTGCATCCGACTCGACATAGACCGTATGGCCATGCCCGACATACTCACTGACGCTTGACGGTGTCAGTCCGACACGGTACTCCTTTTTCTTGACTTCCTTGACTGTTCCGATAATCATGTTTGTCTCCTTTTTTCGTATCGTATTTTATACGTCTATTGTAACATAAAAAAGAAGGAGAATGACAGCATAAAAAAGAAATCAGACCTTTTTTGAAAAGGTCTCGTAATAATGTCGGACTTTGGCTTTCATTTGCCTGTGTCGGACAAGCAATGCCCGGATGTCAGACAGCCTTTGCCGATTGAGATCGGTGTCCAGCCACAGTTTCAAATAACCATCGTGTCCATACTTGGTCTTGACATGTTCGACCAGTCGCCGGTAATGTTCTTCAAAGGTCAGATCGGGATAATGCGAGAGTCCGAACTGGACGGTGCGCCGGATGACGGTATCCGGATCCAGATCGCGGTCTGCTTCGGCAATGATGGCGCCGTAAAGGGACCGGGGCGGGTTTTCCTGTGAGGCACGATGATCTTCGACGGCCTCTTTCATGATTTGTTTTTGAGCCTTGTCAAACCATTGGTCGAGCACCGTGTCTTCCATGAGGATGCGGGCACCGGTCAGATGGTGGGTCTCGCGTCCGTGCTGCATGCCGATGTCATGATAAGCAGCGATGACGTAGACCATCTCAAGGTCGACCGGAAGGTCTTTGGCGATGGCCATGGCGTTCTTGATGATGGTCTCGACATGATCGGGTTGATGGGCGGCGTCATAAGCTTTGTAGCGGGGGATGATGACCTCGTGCAAATAGGTCAGCAATGCCGGTTTCATAGGCTGCGTTCATCCTTGAGATGTCCGACCAGCAGACTGAAAATGTCGCGGTCGTTTTGATGCGTGAGTTTTTTGAGTGTTTCTTCCTCGTCCAGCCACAAGACATGGAGGATTTCATCATCGTGATGTTCACTTGTCATTGACTTTGCTTCAGCCAAAAAATAGACAACCTGTTTCTTCACACCGAAACGGGGAGAGTAGGTGGTCTCGGCCTTGACATTGGGAATGACCAGCACATCAAGTCCGGTTTCTTCCTTGACTTCGCGGTAAGCCGTCATGGCTTCTGTTTCATGGCCTTCCATGTGTCCTTTGGGAAAACCGAAGTGTCTGCCGTGACGTTGCTGGATCACGACATAGCGAAAATCGTCATGCTTGCGGTAATAGACGACGGCACCGCACGATTTTTCATCAAACATGGTGGTGTTACCCCTTTTCCTGACTTATGACAAGTATATCATAATTCGTTGGTTTTCTCTATTTGGACACATCGGATCAGACGATGATTTTTACACTTGTCCTGGTTGATAAAAGCGTTTTCATCATGTATAATGGGAATGAAGACTTCCCTTATAAGGGAAACATCGGATAAGGAAAGGCGGGGTTGGCGTGAAAATCTTGTTTTGCAGCTCGGAGGCGTTTCCTTTCAGTAAAACGGGCGGGCTGGCCGATATGGCGGCCTTTTTACCTAAATCTTTGAAGAAACTTGGTCACGAGGTGCGGATCATCACGCCGTATTATCCAGGCATCGCCAAGCATCACGAGGCGATGAAAAAACTGGGAAGCGCGACCATCACATTTGGCGGTTTGCAAACGATTGTCCATTACTTCATGCTCGAACACGACGGGATTCCCTATATTTTTGTGCAAAACATGCATTACTTCGAACGGGACCAGCTTTACGGCTATAACGATGATGCCGAACGTTTCGCCTGTTTCAGTTATGCCGTGCTCGAAGGCATGCGGGCCATGGAGGATTATCCGCAAATCCTCCATCTCAATGATTGGCAGACCGCGATGATCCCGTATTTGCTCGATGAGCATTACCGTCATCGCAACGATGGTTACTTCAGCATTC
The DNA here is from genome assembly GCA_007692425.1 of Acholeplasmataceae bacterium. Taxonomy (GTDB): domain Bacteria; phylum Bacillota_I; class Bacilli_A; order Acholeplasmatales; family Acholeplasmataceae; genus RECG01. Next base: position 68,238 of record RECG01000014.1, on the reverse strand, counting down.
ATACGTTGTTGACCATTCACAATCTGGAATACCAGGGGTCGTTTGATCCTTATGTCAGTCGTTTCTTTAATACCGATTTCAATTATACCTATGTTCATTTCGACCGCGTCAACTTCCTCAAGGCCGGCATTGAACGGGCGACCAAGATCAACACGGTCAGTCCGACCTATCAACAAGAAGTCATGACCTTGGAACATGGTTTCAGTCTTGACGGTGCGCTTGAAGGGCGCAAGGATGACTTTATCGGCATTTTAAACGGGATCGATGAATCGGTTTTCAATCCGAAGACCGACCATCATCTGGAAAAACAGTACGGTGTACGCGATGTCAAGAGCGGCAAGCGCTTGAACAAGGAATGGATTTTGCATCATTTCGACCTAGATGTCGACATGGCGATGCCGCTGGTCGTCTATATCGGCCGGCTTGTCAGCCAAAAAGGCATCAATTTGATGTCACGTGCACTTGAAGAGGTGGTCGAATATGGCAATGCCCGCTTCATTTTGATGGGGTCCGGCAATGATCATTATCAAGACTTCTTCCGCTATCTGGCCTATAAATATCCCAAAAAGGTCGCCCATTACATCGGTTTCAACGAGGCAATCGCCCATAAGCTTTATGCCGCGGCTGACATTTTCCTGATGCCGAGCCGTTTTGAACCTTGCGGACTGGGTCAGCTGATTGCCATGAAGTATGGGGCATTGCCTGTTGTCCGTGAAACCGGTGGTTTGAAAGATACCGTGTCGCCCTACAATCAATTCTCCGGCGATGGCACCGGTTTTAGTTTCGCCAATTATGATCCTTATGATTTTAAAGAAAAGTTGTTCGAGGCGTTGTCGGTCTATCATGAGCAAAAAGACGTATGGGACCGCATTGTACGTCAAGCCATGAAACAGGATTTCAGCCTCGATCGGATGGCCTTGTCCTATGAAGAACTCTATCAAACCATGTTAGGAGTGTGACCTGATGGAAGTATTAGCCTTGATTCTTGCCGGTGGCAAAGGCTCACGTTTGGATATCTTATCCATGCGTCGCAGCAAACCGGCCATGCCGTTTGCTGGTAAGTTCCGCATCATCGATTTCACCTTGAGCAACTGCACCCAGTCCAATATTTATGATATCGGCATTTTGACGCAGTATCTGCCTTTGTCATTGAATGAGCACATCGGCAGCGGCAAGCCTTGGGATCTGGACCGCCGTGATTCAAGCGTGACGTTGTTGCAACCACACAACTACTGGTATCTGGGGACGGCGGATGCCGTGCTCAAGAATCTGGAGTTCATCGAACGGCGCAAACCGCGTTATGTCTTGATTCTTTCCGGAGATCATATTTACAAGATGGATTACCGCAAAATGATCAAACAACACAAGGAAACCGGTGCGCGACTGACGATTGCCACCCAGCCGGTGCCTTTTGAAGAGGTGTCGCGTTTCGGCATCATGTCCGTCGATGATCAAGACGTCATCGTCGATTTCAAGGAAAAGCCGAAAACATCCTCTTCAAATCTCGCGTCGATGGGCATCTATCTGTTTGATTTGGACCTGCTCAAGGAAGAGTTGTTGAACGTGAAACGTGATGATCTCGATTTCGGTCATCACATCATCCCTCACATCATCCGTGAGACCGATCACGATGTCCGTGCCTACCGTTTTACCGATTATTGGCAGGATGTCGGCACTTATGACGCTTATATGGAGACCAATCTGGCGTTGACCAAGGATCACGTCGACCTGGACTTGTACGACCCGACCTGGAAGGTCTTCACCAAGAGCGAGGACCTGCCGCCGGTCAAAGCAGGCAGCAACGCCTCGATTCATAACAGCCTCGTGTCAAACGGTTGTGTGATCGAAGGCACCGTCATCAATTCCGTGCTCAGTCCCGGCGTGCGTGTCGGCAAGGGTTCGGTGGTGAAAGACAGTGTTGTGTTGAACAGTGTCCTGATCAGTGACAACGTGACCGTCCAACGCAGCATCATCGACAAGCGTTGCGTGATCGGCCGCCATGCGTTCATCGGGTTTGGTGACGACTTTACCGCCAACAAGGAAAAACCGGACTTGTTGTCATCCGGCATCACGGTGATTGAAAAAGGCACGATGGTGCCGGCCGACATCTATATCGGCCGCAACTGCCGGATTTTCAGAAGTGCAGACTTCCCATCGAAGATCATCAAAAGCGGTTCGACCTTGAAGTGAAATTGCACGTATGCCAGGATAAGGTGTCAGTGGACGTCAGACTACTGGCATCTTTTCAATCGTTTTGTCAAAATCGTCAAAAAAGCGGTTTGATGGTATGTATTTGAATCACCATCAAAGCCTACAATGCAATAATTGCATTATTTGATTTTTGTAATATGCAATAATTGCGTTTTTCTATTGTCATAACGTGTCATTTGATGTATGATAGAGATAGGGGGTGATCCCATGTCTATCAAGACACTGCGAAAGTCATTGGAATTGACTCAAAAAGAAGCTTCTGAACTGGTAAAAATTCCTTTGAGAACTTATGTGAATTATGAAAATGACGCATCGAAGAAAGATTCCATCAAGTATATGTATATTAAAGAGAAATTAGAGGAATATGGTTTGATTGATGAGGAACACGGCTTGCTTTCATTAGGTAAGATCAAAGCAATCACAACATCAGTACTATCGCATTATGATGTTGAGTATTGTTATTTGTTCGGATCGTATGCGAAGGGTTTTGCGACAGAGACAAGTGATATCGACCTGTTGATTTCAACATCTGTCACAGGAATCAATTTTTATGGGCTTGTTGAAGCATTGAGAACAGAATTAAAAAAGAAAGTGGAAGTCATTACACCAGATACGCTTAAAGACAATCCTTCTTTAGTCAATGACATATTGAAAGAAGGTGTCAAACTGTATGAAACATAAAAAAGATGATTTATATCATGTAGAAAAGATTTTGAATGATATTCATTTTTTGATTAAGCATACAAAAGACTTGAGTAGACAAGAATTCGACAAGAATGAGGTGCTGTTGGATTCTATCATGTTTCGTTTCATTCAGATTTCAGAGCATATCAAGAAGTTATCAATCGAATTCAAAAGACTTCATCAAGAAATACCTTGGATCAATATTCATGGGTTGAGAAATCGAATCGTCCATGAATATGGGAATGTTCAATGAAGCATTATCTATGATGCAGTCAAAAGGGACATTTATGATCTTCGAGCGTTATTCGAATTAAGTTTGAAATAAAGATGATGATCATGATTTTGCAACATGTAAAGTTGAAGTGAGGAGTTTATGATGCCGGATATCAGATTTGGCAACAGTTCCTATTTCCTCTATCTTTTGATGATGGTAGCCTTCACCTGGCTGCTTTATGCGTGGCTCAAGCCACGCGGTGAACGCTTCCGTTTCAATGTCCTTTTGACCATCCTGATGTCAGGCTTTTTGTTACATGTCTTGAAACTCGTGCTGGTCTCCGACTACCGGGCCGCCTGGCCCCAAAGCCTGACGCTAGCCTCGTTGGAAAATCTTTGTGCGATCAGCACGGTTGTGTTTCCTTTCTTCTTTCTCAGCCGGAAGACCATCCTGCTCGATTACCTGGTGATCGTCGGCACCTTGTCGGGTCTGATGGCTTTTCTGGTGCCGACCGAAGGTCTCGGACGACAACCGTTCGAGGCGGCGATCATCCGGTTTTATTATGCCCATTTCGTGGTGTTTGCCGTCCCTTTCCTGACGGCGAAGCTAGGGATGCACAAGATTGATGTCAGACGTATTTTCAAACTTTTCCCATTGGTCTATGGGGCAATGGTGGTGGTCATGGTCAATGAGTGGATGCTCAATGCCTTTGGTATTGTCAACGCCACCTTCCTTGACTATCAAAGCGGCAATTTTCGCAACACCGCCTTTGTCTTCGGCATCCCGGATATCATTGCCTTCTTGAAACCCTATGTCTATGTGTTCGTGCCCGGATTCATGTTGACACACCCTGTAACGGGTGAGCCGATGCATTGGCCGCTGGTCTGGGCGATGTTACCGATTTTCATCTATGGAACGCTGGGTGCCGTGATGACCTGCTTCTTCTATGAGGGTGAAGAGACCCGCAAATCTTTGAAAACACTGATGGTGACCTTGAAGTTGGCCAAACCTGCCGAAGAAAAAACGCCGTAGGGCGTTTCATTGTGTCATGTACAGGCGTTCCAGCTGTCGATGGAGCGCTTTTTTCATGAGGTCGTACAGCCAGTAGATGGTGATGAAGTTACTGGTGGCCATAATGATTTCAAACGGCAGGTCCATCAAGAGGTAGGTCCAAAGCGGGACACCGATGACAAAGGCCGCGAACGGTGCGAAAATCCAACCATAGACAAAGCCGTGGACAAGACCGAATAGTGCCAGATGAAAGGCTCGATCGATGTGTTTGAAGACGCATGTGAGGAAAAATGGAATGATCATCCAGCCCAGCCACATGGCGGGCAGATACACGGGGATGACCGGTCCGAGCGGGGAAAACAGGTTGATGGCGATGACATGGACGGTGATGATGAGTGTTGTCTTTTTGAAACCGAGCAGTTTCGTATACAAGACGATCAACAACGTCGTGAACTGGATGTTAGGTAAAAAAGACAGCGCCAGCTGTTGCACGAACAAGATGGCGGTAAAGACTGCCATGAGGGCAAGCGTACGGATCTGATGCTGTCTGACGGCGGTCATGCGCCACCTCCTGAAACGCTGGTTTTACGGATCCGGATCATGGTGCCATCTGTAAAAGGCAGATGAGAGACACCATAGGCGGACGTTTGGTAGTCCGACCCGTCATGAATCTCAAACAAGAGGAACGACCCTGTCCAGTCAGACTGCAGATCGAAGGACGTATGCTGAATGCCGAGAATGACCTTGCTTTCTGCTTGAAAGATGAAAAAGCCGTGTGAACAAGTCTCGTCAGGTTGGTATTGCGGTCCGGCACAGGTCAGCGTGAAGGTGCGGTCAAGAACATCAAAAAGGCTATCGTGTGTCATGAACGGCACCTCGTCATCAAACAAGACCGTGCCGTCATCATCCACGATGACAAGTTGAATCACGCCGTCATGATCGGCTTGAAACGATGCAAAAAAGAGGCGGAACACCAAAAAGGCGGCGGCCAGCACCACAAGGGTGATGATGATCTTGACCAAAATATGTTTCATGTCACCCTCTCCTGTTTAAGGCGTTTATGCGTTGACAAACAGGTGAACAGCCGGATTTCCCCAGGTGTCACGATATATTTTATAAACTGCCAAAGCGGCGAAAGCCTGCGGGGTCGAAAAGGCGAAATCAGCGTCTTCCGAGGTAAGCGACCATCTGAATGCACCCTCCGTTTCAAAGGCAAGCAAGGCTTCGATGAGATCCGTATTGTCCACCGTGGCATGTTCCCCACGTGGATCTAGCCCCAGTGCCAGCAAAGCCAGGACCGCCTGGGCGGTCGAGGCCGCATTGGCGGTACCCCAGGAAACGATGCCTTCCGCTTCTTGCCGGTCCAGGATGTAGGTGACCATCTCGTCGATGCGTGCATCGACGTCAGGATCACCGGCAAAGAAGGTGAGCGCCATGATCAGCATGCCGGCGTAATCGGCATCCATGAAAGCCGGCAGTTCCGTCAATAACATGTCAAGCAACGGCGCTGTCAGCGAAGGGTCGGCATGGGTCAGACCCATCATCATCAACAACACGGTCGCATCATAGACATGGGTCGCCGTCAGCGCCGTCATGGCCGTGACGATGTCATCGACGTCCACGCCAAAGGCCTGGCCGATCACATAAGCTTTGAAGGCAGACGCGATCGTTTCGGTGCCAAGGGCATCAAGCATGTCAGGGACAGCCCCGGTCAGGGCGGTGAATGCGGGCGGGACGTCATAACCATGGGTCACCAGCAAGGCCAGGGCGGCCGCGACATGGTGATCGATGACATTGGCTTCAAGATAGCGTTCGAGCTGCACATCCATCAAGAGACCGATGACCCGGTCGACCTGCTGGTCAAACTCGTCAAGCATGGTCGACTCGACAAAAGTGATGACCATGCCATCTGTGAATGCCAGGTCGCTGATGCCTGTGCTGCTTGGTGCGCCATCGACATGCAAGGCAAACCAGTAATTGAATGTCACGCCATGTTCACGGGGATAAAAACCGGCCAGACCATTGATGAAGACACCCAGCCCGTCAAAGACTTGGACATCAAGATCGATGGCTTCTTCAAGCATGTCGTAAAGCGTGCGATCGTCATCAATGTTGACTATGACCTCTTCTTCAAACAAGACCGTTCCTTCGAGGTCGACGACTTGCACGATAAACCCATGGAAGGGCGCTTCCATGACACATCCGGTGAGCAGCACCATGCCCAGTAGTACCACGACCGACAACATGATTCTTTTCATGATTTTCTCCTTCGAAACAATAAAAAACACGCACTGGGCGTGATGACGACAAAAAACGATGTTTTTTGCCCGTCCCAGCCCCAGAAGACGACAGCTGACGACCGTCAAGGTAGGTCTCCCGGCTCAACATCATCCTACTTTGCACCTTCCCGCCCTTGGCAGTGGTTTTCGCATTTCGTCCGTTTCACGGTTGCTGGGACAGCTCAAGATTCGCACTTGATTCCCTGTTATGTCTCAAAGACACCTTTAGTCGGTTCAACTACCTCTATTATAAGACAATCACCTTGCAAAGACAAGGTCTTCCCGGCCTTTGTCAAAAAAAACAGGCCGGAGCCTGTTTATTGAAGTTCGTAGGTTTCCGCCGGACGTTTGACCATGATCTTTGAGACGCCCATGCCGATTAATAACATCAGATAGGCGACCAATCCGAAGCCAACGGTGTAGATGAACAAGAATGCCGGATAAGGGACCAGGTCGTAGATGATGCTCAGGATGGGCAGGTGGGTGCCGTAAAGCGGATTGATGAAAAACATGTTGAAGGTGCCTTCCTGAATAAATGTGTTATGCCAGGTGTTCAAGCCCATCGCCATGATCAGGGTGATGGCAAAGACAACGGTGGCACCCAGGATGACACGATGCTCGAGTCTGACCCGCTTGGCCAGAAGTGCGATACCCATGACCGCCATGGCACCATGATGAACCATGGTCTGGATATTGATGCCGGTCGTGGTGACAAAGACATCATTGGGATGGATCATGACCGCGACACCGGCAAAAAGCCCAAAGGTCGCCAGGAAGGCATAGAGTGCGTCCTGGACCTTGCCTTTTGTAAGCAAACCGGCCAATAACGCCACATACATGGGGGTCGAACAAAACTGGAAGGGGAAGGCATACCAACGGTAGTTCCAGTTGTTGGTGTAGCTGAAATTGAGTTGCTTGTAAATCTCAAAGACGATCATGACCAGGGCCACGCCCAGCACGAAATGACGGATGGCACGGTCATCGTCGCGCTTCAAACGGGTGACCGCAACAACCGTGGCCAGCACGACCAGCACGAGGGCCAGATAATGCAGCCAGCTTTCAGCGAAGCCTTGATAAGGAACCGGACGGTTCATTTGTCCGTTCAATGACGCCATGAGTCGGTTCAAGAATGCCATAATGTTACCTGATTTCTCTTGTTTTCATCATCTATTTTATCATATATATGCTTAAATGAGACGCTTTTCTTCGAAAAACCGTCCTCTCATGACATGAAATCATAAGGCGACAAATCGTCGAGTTCATCCGGTTCTTCCGTCTCCGGCCGTTCGGCATTCAAACGCAATGACAAGGTCGTCTGTCTTTTTTCAGACAGTTTGTTGGCGGCGTATGTCAACAAGTTCATGTCACCCAGGATGATTAAAAATTGTTTGGCGCGGGTGATGGCGGTGTAGATCAATTCTTTCCTGAGCATGTGCATGTGCGCCCGCACCATCGGCATCATGACGATCTTGTATTCGCTGCCTTGGGATTTGTGGATGCTGATGGCATAGGCGAGATTGAGTTCTTCCAAATCACCTTTTTCATACATGACGTCGTTGTCGTCAAACGAGACAACAAGGAAAGGCGCGTTGTCCTTGTCGGTCTTGATGGCCTTGACGACGCCGATGTCACCATTCATGATCATTCTTTCCGGATCGTTGACAAGCTGGATGACCTTGTCGCCGACATGATAGGTCTTGTCGCCATAGGTGATGCCTTGTTCCTGGTCCGGATTGAAAACGTTTTGCATCAATTGGTTGAACGCATCGATGCCGAGATCGCCCTTGTACATCGGTGCCAGTACCTGGATGTCTTCAATCAGCGAATACCCTTCATCAATCGCCCCTTTGACCTGACCCAGGATGACATCTTTGATGCGTTCGGGAGAGGCTTTGTGGAAAAAGACGTCATGATCGCTACGTAAATTGTCAAAGGTGACGGTTTGCCGGTTGACGGCGTCCGCCAGTTTGATGATATGGGAGTCTTTCGCCTGGCGGTGGATTTCATTCAACCGGACGACTGGCAACATGGCGGATTCAATCACATCACTTAAGACCTGTCCGGGGCCGACACTGGGCAACTGGTCGACATCGCCGACGATGACAACCTGGGCTTCAGGCCCGATGGCATCAAACAGTTTCCGAGCCAGAAAGAGATCGATCATCGATGCTTCGTCGATGATGACCAGTTCATGAGGCAAGGGATGGCGTTCGTCATACATGAAGATGCCTTCAAAGTTGTATCCGAGGTGGCGATGGATCGTCTTGGCATCCATGTCGAGCAGTTCTTTCATCCGTTTGGCGGCCCGACCGGTCGGTGCCATCAAGGCGATACGTTCGCCGATGTAGGGACTCTTGAGATTGAGTTTGTGATAGAGTCTGTAGACTTCAAGCAAGCCATCGATGATGGTCGTCTTGCCGGTACCGGGACCACCGGTGATGATGGAGATGGGATGGATCAGGGCGGTCAGAACCGCTTCTTTTTGAACCTTGGTGTAGCTGACGCCTTTTTGGATTTCGACAGCGTCCAGCAACGTTTCCAGGTAATCGACATCCTGGATTGTCTGCTGGCGGGAAGCGAGCAGTTTGATTTTTTCGGCCAAGGCGATTTCCGTGAAGTAGGCGATGGCCAGATAAAAACGATCGTCTTCGATGACAAGTTTCTTTTCTTCGAGCAAGGCGGTGATGCCGGGCTCGATGTCCGCATCCTGGCCCAGCACCTGGCGGGCCTGCTGTTCGAGTTGCGTCTTGAGCAGGTAAAGGTCGCCTTGTTGATAGGCGATATGCTGCATGGCGTAAAGGATGGCGGCCTTGATCCGTCTCAAGTCATCTTTCGGCACCCCGAGCTTGCCGGCGATTTCATCGGCCTTGATGAAACCGATGCCTTCGATGTCATCAATCAGGCGATAGGGGTTTTCTTCCAGTTTTTCAAGCGTCGACATCTGGTATTTGTTTAATAGTTTCATGGCCATCCGACCACTCAGGTTGTAGCCATAAAGGGCGACCAGGATGTGTTCGTTGGTTTGGTTTTCGACAAGTTGCTGGTAAAACTTCTCAATCCGGACGGGACTGAGTCCGACGGGTTTGAGCACGGTCTTGTCCGCCATGATGCGGGCGATGGCATCCGTGCCCAGCAAGTCAACGATTTTTTCGGCGGTCTTGGGTCCGATGCCGCTGAAAAACGGACTGGACAGGTAACTGACCAGACCGGCATGACTTTGCGCTTCGCTTTTCTTGAAACTTTCGACTTTGAGTTGTTCGCCGTATGTGTTGTGTTTGACCCAGTTGCCGGTAAAATCATAGACGACATCTTCGCTGATCAGTGGAAAATAACCGACAATCGTGACAATGGCTTCGTCATCGGTAATGATTCTGGCGATTGAATAGCTGTTTTCTTCATTGTGAAAGACGTAGTTCTTGACCCTGCCGCGAATGGTGATCATAAGGTCTCCTTGGCGTGTTTGTCAGTTCGATTATATCACGGACAAGCTGAAAAAAAAGGAACAAAGTTCCTTTTTATGTGTATTGTCTCGGCTTTTTCTGAAAGAAGGCCGTCTCGATGAAACCAGCCCCGAGACAAACCTCGCCTTGATAAAAGGCACAAACCTGGCCGGGCGTGACGGCCCAGATGGTCTGGGGAAAGGTCACGCGGATGGTCGTCTCGTCAAGCCAGGCGACATGAACATCGTGGTCGGGTTGACGATAACGGAATTTAGCCGTCATCGCCCCTTCGGTTCGTGGACCGCGCCAGACGACTTCGGTGATGATGGCCTCGTCACTGAAAAGGTGCGGGTGATTGAAATCCGGTTCGACATACAAGGTTTTGGTCTTGAGGTCCTTGCCGACGACATACCAGGCACCATCCGCATCCTTGGCACCGCCGATGCCAAGACCTTTGCGTTGGCCGATGGTATAGTGCATCAAGCCTTGATGGTCTTTGATGTACGTGCCGTCCAAGCGCTTGACAGGGCCTGGTCGGGCGGGCAGATAGTTGCTCAGAAAATCACTGAAATGACGTTCACCGATGAAACAAATGCCGGTTGAATCCTTTTTAGCGGCCGTGACAAAGCCTTGTGCTTGCGCGATATCGCGGACTTCCTTTTTTTGCAGGTGTCCGATTGGAAAAAGGACATGATCGAGCTGTTTGTTTTGAAGTTGGGAGAGGAAATAGGTCTGGTCCTTGCCTTCGTCGGCCGCCCGCAACAACCTTGCCTGTCCGCCTTGCTTGTCGACACGGGCATAATGCCCCATCGCCACGGCATCGGCATCCATGCCCATGGCATGGTCGATGAAGGCTTTGAATTTGATTTCGTTGTTGCACAAGACGTCTGGATTGGGGGTGCGGTTCTTCTTGTATTCATCCAGAAAGTAAGTAAACACACGGTCCCAGTAATCCTGGATGAAATCGACCCGGTGGAGCTTGATGCCCAAGGCTTCAGCCACACGTTTGGCGTCTTGATAATCCGCTTCCTGTTCACAAAGGTCGTCATCCAAGGTCGGATTGCCTTTGAGATCACGGTTGGTCACGCTGTCCCAGTTACGCATAAAAACGGCTTCCACATCGTAGCCGTCTTGAAGCAAGAGATAGGCGGCGACGCTGCTATCGACACCGCCGCTGAGACCGATGATGACTTTCTTGGGCATGCGACTCACTTTCTTTTGACATCGCTTGGCATGCGGTATTCACCGCGGGGAGACAAGCTGATGCCGAGAATCTTGGGTCCTTCCGGGAGCGTCTGACGTTTAAACTGCTGGCTATAAAAACGGGTGAAGAAACGGGTCACGTGTTCGTGCGCTTCTTCGATGTCGAGTGCATAGGCGTGTGTCAGCAACCAGGCGATCCTGGCTTCGTCACCACCAAGGACCAGGTGATGATAAAGAATGAAATCGTTGATGTCATAGGGACCGATGATGGTTTCGGTTTCCTGGGCTTCGAGCAGCTCTGGTGACACGGGCTGTTCAAGCACCGTTTGAAGCAAGGGCTTGATCGACGTGTAGGTATGTTCAAGGTGATGGGCGATCAACAGGCGGATCCACGTTTTCGGCAGACCGGCATTGATGGCATACATGCTCATCTGGTCACCGCTATATGTCATCCAGCCAAGGGCGATTTCTGACATATCGCCCGTGCCGAGGACAAATCCGCCATATTTGTTGGCCAGATCCATCAGGATGAGCGTCCTGATCCGGGCCTGGGCGTTTTCGTACATGACATCTTCTTCCTGGTGTTCAAGATCGTCAAGGTGGACATCAAGCATCTTGTCGATCGGAATTTCAAACTTGGTGACCTTGAGGGCGTCCATCAGGTCGCGGGCGGTCGCCAGACTCTTCTTGCCGGTCACTTTGGCAGGCATCGTGACGGCGATGACATCCTCAGGTTTGCGTCCCAGGCGTTTCATGGCCTGATGGGCGACCAGGAGGGCGAGCGTGGAGTCAAGACCGCCGGACACGCCGATGACGATTTTTTGTGAGGCGGGCGGCATCGATTCGATGCGTTTGAGCAAGGCGATGACCTGCAGTTCGTTGGCTTTGATGATGGTCTTGACATCATCTTTGGCCGGTAAGAAGGGAAGCGGATCGACTTTGTGTTCAAACAGGAAGTCAGCACGTTCATCAAGGACGAACGGAATGGTCTGGTATTTGTATTGATGAGACATATGCATGTCGCGATAGGTGCTGTCCTGACGCTTCTGGTAATTGATTGCCATCAAATCGAGATCGGCGGTCAAAACCGAGGATTCCAGGCTGAAACGGTCATCCTCGGCCAACATCCTGCCTTGACTGGCAATCAGCTTGTGAGGCGAAAAGACGACCTCGGAGGTCGATTCGAACTGACCACAGCTCGTATACACGTAAGCCGTCATCTGTTTGCGTGAATGATCAAGGATGAGATGCCGGCGGAAATCGGCCTTGCCGATGAATTCGGTCGAGGCGGAAAGATTAAAAATCAGGTTCGCACCCGCCAGGCTCATGTCATCGCTAGGACTGTATGTGGCCCAGACATCCTGGCAGATCTCGACGCCAAAACGGAGATGCTTATCCTCATCTTCAAATAACAAATGACCAAAAGGCACCTCTTGATTGAATAAGCGGATCTGTTTAATGGTTGATTTGAAACCGGCGTTGAACCACCGTTTTTCATAAAATTCATGATGGTTGGGCAAATAGTGTTTCGGCACGACCCCGAGGATGGTCTTGTGATGGACGACGACGGCGCAATTATACAAGATGCCGTTCACATCCAAAGGCGCGCCCAGGATGAACACACCTTGATAGGACGTCTCCCTGATGATGTCTTTGAGTGCGCTCAGCACATGTTCGATGAAGGATTCCTGGAAAAAAAGGTCGCTGGCCGAATAGCCGGAAAGCGAAAGTTCGGGAAAGACGACCATGCTGGCCCGTGTTTCCTTCAAGATGCGCAGGATGGCCTGCTTGTTATGATCGATGTCGCCGACGACAATGTCGGGGGTTGCGGCCTCGACTTTGAGAAAGCCTTGATGATACATGGCGTCTACTCCTCGTACAAGTGGTTTTTGCGAATATAGTCAAGCACGGGCTCCGTGAGCCACTGATCGCGCATGGACGGTTCCTTGCGGATGTCGCTGGAAGATATCGGCACATCAAAATCAATGAAATGAAAGGTGTGCTCGACATGTTTGAACAACGCTTCGGCAAGTGTCCGGTCCGGGGCGTTGCGACGTGTCATGACAATCAACGGATAACGTTTGAGTAACTCGGTATAACGGATCCAGGTGGTTAAATAAGGCAGTTGGTCAGCACCGATTAGAAAGTGGATGTCATCATGGGTCTTGGACAAGATGTCCAGACTGGCAAGCGTCCCGCCATATTCGCCTTGCGCTTCAAGGTCGGAGACGGTCACATCCGGCATGTCTTCCACCAAAAGTTCAAGCATGGCCAGACGGTGCTTGATGTCCACGAGGTCGGGTTTATGATAGTCATTGCCGACCGGTAACAATAAAATGTGCGCTTCAGGATACACACGTTTGACAGTTACCATGATGCTTTGATGTGCTTTCGTTGGCGGGTTGAATGAACCGCCGAAGACGATAACCATGACATCACCATGTCCATTATAACATTTTTTGGGAAATCATAGGCTTAATTCTTAAGCCTTCGCAAACTTTTTCTCGTGACGACCATGAGCGTTTTTCTTTAAAGTGATTATAAATATTGATATAATGTAAGTGCCGGCATATCGCTTATCATACCAGTGTCTGGCAAGGGGTGATTTGATGGACCTCAAAGAACGTTATTTCAAAAAAATCAGAAGTCAGAACATGCGCCTGACCAAGAGCCGTAAGGCCATGATCGAGATTTTGGAAAACCAGCATCTGACTTTCAAGGAAATCCAAAAGGCGCTGGCCGCCCGTGGTTTTTACAATGTCTCGACCATTTATAACAACCTGGAATTCTTGATCAGCCAGAAAATCGTGGTTGAACTCTATATCAATGACACCAAATATTATGATTTGGCGCTCGGCAATCCCATGCATAGTGCCGATAGCCATATCCATATCATGATGCGGGACACCAACCAGATCGTGGAAATCAACGGTCCTGACATTTTCGAGTTTTTGCAAAACCATCCAGAACTCAAGGATCTTGACCTTGATTATATCAGGATTACGATTTCAGGTCAGCGCAAAAAGAAATAACGACCACACAAAAAAGAAAACTCATGACGAGTTTTCTTTTTTTTAATCACTATTTGGTCAAGACTTTGACAAACAGCTCAGCTGTCTGCTCATGGGTGGCAAGCGGCACCTTGTACACATCAGAAAGTCTTAACAAGGCTGATACATCGGGTTCATGCGGTTGGGCGGTCAAAGGGTCGCGGAAAAAGATGATCATGTCGATGTGGCCGTTGGCCACCATCGAACCGATTTCCTGGTCACCACCGAGCGGTCCTGATTTTTTCAGTTTGATTTTCAGAGCCGTCTCCTGCATCAACAACGAGCCGGTCGTGCCGGTCGCATACAACGTGTGACGGGCAAAGACGGCTTCATGGCGTTTGATGAAGGCCACCATGTCGTCTTTTTTCTTGTCATGGGCGATCAAGGCGATGTTCATGGTTCATTCCTTTCCGCTGCACGCAGTTTGGCCGAACGGCTTCGCGGGTTGTGTTGTAATTCAAATTCAGAAGGGTAGATGGGTTTACGGGTGATGACGGATAGTCTCGTCTTAGGCAGATGGATGATGGGCAGATTTTTCGGGATGTGGTGCTCACTTTCAGCTTTGAAGAAATGTTTGACAATCCGGTCTTCAAGCGAATGGAAAGTGATAACAACGAGCCTGCCACCCGGCTTGAGCAGGTCGACGGCGTCAGCAAGCACCATCTCCAAGGCGGACAGTTCATCGTTGACCGCGATACGCAGCGCCTGGAACACACGCTTGGCGCTATGCCCCTTGACGTCTTTGTTGATGCGGTCGGTGATCGCCACCAGGGCGGCCGTGGACTGCAAGGGCCTGTGCTTGATGATCTGGTCGGCAATCTTGAAACTGTTTCTTTCTTCGCCGTACGAAAAGAAGATCCGGGCCAGTTCTTCTTTGGACCAGGTGTTGACGATGTCGGCCGCGGTCAAGGTCTGGCGATCGTCCATCCGCATGTCCAAACGGGTATCCTGCAGATAGGTGAAACCACGGTCTGCATCATCAATTTGAAACGAGGAGAGTCCGAGATCGAGCAACAAGCCGTCAATCTTCGTGACGCCTTGCGTCTGCAAGTGATGCTTGATGTCTTTGAAATTGCTCTGGATGATGGTTTTGTTTGAAAACGAACGAAGGGTCTCGCTGGCCTGCCTGATGGCATATTGGTCACGGTCAAATGCATAAAGAAAGCCCTTGTCGAGCTTGGCGAGGATGGCTTGGGCGTGTCCGCCGCCACCCAGGGTGCCGTCGACATAGATGCCGTCCGGCTTGATGGCCAGAAGGTCGATGGCTTCGTTTTTAAGGACGGTTTCGTGGGTTGTCATGGGCATTCCTTTCACAGGTGTTCATCATCACTATATATGATGCCGGGTGGTTTGTCAATCCGGCAAAGAAAAAGGTGCCTCCGGGCACCCTTCCTCAATCCTCTTTGGATTCCTTTTTGGTCAACACTTGTTGTCCCTTGTAGTATCCACTGTTCGGTGTCACACGGTGTGGCAGTGTGAATTCACCGGTTTGCGGGCAGACAACCAGGGTCGGCGCGGTCAGCTTGTAGTGCGTGCGGCGCTTTCTTTTGGCGGTTTTGCCCTTTCTACGAAATGGAACAGCCATCTGTTCACCTCCTTATCCTTTGATGAGTTTCTCTAAATCAGCAAATGCGGGATGTGGTTTTTTCTCTTGGTCGAAACTGACGTCCTTGGCATCTGGATGATAGACATTGTAAGGCTTTTCCGAGACGATGTAGCCGAATATGACATCGGTCAGGTCAAGCGGGTCCTCGAGCCGGTAATCGACATCAAGGTCGTCACCAAAGACAATCTCGGCCGTGAAATGTAAATCATGGGGGACGGGTTTGAGTGTCTTGGCACATGCCAGGACGAGCCTGACATCAACGGTCAGATGTGCGGTGATGCGTCCGTCGGACGGGACCAGGTCACCCTGGATCCGGGCGGGCTCGATGTCAAGCATATCATCGACATGCCCGATGTACTGACGGTAGTCGCAGGTCACATCGATCGAGGTGGTTTCTTTCAGATCATGCAACAGGTATTTCATCTTCCATCACCTCAACGAACGTATTATACAAAATATGGATGCAAATGTCAATGAAAAGCAAACAACAAGCGAAACCCTGTCCGGGGTTCGTTTGAATCAGCGTTTGTCGCGGATACGATACTGGAACTGATCGAGGATGTGTTGTTCCTGGTCGGTCAGCAGTTCTGGCATGTCATAGTCTTCATGAAGGCGGTGGTTGCGCAAGTGGAAGAGGACGGCGGTACCGCTGGCCAGTTTGACTTCCAGATCCAGGATGATGTATTTCGGCCGGTCGGGATTGTCATACTTGAGCGAGGTCTCGACCAGCACGACATCCGCGTAGCGGAATTCGCCGACATGATCCTCGGCAAAGCGACCGTCGCGGTGATCGACATTGACCTGGTGGTAAAAGAGCATCTCGGGACCGAAAAACAAGGTGGTGATGAGTGCTTGATCGTAATGCAGGGTTTTGCTGCCGTCTTCACGGATGTCAAGACGGTAGGTGACCTTGTCATATTTGGTGAACGCGTCGGGGACGGTGATCATGATTGGCGCGACATCCGGATAGTCATCATCGTTGATGCGGAGCAGTTTCTGGGCACGTTCGATCACTTTGTCGTGATCATCATGTGTCATTTGGTCGAAATCTTTCTTCTCACGCCCTGACAACTTCTTGAAATACTTCTTCATCCAGCGTTGACGCTTACGGATTTTTTTGTCTTTTTTCATGACAACACCACCTTTCGTTCTAATTTATATTTTATCAAATCTGACCCCGGTTAGTCAAATCAATCAAGCGCTTTAATCGCCTATTATGCCTTCGAACAACAACGCTTTCAGTTCCTCGTTTTTGGCATCGAGGATATAATCACCGATATCGTTCTCGGCCAACACGTTTTCAACCTCTTTTTTGCCATAAAGGACACCGTTGAACGCCGTTTCAAACGGACGTAGCGGTTTCTTGTCGAAAAAGTCGCCCCGCAAGGTCAAGGATTTGATTTCGCCTTCGGTCAGATCGAGCCTGACTTCGAACATGCCACCAGACATCCGTTTCTTTAAAATCTTGGTATAAGGGGGCTGTTTTTTGAATATCCATGTTCTAGATGCGTATGTTTCTGACATTTCTGTGATGATGTCGACTTCCTCAGGACTGATTTCATAGACCTGGTCGGTCATCGTCTTTTCTAAATGACCGATCAGTTCCTCCTGGGTCATGCCATTCAAATATGGTTTGAGATTGACCACGCGTGAGCGCACCGAGTCAATGCCTTTTGACACCAGTTTTTCATCATTGGGCGTGATGGCGCGCACCATCGTTTCCAAATCACAGTCATAAAGGAGCGTCCCATGCATGAGCATGCCGTATTTGTTTTGCAGAAAGGCGTTGCCTGACATCTTTTTACCCTCGAACAAAAGGTCGTTTCGACCACTGAATTCGATCTCGACGCCAAGTTTTTTCATGGCATCGATGATTTTGGACAAATAGGTTTTGAAGGTGAAATCCTTGTTGGTTCTCTTCGTGATGATGGAAAACATCGTGTTGCGGTGATCGGCATAGACGCAACCGCCACCGGTGGGGCGACGATAGACATCGATCTGGTTTGCATTGAGATAGCGGAGGTTGACTTCGTTTTCGATGACCTGGTTCTTACCGACGACGACGCCGTTGATCTCCCAGGTGAAAAAATAACTTTCACCTTCCTTGAGCAACCTCGTCAGGACATATTCCTCAAGGGCGAAATAGAAATATGGTTTCAGATTGCCTTCGTTGTGATGGCGGATCAGGATCATTTTTCTCACTCCCGTTTGAATTATCTGTAAAAATTATAACATGTTTTCTTTAAAAAGAAAAAGCGATTGCCTTGGCAAGCGCTAATTCTTGAACAGGTTTTTGAATTTTTCCCAGTTGGATGTCTTTTCCTTGATTTCGAGCTTTTCAAGTTGCTCGTATAACTTCTTTTCTTGCGAGGAAACGTTTTTCGGTGTCGTCAGCTGGACCACCACGTGCTGGTCGCCTTTGCGTCCGGTGCGGACATTCGCCACGCCTTTATCCCGCATACGTAGGACCGTGCCGTGCTGGACACCGGCCGGAATCTTGAGATTGACATCGCCATAGATGGTCGGAATTTCAACGTTGGCGCCCAAGACCGCTTGGATCACGGTGATGGGCACTTCGAGCACGATGTCGTCAGCCTGGCGTTTGAACACCTTGTGGGGACGCACCCTGAAACTCAGGTACAGGTCGCCCTGTGGACCGCCCTTGGTGCCGCCATTGCCGTAACCGGCGACTTTCAGGGACATGTTGTTGTCCACGCCGGCCGGAATGTTGACATCGACCGTTTTGGTGTTCTTGACACGGCCGCGGCCGTTGCATGTCTGACAGCGTTTCTTGATCGTTTTACCGGCGCCGCCACACACCGGACAGACCTGTTGGGTGCGCATCGTGCCAAACATCGTGCGTTGCTCGACGTTGACGTGTCCGTCGCCGTGGCAACGGCCACATGTTTCAACATCCGCACTGGATTCGGCACCACTGCCATGACAGGTGGGACATGCGTCGTCGATGTCGACCTTGACGGTCTTCTTGGTGCCGCGGACGGCTTCCATGAAGTCGATGGTCATGACCCGTTCAAGATCGTCACCGCGTTGCGGACCGGTGTCATATTGGCGTTGTTGGCGTGCGCCACCGCCGAAAAACTGGCTGAAAATATCGCTGAAGCCACCGAACCCTTCGAAACCGGCACCGCCGAAGTCACCGAAAGGACTGCCCTGATGACCGAACTGGTCATAGGTCGCACGTTTGCCTGAATCACTTAAGACATCATAAGCTTCCTGGACTTCCTTAAATTTGGTTTCAGCATCCGGTTCGCTTGACACGTCAGGATGGTATTTTTTGGCCAGGACCCTGTAGGCACGTTTGATGTCATCATCAGTCGCGCCTTTTTTAAGTCCCAGCACCTCGTAGTAGTCGCGTTTGCTGGCCATGGCTTCAACTCCATCGAACGACGGCGGAGGCCGTCGTTAGCGTGTGTTTATTCTTTTTCTTCAAATTCGGCGTCGACGGTGTTGTCGTCATCCTTGTTGGTCGTGTCTTCATCCTGGGCTTGTGTCTGCTGTTGTTGTTCCTGGGCTTTCTGGTAAGCCTTGACGGCGACATCCTGTGCTTCTTTTTCCAACGTTTCCTTCTTCTCCTTGATTAAATCGATGTCAGTGCCTTCCAGCGCTTGTTCAAGCGCTTTGATGGCTTCATCGATTGTGGTCTTGGTGGCAGGCTCGACCTCGTCCTTGAGATCGTCCAACGCCTTGTTGGTGTGGAAAATCAAGTTGGAAGCTTCATTGCGCAGATCGGCTTCTTCCCGTTTCTGCTTGTCGGATTCAGCTTGTTCTTCAGCATCCTTGACCATGCGGTCGATGTCTTCCTTGGAAAGCGCACCGGTTCCGCTGATGGTGATTTTTTGTTCTTTGTTGGTGCCGAGATCTTTTGCCTTGACACTCACGATGCCATTGGAATCGATGTCAAAAGACACTTCAATCTGAGGCACACCGCGGGGCGCCGGCGGAATGTCACCGAGCTGGAAGCGTCCGAGCGTCTTGTTGTCAGCCGCCATCGAACGTTCACCTTGCTGGACATGGATGTCGACAGCAGGCTGGTTGTCAGCTGCGGTCGAGAAGACTTGTGATTTCGAGGTCGGAATGGTGGTGTTGCGTTCAATCAGTTTGGTGAAGACACCACCGAGTGTTTCGATGCCGAGTGACAGCGGGGTGACATCCAAAAGCAGGACATCCTTCACATCACCAGCCAGAACACCGCCCTGGATGGCCGCGCCCATGGCGACGACCTCATCAGGATTGACGCTCTTGTTCGGTTCCTTGCCTAGTTCGCGCTTGACCATCTCTTGAACGGATGGTGTACGGGTCGAGCCCCCGACGAGCAAGACCTGATCGATGTCTTTCGGGGTCAGTTTGGCGTCAGCCAAAGCCCGGCGGATCGGTCCGACACAACGGTCGACGAGTGCGGCGGTCAATTCATTGAATTTGGCACGGGTCAGGTTCATTTCAAGATGCAAAGGACCGGACTCGCCCATGGTGATGAAAGGCAGTGAGATCTGGGAGGTCGTCACGCCGGAAAGTTCTTTCTTGGCTTTTTCGGCGGCATCCTTCAGACGCTGGCGGGCCATTTTGTCAGCTGCCAGGTCGACACCGTGCTCACGCTTGAATTCAGCCACCATGTGCTTCACGATCAATTCATCGTAATCGTCACCACCAAGGTGGTTGTCACCGGAAGTGGAGATGACTTCGAACGTGCCATCGGCCAAACGTAGGATCGAAACGTCAAACGTCCCGCCACCGAGGTCGAAAACCAGGACGGTCTGCTCTTTTTCCATCTTGTCGATGCCGTAGGCCAAGGCGGCCGCGGTCGGCTCGTTGATGATGCGCTTGACATCAAGTCCGGCGATCTTGCCGGCATCCTTGGTGGCCTGGCGTTGGGAATCGTTGAAATACGCCGGGACGGTGATGACCGCCTGGGTGACAGTCGCACCGAGATAATCCTCAGCGGTTTTTTTCAGGTTTTGCAGGATCATCGCGGATATTTCCTGCGGGGTGTACTTCTTGCCGTTGATGTCGACACGGTAGTTGCCATCGCCCATGTGACGCTTGATTGAACTGACTGTGTTCGGGTTGGTGATGGTTTGTCTTTTGGCGACTTCGCCGACACTGATGTCCTCGCCTTTGAAGGCGACGACGGAAGGGGTGGTGCGTCCACCTTCGGCGTTGGCGATGACCTTGGCCTCGCCACCTTCCATGACCGAGACGACCGAGTTGGTCGTACCGAGGTCGATACCGATGATTTTATTTGTCTTTGCCATTTTCTTCACTCCATTCGTTGACTTTGACCATGGCAGGTCTGAGTAGTTGGTCTTTGTAGATGAATCCTTTTTGGATCACTTCAAGGATGATGCCGTCGGCATGTTCCTTGTCGCTTGTTTTTTCGATTGCGTGGTGCAGTTTGGGATCGAAGGGTTGGTTCAAGGCTTCGATTTCTTTAAGTCCGTCTTGTTTCAAGACAGCATAGAACTGGTCATTGACCATCTTGAACCCGATTAAAAAGTTTTTAAGCATGTCGTTGTCGGTGGGCATGTTGACAATCTTGTTCATCTGCTCAAGCGGGTTCAACAGTTCGCCGATCAAATATTTGGAGGCGTACTTGCGGTCGTTGATGCGCTCCTGGTTGATCCGTTTTTTGAAATTTTCCAGTTCAGCGGCGTTCCTGAGCAGTTTGTCTTTGATGGTGGCAAGCTCGTCCTCAAGTGCTTCAATCTGCTGCTTTTGTTTGCTTTTACGCTCTTTTTTGGTCGGTTCTTCGTCAAGTTGCTGTACATCAACAGCATCAGGTTTGCTTTCTTCAACTGTTTCCTGGTCTTGTTTTGTCGTGTTTTTCTCTTTCGCGTCTTCCATATTCATCTTCCTTTATTTGTTGTAAAGTTTACCAAGGTTGCTGGCAATGTATTCGACCAGCGGGATGACCTTGCTGTAGGCCATGCGGGTCGGTCCGACGACTGCAATGGTCCCATGTTCATCGTCACTGATACGGTAGGGAATCGAAATGACGGTGCAGTTTTCCATCGGAATGAGCTGCAGGTCGCTGCCGAAACGGATGGACAGGCCGTTCTTGTCGGCGATCAGTTTGACCAGTTCGCGCCGGTCAAGCATGTCGACGAAGTTTTTCACATGTTTGACATCATGGAACTCGGGTTGGTCAAACACATTGGTCATGCCGGAGAGATAGAAATTCTCTTGGGCGAATTTGGCGAATGCGTTGATGAACGAGTGCATGAGTTGTGACTGATATTCCAGGAAGGCGGCGATTTCACGTTTGGCGAAGGCCGCTTTCAGAATCTGGCTCGCTTGTTCGATGGGACGGTCCCTCAAAAGCTCATCAAGGGTTTTGATGACCTCTTTGAGATCATTGATGCCCATTTCTTCAGGAATGCCGATGCTCTGGTGCTGGACATGACCTTTGTCGGTGACGATCAGGATGACCGCCTGTTCCTCGGTCAGGGGGATGAAGTCAATCTTTTTAATGATGCTGCCTTGTCCGCTCGGACCGATGGCCATGGCGGTGTAATTGGTCAGTTCGCTTAATAGATGGATGGCTTCTTCGACCGCATGTTCGCGGACCAGCTTGTTTTTGCTGAATACTTCATCGATCAAGGGAAATGAGTCGATCACATCCTGGTCGCGGGTGACCAAGTGTTCGACATAGTAGCGATAACCTTTTTCCGAAGGCACGCGACCACTCGAGGTGTGGGTCTTTTCTAAAAAACCCAGTTCTTCGAGCTGTGCCATGTCATAGCGCAGCGTCGCACTGGAGAAACCAAGATAAGGCATCTGGGTCAGTGTTTTGGAACCGACCGGCTGGGCATCTTTGACGTAGGCCTCGATGATGGCTTTGAGAATCAGTTTTTGTCTGTTGCTGAGCACATGCATCACCCTTTTAGCACTCTTTTTCATTGTGTGCCAACTCTATTGTAACGAATTGAATTGGCACTGTCAAGGATAATGTGCTATTTTTACATGAAAAGAAAAGACGCTTGCGCGTCTCATCGTTTGATCTGCCGATGCCATTTTTGGTAAAACGGGTTGTTTTTGTGTTCGTGACGAATGGTTGTGGGGGCGTCATGACCGGGATGGATACAGGTGCCGCCAGGGAGTGATAAGAGCCTGATGATGCTTTTCTTCAGTTCAGGCAGCGATCCTGAATAGAGATCATGACGACCGACAGAACCTTGAAAAAGGGTGTCGCCTGTAAAAAGGTCGCGATCATACAAGTAAGAGACGCTTCCCTTGGTATGCCCGGGCGTGTGAAGCACCTCGATGGCGTGGTCTGCCAGAGGTAACCGTTGACCGTCATCGACATAACGCAGGTCGAGCAGACGTTTTTTATAAGGATGTTTGCCGGGGGCATAACCATTGTGGGCATCTTCGAAAAGGAGATGAGCGTCTGCCTTGTGTATGAAGACAGGGGCGTCAAACTCACCAATCAGATGCACATGGTCGCTGTGGGCATGGGTCAGCAGGATGCCAGCCAATCTGCGTCCGGCAAGTGCTTCTTTGATGGCTTCATCGTGATCGGAGGGATCGATCAGATAACACGTGTCGAAGCGGCAGACAAGGTAGGTGTGGGCCGCCTCGGTGTGTGAGGTGAATGTAATGGGCATGGGATAGAAAAAAACTATTCGACCGAATAGCTTATTTCTTTTCTCTGTGAATGGTGTGCTTTCTCAAGCGCGGGCAATATTTCTTCATTTCGAGACGCTCGGGTGTCGTCTTCTTGTTCTTGGTGGTGTGATAATTTTCGTCGCCGCACTCCGTGCATACCAGTTTAACCAGGTCACGCATGATTCATCCCTCCAGACATACGGATATAGTATAGCAAATGCGATGCTTGATTTCAATCATTTTCACTCATTTTGCCAAGCATCGGCAAGACATCAATAAAATGGCCTTGTCAAAAGACCACTTTATTGGATTGAAAGCAGTAAAAATAATCAGACTTCGATAATGGCCTCGACCGGGCAAACCGGTTCGCAGGCGCCGCAATCGATGCAGACATCTTCATCAATGACGTAGATGTCGCCTTCGGAAATGCAGTCGACCGGACATTCGGCCGCGCAGGCACCGCATGCGATACAAACGTCTGTGATTCTTCTTGGCATGTGTGGTTTCCTCCTGATGATGGGTTAGTTCTATTTTAAACGATTTTGTCAAGAAAGTAAACCTGGTGAGGTGTCATTTTACCATTTTGATGCCTAAATGACGGAAATACGGTCAAGAAGACAAGGTCTCATGCATCACTTTTGGCCGAAGATGGTTTATAATGGGATTTGAGGTGGTTTGATGCATCGTACAGAGACACGTGCCATCAAGGTGGGTCCGCACCAGCTTGGCGGCAACAACAAAGTTTATATCCAAAGCATGACCAATACCTATACCAAGGACGTGGCGGCGACCGTCAAGCAGATCAAGACCTTGACGGAGGCCGGTTGTGATATCGTTCGTGTCGCCGTGTTGGACAAGGAAGACGCTTATGCCTTGGGCGACATCAAAAAGCAAATCAGCATCCCTTTGGTCGCTGACATTCATTTTGACTACCGTCTGGCGCTCGAGGCCATCCACCAGGGTGTTGACAAAATCCGTTTGAACCCCGGCAACATTCCTAAAAGGGAACATGTCGCCGAGGTTGTCGAAGCCTGCAAGGCGAAAGGCATTCCGATTCGGATCGGCGTTAACAGCGGGTCACTGCCGGGCCGGATGAAACCGACTCCGGAAAACATGGTCAAGACCGCCAAGGGCCACATCGAAATTTTGGAATCGCTTGATTTTCATGACATTGCCTTGTCGCTGAAAGCGACCGACATGACGATGATGGTCGAGGCCAACCGGCTGGCGGCGAAGACCTTTCCTTATCCGCTTCATCTCGGTGTCACCGAAGCCGGTACGGCTTTTAGTGGCGCGATCAAGAGCGCGATGGGCATCGGTATTTTGCTGGCTGAAGGTATCGGTAACACCATCCGGGTTTCTTTAACAGATAATCCGGTTTTGGAAATCCAGGCCGCCAAGGAAATCTTGAAGAATCTCGGCTTGAAGGACAAAGTCCCCAATCTGATTTCCTGCCCGACCTGCGGACGCATCCAGTATGACATGATTGAGATTGCGAAACGCATCGAGCAGTATCTGCTCAAGGTCAACAAGACCATCAATGTCGCCATCATGGGCTGCGCGGTCAACGGACCGGGTGAGGCTTCGCATGCCGACATCGGCATCGCCGGTGGCAAGGGCGAAGCGCTCTTGTTCAGGCGTGGCAAGATCATCAGGAAGATCAGGGAAGACGAGGTCTATGATGTCCTGGTGGCGGAAATCGACCAATTTGATGATGAACACATAGAAAGCGATCCTGAATGAGGATCGCTTTTTTGATAAGATTCGTAACAAGGTATGCGTCAGTCTGAGCAAGTGGTGTCGTCAAATAGACATCGAAAGCATCTTACTTCCCAACCATGGGAATGATCCAGTCATCGATATAGCCTTCTTTGAAACTGATCGTATCGAGCTGGACCCAGACCTCAGACTCCTCCTGATACTCGGAGTTGTTACCGATGAGTTGGATTTCGATGGTCAGATCAGATTCCACTTCGATGTAAACCTCGATGACAAACTGAGCATAACCGTTCTCAAACGGCCTGTCATCATAGTATTGACCACTGAATGACATGCTTTCGACAATCCAATTATCAATCCAGGCGGTCATGGATAACGAGAACGCCGTCCCTTTGTACCAAAAAGAGAACAGATAGGTACCGGGGGGGACACCAGAAAGCAATTGGCTCAAGGTAAGGGTCATCGGTTCTTCTGCCTGATCGGCATCGAAGAAATACACGTATAAAGCATGTTGACCACTGTGTGTATATTCTTCAATATGGACGAGACCATAATCAACGTCTGCATGCGAGGCTGTAATGGTCCAGTGGGCCAATTCGTCATCAAAACGGCCATTTTTGACAAGTTCGCCGTTTTCATCCTCGCCTGGAAGCACGGTGACCGTAAATGTCGTTTCAGCCTGGAAAATCCTATCGGCGCCAGGCGCATTGACAGCGACCGCCTTGATCAGCGCCGTACCGGCCGCATCCGCATACAGGGTCGATGAAGAGATGGAGATCACGCCAGCCGGTGTCTGTTCCAAGATCTCATAAGTGATGTGCACATCTTCAAAGATGTCCGGGAAAAGCTGATAGTCGATGACATGTGTATCGCCCTCGACCAAGGTGATGTCATCAATCGATAAAACCGGTTCATACGGCAGATGCAACGCCCTGAAACTGATGGTGTCTACAAAAGCCCAGGTGAAATCCAACAAGTGTTCAAGATGATTGCCGATGATGTGAATCTCGATGGTCAGGTCAGAGTCGGCCTCGATTTCCACTTCAATCCCGAAATTGGCATATCCATGGTGTCCGGGAACAGCATCGTATGCTTCACCACTGAATGTTTCGGTGCCTACAATCTGATCATCGATGTAGACCGTCATGGTCAGTGAAAAGACATTGCCCATGTACCATGATGAGAACCAATAGACACCTGCGGGCACATCGGTGATCAACTGGCTCAAGGTGAAGGTCAGAGCATCATGACTGAAAGGAAAATGCAGCATTAATGCCGCGTCTCCGCTATGCATCTCATAATACTCATCGGGACCAAACAAGATAGACGGGTCGGAGGAAGTGACGTGCCAATAGGCCAGACTGTCATCAAACATACCATTTTTGACAAATTCATGGCCATGAACAAGTTGCACGCTTTGGAAACTGACCGTGTCCACGATTCCCCAGTAACTTGTTTTGGGATCTTCCAAATTATTGCCGATGACATGAATCTCGATGGTCAGATCAGAATCAGTCGGGACGAACACGTCGATCCCGAAATTGGCATAATACTCATGTTCTGGAATTTCATCATAACCAACACCACTGAATGTCTCAGTGGCTACCACCTCGGAACCAATGCGGACCGTCATGGTCAATGCGAACACCATGCCTTGGTACCAGAGCGAGAAACGATAGGATCCCGCGGGCACATAGGTGATCGACTGACTTAAAGTGATGGTCATCGGTTCCTCGATGCCTTCATCGCGAAAATTCATCTCAAACCCGAAGTGCCCGGTGTGTGGGGTAGAAACAGGGGCGGCATAGTAGGAAACAGACTCATGTGAGGATGAAACGGTCCAGTCTTGCAAGCCATCTTCAAAACTGCCGTTTTTGACATATTCATCGCCTAAATCTTCTAGTGGAAGTACGGTGACCGTGAAAGTCGTTTCGGCATGAAAAACATAGTCAGATCCTAGCGTATTTACAGCGACAGCTTTGATTGTCGCTGTGCCGGCTTCTTGCGCTTCCAGCAGATCGCCCAGATGGTGGCCAGAAAAGTATATGACACCATATCCGCGTGGTGACTGATCCATAATCAAATAAGTGATGTCCACATCATGGGAAAGGAGATAACTGGGTGTAATCGTATATGTGATGATGTGACTTTGGCCCTCGACCAAGATAATATCGTCAATTGACAAAACTGCTTCGACTTCTTCTAGACCATCTCCCCTACAGGCGGCAAGCACCATCAACATTAAAACAAAAACAGCCAGCCATGTCAATTTTTTCATGAACGTGTCTCCATTTCTCTTTTTGGTTTGATTCAGATGAGTCCCCCGTGCGGTCAATATCAAAAGCATGGTCCCAGGGATCATGTCAAACGGTATTGCTTTCTTAAAAAAATGATACCATGCTTATGGCATGGCGTCAAGATTTTATCGATTATTCAGGATGGATGACCGTTTCAATGAAATGATGGAAAGCCTCTTGTCCTGCCTGGTCGCGCTTGAAAACACCAGCGTCTTCAAGCACCCGTTCGAATCTGGTTCCGACCGCGTTGAAGAGACCATCCTCTTCACGGATGTCTTGTCTCTCAAGCGTCTCATACCAGTCCTGGTGATGCTTAAGTGTCTCTGGCAAAGTGGGTGCGCGTTGCTTGAGCGCTTCCAGGATCAAGCCCAGTTCTTCTTTCAGCCTGCCGGGCAGGATGGCAAGACCCATCGCCTCGATCAGGCCGATGTTTTCTTTTTTGATGTGCTGCACATCGGCATGAGGATGAAAAATGCCCAAGGGATGTGCCTCAGAGGTGCGGTTGTTGCGCAAGATGAGATCGAGCGTATAAACACCGTCTTTCAATCTGGCGATCGGCGTCACGGTATTGTGGGGTTCACCATGGGTCTTGGCGATGATATCCAAGGCTTGATGCTCATAAGTCTGCCAGGCTTCCCAAAAGCGGGTGGCGGTGCGGGCAAGCAGGCCACGGTCCTGGCTTTGCAGGCGGACGGTCGACATCGGCCAGTTGACCGCCTCGATGTTGATGTCAAGATTGGTGTCGAACGCTTTGTCGATGGTCGCTTCTTCAATGGGAAAGACATGGCGTCCGGCCTGGAAATGGTCATGGTTCAAAATCGAACCGCCGACAATCGGCAGATCGGCGTTGGAACCGATGAAATAACCGGGAAACAAGTCCAGGAAATCCAAAAGATAGGTAAAAGTCTTTGGTTTGATCTGCATTGGCTTGTGCACGTCATGCAGGATGATGGCATGTTCGTTGTAATACAAATAAGGTGAAAACTGGAAATGCCAGCGTTCCTCGCCCAAGGTGACGGGCACGATGCGCAGGTTCATCCTGGCATTGTGGTAGTTTTGCTCGTTTTCCTTGCAAAGGACACACAAAGGGATGTCGTCTTGCTTGACGGCTTCTGTCTGTTTGGCGGCCGCGATATCCCTGGGATCTTTTTCCGGTTTGGCCAGGTTGATGGTCATCTGCAGGTCACCATAAGGGCTTGGGTGGATCCATTTGATGTTTTGTCTGAGCCGGTCAGCCTTGATATAGTTGACCGCGACAGACATGTCATATAGATAGCGGGTAACCTTTTCAGGGTCACGGTCGTGAAGGACTTTGAAACGGTCTTTGACGACCTTTGGTGAAGGCATCATGGCATCCATGATGAGGGCTTCAAATGCGTCGCGTTCATGGATGGTGTCCACGCTGAAAAGACCCCTTTTGAAAGCATGGTCAAGCAAGGGGTTGACGATGGTTTCAAGATTATAGCCCGGACGGTCCGGTTGGAATGTCCATGGTTTGAGGCCGAGCACCTTGGCCAATTTTTTGACGACCTTGTCTGTTTCAGACATTGAAAACAGATGATGATCAAGGCCATAGGTGACCAGGATGTTGACGTAGTGTTCAAGCTTCATGATGTTTCCTACGGTAAAACTGATAAACGATCTGGTGATGATATGGCTTTCCTTCCGGCAAAATCGCGGAGGAAAGCTCCGGATGGTGGATACCACCCGGTTCATATTGGCATTCGATTGCCAGGCTGGCATGATGGCTTTCACCTGGCACCTGTCTGAGATAGGCGGACGAAAGACGGTTGTGCGTATAGACGACGACACTTGGATAGGTCGTGAACATTTGCAGCCCCCGGTCGGTTTCCGGTTCATAGAGGTCGATGACCGGTGTCTCAGGACCATGGTCATCGAAAAGCCAGTTGTGGTCAAAACCACCAAAAGGCGTATCGAGCATCTTCTCCATGGCCGTGCCCAGGCGGACCGGTGTCCTGAAATCCCAAGGCGTGCCTTCGACCGGCCTGACGGCCTTGAGTGTGAAGTCCGGCTTGATGTCTAAAAAGCGTGAGGCCTTGATCATCAGTTCATGGTCGTAAATCTTGTTTTTGGGCAGTCCCATGTTGAAATAGGCGTGGTTGGTGATGTTGCACAAGGTGTCCCGGTCGCTTTTAGCCTTGATATCCAAGGTCAGACGGTCATGGACATCTAAAGTGTAGGTGGCGAGCACCTCGAGATTGCCGGGATAACCTTCTTCGAGATGTTGACTGAAATAGCGGAACGTGACCGAGGCATGGTCAGACTCGACGACCTGCTCCTCGATGGTGAAATGCTGGAAGGAAAATCCTTTTTCGCCACCATGGAGCTTGCTGGTCTTACCGCCGAAAGGCGTGACCGGATATTGTTTATCGGCAATTTGATAACTCGGGGCATGCAACCTTCCGCTGGTGCGGCCGACCAACTTGCCATAGTAAAAATCGGAGACTAAAAAATCATTGACATCAATGGGGGCGACGACGACATCATCATGATGGCCATTGCCGTTTTTCATCTGGATGCGGTGAATGGCAGCCCCATAAGAGGTCAGTCTGACCCTGAGTCCTTTTTGGTTGTCAATGACGACGATATCGACGTCACCGACCTTGGTTGACTGGTTGACAATTTTTAGTTTCATATGGTGATCTCTCCCACACCGTCTTCAAAGGTGACCTGGTAAAAGGCCGCCTTCAAACCGGTGATGTCATGATAATCATATCCGACCTTGTCTTGAAAGTCGGGTAAAGCCTGATCAGATACAAGCGCGATGGCGCAACCGCCGAAACCGGCACCGGTCACACGGGCGCCGATGGCACCATGCTGGCGGGCTGCCGCCACAAGCGTGTCAAGATGAAAGCCGGTGACCTCATAATCTTCTTTCAGTGATAGATGGGACGCGTCGAGCAATTTGCCGAAAGCGATGGCATCTTGCCTTTCAAGTGCTTCCTGGGCCGCCAACGTCCTGGCTTCTTCAAAGACGGCATGGCGGGCACGTTTTAACAAGATGGGGTCTTTGATGACGTGTTGGATGTCATGAAATGTGTTCGGGTCCAGTTCGCATAAATGGTTGACAGGTTTGACAGCCTGGATGGTACGAAGCGCGGCTTCGCATTCACGGCGTCGTTCGTTGTACTTCGATTCGGTCGTCTTGCGTGGGTAGCGTGTGTCCATGATGACCCACTGAAACCCTTTGAAACGGGCTGGCACGGCCTTGGTTTCAAGTGTCGCCGTGTTCATCAACAAGGCCATATCCTTTTGCCCGCTGGCGATGATCAGCTGGTCCATGATGCCACAGTGCATCCCCATGTAGTCATTTTCGACGGCTTGAGCAAGCAAGGCGATGGCCTGACGTGACAACCCGAGGTCATACATGGTGTTGGCGATATACGCCACCAGCACTTCGAGCGACGCGCTGCTCGAAAGCCCCGAGGCTTTGGGCAGGTCGCCTGTGACGAGCAGGTCGAAGCCATGTGTGAGGGCATGTCCTTCCTGAATCAGGGCGGACAAGATGCCTTTGGCATAATTGGCCCAGCCGTCTTCTTCGCGAAAGGCCAGGTCGTCACGTGTCCGTTCGACCACACCTTGACCGGAAAATCCGGTCGAGTAAAAACGAAAACGGTCATCTTCACGCGGTGCGACCATGCCATAGGTGCCGAGATTGATGGCGGCTGGAAAAACATGACCGCCGTTATAATCGATATGCTCGCCGATCAAGTTGACCCGGCCAGGTGAAAAAAAGACACGGGTGTCTTTGTGAGTGTCGAAAATCTGATCAAAGATGTCTTTCATGCCATGTGCACCTCAATCTGACAAAGTCGGTCCCAGTATCTTCATTTTACCACATTCGAAGACCAGTTCGTCAATGAAAACCTGTGAACTCATCAGACCATCACGGCTGTCCTGCCATTGCACAAACGCTTATCAATCCCGTTGATGTTGTCACTTGTTGATAAAAAAAGACACATTCTTGTGAATGCGTCTACAAATCCATCGCTTTGATTCGTCTAGTCATTGGTATAAAGAGCGATCTCAACATCACAAATCTGGTCATAGAACTCTTTTTCATGAGAGACTAGGATGAGTGTGCCTGTATATTGAATGAGCGCTTCTTTGAGCGCTTCTTTCGCTTCAACGTCAAGATGGTTGGTCGGTTCGTCCAAGATCAGAACATTGCCTTTCTGATGACGAAGCAAGGCCAGTCTGACCTTGGTCGACTCACCGCCTGATAGCGTTGAAAAGGGGCGATGGGCCATGTCATAATCGATGCCGTGGTTGCCTAAAAGCGACATGACATCCTTCTTGGTGAACTGCGGATAATGATGATGGATGACCTGAAAAGGTGTCAACACGGAATCAAGGTCTGCCTCCTGGGCGAAATAGGCGATCTGGGCGGTATCGATCCAATGGAACGTGCCCGCCATTTCTGGCATGACACCCATGATGGTCTTGACAAAGGTCGATTTGCCGATGCCGTTCTTGCCGGTGATGACGACTTTTTCCTGCTTCATAATGGTCAGCGTCAACGGGTCGACCAAGGAGTCGCCGTAGCCGATTTCAAGATGGTTTGTCACGAGCACATCGCGTCCGGTCGACCGGCCGATGGGAAAATGAAAATGATAGGTCCTGCTTTTCACGGGTGGGGCCAGGCGAACGACCTTTTCAAGCATCTTGCGGCGGCTCTGGGCCCGTTTCGTCGTTGACTGGCGGACAATGTTACGCTTGATGAAATCCTCGGTTTCGACAATCATGCGCTGTTGCGACTCATACGCCTTTTCATGTTGTTCATGTCTGAGGGCGCGTTCTTTGAGATAGAAGGCGAAATCACCTTTGTAGCGGGTGACCTGGCCGCTTTCCAGGGCGAAGACGGTATTGGCGATGGCGGCCAGGAAATCTTCTTGGTGACTGACGACGATGAAGGCCTTGGGATAGGTGTTTAGAAACCTGGTCAGCCATTCGATGTGACGGACATCCAGGAAATTGGTCGGCTCGTCCAAAAGCAAAACGTCTGCTTCTTCGAGTAACAGTTTGCCTAAAATGATCTTGGCGCGCATGCCTCCTGACAAATGCCGGATTGGCATCTCTAAAACGTCCATCGTCAGGCCGAGTCCGTGGATGATGTTACCGACTTTCGATGTCAAGGCGTAAAAATCGGCTTCGATCAACGCATCACCGATCGCGGAGGCCCGGACCAGGATGCGCGCGTGGTCTGCTTCTGGCAGATGAACGAGACTTTCATACAGCGCCTCCATCTCTTTTTCTTTTTCAAAGAGCGGCAAAAAGACCTCGTGAAGGTAGTCCTTGACGAGGCGTGAGCCATCGATGCTGGCATGTTGGTCGAGATAGCCGACGCGCTTGCCGGGCAGCCAACGAATCGTACCTGTATCAGGTTTGAGCGACCGGTCAAGCAGTTTTAAAAGCGTCGTCTTGCCGGTGCCGTTCGGTCCCACCAGGACGGCATGTTCCCCTTCGAACAGGCGCATGCAAGCCTTCTGGTAGAGTTCTTCATCACCATAACTGAACGTGATGTCCTTGACATCGAGGATGCTCATAACGGCAGTTCGACGGACTTTAGATCATCGTCATCCGCCAAAGACAACCAATGTTCATCCACCTTGGCCGCGTCCGCGAAGACCTCGTCGGCTTTCCGCTTGATGTAACGGGCGGTCACCATCGCCAGGATGTTTTGTGATTCATCGATCATGTAGGCTTCGCCCTCGAAAAGACGACGCCGGTTTCTGGTGACCTTGCCGACGACCATCAAGGTCTGGTCGAGCGGGACCGGTTTGACATACCGGACCGACAAATCAGAGGTGATGCCCCAGTTGTCAGGTTCATGGATTTGGATGGCACGGGCGATGACCTCGTCCAAAAGGGCGACGATGATGCCACCATGCATGTGGGCCGGATAGCCCTGATGGGCATCAAGTCCTTTAAAGACACCCAGGAGTTGCGCGTTTTCGAGTTCGTAGAAACGGGCTTTCAATCCCAGGTCGTTATGGGTGCCGCAGACAAAGCACATGCGGGCGTTGGGTTGTTTGTTGACGATATGCACTAACATGTCAGACTCCTAATAGATAAAATGAAGATCAAGATGCATGTAGATGGATAACAGGCCACCGATGACAATCAAGACAAAAGCGACGGTCATCACGACTGCGTAAAGTCGTGTGAAACGGCTTTGTTCATCACGGTAGGTCAGGAAGTAACCGATCGAACAAGGGACAAGCAAGACAAAAACGGCTTTTTTAAGCACCAGACGGTCTTGGATGACCCGGTATGTCCTCAGGGCGAACAAGGCCAGAGGACCACCGATGAAGCCCAGCCAGAAACTGATGACAATGATGCCGACCATGAGTTCAAACATGTTTCTTCCCTCCGATCAGCACATAGACGAGACCGCCCAAAGGCAGCATGAAAAGGAGAAACGAGCCGGTGAAAAACAGACCCACAATCGCCCAGAAATAGAGGGCGGCGGTGATGAGCAGACGTTGTTTGAGGTTCATGACCAGACCTCGCTTTCCAACAGGATATAGGTCGTAAGCGTGCCCGCATCATCAATCTCGATGACACGGCCGCCCCGTTCAAGGTTGCCATAGGCGTTGTAGCCGGTGATCCGTCCATAGGCCAGCAGGATCCCCTCCCGGAAGAACGAAAAATCGTTGAGGTGGTCATGGCCGACAAACACGGCCCGGGAACGGTCAAACTCAAGCATGGCGTCAAAAAAGCCGGTATCGATGCCTTGGGCGTAGACCTGGTCTTCGTTGAAGATGCCGTCATAATCGACAGGATCGATGAACTGGCGAAGCGGAATATGTGTAAACACAACCGAATCCTCGGCATCATCCTTGACCAGGTCGCGATACCATGCGACCTGGGCGGTGCTGAAATAGCCGTATTTGCCTTGTTCAGGTGTGTAATCCTCGACCTCGCTATGCGAATCAAGGAAATAGGCATGATAAAAGGGATTGCCGTCCTTGGTAAACGTGATCTTGAAATTACCGAACCCACCTTCTTCAAGTTCAGGGCCGACCTTGAACAAGAGATGTTCGGTCTGGCCGATGTGCCTGATGAACTGCTCATGACGATGAAAGTCATTCTCATGGTTGCCGAAGACAAATGTCCAAGGGATGCCGATGGCTTCCATCCGGCGGATGGTCTGACGAAAGAGCCGTAAGGCCGATGGGGACATCGTCAGGTCACCGGTGATGACGATCAAATCGTATGTGTCATGGGCGGCCAGTTTTTCGATTAACCTAAACGTTTTCTGGTCGTTGTAGTCAATGCCGAATGTCAGATGAAAATCGGTCAACTGTAAAATCTTCAATGTGTCGCCTTCGATGTCCAAAACAAACGGTTCGTTGTCGGTATAAACAACAGCCGGGCGATGGCAAGCACCGAGCCCGGCCAAAAGCAAGACCAGCAACAGCGACAGGATGACTTTTTTCATAAGACGTGTTCCTCCAACATCGATCTGAGTTCGAAGAGACGGACGACGTGCATGTTGTGGAAGCGGTCTTCGGCCTTGACAAAGGTCATTTCGTTTTCATTGATATAGCGTTTGATCGGTTGTGTGATGGGAAAGACGATGACCAGTTTGGCTTCCGGTCCTGACAAAAAACGGCTCATGTCGACCAAAGTCGACCTGCCCATCAGACGGATTTCCCATTTGATCTTGCTGTTGATGGTCAGCTCGGCATTCAGCGGAATGTGGTAAAACAAGACCTTGTAAATACCACGCTTGGTTTCAAACAGGGTACGCCCCGCTTCTTCGATGACCGACCCGAACGATTTGAGAAGCGCCACGGCCTCTTGCTGGACGCGTGCTTTCTTTTGTTTATTCTTGGCCTGCAGGAAGACATACAGACTCAGGATGATGGCCATGCTGATCAGGATGATTTCTAGGTACATGCGGTCATCTTCTCCTTTGACACGGATTTGAGTAAGCCTTGCTCGAAAAGGCAATCATAGTGATAGCGTCCTTCTTCCACCAACAATGTCGGCAGGAAATAAGGGATGTTGGCAGCCATGCCGACATTGTCATAGTCATTGATCCAGTCGACATGTTTCCATTCGAGGATGCCTTCCTCCGTCCGCCTTGGTGTCGGATAGTCAAAGTCTTTAGCAACCTCGATTAAAAAAAGATACAGGCCACGTCCCTCGGCGTTGAAGACGTTCCAGGTCAACAAGCCCTTGTCTTGGATTTGTGTTGCTTCGATGGCAATGCCTGTTTCCTCTTTGATTTCACGAACCATGCCTTGAAAAGGTGTTTCACCGGGTTTGATTTTGCCGCCTAGACCGTTCCAGGCGCCTTTCCACGGTTGATGGTCGCGGTTGATCATGAGGATGTGGTCTTGCCGTTTGATGAAACCGAGTGTGTAATGGTACATGCGGGCCTGCCCCTTTGCATGAATTTGCTCATCGTCATTATAACACACATGAGTGATGAAAAAAACACCATGACGGTGTTTTGAAGGTTTTCAGGCATTCATGACGATTTGCCGGTTTGCCGGTGAAAAAGGCTTGTCTTTTTCAGGGGGCTGTGTTATCATATTTTTGCAATGAATACACGCCTCCTTAGCTCAGCTGGCAGAGCAACTGACTCTTAATCAGTGGGTCGTAGGTTCGAGCCCTACAGGGGGTACCATGAAAACCCGCACAATCTTTAATGATTGTGTTTTTTTTTCGCCTCGGTCATGGCCGGTCCATGACTACCTACTTGGGTGCCTGGCATCGCTCCAGCACTTCAGTCATCGTCATCGTACCATTTAAAATGGCTTCATAAAGGGTCTTCAATTCATTTTCATCGAGACTTTCCTTAAATCCTTTGACGCCAAAGAAGGAACGGACATAATCGTTGACAGGTTTGAACACCATGTCTTCAGGGGTGCCGGCCTGTTCGATCCGGCCTTCGTTGAACAAGACGATCTTGTCAGCCAGACGGATGGCTTCACCGATGTCATGGGTGACGAAGAGGATGGTTTTTTTCAAGGTCCGGTGGATGTGTTTGAGCTCGTCTTGCAATTTCCGGCGGGTGATCTCGTCGACCGCACCGAACGGTTCGTCCATCAGGATGATGGCGGGATCGGCGGCCAGCGCCCGGGCGACGCCGATGCGTTGGGCCTGCCCGCCGGACAGTTCATGCGGATAACGGTCGAGATCCGTCTCCAACAGTCCGACCAGACGGATCAAGTCTTCGATTCGTGTCATGGTTTGGTCGCGCTTTTGTCCGCTGATGGATGGCACATAGCCGATGTTGGCACGGACGGTGAGATGCGGAAAAAGACCGACCTGCTGGATGACATAGCCGATTGAGCGACGTAGTTCGATGGTATCCCATTCTGATAACAACTTGCCGTGGATGCGGATGAACCCGTCGCTCAGCGGGATGAGTTTGTTGATCATCTTGAGCAACGTGGTCTTGCCACAACCGGACGGCCCGACAAGGACGGCGAACTCGCCTTCCTTGATGTCAAGCGTGATGTCAGTTAAAACGGGATTGATGCCGTCATAGGATTTGTCGAGGTTACGGATCTCGATGATGTTCATCTAGTCAAGCAGTCCCTTGCTGTTCAAGAAATTCAACGCGACGACTTTGGGATCAAGGCCTTCGATTTCGACTTGGTAGTTCAGGTTGGTCATCTCGGCGTCACTGATTTGTCCGGTGAGCATCTCAAGGACGGCGAGCAGTTCCGGGAATTTTTCAAGTGTTTCATTGCGGACGAGCGTGGCGGCATCATAAGACGTGAAATAATTGAGGTCGTCTTCTAGCACGACCAAGTCGTATTGTTCAAGCCGTCCATCGGTCGTGAAGATGATGGCCACGTCGACCTGGTCGGCACCGATGGCCGTATAGACCAGTCCGATTTGCATTTCGAATGTCTCATCAAAAGCGGCACCATAGGTGGCGGTCAAACCGGGATAACCATCTTCGCGCTCATAGAAGTCATAGTTGGCGGCGAAACGCAAGGCCAGACCTTTTTCAAAGAGGTCGCTGTAGGTGCTGATGCCCATACTTTCGGCCAACGAACGCTTCATGGCAATGCCAAAGCCGTTGTTAAAACCGTAAAGTCCGGTCCAGGTGATATCGAATTCCTCGTCATAGGCTTCTTTGACGGCCAGATAAAGCGCGGTCGGATCGGCGATGAACTCCAGTTGTAGGACCTGCATCCAGCCGGTGCCCGTGTATTCGGGATAAAGGTCGATGTCACCACTGATCATGGCGGGGTGGATGTTGGTGGTGCCGCCACCTATGCCTGAGCGGTGCTCGACCGATAAATCGGTATGGGTTTCAATCAAGGCGATCAACATTTCAGCCAAAATGAATTGCTCGGTCATCGGCTTGCTGGCGATGACAATGTCGGCCCGTTGCCGGCAACCTGATATCATCAGGCCGGCAAACAATAATAACAAGACCATCAATAGTTTGTTTTTCATATGTTCTTCCTCTCTTGCTTTCCATATAATTTTTTTCGCATATATTTCTCAACCAGGTTGAGGAGTGCGTCGACGGTGACCGCCAACAAGGCGATCAGAAGGCTGCCCGCGACCGTCAGGGCGCGGTTGTTGACGGCGATGCCGCGCCAGATCGGCACACCAAGGCCGCCAGCCCCGATGAACGAGGCGATGCCGCCCAAGGCGATGGTCATGACCACGGTGGTCCTGAAACCGGCCATGATGACCGGAGCTGCCAACGGGAGTTGGATCCGAAACAGCAGCTGGACGGGCGTGCTACCCATGCCGGTAGCGGCTTCAATCACGTTCGGACTGACTTCTTTAATGCCGACATAGGTGTTGCGGACGAGTGGCAGGATGCCGTAAATGGCGATGGCGATGATCGCGCTGGTGTTGCCGATGCCGGTGATGAAGACCAGGAAGCCGAACATGGCAATCGAAGGGATGGTATACAAAAAACCGGTGACGGCCAACACGACGTTGGCCAACTGGCGGTTGTAGGTCATGATGATGCCGAGCGTCAGTCCGATGATGGTGATGAACAGGACGGCGGTCATGACCAGTGTCAGATGTTGGAGAAAATATTGGACGAAATCAGCGGATCGCTCGCTATATATCTTGATGACATCAGAAATCATGGGGAGGTCTTCCTTGTCTTAATGGTGTCAACATCATGTGAAATCATTGT
Organism: Acholeplasmataceae bacterium; assembly: GCA_007692425.1. Lineage (GTDB taxonomy): Bacteria > Bacillota_I > Bacilli_A > Acholeplasmatales > Acholeplasmataceae > RECG01. The sequence continues at coordinate 29,743 of RECG01000014.1, read as the reverse complement.
TTGATGGTCAGTTCAAGCGGATAATGGTCGGATAAGTATGTCCCCTTGGGTTGTTTGGTGACCCTATCGAGTTTCACGTACGGTATCCGGTCATAAAAACAATAATCAAGGAGCACGCCCGGGTCTGACTTGCCAAAGCCATGATACGTCGGTTGTGCTTCATCAAAGGTCTTGATCAGTTTGGATGAGGCGTATTCGACCGTCCGTGAACCCGGTGGCTGGTTGAAGTCGCCGCACAGGACGATGCCGGCTTGCGGATAACGCGTCCGGACATCATCAATGACCTTGAGGATGACTTTCAGTTGCTTGAGACTCAAGTCGTCGGTATGATAGTCGAGATGGGTGTTGAAAAAAGCGATGACACCCGTTTTGGTTTGAAAGATGCCGTACGTGCAGATCCGATAGAAAAAACTGCCTTCGTAGATGGAAATCTCATCCGGTGTATCAGATAGCCAGAAGGTCTTGTCCTCAAGCAGGGTCAGTTTGTCCTTGCGGTAGAAAACGGGTGTGGCCTCGTCAAGGTAGTAACGGTAATCACCGACATAATCATAACCTTTGAGTTCTTCCTTGAGCGTCTCATACATGTTGGGTGTGACTTCCTGGAAGCCGATGATGTCATGACGTCTGCGTTTCAAAAAAGACAACACGTGCGGCAGGCGATGCTGCCAGCGGTGTCTGCCGTCGATCTCGAGATCGAGACGAAGATTGAAACTTGCCATGCGATAGGTTTTCATGGGCTTCCCTTCTCACACGTTAAAGTATATCATATTCTTTCCCGTTTTAACATGCTTGATACTCATGAAAAAGCGGCTGAGAATCAGCCGCTCTTAAGACGTGATGAACTTGGTGGTCAGACAATGGTGAGCAGGAAACTGTCGCTCTTGCCCGAGCGGCGACCGACAAAATCAACCGCCTGGATCTGGATTGAATAGGTCTGACCGACATTCAAACCGATCAAGCGTGCCTGGTTCAAACTGGCATATTGACGGAAATCACCGTCCACATATATAGCATATTTTTCAACGCCGACATCATCGGTTGATGGTGTCCAGAACAAGGTGTTGGGCAGTTGGGCGAGTTGGATGTTGGCGGGTGTCGACGGGGTTTCCTTGTCCAAAGTCGCGTAATCAAGTTGGTAGACACGGACATATTCGACTTCCATGGATGTCGGAAACATGTTGTCATCGACGCCTTCTCTTCCGCCCCAGTCGCCACCGATGGCCACATTCAATATCAGATAAAAGAGTTGATCAAAGGGGAACGCGGCGTGATAAGGGACTTCCTGGTTGAACACGGGGGTATAGGCGAACACGCCAAACAGTTCATCATTGACGCGCATTTCCAACCGGCCCGGCGACCAGATCATCTCATAGACATGAAAGGTCGTCTCGACATCGGCCAATGTCTTCGTATAGAAGAGATGCGTGCCGATCTTGTGATTGAACTTCTGGGTGTGGATGGCGGTGTGAATCTTGTCAGGGTCGTAACCGACATATTCTAAGATGTCAATCTCACCGCTGTTGGGCCATCCACCATAGACATTCATGGTCGGCATCATCCAGATGGCCGGCCAGGTGCCACGTCCGCCTGGCATCTTGGCACTGACCTGGATGCGCATGTATTGCCAGTCACCACGGTATTTGGTGGTCATCCGGGCCGAGGTGTATTGTCTGCCCATATGACTTTCTTTTTTAGCGGTGATGATCAAGCGTCCATCTGAGACAGTGGCATTCTCAGGACGGTAATATTGCAGCTCATTGTTGCCCCAGCCACCGCCACCGGTCTGGAAGTTCCATTTTTCACTGTCGATCTCGTCGCCGTCAAACTCATCAGCCCAGATGCAGACCCAGCCGCCTTCCAGCGTGCCGACCGCGCAATCTTCGACCGGTGACAACGGCAACAAACCGTTGGGAACGCCCTGTTGGCATGATGCCAGCACCGGCAAGGACAAGATGATGAACATTAAAAGTAATTTTTTCATGGTGTGCTCCTTTTCTATTCGCCGGTGATGCCGGTCCGGTCGATGCTTTCGACAAAGTAGCGCTGGGCCACGAAGTATAACAACAACAACGGCAGGATCGTGATCATGTTGCCAGCAAGCAAGATGGCTTCATTGAGTTCCGAACCCGGTGAACCCGGTGGAAACAGTGTGATATAACTGTCTCTGAAAGCCCCTAGTTTCAAAGGCATCGTGATTCGACCACCAACATAGAGGCCGGTGATGAAGGTCTCGTTCCAATACCAGACAAAACTGAACAAAAAGACGATGATGAACGACGGCACGGCCAACGGTACAGCGATGCGGGTGAAGACCTTGAAAGGTGAGGCGCCGTCGATTTCGGCCGATTCCATCAAGACTTGGGGAATGGTTTTGAAAAACTGGTAAAAAATCAGAATGAAGATGGCGGCGTTGACCCCTTGGCCGAAAATGGCCGGCAAGATCATGGCCCGTTGCGTGCTCATCAGTCCGAGGTTGCTGAAGATGAGCATGTTGGCGACCATCGTCACCTGCGAAGGCAGGATGAAGGTCGCGAGCATCAAGGCGAAGAGGATGTTCTTAAGCGGGAAGTTGAAGCGGGCGAAGCCGAAACCGATGATGGCTGAAGACAAGGTCGCGGCGATGCTGACCTTGAGCACGTAAGACGTGGTCTCGAAAACCGAATCCGGGAACTTCAGCACCTGGGTGGCCCGTTGGTAGTTCGAAAACTCAAGCGCTGTGGGTACCCATTTGATGCCGGGATTGATCAGATCATCGACCGTCATCAGGCTGTTGACGACCATGAACAAGATCGGATAGAGATAGATGTAGCTGAAACTGATCAACAGCGTATAAATGATCACTTTGTAGATCAAGCCGTCGACGACATTCATGCCAAGGAAGATTCGGCGGATTTTTTGTTTCAACACGGTTTTGTCTTGTTTCATGCCTCTTCCCTCCTTCTGATCGACATCATACCGACAAAGATGACCATCAGGATCACCATCAGGATGAAATAGATCCAAGCAATCGCGGCAGCGTAGCCGTAGCCGTGGAAAAAGGCTGAATCCGGTGCGCCGACCAGCATGTGGATCCTGGCCAGGTCAAGGATGCCGCCCGGTTCGACAAAGAGCGACATGGTGACGACGACATAAATGATGGCGACGCTGATGAGCGGCTTGATCGACGGCAGCGTGATTTTCCAAAAACGGTCCCAGGGCGATGCACCATCGATCGAGGCCGCCTCATAAATGGCGGTATCGATTTTTTGCAGACCGGCCAAAAAAATCAAAATCGGAATGCCGGCATACCAGAGGATCAAGAGCATTGATGTCAAGATGATTTCCAACGGATTGGCCAGCCAATCACCAAGATTTTCGGTGATGAAGAGCAAGACTTCCGAATCTTGCAGGGCAGGTAGTGAGGTGGCATCCTGGTTGGCCAGTTCGCCGATGACCGGACCGGTGGCGATGACGACCGGCAGGAAAAAGACAGTCCGCCAGAAGCCTTTGAGTTTGATGGGGTTGTTGATCAGGACAGCAATCAAAATCGAGAAGACGATGATGAGCGGCACCGACAGGACCATCTTGCCCAGATAGGTGGCGAATAAAGGTAAAAGCACCTGGCTTCTGAAGATGGACAAATAGTTTTCAAAACCGATGAAGGTCGAAACGACGCCCGTCTGAGCCGAATAATAGGCATGATTGAAACTCAGGTAAAGCGAATAAAACATCGGATAAAGGGTGAAGACCAGGAAACCAAGCAGCCAAAGCAAGATGAAGACATAGCCATAAAAGCCTTCACGCCGACGCCGGGTGATGGTGATGTTTAAGAAGCTGAACAAGGTCAATTGCTGTCCCTCGATACGGACGATGACATTGTTCTTCAAGGCATGTTTGATTTTATCGTAAGAAGGGGAAATCTTGTGGTAATGATAATCAGCGGCGGCACGCCAGGCACGGACAAATCCGTTCTTGATGCCGGCGAAAAAGCCTTTGACATGGTTCAGCACGTTCTTCATGGCGTCACCACCTTGTAGTCGCGGGCCGCGATCAGATGACCGTCCGCCGTCTTCGACTGATAACTGTAATTGACGTAGATGACGACATCGTTTGAATAGGTCACGGCGACCAGGCCGGTCTCGATGACCTGACGATGGACAATGTAGGCGTCCATGACATGGCTGAGGGCGTCGTTGAGATAATGATAGACCTCAATGATCTCCGCTTCATAATCGCTTCTTGTCGTCGTGTAGAAACGGTTGGCCATCGTGAACCGCATTTCATAGGTCGGTTGTTCGGTCAGCACATAGCTCGGGTTGACGGCGAAATCGACCATTGTCAGCAAGCGGTCTTCGGCCAGGGCGTTGAAATTGAGATAAGGCGTGTAATAGGAGACGCTGCCCTTCAGGATGATGGGCAAAAGCGGAATCAGGTCGGTGTAGTAATCGTATTGGCTGTTCGTGATCGGCAAGGCGGTATAGCCGTCGATATAGGCGAACAGGTAATCGTTGGGCATGTCCAGCAAAAGATGGTCATAGCGGGCGGCGATGTCTTGATAATAACCAATGGCGTCACTGCGTTCATACAAGCCGCCGTCAAAATGGCTGAACAAGGTATTGCCCAAATCCGTCATCATCAGTCCTGAGACACCGAGACCCTCGAGGTGCCGCAGGTCGGCAGCGGCCAGACGGTCGCTGCTTTCAGGGGTGACAAAGTAGAGTTCGACCGTGCGGTCGTTCAACAACCGCCTGGTCATGGTCATCTTGAGACGCGAGAGATTGCGGGCGACATCCCGGTTATAAGACACCCGTGATGACAGTTCACTCGAGACGACATAATCATTATGCAGATAAAGGGTGTTGCCGTCGGCCGTGATCAGATCGGTCATGTCGTCAAAGCCGCTTTTGCCGCTGATGCGGAAGCGGTAGGGTGCGCGATTGAAAAACCCGTCGTTGCTCCAGCCGTATAGGTTGACCTGCTGGTTGAGGATGCCTGCCTCGCGGAAGGATTGGTAACTGTGCATGACATCGTCGGTGGTCGTCATGACAACCTTGGCGGTACCGATGAAGGAGGGTTCGCGGTCGCTCATGATGTAACTCAGATGCAGGGGGATGCCGTCCTGGCTGTTTTTCTCACGACTGGTCAGGATGCCTTGTTCGATCAGACGGTCACGGTAATCGGTGGCCATGCCGACATAATGGGCCTGGTCACCGTCAAGGATATTGAAAATCAGACGATAATCGCTGGCTGTCAGATCCGGTCTGACAGCCTCGCGGCCTTCACCGGCCCGGTTGATGACGCTCCGGTAGATCTGGCGCACGCTGTAACGGGCGGTGATGCGGTGATAGCGGGTGCTCGTACCCCAGAAGGTGGCACGCAGCTGGCTTGTCTCGGCGCCTTCGGCGACATGGACGTAAAAGGCATCAGCGCCGGCTTGGTGGACCATGCCGTAGATTGGTACCGATAACCTGGGCAGGGTGGTCGTGGCATAGCCGGCATCCGGACCGTAAAAGCGGGCTTGGAAACTCGTATTCCAGGGGTGATGCATGCGGACCAGGGCGCCAAGACCGTCAGGGATGACGATATAGCCCGGGATTTTGTCTTCGCGGGCCGCCCCGAAATAGGGGAAGACCTGGATGCCGATCAGGCGGAAGATGTCGCCGGTCTCAAGGATGCTTTCCTGTGGGATGAAGACCTCGATCTGGTTGTCAACGAGGGCGATGGTGACCGTGAAGCGGACATTGATCTGCTTGAGGTTGACATCGACGCTGAAGCCCGTCCCCGTTTGTCCGGTGATGGTTGTCTCGGCCCGGTTGGTGTTGTAAGATCCGTCTTGGATCTGGTAGGGCCGGATCGGATCATCATGTTCGATGGTGATCGATCCGTCGTTTTGGAACTGGACATCGGCGATCGTATAAAGCGATGCCGTCGTGATTGTGCTCGAAGAGACATTGGCGGCCCTGACATATTCGACCCAAAGACCGGAATTCATCAACCGGCGGGTGGCTTGGTTGGCTTCCTGGGTGCCGCTGATTCCTTGGAACTCCGGTCTTGAAGACCAGAAATAGTCTGTCGTCTTGTTATGGACAATCAGCGAGAATGAATCCTTTTCAAACCAGACTTTGAGTGTGTCGTTTTCGATCATGGGAAGAAAGCCCATCGTTTCGAGCTGGTCATCGTCCCATTTAAGACGATAAGTGTCCAGATAGGCGTCCATCCGGGCCGGATCGACGTCATCGGTCTGGGTATAACGTGAACTTTCCAGAAGCATCTGGTTGATGTAAGGATAGTTTTGGATGATGTCGTCGATGTCGCCGGCATGGTGGTGACCGCGACCATAGGTGATGACACTGATCAGCATGAAAAAGAGGGCGAAAACGACCATGTAACGCATGAGTTTAACCACGACTGACCACCTCCCTGATGATGTCTGAAAAGAGGGTGACAACCTCATTTAACAACAAGTAGACGATGAAGACGACCGCCAGGATCATGAGGGCGGTGAACAAGGTGATGAAGAGGTTGTAGAGGGTCGGCTTCATGTCGTAGAAATGAATTTCCTTGATCATGATGACAAAATAAAGCACGGTGACGAAGATGCCGACAAAGAGGATGGTATGGTAGATGAAGGCTTCATTATAGGTCAGGCCGTTCGAGACCAATGTCACCAACGGCAAGGTGATGATCAACGGCAGCAAGGTGTAGGCCGAAGCCTGATAAACATCCCTGAGCCTACCTTCGCCGTCACGGATGCTGCACACCAGGTAATTGGCGATGACGAAGAGGAAGAAAGGCAAAAAGACGGTGATGATCTGCTGGAACATGTTGATTTCACTTGGAATGTATGGGTTGAAGAGGAAACTCGTCCGGTAAATGAACAGGATGTACATGCTGAAAAACAAGAGCAGGTAGATTGTCGCCGACAGATTGGAGCCCTTCTGCTCACGTTTGATGCCGTAGTAGCCATCGGCCGGTTGTCTGAAGATGTAAAAGGGGAAAACCAGTTCCTGATAAAGTTTGTATTGACCGAGCCAAGTTTTCAAGCGGGCCACCGGTTTTTTAACATGGACCATGAAATGGGTCAGACGGTTGACGGCAAAGAGCACGACCATGCTGATCATAAGGATGACGAGGAAGGCCCCGCTACCTAGCAGGAAGGTGTTCCTGACTTCCCAGAAGGCGTTGGAGTAACCGTCGGTGTCCCTGGCCACTTCATAATAGGCCATCGCCAGATCATATTCCATTTGTGCGAAATAGGCATCAGCGATGCCTTTGTTGGCCAGATCGAACAAACTGTTCATCTTGAGCACTTCCTGCCAGGGTTCAAGCGACTCTATATATCGGCCGTCCTGATACAGGCTGATGGCGTAATGGACCAGGTTGGCAAATTCGGTCGGAATGAAAACCTGCAGGGCGTTGGTCGTGCGGTCGACGACATAAAGGTTGTTTTTTGAGTCGACGGCAATGCCGGTCGGCGCCTTGAACAGGCCCTTCTGGTTGAAGCGATCGGGTCCGGAGAAGACAAAGAGGACCGATCCGTCCGGACCATATTCGGTGATGAACCCGTTTTCGGAAACGGTGAAGATGGTGTTGTAGGGGCCGACGAAGATGTCTTCGACATTGGTGTGTCCCCAGACGGAACTGCTGTAGACGAAATTGGCGATGTTGAGCTTGACATAGCCCATGTCACCCTTGGTCGTCGTCAGGATCAGGCCGTCGCGGTCGACGGCGACGTTATAGACCGGTTTGGGAATCATCTGGAACCAGTTGCGTCGCTGTGTTTCATCGAAGAGGATGAAACGCAGGACGTTGTCCCAGGTGTTCGGCAGGCGGTTGCCGCCGAAAAAGCCGAAAAAGCTGCCGTTGTTCTCATACTCGGCCATGCCGTTGATGTTGCCGGCGAGCAGCAGGTAGACATTATTGCCCATGTCGGTGACGATCTTGGTCGGATCGAAGGCGTCACCTGGTTGGAAGAACGGCGTGCCGACCGGTCTTTCATAAGTGGCACCGAGACTGTAGGTCCTGGTGTCTCGGTCATAGAGGAACTGATAACCGGCCTTGTTGCCGAAATCGGCGACATAAAGATGGCCGTCCCGTCCGACGTGGACACCGCTGGGCTGGTTCAAGACGCCTTCGCCGATGATGAAGACCTCGTCATCTTGAAGGCTGTACTTGATGACGCGGCTGTTGCCGTAATCAGCGATATAGATGTTGTCTTCCGCATCGATCGTCAGGTCTTGCGGGTTGTTGAGACGCAAGCCTGCCAGCTCATAACTGATGGAAAGCGGCAGGTAGGCATCCTGCGTGAAGACAAAACGGCGGGCGGCGCTGCTGTAGGTGAACGTGTTGTAGGGTAACCCGTTTGCTTGTGGGTCCGGGGATGGGACGAACGCCACAAGCATCAGGAGACCTAAAAGGAGGATCAGCAACTTCTTCTTCATCATTTGATCCCCGAGTGGGCCATGGTGTTCATGACCTTGCTTTGCAGGATGATGAAGAGGATCAGGTTCGGCAGGAACATGATCAGACCGGCGGCCGCTGCCATCCCCTGGCCGGCCACGATGTTACCTTGAATGGACGTCAGGCTCATCATGTAGAAGGCCAAAGTCCGTTTGCTTTCGTCATCAATATAAAGAATGGACGTCGTGACGTCATTCCATAACACTTGAAAGGCGAGAATGCCGACCGTCGCGATTGCCGGCAGCACGATCGGGAAGATGATCTTGAGGAAAATCTCCATTTCCGAAGCGCCGTCAATCTTGGCCGATTCAATCAGTTCATCGGGTGTCTGGTCGATGAACTGTTTGATCAAAAACATCGCGACTGGCATGACGACCATGGGCAGGATGTGCGCCACGTAGGAATCGATCATGCCCGTCTGGGCGATGATCAGGTAACGCGGAATCTGGACCGCGATCGGCACGAACATGAGGGCGAGCGTGTTGACCTCGAAGAGGAAACGCTTGCCTTTGAACTTCAGTTTGGACAAGGCATAAGCGGAAAAAGCGGTGATGAAAATCGCCAGGAAGACACCTGCGCCCGTCACGAACAAACTGTTGATGATGTAACGTGAGAAAGGCACGCCCGACGCCGAGGCGATACGTGACAGTTCAAGAAAGTTGTCAAAGGTCGGTTGGCGCACGAAAAAACGGGGCGGAAAGGCGAATAGTTCGCTTTGTGGTTTGAAAGCATGGTTGATGATGAAGATGATCGGCAGGATCATCAACGTCGAAAAAGGCACCAGGAAGGCATAGAACTTCAACTGGCTGCGATGAAAGCGGATCGGATTGATTTTGGTACCTTGGAACGAGGATTTGGCCATCATCTCACTCCTTTTCTCCAAGAATGCCCCAGGTGACCTTCGAAATGAAGTACACCATCAAAAGCAGGACGACGCTGACCGCTGCGGCATACCCCATCATGTAACGGATGAAACCGAAATCTTCGATGTGGTTGACGATCAGCTGGCCGGCATATTGCGGGGTCGGATTGGTGCCTGAGAGCATCACGCCGATACCGCCGGCCTGGAAGGTGGTCACCACCGCCATGACCGCACCGAACAGCATCTGCGGTTTCATGGAAGGGATGGTGATATAGAATATCTCCTGGGCGCGGTTGCGGATACCATCCATATAGGCGGCCTCATAAAGGGTCTGGTCAATATTGAGGACACCGGCGAGCATCGCCAGGAAGCCGACGCCCATGCTGCTCCACAAGGAAACAATGATCATGATGCTCATCAGGTATTGCGGTGATTGCAGGAAGGCGATCGGTTCCAAGATGACACCCCAGTTGATGAGCAGGCTGTTGAGATAGCCTTGCGAGTCATCTGAGAAGATGATGCGCCACATGGCGGCCATCGCGACACCGAGCGTCAGCGACGGTGAGTAAAGGATGATGGCCAGCACCATGCGTGGTTTGGCCGAGATCTGGGCCAGGGTCCAAGCCAGCATGAAAGCCAGGAAATAACCGACAGGTCCGACGATCAGGGCGAAACGCAAGGTATTGGACAAGACGAACTGCATGAACACCGTGTCCATCGTGATCAGTTCGATGTAATTGGTGATCCCGATGAAACGTGGTGCCTGAATGGCGTTGAAATACGTGAAAGACAAGGCAATCGCGGCCAATACGGGAATGATGACAAATAGAGCGAACAACGACCAATAAGGAACGATGAACCAGGCCGGACGGTTCATGTGTCTAATCATCGGACACCTCCGTCAGCCATTCATGGATGTTGTAGATGCTCGGCACCGGATAAGGTTTCAAGGGTTGTCCCTGGAAAGCATAACCGAACTCGGCCATCTTGTAGATGATCTCGCGGTTGGAGATGCGCACCGCCTCATCGAGGGCTTGTCTCGGGTTGGCACCTTCAAAGACAATCCGGGTCCAGGCGTTGCTGATCTCGCGTTCGACCATATAGTTGCCCGGGATACGGGAGGCTTCGATGCCCCACTCCCACTGAGCCAGGACGATTTGCTTGTATTCGTCAGGCATCGAGACGGTCTTGAAGGCTTCGATGTTGGCGCTGTTCCAGAAATAAGCCTTGCCGTAGGTGCTTTGCAGCAGGAAGGCGAACTCCGACTGGATTGGTGTGGACATCCACCATGACAGAAAGCGCCATGACTCGTCCGGATGGAGCGTCGAACTCAAAATCATGTCGCCTTGGGCACCGACGGCGGAATAGCGGACGATGGTATCCAGGTCTTCATGATAGACACCGGGATGCAGGTCCATGCCCCAAAGACCGTCAAGCTCGACAGCCGCGGTTTGAAGCAGGATATAGGTTGATAAGTCACCGATGCCGATTGGCAACATGCCATAGCGGAAATGGTTGAAGAAACTACCGACGAATTTAGGTAGGTTGTAAAGCGTGTAGAGTTCGGACATGAGGCGGATGCCTTTGAGTGTCTGTTCGCTGTTGATGGCGGTCTGCATGCCGTCTTCGGTATAAAGGTCACCCCCGAACTGATAAATGAACGGCAGGGTGGCGACAAATGGTTTCAGTCCGGAAAACTGGGCCAACGGGACGAAATAATTCATGCCGTAACTTTGTAGGATCGGCAGGATTTCGATGATTTCGTCCCAGGTTTGCGGAATGTCATGGATGCCGATGCTGTCTAAAATGTCGCGGCGGTAAAAAGTCACCCAGAAGTTTTGGGTGCTGGGCAGGCCATAGACGCCTTCTTCAAAGACATAGGGGATGATCGCCCCTGGTGTGAAGTTGCTCACAAGGTCGGCATAACCGGGAAACTGACGCAAGTCCAAAGAGGCATCCCGGATGGCGAATTCATAAGGAATCCAGTGATTGACACCGATCGCCACATCCGGTGCCCTGCCACTGGCATTGGCGAGGATGAGCTTGTTCTGGTCAGGCATTTGTGAGAGGGTCACATTCATCGTGCCGTCGTAATACTGGTCGATCATGGTCTGCATGATTTCGATGTATTGACGGGGGTAGTTGACCCAGACCATCAGTTCGTTGTCCTGTCGTCGCGCCGATGCGCTGTAGGGATTGTTGACAAACGACAAGACAAGACGTTTAAGGCCTTCCCAGAAATTGATAAAGACATTGGCGTGGGGGCGGCCGATGTTGACATCGCCATGGACGATGAGACGTTCAAGTTCGAGATTGGGGCGTAACAGGTTTTGCATGAGATTGCCCAGAATCTGGTTGACCGAGGAGTCACCATCGGAAAACTGGACCATGCGGCTGGGCAGGCGGTTGATGTCAGAGGCGATGTTTCTCAGCCGTGCGGACGCGACTTTCAACTGGCTGATCTCGGAAGGGTTGTTGTTCGTGGACAACGCCAATAAGGCTTGGTGCAAATCATCAAGCAAATCGGCCCAGTCCCTGATTTGGCCGGCGGCCTGTGGAAAATAGGCTTCAATGTCCCAGTCGCGGTAAAGATCGGTGCCCCCGCTGGTATAGCGTTTGACATCGAGCGCCATGTTTTGGATCTGACGCATGACATATTGGATGGTTTCGATGGCCTGCCGGTAAGGATAGCTGACCGCCTCGAGCGTGATTTCATGAGTGCCGGCTTCCAGATAGACATAAAGCGGCTGGCCATCGGCATCTTTCAACGTGCGGTGCATGAATGAGGTCGTATACGGGAATGCAACATGTTCCAAAAGGTCATACGGTACTTCACCGTTGACCTTGATCTTGCGGAAGACCGTCATGTCCCTCATGATGTACTGACGATATTTGAAGGACAATTGATAGTAACCTGGTTCTGTGACTTCCACCGCATAGGTGACGGCTTGGCCGGCATTTTGCCAGGAATCTCCGAAGATGACATTGAGTCTGAGAAACTGCGTATCATAATAAAGGTTCGAGGGATCCATTTCCGGACGCAGACGGATCGAAGGATCGTTGCGGAAAAGCATGTCACGGGCGGCCACCACGAGTTTGTCAGATGCGACGGGATGGCTGCCTTTGTCGGCCAGGTATTCGGCATAGGTCGGTAGCGTGCGTGGCTCGACATAACGGATGTTACCGATCAAGAGACGACCGTTGACATGGGAAATGGTGATGGTGTCACCCTCGTTCAAATGAAACGCGAACAGACCGGGATGCATACCCCTATAGTCATGAATCGCATGGGAAAACCAATCTTGGACCTTGAGCGAATTGGGTTGGATTTCGTTTTGGTAGCGGTCCAAAGTAAAGGTGTCGCTGGCCAGGAGCCAGCGTGAAGGCAAGACGATTGTCTGGCTTTCATAAAACGGACTTTCACCGTTGATCGTGATGGCGATTTGCGTGTTGTCGATGCTCTGGTCGAGTTCCAGATAATCGATTTCAAGGTAATAAAGGCCGTTGGTGGTGCCGGGATGGACGAATGAGACGGTCTGGTCGCGGTCCACCAGCAAGACATCCATGATCGGCAAACCTTGTGCATCAAGATAATCAGCGACATGATGGCCGAAATCAGGATGATCACGGTCGATGCGTTGACCGGTCATGTCAGCCGTGCTGATCTCATGATCTTCACCGGCCGGTTCGAGTCCAAGTTCACGGTACCCAGCAAAGATGGCGGTGTAGAGGGGCACATTGTAAACGGCGGTCAGCCGTACGTCTTCATAATCGTGTGCCAAAGGCATCGCATCGAAAAAACGATCGTCACTTGACTTGCGTAAAAACGACAAACTCAATAATAAAACCATGACCACCGACAAGATGGTGATGATGATGATTTTGGGATTGAGTTGTTTTAAATAAGCGACCCATTCGTGGCTCTTGGCTTTCATGCGAACCTCCGGACATGATGATGCGGGAGAGAAGGTGAACCTTCTCTCCCGATTATATCATGAAATGTAAACGTTGACTTATTCGTTGCCTAAGCGGTCTTTCTCCTGGGTGACAATGTCATTGATCCTGTTGTTCCACTGCACGGCGTAAGTGCCGACAGCAGCCGGTCCGGCCTCAACCAGATTCATCCAGTTGTAGGGATTCTCACCATCGAAAACCCATGCCCAGAAATCCTTGTAGCCCGGGAGCCACTTGTCAAGGTCTGGTTTCGCGTTTGCGATGTGATCGATCGTGTATTCAATGCCTTCGATGCCATCGACCAGGTCAAAGACGCGGTCCCAGACATCCGGATAGTCGGCAACCGGAAAACGGTCGAGCCAGGTCGGGACTTCGCCTGCTGCCAAGGCAGCGGCCTTGTCAGCCTCGTAGATGTCTAGTCTGGCTTCCCAGCCTTGTCTGCCCCAGGTCATCCATTTGGCCAGAAGATAGGCTTCTTCAGGATGGTCGGTCTGGCTGGAGACACAGATGTAGTCAAGGATGGTCGGCGGGAAAAAGCCGGCCGGTCCTTGAGGATAGGGCCAGAAACCGAGATTGAAACCATTTTCAACAGCTTCGTTGATCATCCAGAACATCCAGGAACCGTCGATGTCAAGGGCGACATAGCCGGCGGTCGTCAAGAATTGGCTCAAGACTTCGTACTCTTCCAGATCGTCCAAGGAAAGGTTGGTGGTCCAACCATTCTGGGCACGGTGCAAGTCGACTTTTTCGGTCATGGCATCAATCCATTCCGGTGAAGTGTAGTGGAATGCGGTGCCGTCATAGGTGTCATAGAGGACGTCGGCATCAAACATGGTTGGCCAGACTTGTTGGAAATCAGGTGCGCCGAACCAGTTCGCCATGCCAATGACCAAGGTTTCCGGATTCTCAGGTGTATAGTTGGTGACGGCCTTGATGATGGCGATGAATTCATCAAAGGTCCAGTCCTTGACCGGATAACCGTCCAAATCGACGCGGTAATCATCGGTCGTGGTCAGGTTGGCATCGTCAAAGATGTCAAGGTTGATATAAATACCTTTGAAGAACTGGTAAGACGGCATGGCCAGACGTTGGCCTTGATAGACCGCCGTGTTGGCGATGTTCTCATAGATCAAGGCTGTTTCCGGGTCTGCATCCCAGTATGGGGCGACATCCAATGTCAAGCCGGCATTGATGGCCGTGGGGACATTGTCGATCGCATAGACATCAGGGAGCAAGCCGGCTTGTGCGGCAGTGACAAGGTTGCCTGTGAAGATATCACCGGCGCCATCAATGTCGCCTCGCAAGGTCACGCGGATGTCAGGATATTCTTCCATGAACGCGTCAATCAATAACTGGTTGAACTCTTGGTTGCCCCAGTCAGCATAGGTCAGTTCGATGCCTTGCTGTCCGCCATTACCGCCGTTTTGGCCATTACAGGCGTGCAGGGCGAAGACAAAGAGAATGACCGTGGTGAATAACAGTAATTTTTTCATATTCTCCTCCTATTTGATAACTTGGTGTGGATTGGCGCATGGACAAGCATGCCCATGCGCCATCACATTTATAATATTATTCTTCTGGTGTTTCTTCTGCTGGTGGCAGGAGCACGCCGTCGATGACGTGAATCACGCCGTTGCTGGCCATGACGTCAGGCAGGGTGACTTCGATATCATTGATAAAGACACTACCTTCGACCACGGAGATTGTAATCGTTGCACCATTTAATGTTTCAACTTCGACCGGGCCGTCAGCGGCCAGGGCGATTACGTCAGCGGCGGTAAACTGTCCGGCCACAACATGGTAGAGCAGAATTTCAGGAAGGGTCTCAAGTGCCAGAAGTTCCGCAGCGGTCATGTCGAGTTCTAAAAGCAGGGCAGCAAACGCATCGTTGGTTGGTGCGAAGACGGTGAACGGTCCTTCGCCTTGCAGGGCGGCAACGAGTTCAGCTTCAATCAGTGCGGCAACCAAGGTGCTGAAATCTTCAATGCTAAGGGCAATGTCCACGATATTAGGTGCTTTGTCCATGGTGCCGTTTTCGATCAATTCGGCATCGATGAAGGTCTCATCGTCAAGCACTTCGATCATGACATTGTCAAGCGCGAAGATACCGGATGTTGATTCGGCGAACAGCATGCCCATTTCAAACTTGAATTGTGCAAGCACTGAATAATAATCAGGATCTGCATTGTCAGCTGTAAACTCGATGACAAAGGTCTGTCTCTCGGTCGTGACTTCAATGGTTTCCATATGGTAAGGTGTCCAGCCGCCACCGGCATGGCCGATGGCCAGGGTGATTTCACCAGCAACAGACGCTCTGGCAGTGAAGGTGATGCGGTAGGTCTTGCCCGCTTCAATGAGCATGTGGCCTTCGTTGTCCGGGCCGGTGCCAAGTGCATAGGCATCTTGGATGACTTGGATCTTCCAGTTGGCATCCATGGCGCTGATGTTGTCGATCATGAAAATCAACTCACCGGCGATGCCGTGGATGTTGCCGATTGTACCTTCCCAGAAGTTGACGAAGCCACGCCATTCGTTGAGTTCATAAGGTGCCGGCAGGTTCATGTGGCCGTTGACAATCAATTCAGCGTCGACATAGTCTTCGTCATCAAGCACTTCGATGATGACGTCATCAAGGACAAAGTAGCCTGATGATTCTTCCGCGAAGAGCAATCCCATTTCAAGTTTGAACTGCGCCAATACGGTATAGTCGATCTCGTCATCATCAGTGGTGAAGATGACTTCAAATGTTTGCATGTCGGTGGTGACATCAAGGGTTGCCATGTGATATGGCGTCCAGCCGCCACCGGCATGGCCGATGGCCAGGGTGATTTCACCGGCGACAGACGCTCTGGCACGGAAAGTCACGCGGTAGGTGTTGTCTGCTTCAAGTTGCATGTGTCCCGCGTTGTCCGGACCGGTACCCAAGGCAAAGGCGTCCTGGATGACCTGAATCTTCCAGTTTGCATCCATGGCATTGATGTTGTCGACCATCAAGACAAGTTCGCCAGCCACGTTATAGATGTTGCCGACGGTGCCTTCCCAGAAGTTGACGAAAGCACGCCATTCTTCGAGGGCATAAAGGAACGGTGCATCCATCGTGCCATTCTTGATCAGACCGGTGTAAACATAGTTTTCACCATCAAGAACTCTGATGTCGACATCGTCAAGGACAAAGTAGCCTGATGATACATCCGCGAAGAGCAATCCCATTTCAAGCTTGAACTGCGCCAAGACGGAATAGTCTATTTCTGCATGATCGGTGGTGAAAGTGACGACAAACTCCTGCATCTCGGTCGTGACATCGAGGGTTGCCGTGTGGTACGGTGTCCATTCGCCTTCACTATGGCCGATGGCCAAGGTGACTTGTCCAGCGACAGAGGCCCTGGCTCGGAAGGTCACGCGGTAGGTGTTGTCTGCTTCAAGTTGCATGTGTCCCGCGTTGTCCGGGCCTGTACCCAAGGCAAAGGCGTCCTGAATGACCTGGATCTTCCAGTTTTCGTTCATGGCGCTGATGTTGGTCACATTGAGCACGAGTTCGCCATTGACACCTTTGATTTCGCCCACGGTACCTTCCCAGAAATTGACGAATGAACGCCATTCGGGCAGGGCATAGATATTCATGACTTCCTCATCCATGGTGCCATTGAAGATCAAGTCGGTCGGGACAAAGTCATCGCCCACCTTGATCTCGATCATGACATTGTCGAGCATGAAGCTTTGCGGGGCGTCGAGTCCTTCAAAGAGCAATCCCATTTCGAGTTTGAATTGGGCGGGGATCGAGTAATCGCCTTCCGCATCCAATGTAAATTCGATGGAAATGGTCTGCCATTCGGTGGTCACCGCAATGTCTTCTTCAACAAAATACGGGTTCCATTCGGGGATGGAATAACCGATTGCAAGCACGATGTCGCCTGCAACCGTCGCTTTGGCATCAAAGGTGACACGATACGTGGCGCCGGCTTCCAGTGCCATATGGCCCTCGTTGTCTTCGCCATAACCTAAAGCGAAGGCATCCTGGATGACCTGGGCCTTCCAGTTTTCATTCATGGCGCTGATGGTGGTCAGCGTGAAGGTCAAGACGCCGTCTTCAACAATCAGTTCGCTTTCGGTGCCTTCCCAGAAGTTGACAAAGGTGCGCCAGCCCGGATATTCAAAGACGATGACCAGGATGACTGTAAGATGGCTTTCAGCGATGGCTTCATTGCCGGCGGCATCACTCACGGTGTAAACGATGCGGTATGTGCCTTCGACCGACATGTCGATTTCGGCAATTTCGGTTTCAGTCTCGCCAACCACTTCATAAATCGTCACATCGATCAGATCGGTGACATCACCGTCGACATTGTCCATCGCGGTCACGCCTTCAAGCGGATCGAAGTCATCATCGACCGCCAGGTTGATGTTGGCTCTCACACCGCTGAATACAGGTGCGATGGTGTCTTCCAGATCATCGATTTCGATGACGTCGATGTCATCAAACCAAATGGTGAATGGTGCGCCACCAAGCGTGCCCTCAGGCGGGATGTTACCCAGCTCGAACAAAATGCCGCCACGTGGATTGTCAGTACCCATGAAGAAAGTATAGGTGTAGGTAGCCCATTCGGTGGTGATGGTGCGATGTTCGGTCTGACCGGGCTTGAAGTCGATGAACCACGGTGCAAAGTCAATCAGTTCACCCACTTGCAGGTTGATGGTCTTGTCAACACTTGCCTTGGCCCTGAAGGTCACTTCATAAGCCTTGCCTTGTTCAAAGGGGATGCCCTGTTGGCCGAAGCGCGGTGTCCAGACATTTGAACCGGAAACAGCGTCAGCTTTCAAAGCGCCATCATCGATGGACAGTGACAAGGATGCGCCATCCGCCACAAAGAAACCATTGGCCGGATCATCCCAGAACACCGTACCCAGGGCAAAGTCGCCATTGACGACGAGGCCGTCGGGACGTTCAGGCTGATCAACTGTAATGTAACGCCAGCGTTGGACGACAATCGTGCCGACGCGCACTTCATAACGGACGGCGTGCACACCTGTCGAAGTCGTGTCCAGATTGCCTTCCGCGTCAATCGGTGCGGTCGTGGCATAAGTCATCTGGTCGGTATAGTCAATGCTGTTGTTACCGATGGCTGTGACACCTTCCAAGACATTGAACGGTTCGTCAAATGGAACAGTGGTGTCATCAGCACCAACAATCGTGATGCTTGTCAGCCACGGTTCGATCTCGCCTTCGCAAGCGACGATGAACACGGTAAAGAACAAGACAAACAACACACTAAACAAACGTTTTTTCATGTATTTTCCTCCTTTTTTAATTGACACTATCTTTAAAGACATTTCCATGTCGGAAATTGTCTGATGTCCAACTTTAATTCAGCTGATGACAACGCATGCTTTTCCTCAAGGAAAAGCGCCATCTTGTGTTGTCATCCATGATAGGTCCGGCTTCTATGAAACCACATCATGCGGAAACCGGTTTCCTAAACATATTATAACCATATTCACATCAAATGTAAAGGCTTTTATCTGAAAAAAGTAAATCGCTTACATGGCAGCCGAGTCAACGACCTTTCCTGAGAATTGACTAGCCAGACCGTCCATTATCGTGTAAAATGGTTTTGTATACTCCTTCTGACGACAAGAAAGGTGGTCAACATGTCCGCATATCGATTGGTTTTCGAAGAACATTTCAGACGCACCGGCGCGCCGGATTCCGACCATTGGCATATCGAGGTCGGTGACAAGTGGGCCAACCAGGAAAAACAATGTTACACCGCAGATCCGGCCAATGTCCATATTCGCGACAACCGGCTTTTCATCATCTCGACCCTCCATGAGGAAGGACCTTGCAAATACCGTTCGGCCCGGATCAACACCAGAAGCAGACTGCATTGGCAATATGGACGGTTCGTCATCCGTGCCAGGATGCCGAAAGGCAGGGGAAGCTGGCCGGCTTTCTGGTTTTTGAGCGAGGGACATGCCAACGGTATCCGTTGGCCGCTGTGCGGTGAAATCGATCTGATGGAATATGCCGGCAATCACCCTGGACGCATCATCGCCAGCCTGCACACCGCAGCCTTCAACCATCGGACCAACACCGAGCGGACGACCGAGACCTTTGTCAATGACGCGGATACGGCCTTTCATGACTATGCGATGGAATGGACGAAAGATCAGCTGGTGTTTTCAATTGATGGCAAATCCTATGCCCGCTATGAACGGCAACACGGTGACGGTGAACGTGAATGGCCTTTCGACCAACCGTTCTACCTGATCATCAACATGGCCGTCGGTGGGATGTTCGGGGGTACGATCGTGGATGATGACTTCCCGTTTGTGCTGGAGGTCGATTCCATCAAAGTGTATCAGCAGACCGATGTTTGACAAAAGCCTCAGGGCTTTTATTTATGCGATTTTGCCGATATGGGCTTCAATCTTGTTGACGAAGCCTTCGCGGATGTCACGGGCGAGATGGCCGACGACCTTGTCGCCGTCAATCGTGATTTGTTCACCGGTCTTGTGCAGCACCAGGGTCTGGATGGCGACATCCTTTTCAAACGTGTCAAGCCCGTCTGGATTGTGATAGACGATGTGGACATTGCCGAAAAGCCTGGTTTCGACATTGCCGTCTTTAAAGAAGGAGGCCGGCAGTTTGGGTGAGAGACTGAAAGCGAGGACACCTTCCTGATCATGAAAGAGGCGTGCGCCTAAAAACATCAGACGCCACATCGACAGCACTTCCGCGGCGGAACCGGTCAGGCGGGCATAGAAGCCCTGGCCGTGCTTCTTCTTGTCGGGATTGACGGTGCTGGCCAGAAACGAGACGTTTTCAATTGGTGGACGACCATAAATCCGGGGATCCATGAAGCAGGTCAGGTTGGTGTTGATTTCGTAGAAGAATTCGGGATACAGGCCTGCCTTCAAGATGCCGAGCAGGTATTTGTAGGTCATGTGCAGGAAATTGGATTCACGTTCTAGCCAGCCCGGTGTGAAAGCACGGATCCGGCCGAGATCATGACCGAAAGCCTCCAACGATTCGCTCGTCTTGTAAAACTCGAGCGGGCGGTCATACAATTGGCTTTTTCGGACGGCACGGTACAACTGTTCGGCTTCTTCAGGCGTGCTTCTGGCTTTCAGATAACGGGCCGGTGCTTCCAGGAAACGCGGCAACGGCTTCATTTCGAAACTTTCAACCTTGACCAGGGGCAGACCGTCATAACCGGTCTTGGCGGTCTTGTCTTCGTGCAGGAGGGGCGTGTACGAGGTTGCTTCATAGGTCAGGTAGGTCGGCATCACGATATCAATGGCCTTGGCTTTTTCAATCGCCTTGTCCAGCGTTTTTTTCATGTGTTCAAGCCATGGCACGGTCAGACGGGCCTGGTGTTCGCTCGTGATCCGGGGTCCTTTCAAGGCTGCGCGATAGCGTTCCAAGGCCTGCATGCGGGCATCCCAGGCCTTCATTGCATCCTTCTCTTCAATCTGGAGATAGGCGTTGGCCAAAAGATCGGCGTCGCGCAGGGAGACGACGCGCGCATCGGGGTGCTTGCGGGCGGTATCAAGCAGGAAGTCGACCAGCTTGGCCAGTTCGATGGTCTCGGACACACCCGAGCCGAACAGACCTGGCAGACCGTTCATGGCATCATTCCAACCCGGCTTCTCCGCTTCATAAGATAAGCCGATGCAGGCCGGATCAAGATGACCGAATTTGTTCAAGACGAGGATGAGCAGTTTGCCGAAGAGATTGACTTCGACAAGTTGATCATCATGCATGAGCCAACCGCTTGCCTGGTCCGGCAGATGGCGGATGGCACCATACTGCCTGACCTTGCCGGCTTTGGTCAAGACGTATTTTTCCGACCGCGGCAAGACGTCGACCGGTGATTGGAAAAAGGGATAGCGTTTGTCAAACAGGACCTTGACCAGGTGGTCGGGATAAACAGCGAGATACGCGTCGATCAGGTCGTAAAGATAAGTGAAATGGTCTTCCCAGTAACCGGTGCCGAAATCAGCCTTGATGATGGCGGTGCTTTGTTTGAGCACCTTTTTCAAGGTCGAATCGGCGGGCAGGCCGGCCTGGTCGAGCAAGGTGGCCAGCTGTCCTGGTGTGAAGGTGTTTTTCAAGAGATGACGGATGGCTTCCGGCAGTTTCTCATGATCACCTTCGAAACGGAAGCGGATGCCTTCAATCGAGAGCGGGTTGTAGCCATCCGCCTGGATCAAGGCGCCGAACTGGTAAAGATTGAAATCGCCGATGCGGGGTTCGAAAAAGATGTCGTTCCGACGGTTTTGCAAGACATCGCGGAAATTGCCGTTGCCTTGTGAATAGACGTTGGCTTCGAGCTGAAAGAAATTGTAGTCGCGTTCCAGATCGCCGTGTTTACGTGAATAAAGGTAATAACCGATCGGCCCTTTTCTGGTGTCCATCACCCGCGGGGTTCCCCCCCGGATGATGTTATCAAGCATGCTTTGCTTGAGATACTGGTCAAAAAGCGGATGGGCCGTCTTGGTCTCGATTCCGGCGACGAGGTCTTCGTGCAGGCGCTTGTTTTCCACTTCTTTTTCGGCCAGGAAATCCGGTGACAGACGTTTGAGCAGATCATGGATGATGGTCTCGTCCGCGGCATGGCCGACCAGGCTGTAAAACACCTTGCGGTGATCGAGTGTGAACGCAGCGCCGGTCATGGCGGACGGCACTTGGTTGACATGGGCTTGAGGCATCTCCCTCAACGTGCGCATGTTGTGTTTGATGAAAGGGTATGGCGTCCGTAAGGAACTGTCTTCTTCAAACACCAGTCTGGTGTCGCTGATATACAAAGGATCATCAAGACCGAGAGTCAGGTAGAAATTGCCTTCGTGCATTTCCTTGATCTCGGCTGTATCACCGGTCGAGGCACGCAGTTTGTAAAAGACATAACCGTCTTGGTGCAGGGCGGACATCCAGCTTTGCAAGACGTTCGAGACAGCCTTGTAGGCCCCATGGTCAAGTCCTGAAGGCAGGATTTGGGCAAGACCGTCGATGATTTCGATTTGACGGGGTTCGGCTTTCAGGTTTTGGATCTCCACCTTCCTGACGAGGGCGGCCACCCTTTCTGTAGGCAGGGTGTAATAGGTGACGGTGACGTCAAGGCCGAGTGCTTTGGATGTCTCTTTGATAGACACCTGGTCACGGCTGACGTGCATCGACTGTCCGGCATTCGTTTCATCAAAGAAGGCGTGGACAGTGCCATCCACCTTGACAAAGGTCCTGAATCCATTGACGTAGACATAGTGATAGGCTTGGTTGGCGGGATAAAATTCGAGCATCTGGCCGTTTTTGTCGCGGATGCCAAAAGACGCCATGAGCTGGCCGCGGTTGACATAGAACGCCCACATGGGAATGCCCATGGGACCGGCGATGCCGCTTAGGAAGCTGGCAAACGGTTTTTGTTTTTGATAATCACGGATGATAAAGACATCCCCTTGGGTTTCAAACATGCTGATATCCTCCTTCATGATGCGGGTTTCGTTGATTCCCGGCGGATGAGTTCAACCGGCAATTTGAGCACTTCAGGGATTTCCTGATCCCCGTTTTCCATCAAATAGATCAACTGCTTGGCAGCCGTCTCACCGAGGGCCTTTTGATCTTGGGCGATGGTGGTCAAAGATGGGGTGAAATGCTTGGCGAAAGCGATGTCATCGAAACCGATGACCTGGATGTCGTCAGGCACGCGGATGTCTATGTCCTTCAAGCCTTTGAGAACACCGAGTGCGATGTCATCAGAGGCCACGAGAATGACTTCCGGCATGATGGAGACACTTTTGATCATGTCATGAATGGCACGGTAGCCACTCGTGAAGCCGAAGCTTTCACAGAAGACGACATAACCCTCATGACGTTCAAGACCCATCATGGGCATGTAGGTCTCGTAGGCAAGAAGGCGTTCCTCGAAGGCCTTCGATGAGGGTGGACCCGAAATCATCGCCACCCGTTGTTTTTTCAACTCGTCCCTGATGTATTCGAGGGCGATGCGGATGCCCTGGTCATTGTCGCTGATCACGGTATGCAGACCTTTGAGCATCATGTCGGTCGACACGCAAGGGATGTTCGAGCTGACCAGTTCATACAACCCTTGGTCGTCGTAATTGCCGACCACGATGTAGACGCCGTCAACCCGTTTGTTCATGCACCACTGATAGTAGGAGAGTTCATGCTGGCCGAGTTTCTTGACAATGAAACTGAGCTCGTATCCGGCTTTTTCAAGATAGGTCTTGAAGTGTTGCAAGATGCTTGAGAAGAATGAATGCTCCAAACCGACATCGGCTTCTTCGGTGAAGACGATGCCGACCGAATAGGTTTTTTTCGACTTGAGCATGCGGGCGCTGGTGGAGGGCACGTAGCCGACCTCCTTGATGTGGGCCAGTACCCGGGCACGTGTCTCCTGACTGACGTTGCCGGTCTGGTTGAGCACCTTCGAGATGGTGCCCGGTGCGAGGTTCAGTTCCTTGGCGAGTGTATAGATGGTTCGTTTTGACATGTCGTTTCTCCTTGTCTTCTCTTGGTTTAAAAGGTGAATCCGGAGGCGCGGATCCGTGCCTTCATCATTTGCTGGCTTTCTGCATCAAGCGGGATGGTCGGTGAATTATCCGGGCAGGTGTTTTCTTCTTCGATGATCAGCACCTTGGCATCTTCGGTCATGGTCACGGCATGATACACACCTTTGGGGATCTTGTAGACTTGGCCGGGTTGCATGCGTACGCATTCGAAACCCTTGATGTCGCCTTGGTTGCATTGACCGAGAACAAGGACGGCGTCACCTTCAAGCAAGACGAACGCCTCATCGGTTTCAAGATGGGCTTCGACGGACCGGATGTTGTCAAGCGCGAGGTCGTCGATGTAATTGAGGATGGCGACGCGCCAGTTCTGATGATGGAAAAGTTTGTGATAACCGGCTGAGCCGGCTTCATAAATGTCGTAAAGTTTCATGAGAGGTATACCTCGATGTCTCCCGTGATCCGGGTGATGCCATTGTCAGTTTTCCGACCGTTCATGATGATCGATGTGATCTCGTAATCACCCTGATCATGCAGGTCCGGATGATGATAAGTGACGGTCGTCAAGCGACCAAAGAGATAGGTTGTGATGGCGGCTTTGCCGTTGCTGAAATCAGACTTCGAGAGTTTGGGAAAGAGCCACAGGACGCCTTTTTCAAGCGTGATGCCAAACACTTCGGTCCGAAGCAGTTTAAGCATCCAGCTGGCTGATCCGGTCAGGTAGGGATACATGCCGATGCCGCGGTCGTTGAAGTATTCGGGGATGCCGGCCCAGACCTTGGCAGCGTCATCCTGGGCGCGTTTGAGTAACGCCATGAAGGCTTCCCGGCCTTCCTTGACAAGACCGTATTGATAGAGGCCATAAGCGTACATGACCGCCATGTGGGAAAAGACGGCGCCGTTCTCTTTGTGTCCGTAAGCGAAGCCGAAGGCCCGTCCCATGTTGGTGAGTACGTGACCGTAGTCGCTGTTCAAACGATAGCCACCTTGCTCAGGGTGATAGAGGGCGGCCTTGGTGGTTGCGGCAATGCTTGTAGCCTGTTCTGTTGACGCTGTCCTGGCCAGCAAGGCCATCGCCTGACCGGTCAGGGTCAGAGTCTTGGCGGTGTCCAAAAGCCGGCCGTCGTTGTTGATGTAACTTTCAAAACGACCATGCTTGAAGGCGTGTTGGTGAAGGTGTCTGATCCTGGCTTCCGCCAAGTCTGACAGACGTGTGGCGAGACTTTCCCTAGGCAGGGCGACGGTGTTTCCCTTAAAGGCGGCAACAGCGTCGAAAAATGTCTCAAGGTCAGGCTTGTCATCAAAGAGCATGAGCATCTCTTCAAAGACCATGACATGGCTACCTTTCAGATGTGAGACCAGGTTTGATAGGATGCGCAGGTTGTGGGCGACCATGTGGGTGAAGGCAATGGTCTCGCCCTTGTCATGGGCCATGTCCAGACCATCGTTCCAGTCGGCATCTTCAAGCCGGATGAATCCATGAAAGCCGGTGTTGTGGTGGGCGACCAGGTTTTGTAACAACAGGTGTTCGAGGATCGTGCCTTGGTAGACGTCGCCTTTGCCGTCAAGCTGGACGCGTCCTTTTGGCAACGGCCGTTGCTTTTTGGTATAGTGGGTGAACTGGTCCATGAAATAAGGTTCGGTTTTCAAAAGCAGACCGAGGTCACCGGTTTCATCAATATACATGTTGGTCGTCAAGAGCGGCCAGACACCATGATCCGACCAGACGCGGGTGATCTGGTTCCGGTCGGCCTTGAATTCGCCAGGGGCGTCGCCGATGATGGTGGCGTTCGACCCATCGATGCGGATACCGGCGAAATTGCTTGTCAAGAGTTCGACGACACTGTCATCATTCATCATGATCAAGGCCAATAGATCCTGCCACAGGTCACGCCAGCCCCGGCCGCCCCGGCCGTAGTCGTGATGGGGCAGGAAGGAGTTGCCGTAATAGCGTCTGAGCATGGGTTGAAGGGAGACCCAGGACAATTGTTGGCTGGTCGCCTCATCGGCGATGACAAAAGACAAACCCTTGAGACGGTTTTCGAAAAAGCGGATCATCTCCGCCCTTGCCTTGGTGAACGCGGCTTGATTCAAAAACAACAACCCTTCTTGTCGTGCTTCTTCCTGATTGTCATGGATGCCCACTGACACATAAAGGACAAACGACGCACCGGGTGCGAGGGTGACGGTCTTGAAACCGATCGCACCGATCGCCTCGTAGCCCTTGACGGTCGTATGGGCAGGCGTATGGTGGTCTAGACCTCTCGGGTCATGCAAGGACCCGCCATCGACAAAATCGTCAAGGACGGGAATATAACGGTCGATGTCAAGGTGTTCACTTTGGGCAAACACGCTGTAAACGGTATGATTGACCTGATGACCCCGCTCGTCAAATGACAAGGTCGGTTTGAGCATGATGCCGTGGTCGACGACGTCGACCTCGTTTAAAAGCGAAGTCACATGCCGGTGGTCCCGCAAGTTGTCGGCACTTCGGCCATAGAGCGGAATGCTGGTCGTCACGCGGACGTTCAACGGTTGGTCATGATGGTTTTCAAAGGTCACCTGATGTAGTTCAACCATGGCATCCACCGGAATGAATGAGACCGTTTCAAGACGAAAGAGACGGTTGGTTCTCGTCACCGTCTGTTCAAAAGGGTTGGTCTCACAAGTCACGTCATCTTCTTTCTGGACAGGGGTAACCCCATTCAAAAAATGGTTGACGCCATCGACCTCGAAGATGATGTTTCGGCCAAACATGCTGTGATACAAGTCGGTTTCCGTCACCGGCTGCAAACCGTAATGATGATGATCGGTCTTCAAATCCCCAGCGAAAAAAGGCGTGATCGATGCACGCAGGCCTTTTAAGTTGAACAAAGGGAAATAGAAGCCATCATTACGGGTCAGATGCTTGTGTCTGGATAGGTTCATATGCCACCTCATGGAAATCGGTTTCCTATTTCTATTATAAGTGAATTTATCAAAAAGTAAAGGGTTTTCAAAGAAAAAGAAACAAACAAAAAGCACCCTTGCTTGGCTCGGGTGCTTGATTGTTTAAATCAAGAGGGTGGAGATGCTGTGTTTCAAACAAGTGAAGCGGATCTCGTCACCAAGACCGGAAATGAAAACGTTCACATCCTCATCCTGTTCGTTTTGGATGATGACGACCTTGCTTTGATCGTTGTTTTCAAAGACGACATACCAGAGGCCGTCATGACCGGATGACGCCAATTGGACGGCACCAGGTCGGACATATCTGGAGATGTGACCGATGTAGTAATAGGCAGGCATCAAGACGACTTCTTCTTGAAAAATCTTGAACATGACAGGGGCTGAACAAAGGTTATTGACATGGTTCGGTCCACCGGTGTCATCCAAGAACAGGTTCCAGTCAATGTAGCCTTCGGTCTGGTTGCGTAAATCGTTGATCATGTTGCGTCCGTAGCGCTCACCGACGGCGTACTCGTCGAAATGGGGCCCGCGTTCCTGGCACCCTTCGGTAAAGAGCAGGTGCTTGTCTGGAAACAGCTCTGCATGTTTTCTGACCTCGTTGAATTGTTCGTTGTCATACCAGTGGAAGGCGGTGCCCCAGACGTAGCGTCTGGCCACAGGATCGTCATAGATGGCCTTGGCCCGTTCGACCATGACATCACGGTTGTGGTCCCAGATGAGGATTTTCTTGTCTTGAAGACCATGCGCTTCAAAGGTCTGGCCGAGCACCTTGACGAAATCGCGTTCTTCTTCGTGGTCATAAATGCAAGAATCCCAGCGTTGGACGGCCAAAGGCTCGTTTTGGACCGTGACGCCGAAGATGTCGACGCCGGCCTTTTCATAAGCGCTGATGAAACGGACAAAGTAATCGGCCCATGTCTGGTAATAAGACGGGATGAGCTTGCCGCCTTGGATGGGCGAATGGTTCGTCTTCATCCAAAAGGGTGGCGTCCAGGGCGAAGCGAGAATCTTGATCGGTTGTCCGGCCAGTTTGGCGGCCACCAAAATGGTATCGATGATGGGTTGGTCACGACTGATGTCGAAACTTTCCAAGGTATCGTCATAATCCTTGATGTAGAGATAACTGCCCAGGCTGAAATCACAGCCATGGATCGAAACACGGCCCAAGGTGTAACCCAAGCCTTCGACGGGATCGAAATAGGCTTTCATGGCCTTGCCTCTGGCCACCGGGTTGATGCGGGAGAGGTTATAAGTGCTCGCCTCGGTGAAGGCGCCACCGAAACCGAGGATGGTCTGAAGTCTTTTCTTGACATCAACCTCGATCTTGACTTCCAAAAGGGTGGTTTCGGACAAGGTGAGATCGACCTTTGTCAAACGTTCCGTGCTGTCCTTGCGGGTGCGGATATGGGTCATGTCAGGCCTCCTTGGAATCAGCTGTTTTATCTTTCTTATGTTTCAGGATATAGTAAATGACACCACCGATGAAAATGTCGACGATTAAAAACAAGGTGATGTTTTGGATCATGGCTGGTTGCATGTAGGTGGCCAAATCAAACAATGTCTCCAGTTCGGCCCGGGTATAGCCCATGGTCAACGTGCCTGGATCGTCTTCAGGGTAGTCGATATGGACATAGTCGACCGTCTGGTCAAAAATGAGATGATTGTCATAATCAAACAGTTCGATACGCAACAACCGGCTTTCTGGCAACTGCATGGCATAGAAATAAAAGCCGATGACCTCGATGCCGTAACTGACGGCATAGCCGGCGTATTCGGGGTCGTCATCGGTCGTGTAGATGACCGCGTCCAACGTGACATCAGTCAAAATCATGCGGGTGCGGTCTGCGCTGTCGCGGACATGGCTGGCATGGTTGACCGCCCGCTTGGGCATGACAAAGACCGAAAACTGATTGATATAGGCATCATCGAGCTGGGCGATGACGTGATAAACATGAAAGGCATAGTCGGTGTTGGTTTCTGTATAAAGATGCTGGTAAGCGATGGACTGATATTTGAGGAACGTGTCAAGATCGCCCGTCTCATAGGCTTCTTCAGCCAGTTCATAATAGACAATGAGCGTCCGCTTGTTGGTTTCCTGGATCAAGGTGAAAAAATAGATGAAGGCGAGCAGGACCAGGCTGAAGATGATGTAAATGATCAAAAATTTCTTCATGAGACTCCTTTGCCTATAGACGCACGATCGAAGGATCGAAACGGGCGGGTGATGTCGGACTGAAGATGTTATTCAGCCATTTGATCTTGTAAGCCATAAACGCATCTCCGCCCTCGTCATGCTGGTCGGTCTGATAGATGACCAGTTGTTTGGGGGCAGAAATCATATTGAAAGTGGGTTGGAAGCATTCGACGGGGCAGATGGGGTCTTTGGTACCGTTACCCACCAACACCGGCACTCGGACGGAGTGGATGAGATGCTTGACATCATAATAAGTCAATGTCTCTAAGTAACGTGCTTCCGGAATGCCATGTTTCGCACAGTAGGCGACCATGTTTTGGATGGATTCGGTTTTCAGGCGGATCCGGCAAGGGAAGTCGGACATGGCTGGTGCTTCGACCATGACCGCTTTGGGACGACGGTCAAGGGCGGCGGCGACGATGGCCATCGCGCCTCCCTGGCTGAAACCGGTCAGGGCGATCCGTTCGTTTTCGAGATCATGAACCTCTCTGACGATATCGATAACCTTGACAGCGTCGATATAGACCTTGCGGTAATAGTAATCGTCTTGATGGGTAAGACCTTGAAACATGGACTCGCCGTCAAAGGGACCGGACTTGCCACCTTGGTTTCGAATGTCAAAACTGATGACGGCATAACCGGCATCAAGATAAGGCATGAAGTCGGCGATGTCACCGCGGTGATAACTGTAACCATGGTAATGGATGATGACCTGATAACGCTCTTTTTGTTTAAGCGGTCTCAAGATGAAACCATGGAGTTTCTGGTCGTCATAACCTTCGAAAACAAAAGTTTGGACGCGGGCATGTTCCCGGTCTTCGATG
>RECG01000018.1 GCA_007692425.1 Acholeplasmataceae bacterium | reverse complement strand
GAAGAAGGGGTGGACTTCGTGACGCAGGCGGTCATCAGGGGCACCGCCCATTTCACCACGACCCACTTCACGGGGACGCTCGGTCTCGGCGGGACGGCGGTCGTTGACGGTGGCGTCTGGCCAGGCCGGCTGACCCAGAGCGAGCATTTCAACCTCCAGCATGACCTGACGATCGAGGGCGACCTCAGGCTCAACGCGGGCACATTCGAGGTGTCCGGCCACGATGTCGTCGTGACGGGGGACCTTGACCTGGACAGTGGCACGCTGGACCTCGGTGCCGGCGGCTTGGACGTCCACGGGGACGCGGCGATGAGGACCGGGCATCTCACGGTGGGCGGCGGAACGGTCTCGATCAGCGGTGACTTCACGACAGGCAACAGCAGCGGGAGGATCCGCATGGAGCACGAGGACGACCACCTGCTGGTGAAAGGAAACTTCCAGACACAGACCCTCAACACGCTGACGGCGGGGACGCTGGAGGTCAGGGGGGACTTCACACAGATTCGTAACACTATTTACTCGAACGCCACGTACACCTACAACCCGTCGGGGACGCACCTGACGAGGCTGTCGGGCGACAGCGTGCAGAACATATCATTCTCACATCCGAACAACTCGTATTTCTGGGACCTGGAAATTGATAACGATAACGGCATTCAACTCAATACCAGGGCATTTGTCAGAAACCATATTCATTTTAAAACAGATGTCGTGCTGAATGTTGAAAATCTTCATCCCATGGGCAATGCCACCATTGATGGGCAAACCTGGCCCTTTGATCTCCATATCAACCAAATTTGGGTGTTGCAGCATGATGTCGTGGTCAGAGGCGAGATTCACGATCCACATGGATTGATCGACCTCAACGGATTTACCTTGAAACGTGCGTTTTCAATAATTTATGATGACAATGACAGTACCGGAGGCACAGTTGTTCAAGACAGTAACCGATGGTATGTTGAAGACAGCCTCGTGACGGTGCTGCATAACGAAGGAAATCTTGAAAAGGAAAACCATATTTTCATAGGTTGGAATACCGAGCCGGACGGCAACGGCATCACCTATCTTCCGGATGACACCTTCACCATTGAACAAAACACCAACTTGTATGCGTTATGGATCCGAGTTTATGAGGTCATCTTTGAAGATCATGATGGCACATTATTAAAAATAGAAACGGTGATACACGGACATGCAGCACATCCCCCTGCCGATCCGATCCGGGAAGGCTATACGTTCATGGCATGGGATCGCGCTTACGATGACATCATCACTGATCTCGTGGTCACAGCGACTTATCAAATCAATCTCTATACCGTGACATTCAAAGATGATGATGACACTGTTCTCAAGGAAGAGGATGTTTCTCACGGAAGCGGCGCGACCGCACCATCCGACCCCGTCAAGACAGGACACACGTTCATGGGTTGGGATGCCGTTTTTGAACATGTGACAGAACCACTTGTCATCACAGCGACCTACCAAGTCAACACATATGATTTGGTATATGAGGGTCACGATGGCACCATGCTATCATCGCTGGTGATTGAGTACGGGGCCGATTTAACCATGATGGACACACCTTCAGGACCATTACGCACCGGATACACATTTACCGGCTGGTCGGAAGAATTGCCTGACACCATGCCTGACCACCATCTGGTCTTGATTGCACAATACACCATCAATAGCTATACGATCACTTTTGAGACCCATGGTGGTTCCATGGTGTCACCCATCACCGAACATTATGGTACAGCCATCATCGAACCGGCATTTCCTGTCAAAACCGGACATACATTCATCGGCTGGTTTTCGGACCAAGACTTGATTGAGAACTATCTATTTGACACCATGCCGGCTGAACATGTGACACTATATGCAAAATGGGAAGTCAACCAGTACACCATTACCTTCGATACCAGGGGTGGTTCAAGCATTGATGTGATCACACTCGATTATCAGGAACCTGTGATGGCACCAGTACACCCGACCAAAGAAGGATTCCGGTTCAATGGTTGGCACATGCCCCTGCCTGAGACCATGCCGGCTGAAAATCTGGTCTTGCAGGCCACCTGGCTGAAAATCGACATGTCCAGCGACGATGTTGTCATTCGCGATGTCTCGGGTCTCGAGGATGCCATCGATGAGGAATTAATCGCTGGCAGGAATGTCGACATCCACATCAGCATCACCCTTCATGATGAAGAAACAGTGAACAATTCCGATATGATCATCATTGATGCCTTCATCGAAGGACAAGCAGCCATGAATAATACCAGAATCGTCTATTTGGACATCTCGCTCTTCCTCATTCAAGAAGGTTTTGATCCCGAACAACTCACAAGCACATCGCAACCCGTCATCATCACCATCGAAATACCAGAAGCACATCGGGGATTCATCAATTATGCCATTCTCAGGGCGCATGACGGTGTTGTTGACCTGCTTGAAACCAACCATGACGAAGCGAACCACACATTGACTTTTACAACCGATCGTTTCTCTACATACACCATCATCTACGAAGTGCCATCCACAGGTCTTTCGCCCTGGTGGTTTGTGCCCATGGCTTTGATTCCAGCGGGCATCATGGGATTCTTGTTCAGGGATCAGCTGGCAAACATGATCAAGCGAACACTCAAGCGGATTAAAAAGCAACAACAATCCGCATCATGAGATGCTTAACCCTGTCGGTTCAGCGCATCGGTAAAGACCAAACACGAACACACGAAGGCAATATATCCCTGTGATTTCGCCGGGGAGTTGCGGCGTCTCGTTTAGCAATGATTGAAAGATGATATCATGAAACCACAGCGGCAATCGCATGCGGTTGCACCCAACAAAGGACATTTGCGATGAATAAACACGCCCATTTCGCCAGCATCGGTTTTACTTTGGTTTTCGGCTTTTCCTACATGTTTTCCAAAGTTGCATTGGCATATGTCCCACCCATGGGGTTGATTGCCTATCGCTATTTGCTGGCGTTTCTCTTTTTGGAAATACTCAGACGACTTCATGTGATTCA
Source organism: Acholeplasmataceae bacterium (assembly GCA_007692425.1). Lineage (GTDB taxonomy): Bacteria > Bacillota_I > Bacilli_A > Acholeplasmatales > Acholeplasmataceae > RECG01. The sequence continues at coordinate 3,603 of RECG01000018.1, read as the reverse complement.
TGTCAATGTTCATCGACATCAGTTGAAAGCCATCGCAATGGTCGTGTTGTTCCAACCTGTCTTATATTCAATCCTATCCATCTATGGCATCAATCTGATTGCCAGCAGTGAAGCCATTATGATGATTGCGCTCATCCCTGTTTTCGCAGGCATCATCAGTGCATTCGTACTCAAAGAAGTGCCGAATGTCAAACAAGCATTGTTCATCCTTTTGAGTTTATCAGGGGTTGTCTACATCCAGATGTCATTACAACAGGTCGATACCCCTTCCTCACCCTGGGGTTTTGTCCTGGTGCTAGGCTCGGTCTTGTGTGGTGCGATCTATAATGTGTCCTCACGCCACGCTTCCCGATCGCTACACCCCGTTGATGTGACCTATTTCATGATGCTGGTCGGCGCCATCACCTTCAATGCGCTATATATCGGCATGCTGGCTGTCGAAGGCGATCTTGCCGGCTATGTCACACGTTTAGGCAAGATCGAACTGTTGTTGCCGGTTTTGTATTTGGGCATCTTGTCATCGGTGCTGGCGTTCTTTCTTCTCAATTATGCCCTTTCAAAACTACCTGCCCACGTGACCGGAATCTATGCCAACCTTGTCACAGTCATTGGTGTCTTTGCCGGGTATTTCATCTTAAATGAGGCGTTATATGGGTTTCATTTCATCGGCAGTGCCATGATCGTCATGGGCGTTTACGGAACGATTGTCAGTCAAAAGAAACATGTGTCATCGCCGATTGCCGGTCAAGCAACGTTTAAAGATTCGTGATCAGCACAACACGGCACCAACAAGAAAATCCAACCACATGGACGGAGGAAGAGAAATGAGCAAACCCTATCAAAATCTGATTCCTTATCTCTATGAAGGCGTTTACGTCGTCGATAAAAAACGACGAATCGTGTTTTGGAACGAGGGCAGCGAGCGCATTACCGGTTACAAGGCTTCCGAAGTCATCAACAGTCATTGTCATCAGAACATCTTGCAACATGTCGATGAAAACGGCAAGCATCTATGTCTGGAAGGGTGTCCTTTGCAACACACGCTTGATACGGGAGTCATTCATGAAGCACATGTGTTTTTAAAGCATAAAGAAGGGTATCGCATTCCGGTCACGGTCAAGTCTATCCCCATCCATGATGACGATCATCGGATTGTCGCCGCCATCGAAGTATTCACGGATGAAAGATTCCAACGCGACATATACAACGAAAACATCGAACTCAAAGACAAGTTAAAAACGGACCCGCTGACCAAAATCGCCAATCGGCATTTCTTTGATTTTCATCTGACACAACGAATGGAGGAAGCCAAGCGTTTCAACCGGCCTTTTGGTGTTTTGGTTTTTGACATCGATCATTTCAAAAAAATCAACGACACTCATGGACACCTTGTCGGCGATGAAATGCTCAAAATAGTCGCACAATCGCTTGTCTCAAATGTCCAACGCACCGATACCATCAGTCGTTGGGGCGGAGAGGAGTTTGTCGGTGTAATGGACATCGACAACATCAATGATCTTCACAAGGTTGCCGAAAGGCTTAGGAATCTGGTCAAACAATCGACTTATAAACTCGATGATGGCCAGGTGATCAGCGTTACCATCTCCATCGGCGGAACGCTTTATCAACCCGATGAGGATTCAAGCACCCTGATGGATCGGGCGGACCGGAACATGTATGCATCAAAGAGCAAAGGACGCGACCAATCAACAATCACATAGTTATCAAACAATAATTGAACCGGATTGTTTCTACAAACGACATAATTAAAAGCCTTCACATGTGAGCTCGTGTGAAGGCTTTTATTCACCTTGGCAATAGATATGTCAGATCATCAGATATTTACTTGTTTCGGATTTTACGGATTTTGCGTCTGATGCCACGAATTACCAAAAACACGATAATGATAGGCGATAGTAAAATAATGACAAGGATAATGCTCCAGATCCAATCACTGTCCTCTTCGAAATCGAAAGCTTCGAAATCGGCATAATCAGCGTCTGAAATCAAGGTCAGCCCATCAAGACCACCCTCAACACTTGCACTGACCTTGAATCCCGGCAGCAACGTGACCGTGTTGTCAAACAAATCCGTCACTTCGACTTCGCCATGCGTGACATAAACAGTGGTGTCACCATTTTCCAATACGGTGATATAGAGTTCTGTTCCCCGGATACCTGTGGCGGCGCTGGGCGTCTCGATCACAATGTCATCAGCATATAAGCTCCTGATATTAGACATGATGTCCCCAAAAAACATTTTCCCCTTTGAAAGTCGGAAAGTGGCCTGACTTTCACTCGGCCTGATATGAAAGTGTGAGTTTGGACGCAAGCGAATCAAAGGTTCACCGCCAAATGTCGTGAACTCGCCACCACCACCCAGTGAAATTTCCAGGATACATCCCGAATCAGAACACGTATATAAGGTGTCACCAGTAGTAAAAGGCTGATTTTTCCTGATGACGCCCGTTGCACAATCTTCGTTGCGCTCATACGTGTTGCGTCCTCTTGTCAGGGTGATACCCACATAAACCTGAATCATGCCAGAAACATCAACAGGTTCGCAGGTATCAATGGGATCGACAGGATCGGTGACCCCATTTTCATCATCATCCGGATCAATGGGATCAACTCCCTCGGGATATTCACCATCCGTCAACCGGGTCAAAAGGCCCCATTGTCTGGACACCATTTTTGATTGTTGTTGCCCATAATCATCTTCGTAATAAAACCATTTTTCGGCATCAAAAGCCACCATAAAATCATTCGCGTCATCATTAAATATCGTCTGTGCGCGTACCCGGATATATCCGCCTTCGAAGGTAGGCGAAAGACTAAAGTAAAAGCTGGGTTCAGATCTTTCTGATATCCGAAATCCGGGAGGTGTGAAAGAAAACCAGGTCATATGGTGGTTAGGCGGCCTATCTTCAATTCTGCCGGTAAGACTGTATAAATCGACAAACCGTTCATCATTGAAATCGACATGGATTTCAAATTCAGTTTCACTATAAAAAACGCGATTAAAAAAGGTCAACGCGATTTCATCAGGAAACGGCAGTACAGGTGAGGAGGCGTAAACACCCGTCACTTCTTCATGAAAATCAGGATCCCAAACCAACACTTCATCCGCCATGCCAACATAGGTGCCGGCCGGTTCATCGCCGTGCCATGGTTCGGAGGCTTGGATGCTGAGAGCCAACATCATCACCGCACACCAAAGCATTAATCCCGTTAATAGTGCTCTTCGCATAAAAAAACAACTCCTTATTTTGCCATGTTTAACATCATGATAACACACAAAGCCCCAATCATAAACAACAAAATGTAGCTAAGATGATATATGCTTGCCTCGCTATATTGATGACTGGAACAGACTCTCGAATATCTGGTTTTGAAAGGTCTTGTCAAAAGGGGGGGCGAACACCACGGTTTTTGGTTCTTGCAGGTTGAAATATAGGAGATATCAACATCTGGTTTTCAGGCAAGACGAATGGTTTGACTTGACAACAAGACCAAATCACCATACAATTTCTAATGGAGGCGATCTTATGAGCAAAACGAAAAAATTCAAAACAGAATCACGCAAACTACTGCATTTGATGGC
>RECG01000002.1 GCA_007692425.1 Acholeplasmataceae bacterium | reverse complement strand
CGAGACCCGCATGCAAGACAACACCTTGGACGACCTGGCCTTTCATGCCCTGGTTTTTGATTATCTGCTGGCCTTTGAAGACCTTCACATTCTCTGGCGTTACCGTGGTCCTAAGCCTCGGTCTCTTGGTTTCAAGACCAGGCGTTGGCAAGATTCGCTTCATGTCGTTAAAAAGACGCATCCGAAAGGGCTCGACGTCGGTACGGAAATTACCCATATCGACGGGCTTGACATTCCCGCTTATGCCACCAAATACGCAAAAAGGCTTCGTTTCAACGCCCCTGAACGGCAACGTTTCGATGACGCCCTGTTGTTTGCCGAGGCCATCACGATCAAACACGATGACCGGGACGAGACCATCACATTGCCGCGTTTTGAAGCGACCACGACACCGTCGAATTATCAGATCACCCATGTCGAAGACAAGATTCTCTATCTCATCCTCAGTGATTTCAACAATCCCGATGCCCTCATCGACCTGATTGAACCTTACCGGCCCTTGCTTGAGGACACACCGGGCTGGATCATCGATGTCCGGGACAACAACGGTGGCTCTGATGCCGCTTATCAACCGTTTCTGCCTTATTTCTTTAACAATGGTGAAACACTCGAAAGCGACGAGGTCTATCATCTGATGAGCGAGCGCAATTGTAAATTGCGCAAAGGACTCATCCGCCGCTATATGGATATGTCTGCCAACAAGCCCGAGACCAGGCAGATGCTTGAGAAGTTCATCAACGACATCGACCGCTTCTGCGGCAAGGGTTTTGTCAAGACCGAACCGCGAGACGTCCGTCTCTTCCGTCACACTTATCCCAACCCCCGCCATGTCGTCATCCTGACCGATGTCGAATGCGCGAGTTCAGGCGAGCAGTTTGTCATAGACGCAAGGCAAGCCGCCAAGGTCAAGGTCTTCGGACGTCCGACCCTGGGCGTGCTTGATTACAGCAACCTGGCGCGCATCAACTTTGACGATGTCTTTGACCTGTGGTATCCGACCTCCAAGGTCAGCACCGTCAAAGACGGCGTCTTTTCCAAAGACGGGCTCGTCCCGGACCACTACATCCCCTGGACACCCAGACATCTCTATGAAGATGAAGACATCAAACAGGCGGTCCGTTATCTCAAAAAAGTCATATAAAAAAAGGCCATTTGGCCTTTTGTATCAGACATCTTTGATCAGATGAAGCACGAGGTCGTCGTCATTGACGGCTTTTTCATGTTCAGGCAAGGGTCTGCCTTGATACCAAAGCCCGCTGCCGTCCGGCACGTAGCCACGTTTGACATAAAGCCTTTGGGCGTGACCGTAACCCGGATGCATGCCCAGGGCGAGCACGACTGCGTCCGCCATCGTCTTGGCTTGCGTTTCGAGCGCCGCCATCAGGGCGGTGCCCGTGCCTTTGCCTTGATCGGCTTGAAGCACGTTCAAGTCGATGATCATCGGATAGCGGCCCGCGAAAGGCCCTTCTGCGGCCTTGTGCAAGAGCGTGCCATAGCCAAGGACTCGTCCATCCTTTTCAGCCACCCACACGGTCCTTATACCAGTTTCCTGGTCCTTCAGATAGCCTTCAAACAAGGATACGGGTTTATGCCATCCCTGCGCCTTGAAGCCTTCATGCAGGGCTTGGATGTCATCATGACGCATGACCCTGATCATGACAGCCTCTCCTTCAGGTCTGAAAGCAACCGCTCATAATCAAATGACGCCGGATCGGTCGTGTCGACAATGATCGTATCAGGCCCGTACAAGGTCTCATCAAAAGCACGCATGGCATTTTGATAATCTGTCATTGTCTTTAAGTTGGTCGAGGTGTGGACATGGTGCCTTGTCGGCTCTCGCTCGAGATAACGGGCAAGCAAGACCTTGGGGTCGCCGGTCATGAAGACCGTGATGAGGCGGATGCCATCGGTCTTGGCATGGTCTTTCAAGGTTTCAAATTCATGATCACGGAAATTGCTTTCCAGAATCATGGCATCATGCGCCATGAACACCCGTCTGGCAACATGAAACATCAAGGCGAAGGTCGCCTTGCTCAAGTTCAGGTTTTCGGCCCGGTTCTGATAGCCGATGATGTCACCGAGCAGTTCCTTGATGTCATCCTTGTTCAAACAAGGAATGGCAAGGTCTTCACCCAGTTGACGGGCGGTGGTCGATTTGAAGGTGGCCAGCTGGCCGGTGATGATGATCAGATGTTTCATGATGTCCTCCTGGCAGTCTTTAATACTCCAGCTGGTAGATGATCTCATCATCATGATACCGGCCGGTGCTGACAAAGCCAAGTGACTCATATAGTGTCTTGGCGATGATGTTGTCAGGTTCAAAGCTGAGCATGATGCGGTGATGATCCGGGTCTTCCTTGATGGTGTCAATCACCCGCGTCATGGCAATCCGGCCATAGCCGCGTCCCTGGAAACGGGCATCGATCATCAAGCGGATGATCCAATACTGATGGTCCTCGTCATCGATGCCATACATCAGGAAGCCGACGGGTAGATTGTCGATATAGATGCCCCTGGGCTCGCTGCCCGGTTCATAAGCGGCCTGGACGAGGGAGTACATGTTGCTGGCGACAAAGTTTTTCTGGTCGTCCTTGACTTGCAGCCGGACGATGTCCAAGTAATCATGACGGGTGACCTGACGCAGCCTGAGCCGGTCCGGCTTGCGGGCAAGCCATGTTGCCCGGTCAAGCTCATAATAGGTGGGATGCGGATCTAGAAACGCGGGACGCGGTTGACTTGTAAAACCGAGCCGCTCATAAAGCGCGATCGCTGTCAAGTTGTCCGGATGCGGGTCGACATAGGCTTTCTCTGCCAACTTGTTTTCAAAGAGCGCATCCAAGGCAAAACCAAGCCCGGTCGTCCCCGCACCCTTGCCGCGTCCTTTGGCGAATAACTTGATGTCCATGGCGGCCAGGTCATGGCCGTCTAGGACACGATAAAAAGACTCGCCCAGATACTCATCGTCATCAAAGATGCCGAAATGGGCGGCCCTTGGGTTTTGTTTCAGTCTTGCAAACCAGGTCTTCATCTGTTCAAGATCATGATCAAGCCCTTGCGGGAAACCGACATGACGCATGACCTCGCCGTCATGCCATAAGGACATGACATGCTCAAGGTCTTTTTCTTCAGTCGGTCGGATGTGCAGTGTCATAGGTGGGGATCCGCTCCTGTCGTCGTGATGTCTGTGAATGTGGCTGAAAAGGGAAAATCAATCGGGATCTGCTGACTATAGTAGACATGGACGCCCTCGATGTAGTTACTTTGCTGCTTGGTGCTGTCAAACGTGTACTCCAAGCGGAAATGGAGTTCCAAGAGTTGCTGTCCGGTAAAACAAATTTCCATCATCGCGACCACGTGATCAGGCAGTGCGCGGTCACTCGTCGTCATGCCACGCAAGGTATGGATGCCCTGGGTGCGGCTCACACGTGGTGACACGAGGCCCATGGCATAGTCACGCACCACCGTCATGTCAAGCCATTCGGTATCGAAGTGGTCGGTCAAGGTCATGGCCAGAAGTTGATAATCAAGCCGCGTCACCGGTGATGCCTGGTGACGCCACTTGGTCATGTTCTTGGTCGAATAGATGAACGTGTCATCGATCATGATCATGTAGTCTTCGTTGAATGATGACAAGTCAGCACTGACGATGATATGAATCAAGACGCGGCCGGCAGTACTGAAATCGAGCATCTCGATCCGGTTGGCATGAATGCCGATACCTTGGTCGCCGTTGGCGTCAACAAACACAAAATCATCATTGATCGACACGTCTTGAAGCAGTTCCTCAAGACTTTGCCGGTCGGCCGGCAGGCTGCGGACACAGCCGCTAAGAACGACCATGGTCAGGATGATCAGACCTAAGATGATGCGTTTCATAAATCCTCTTTCTCGCGTCTGGATAAAAGCGCGCTCAATGTTTTCTGATCAAAACTGAAGACATCGACCAGCAGTTTGCCGTCCATCTGGACATCCTGGCGGATGACCTTCCCACCTAGCCGTGTGTAAAAGGCCTGGGCGGGGGCGTGATGGTGACAATAAACAATCAGTTCCTTGCAGCCCAACCCCAGGTAAACCTGGATGACCTGCCGGATCATCGTCAGGGCGATGCCCTTGCCACGGGCATGCGGATAGACATAGAGACCGTTGATTTCAAAACCTTCCATGGCATCGTCCTCTTCCGCCAGGCTGGCGAAGATGACCCCTTGCATCTTGTCATCGTCAAAAATGCCCAGCAAGGTGCGTTGGTCATGATGTTTCTTGCCGGATTGCATCCAATCACACCAAAAAGCGTATTCTTGATCGACATCAAGGGTATTGTCCGCCTTGCCGGCCAGTTCTTCTGTCCAGCAGGCGATTTTAAGACGGATGGCTTCCGCCATGTCCGCCTTGGTCAGGCTTCTGATATGCATGGAAAACCTCCCGTTTGACCGCGATGGCCGGACAGGCTTGTCAAGCCTGTCATGCAGCGATTGTCATGGGTGACATGTCAAGGATCGGGAATGACATCTTCATTATATCATATTCCATGTTTCATCTTTTCAAGACTTGGGTTCGGGATCATAGGACCAGCCATGGTCCTGATGATAAATCATCTGGCGGGTCATGCCACCATCGATGACGATTGTCTGGCCGTTGATGAAACGGTTGTCAGAATCAGAAAGATACAAGACGGCCTTGACGATATCGGCGGGCGACCCGATCCTTCCTGATGGGTGTTGCCGGTGGTCCGGCCCCTCATGGTCAACGGCTTCATGCGTGCATGATGCCGTATCGATCCAACCGGGGGCGATGGCGTTGACCCGGGCCTTGCCGGCAAGCGTCATGGCCATGGCATGGGTCAAGGCCACCAAACCGCCCTTGCTGGCGGCATAAGCCTCCCCGTCGGGTTGGGACTGGAATGCCCTTGTCGAGGCGATATTGATGACAGACGCACCTGAAGACAACCGGCCCATCAGTCCTTTGGTCAGGCTGAACGGGGCGATGAGGTTGACGGCAAGCACATCCATGAAGTCATGCTCATCAGCCGTCAAAAGACCACCCTTGCCGATGGCGGCGTTATGAACCAGGACATCGACCATCAGGCCTGTATCCTTGATGGCCTTGACGGCTTTTGCCCGCCCCTCCGGTGTCGACAAATCGGTGTGGATGAACACCAGGTCGGGTGTGTGCGCCCGTTCGAACGCACACCCTCTTGTTTCATCGATGTCAACGACGATGACCTTGTCTCCGTCTTGAAGCATGGCTTGCGCGAGACACCGGCCGATGCCGTTGGCGCCGCCGGTGATGACCACTGTTTTCTTCATTGGCAACATTCCTTTTCCGCGTGTTTTTTCACTTTTCAAATCTTCGGTTTTATGGTACTATGACAACGGACGTTCCGGTAGCTCAGCAGGATAGAGCAATAGCCTCCTAAGCTGTAGGTCAAGGGTTCGAATCCCTTCCGGAACGCCAGCTTGCATTCACACCGTCCAACAGGACGGTTTTTTGATGGTTGGTCATGAGATCATGGCACGTGCCAGACCGAGTTGTCTGGCAATGGCATGGACCGCTTTGAACTCCTCGCGGCCAAGCCACCTGGCCAGCTTCTCATGCTCACTCGCCTTATAGGCGGGGTGGTACTGGGACATGATGTTGACCACCGTGTCCTGTGAGATCTGTGTGGCGATGAAGGTCAAGACTTCCTTGCTTCCCGCTAACCCATTAGGTAAGACCAGATGCCTGACCAAAAGACCTTTATAGGCCAATCCATGTGCGTCCATCTTTAAATCACCGACTTGCCGGTGCATCTCCAAAAGGGCGGCCTTGGCATGGTCCGTGTAAGCTTTGGCCCCGCTGTATAGCAGGCCGGCCTCATTGTCGCCATATTTCATGTCAGGCATGTAGATGTCGATGACGCCTGCCAACAGTTGAAGCGTGGCGACATCCTCATAGCCGCCACAATTGTAAACGACAGGAAGCGTCAACCCCTCCTTGGCGGCCAGGCTGAGCGCTTTGACGATGTGGGGGATGACATGGGTGGGAGTGACCAGGTTGATGTTGGCACAGCCATGCACCTGCAAGGCAAGCATCATTCTGGCAAGTTGTCCGGATGTGACCTTTTGTCCCATCCCAAGCTGGCTGGTCTCGAAATTCTGGCAATACACACAACCAAGATTGCAATGACTGAAAAAGATCGTACCCGAACCTTGGGTGCCGACCAGCATCGGCTCTTCGCCGAAATGGGCGTCCACGCTGTGGACGACCATGTCAGACCCAAGCCGGCAATAACCCTTCTCTTTGGCCAGCCGGTCGATGCGGCAATGCCTGGGACAAAGCATGCAGGGCGACATACGTGCCATGAGGGCGTCGACCCTCTGGTCAAGCAGACCGGCTTGATGCAGTTTGACATAACCGGGACCCTGGTCGTTCATGACAGTCCCCCTCCTTTACAGGCATGCTCTTTGTTTCAATCAGACATGTTGTCAAGCTTGTATCTGACAGGTGTCCACGCTTCCCGCAAGACACCGTAACGGATGGAATCCCAATACCTGCCTTGCCAGAAACGGACTTGCCTGATCCGCGCTTCTTGTATCATGCCGAGTTTCTCGCCCAGCCTGATCATGCCGTGATTGCCAGACCAGGTGGTGAAACCGATGCGCCGGATCGTTGGATATAAATCGAAAAGATAACTGATATAGATGCCTAGGGCTTCAAGGCCGATACCCCTGTTCCATAGGCTTGAATCATAGATGCCGATGCCAACCTCAAGCCAAT
>RECG01000008.1 GCA_007692425.1 Acholeplasmataceae bacterium | reverse complement strand
GATTATCTTCATCAGGCAGGGCAAAGACAACCAGATGACCAGGCTCGACCCTGACAAGGTGCTGCCCGAGTTGATTCGAAACATCTACCGGCCCGATCAAGACCATTTGTGGGACCGGATGCTGGACATCTTGGCGGTGCTCATCGACAAGGTCCCGTTTTATACATTGGACGCCACCCATTCGATCGAGGCCGCCTTGGTGGCCGAAGCCTGTTTGTTCAAAGGAGGGAAATCATGAAAATCAAAGCGCATTTTGTGTTGAAGGAAGTGGCCGGCAAGCCTATTGTCGTGCCCGTCAAGGAAGAAGCGGTCAATTTTAGCGGCATCATCACCTTGAATGCGTCTGGTAAGTTTTTGTTCGAGCAACTTCAGGAAGATCTTGGCGAAGATGCTTTGCTCGCCAGGATGCTTGACAAGTATGACATCGATGAAGAAACTGCCAAAAGCGACATCGAGGCTTTCATCAAGACCTTGAAAGACCATGGCATCATATAGACGCCTTTTGTCTGCTGACAATCTTGAATAAAAGCGGATGCACATTGCGTGCATCCGCTTTCTCTTTTATTTTGGTGTCTCCGTCAACAAGGCCAGCAGTTTCCTGGCGGCATGCTTGGGTCCATCCATCTCAAATCCTGGGACAGCGAGTCTCGTATAGAGCTCGCCGACCGGGGTTTTCTGTTGATACAAGGCCTTGAAGTAATCTTCTAAAAGCGGTTCGGTCTGGGCTTTGCGCTGGATCGGTCCGAAAGGATTGGCGAAATAGCTCTTGACCAGGCCTTCCTCGCTCGTCGTGCCCTTGGCGAAGCGTTGCCCTTTCCTAAAGACCTTGAGGGCCTCGTCGATGTCTTCAAAGAAGCGGACGCCGGCCTCGGTTTCCTCATAGTTGTTGGCGTATAAAAGCAAATCGACCTTATGATCCTTCATGATGAAATCATATAGGGTGACCGGCAGCACGACGCGGGCGTTGATTTGGTCCGTGTTCATGAAAACGGCCCGGTCCATTTCCTGGTAGGCATAACCGGCATCGAGGTCATCGAGTCTGACAAAGGCGCCGATTTCGGTGCCGTTGGCGACGACTTGTTTCCCCTTGTAGTAGAAGGTGCCCATGTCATCAAAGATGATGCGCATCTCCTTGATGTATTCACGGCCGATCAGGCGGAGCGCTTCCAAGGTCTCGGACTTGCCGGCCCCGGAATCGCCGATGACGACGATGTTCTTGGTCTCGTCATTCTTCAAGAGGACGCTGACCATCGCGCCATGGATGGGCAGCCTGCCCTTGTCAATCATGTAGACATTGTGCAGGGTTAAAAGCATTTTCTTGAGATAACCAAAATAGTCGTTCTGGTCTTTCCTTGAGACAAAGCCGACATAGACGTCTTCCTGCGTGTCATGGTGCCAGGTGCAGTCGTATTTGTCTTCGCGGATGCCATAGACATAAATCAGGTCTGGTTTCCGGTTTTTGATGTTGTCATACGTTTCCGGTTCAAAAAGATTGGCGAGCGCGATGCCATGATGCAGGAAATCGCGGTGGATGTAGACAAAGGCCAATAACGGCCCGATCTTGACCGGATAGGCGATATAGTGGAGTTTGTTGATGGCAAGGGTGCGCATCGGGTTTTCCTTGATTTCGGTAAAAAGTCCGGAACGGGTGTTTGATTTGGAATAGATCAGAAAAGGTGGCCGGGTCAGGGCATGGGTGATGAAACCGACGCCTTGCAGGCTCGCATAGTCTTCGGCATAGCTCCAACGGTGGGGCACGAGGATCAGGTTGGCGTTGACGCCGGCCGGCAGCTGGCGGTAGACCTGGAAGTCATGGCCTAAGATGTTTTGCGTGATCGTCCGGTAGAGATAGAGGACGCGACTGTTGAAAGCGTCGCTCGTCTGGATCAGGTCGGGTGCCTTCTGGCCGGCATGGGCCTTGTGGCCGGCCATGACGCCGAAACGTTCGATGCGGCGCCAGTAGTCGTAGAACGACTCGGTGAAACGGTAAAAGGCGTCGCGTTGCCTAAGCAACACGACCAGTCCGGGATTGCGTTTGAGGACATCGTCATAATTCCAGATCAAGAGATGCCGGTAGGCATCGAGGATCATGGTCGTGCGGATGCCCTTGAGCACGGTCATCAAGGGATGTTTGTCTTTACGCAACCGTTTGACAAACTGGGTCAGGACCGTTTCAAACGGTTTCGAGGAAACGATCTTGACTTCGGAATCGCAGGCCGAGGCATCGAAGTTGATGAGGGCGTAATGGTCGGTCAGATGAAATTTCTTCATGGGAACTCACTCCTTTGGGTGGACAAAGGCCAGGATCAGGCAAGATGAGGTTGACAATCATCGTCTTTGTCCATATCATTATATCATAGACGCCATTCGTTTGTTATAATGGAACTAACAAGGAGGAGACAATCCATGAGTTATCTGACCAAGCAGAAAGCCGGCAAGATATTGGTCGGCGACACCTTTCAGATCGCCAGACAGGCAGCCCTGGCCAAGGAGAGCCATGCCAATGTGATTGATGCCACCGTCGGTGCCCTTTTTGACGATGATCAGCAGTTTTATGAATACAAGACGGTGACACGCATGATCAAAAGGCTGGCCGTGGCGAAACATTATGCCTACGCGCCGACCAGCGGCGGTGACGCCTTTAAAAAGCACATCAGCGACTGGGTCTTCGGACCGTATGCGACCATGATCACAAACGAGTTCCATCATGATGTCGTGGCGACACCGGGCGCGAGCGGTGCCTTATACAATACCTTCATGAATTATCTTGACGAGCATGACACGCTCATCATGCCGGACATCTACTGGACCAATTACCTGGTCATGCTCGGCAACATCAACGCCAAGCACCTGACCTATCCGCTGTTTAAGGAAGGCGCGTTTCACTTCGACGCCTTCGTCGACGCGACCAAAAAGGTGCTTGAGCACCATCAGAAGATCGTTTGTCTCTTCAATGACCCGGCTCATAACCCGACCGGTTATTCACTCTCATTGGACGAATGGACGCGCATTTATGACTATTTGAACGGTCTGGTCACAGAAGGGGCGGAAGTCATCGTCCTCTATGACCTGGCTTATCTCGATTACGAAGGCGAAACGCATCTTGAATCACGCCGTCTCTTTGAAGCCTTGAAAGCCATTGAGACCGACATCCTCGTCATCCTGGCCTTCAGTGGCTCGAAAAGCTTTTCGCTTTATGGCCTGAGACTCGGTGCGCAGATCGCCCTTTCTAGAAACAAACAGCACATCAAGGCTTTCAAGAATGCCGCCGTCTATTCGGCCAGAGGGACTTGGAGCTGTCCGCCTTCGACCGGACCCTTGATGCTGGGCCAGCTCTTTTCAGACGATTTGCAGACGAAGAAGTTTGCCAAGGAACTAGACCGGGCCAGGGTGATGTTACGGGCCAGGGCGGAAGTCTTTTTGGGCGAGGCGAAAATCGCCGGCCTGCCGACCTATCCTTACCGCGGTGGTTTCTTCATCACCATCCCGGTCGAGGACCCTGACCAAGCCTTCGACCGGCTCGCCGGCATCCACATCTACACGATTCCGGTCGACCAAGGCATCCGTATCGCCATCAGTTCGATTCCGATGTCCTTGATCACAGGCATGGCCAGACGAATCAAGAACGCCTTGACATAGACATGACAAAGGTGCCCTAGTTAGACTGGGGCACCTTTTTTCAAAAACGATTTGATTTCATCTGACCTTCTCAGGTATGATGCGGCCAAGATGTGGGCGTGTCAGATGTTTTTAATATAACAGCGGCGGCGCTTGTGGAGACGCGTCTCAAAATCTTTCCACTGGGCCCGGATGTTCAAGTTGTTTTCAAGCTCCGGACCGGTCTCGGCAAACCTGACCTTGTTGTCGATGCCGACCTGGATGCCGTCCTCCCACATGATCGCGATGATGCCCTTGCCTTGATGGCGGGGGTCGATGGCGATGAAATAAAGGTCGATGACATCATACTTCTTGGTCGCCCGCAAGAGCCGGTACCAGCCGAAGGGAAGCAGTTTGCCGTTGTTCTTCTTGTTGGCCAGGGCGAGCGAGGGCATGGTGACGGTGAAGCCGATGATCTTGTCTTCCTTGTCGACGACGAACTGGATATAATCGAGAGAGACGATGTCGACCATCTGCTTGATGTAATAATCCATCACCGCCTTGGTGATCGGATAAAAGCCATACAGTTCCTTGAACGCGTCATTATAGACGTCAAAGGCATCGTAGGCATACTTGTACAAGTCTTTGCGTTTCTGACATTTGACGAGACGGAAACCGTAACGTTTTCTCGAAATCTCTGCGCCCCGTCTGACCTTCTCAGGTACTTCCACGGGCCACGTGATCTGATACTCGATCCAGTCGGCGTCCTTGACGAAACCGAGCGTTTCCAGATGTTTGTGGTAATAGGGATGGTTATAGATGGTGATGAACATGTTGAGTTCGTCGAAGCCTTCGACGAGCATGCCCTGGCGGTCGAGATCGGTGAAACCGATCGGACCGATCAGCGTGGTCATGCCCTTGTCTTTGGCCCACTTGACGATGGCGTCAATCAAGGCTTTCGTCACGTCGAGGTCATCGATCATGTCGATGCGGGTGAAACGGGCCTGCTTCATGTTGGTGGCGTCGTTCAAGCGGTGATTGATGATGCCACCGATCCGGCCGACGATCCGGCCCTTGTCATCATACGCCAGAAAACGGATGCTTTCCGCATATTCGTGCACCGGATTGGTCTTGGGATTAAAGACATGCCGCTCGTCAATTGACAGGGCGGGCACATAGGCGGGAACCTTCTTGTAAAGTTTGTTGGGGAACTCGGTAAACTGCCAGGCTTGTCGTCTTGTCGTGACTTGACGGATCTCGATCATAAGCATTCCTCTTTTCAATAATCATATTTTACCTTATTGTTTTGAAATCTGCAATATTGCGGTGTCTTTATCGAAACTATGTTATAATAGTAAAGGTTTAGTCACCACTTACAACATCAATAAAAGGAGTCAGACATGAAAGTCGAAAAACTATCTTCAAACCGTGTCCGTTTCACATTTGACGTGACACCAGGCGAATTCGAGCACGGGCTCGATCACGCCTTCGAACAAGCCCGGAAAGACGTCGAAATCAAAGGGTTTCGCAAGGGCAAGGTCCCCCGCAACATCTATGAGCAGAAATTTGGCGTTGAATCGCTTTACGAAAACGCCTTGAACCATGTGTTGCATCACAAGTTCCAAGAGGCGCACAGCCATCCCGACCACCAGATCGTCGGCGAACCGACGATCGATCTCGCAGTCGACAAGATCAAGCGGGGCGAGGCGTTTCCGGTCCATTTCGAAGTCGCCGTCAAGCCGGATGTCGAACTGGGTGAATACCTGGGCATCGAAGCGAAAACGGTCAAGGCCGATGTCACCGATTCAGAGGTCGATTTCGAGATCCGCCAGCTGCTCAAGAAGGAAGGCACCCTTGAGCCCAAGACCGAAGGCACGCTCGATGTCGGTGATACCGCCATCTTTGATTTCGAAGGCTTTTTGGACGACACGCCGTTCCCCGGTGGCAAAGCTGACAATTACGAACTTGAAATCGGTTCGAAGAGTTTCATTCCCGGTTTTGAAGACCAGATGGTCGGTTTGAAAGCCGGCGAAGAGTCAGACATCAAGGTCACCTTCCCGGAAAACTATCATGCCGCGGAACTCGCCGGCAAGGAAGTCACCTTCAAGATCAAGCTCCATGAGATCAAGGTCATGCAGACCGGTGAACTCAATGACGTCTGGGTCCAGTCTTTGGCCAGAGAGGGTGTCCGCACCGTCGATGAGCTGAAAGCCGATGTCAGAAAAGAACTCGAAGCCAAAAAAGAAGGCGAAGCCAAAAATGTCTTCACCAATGAGGTTGTCGGCAAGGTCCTCGATAACGCCAAGGTCGACATCCCGCAAGAAATGATCGACGCCGAGGCCGAACAACAGATCAAGCAGGTCAAGAGCCAGGCCAAGCAATACAACATGGAATATGAGATGTTTTTAAGTTTGAACGGCATTGATGCCCAGACATTTGAACAACAGGCCGCGGTTGAAGCCAAGAAACGCGTCCGCACGACGCTTGTCTTTGAGGCGATTGCCTTGAAAGAAGGGCTCAAAGCGGAAGATGAGGCCGTTGACGCCAAGTTTAAAGACATCGCCGCCCAACACAAGATGAAACTTACCGATGTCAAAAAATATGTGCCCAGAGCGATGATCGAAGGCGATCTGACAAACCAGATGGCGTACCAATTGGTCGTCGACAAGGCCAAGAAGATCTGAATCGACAACACCCGTTTTCCATCATCGCTATCAAAGAAATTGGCACTCAACCATATTGATTGCAAATTCCTGAAAAAGTGCTATAATGAGAGTGTACAACGAAGAAGGATGTGAAACTGATGGAAATGTCAACCAGCCTGCCCGCCGTCGTCGTCCGTGGGACGATGCCGATCCCGAATAATGATTTCAGGATCGAAGTCGGCCGTAAAATGTCGCTCAAGGCGATCGAGGAATCGGAAAAGGGCTTTGGCCAATATGTCGTCATCCTGATCCAGAAAAACCCGATGATTGAAGAACCGACGGTTCAAGACATCGAGGAACATGGCGTGCTCGCCAAGATCGCGATGAAGATCAAACTGCCCAATGAGGCCTATAAAGTGAAATTCAACATCTTGGCCCGTATCAAGGTCAAGGAGTACTTTTTGACGACGCCTTATTATGTCGTCGACTATGAAGAGGTCGTCACCGAAGCGGGGAATGCCGACGAGGAGGTCACCTTGGTCAAGATGGTTGTCAATGAAGTCAACGCCCATGGCCAGACCATCTTGAATCCTTCAAACAATGTCATGGAGAAAATCCAGTCAGGCATGACGACCGAGAAGGTCGTCGATTTGGTCGTCTTCAATCTCAAATCAGGCGAACAGTCGAAATACCGTTACCTGGTTGAAAAGAACTTGAATGCACGGCTCAGATTGTTGCTTGAAGACATTGCCAAGCAAAAAATGATCGTCGATCTTGAACAAAAGATCAATGAAGAGATCAAACGTTCGATTGACGAGAATCAAAAAGAATACTATTTGCGCGAGAAGATGCGCGCCATCCAGAACGAACTCGGCGACAAGGCCAAGAAGGAAGAAGAGATTGATGAACTGCGCACCAAGATCCTGAACGCCAAGATGCCGAAAGCAATCGAGGAAAAAGCCTTGCAGGAGTTGTCACGTTACCAGTCGACCCCGGCCGCGATGGCCGAGTCGACCATCATCAAGACTTATCTTGATCTGTTGGTCGATCTGCCGTGGCACAAATCCTCGAAAGACAACACCGACCTGAAAAAGGTCCAACAAAAACTTGATGAGAAGCATTATGCTCTTGAAAAGGTCAAGGAACGCATCAGCGAGTACCTGGCCGTCAAGATCATGACCAAGCGCAATCCCCAGACGATCTTATGTCTGGTCGGCCCGCCCGGCGTCGGTAAGACCTCTTTGGCGATTTCAATCGCCGAAGCCTTGAACCGTAAGTTCGTCAAGCAGTCTTTGGGTGGTGTCAGGGATGAATCGGAAATCAGGGGTCACCGCCGCACCTATGTCGGCGCGATGCCTGGACGCATCATCAAGGGCATGAAGGACGCCAAGACTGTCAACCCGGTCTTCCTGCTTGATGAGATCGACAAGATGTCATCCGATTTCCGGGGCGATCCGGCTTCCGCCATGCTCGAAGTGCTTGATCCCGAACAAAACGCCAACTTCAGCGACCATTATCTCGAAGAAGCCTATGATTTGTCGCAGGTCTTGTTCATCACGACCGCGAACTACTTGGAAAACGTCCCTGCGCCACTGCGTGACCGCATGGAAATCGTCGAACTGTCTTCCTATACCGAACAGGAAAAATTCCAGATCGCCAAGCGTCACCTGCTCAAGAAGCAGCTCGATGCCCATGGTCTGAAAAAAGAACAGTTCATCCTTGATGACGAGGCCATCTATGTCATCATCCGCCATTACACGAGGGAAGCCGGCGTGCGTGAGCTCAACCGTTTCATCGGTGCGCTCATCCGCAAGGCCATCAAGGAAATCTTGTTGACGAAACAGGCCAAGGTCACCATCAAGGTCGACAACATCGAAACCTATATCGGCAAGAAGAAGTTCGCCCACAACATCGCCGATGAGCGTGAGCAGATCGGCGTCGCGACCGGACTGGCGTATACCGCCTTTGGCGGTGACACGCTCCCTGTCGAAGTCACCTATTACCGCGGTTCGGGCAAATTGGTCTTGACCGGCAAGCTCGGTGACGTCATGAAGGAAAGCGCGCAGACGGCGCTCAGTTTCGTGAAAGCCAACGCCAACAGCCTAAAGCTTGATTCGGAGATTTTCAACCAGAACGACTTCCACGTCCATGTTCCTGAAGGCGCCATTCCGAAAGACGGACCATCGGCCGGCATCACGATCGCGACCGCGATCGTCTCCGCCTTGACGCAACGCTATGTCAAGAAGGACGTCGGCATGACGGGTGAAATCACCTTGCGTGGTTATGTGCTGCCGATCGGCGGCCTCAAGGAAAAGGCGATTGCCGCCCACCGCAGTGGTTTGAAGACGATCTTGATTCCGAAAGAAAACGAGAAGGACATCGAGGACATTCCTGAAGAAGTCAGGGACGCACTTGAGATCATCGCCGTTGAAAATGTCACGGATGTCTTCCAAAGAGCACTCAAATAACGTATAATGAAAGCAGCCGACCAGGCTGCTTTTATCTTTTCACGGGGGTATGGTCATGTTTCATGAAGCCCGCTATATCAAGAGTCTGACAGACTACCGGGACGCACCCGAGCCGAGGCCGGAGATCCTGCTTTTAGGACGCAGCAACGTCGGCAAGAGTTCGTTTATCAACGCAATCTTAAACCGCAAGAACCTGGCTAGGACATCGAATACACCGGGCAAGACCGTCACCTTGAACTATTATCTCGTCAACGAGGCGTTTTACTTCGTGGACGCGCCCGGTTATGGCTACGCCAGGCGGTCGCACAAGGACCGGGATGCCTTTATCGTCATGATTGAAAACCATTTGTTGCACGCACCGATGGTGCGGGCGGTCGTCCTTTTGGTGGATTTCAAAGTCGGACCGACCGTTGATGATGTGGAGACCTATCTGTTTTTACGGTCGCTTGAAAAAGAAGTCATCGTCGTGGCCACCAAGATGGACAAGATCGCCAAGACCAGACAGCCCAAACGGTTGAAGGAAATCAAGGCGATGCTCGATGACCCGATTCACTTTCATGCCGTCTCGAATACGACCCGGACCAACATTGAAACGGTCAGGACGTTGTTGCATCAACGGCTGATCGCCACCGCCTCTGAAAGCACGGATGTTTGACTATTGATATTGGCGTGAAAACATGATATGATGAAAGAAAGCCATGAAGAGGAAGAGTACGAAGGATCGTGATCAGCAGAGACGGGTTGGTTGGTGCAAAACCCGGACACCCTTTCGGAACGTCACCTTGGAGCTTGCAGGATGAACCATTGCCTAGTCCTGCACGTCCATCCGCGTTAAGGACTTCAGAGTGCCGGAGCATGGCTTCGGAATCAAGGTGGTACCGCGCGTTTGTCGTCCTTGGATGGAAATCCAATGGACGTTTTCTTTTTGAGGTGAAGACCATGAAGACATTAATCACCAAGCGATTGATCTTGCGGGCCTTGCGGGCGACCGACCTGGACGCTTTTAACGCCTACTGCCAAAAGCCCTTTATCGGCCCGATGGCGGGCTGGAAACCGCATGAATCATTAGAAGAATCTTTGAAGATCCTGCAGATGATGATGAAGGAAAACGAAGTCTGGGGCATCACGCTCAAGCCTGATGATGTGATCATCGGCACGATCGGACTCCATGTCCGCACGGTCGAAAACGCCCTGGCCCATGTCAGGGAGATCGGCTATGTCCTCGATGATGTCCATTGGGGCCAGGGCCTGATGGTGGAAGCCGTGGGCAGGGTGCTTGAACATGCCTTCATGGACCTGGAACTCGAGGCTGTGACATGTGGCCATGCCCAGAGCAACCCGCAGTCGAAACGGGTGATCGAGAAGACCGGGTTTACTTACACCCATCACGAGACCAGACCGCATTACGACCGCACCGACATCATCATCGATATGTATCAAATCACACGTGACCAATACCTGGGAGGAAGACCATGACAACCTTATCGACCAAATACGATTTCAAAAAAGTGGAAAAGAACCGCTATCAGACGTGGCTGAAGCACGGTTATTTCAAGAGTGGTGACACAAAAAAGCCACCTTTCTGCATCGTGATTCCGCCGCCGAACGTCACCGGCAAACTCCATCTCGGGCATGCCTGGGATGGCGCGTTGCAAGACATCGTCATCCGCCGCAAGCGCATGATGGGTTTTGACGCGCTTTTCCTGCCTGGCATGGACCATGCCGGCATCGCCACCCAGGCCAAGGTTGAAGAACGTTTGAAGATGACAGGCACGAGCCGTCATGAACTGGGACGTGAAGGCTTTTTGAAGCAGGCCTGGGCCTGGAAGGACGAATATGCCGGTCATATCTTGGAACAGTGGGAGGCCTTGGGCTTGAGCGTTGATTACGACAAAGCGCGTTTCACGCTCGATGAGGAGCTCAACCGGGCTGTCAACAAGGTTTTCATCGACCTTTATGACAAGGGCATGATCTACCGTGGCAACCGCATCATCAACTGGGATGTCGAGGCGAAGACGGCCTTGTCGAACATCGAGGTCGAACACGTCGAGACCGAAGGAAACCTTTACTATTTCCGTTATCCGTTGACAGACGGCTCGGGCCACATGGTGATCGCCACGACCCGGCCGGAGACGATGTTCGGTGACACGGCCCTGATGATCCATCCCGATGACGACCGTTTCCAGCATCTGCTGGGTCAAACAGTCTTCATTCCGGGCACGAAAGTCAAGATTCCCATCATCGCCGATGACTTCGTCGACCGTGAGTTCGGGACCGGTGTGGTGAAAGTCACCCCGGCCCATGACCCGAATGACTTTGAAGTGGGCAGGCGTCACGACCTGTCCATGCCGCATTGCATGCACGAAGACGGCACGATGAACGAACTGGCCTTCCAATATGAGGGGCTTGACCGTTTTGCCTGCCGACAACAACTCGTCAAAGACCTTGAAGACATGGGTTTGGTCGAGAAGATCGAGCCTTACATGCACGCCGTCGGTTTTTCAGAACGGACTGGCGTGATGATTGAACCCAGGCTGTCCTTGCAGTGGTTCGTCAAGATGGACCATCTGGCGAGACAGGCGCTTGAGAAATCAAGGACAAGCTTCGTGCCGCCCCGTTTCAAGAAAACCTTTGTCAACTGGATGACCGACATCCAGGACTGGTGCATCAGCCGTCAATTATGGTGGGGGCACCGCATTCCCGCCTGGTATAAAGACGACCAGGTCAAGGTCCAACTTGAAAGCCCGGGTGAAGGCTGGGTCCAGGACGATGATGTCTTGGACACCTGGTTTTCATCTGCCTTGTGGCCGTTTTCGACATTAGGCTGGCCTGATGAGACGGAAGACTACAAACGTTATTATCCGACCGATGTGCTCATCACCGGCTATGACATCATTTTCTTCTGGGTCGCCCGCATGATCTTCCAAGCCTTGGAATTTACGGGCAAGGACCCTTTCAAGGAGACGCTGATCCATGGGCTGATCCGTGACAACCAGGGACGGAAGATGAGCAAATCCTTAGGCAACGGGGTCGACCCGATGGATGTGATCGAGACGTATGGCGTCGATGCCTTGCGTTACTTTTTGGCGACCAACTCAGCACCGGGCGCGGACATGCGTTATGAGGACGAAAAGGTCGAATCGAGCTGGAACTTCATCAACAAGCTTTGGAACATCACCCGCTTCATCACCATGAACATCGATGACAAGGACGTCACGGTCGAAGGTGACCTGACCTTGGCGGACCGCTATATCATGAGCCGTCTGTCACAAGTCATCAAGGAAGCGGATGTCAATTATGAGAAGTATGAGTTCGGTGAGGCCTCACGTGCCCTTTATAATTTCATCTGGGATGAGTTCGCGAGCTGGTATGTCGAGTTCGCCAAGCTATCCTTGCAAGATGACACGCGCAGAAAAAACACCCAGGCGGTGCTTTTGCATGTCAGCCGCGCCATCTTGAAACTGATGCATCCCTTCATCCCGTTCGTCACCGAGACGCTGTATCAGGAGATCAGCGATGAGCCGTCGGTCATGGTCAGTGACTGGCCCGAACCGGGCAAGGTCGACAAACAGGCAATCACGCATTTCAGCGCGCTTCAAGACGCGATCGTCAAGGTCAGAAACTTAAGAAGCGAACACCAGGTCGCGCCGGGCAAGCCGTTGGACATCCATCTCGTGATCGAAGACAAGGGTCTTTATGAGACGATGCGTGACCAGGAAGCCTGGTTTAAGAAGTTCATGGTGGCGGGCAATCTCGTCATCGAGCAGGCGTTGTCGGCCAAGGAAGAGACAATCCTGTTGGTCGGACGGGTCCAGACCTATGTCATCAAGGCCGGCATCATCGACAAGCAGGCTGAATACGAGGCCCTCTTGAAACAGAAGATGCAGCTTGAAAACGAACTCGAACGCAGTTTGAAACTACTCAAGAACGAGACTTTCATGGCCAAGGCGCCTCAAGCGAAACGGGCCTTGGAGCAGGAGAAGTATGACCGCTATAAACGCCAGTATGACATCATCATGAAGACCCTCGACCATTATGTTTGAAGTCCTTGACCAGGCGATTGCCTGGCTTGAATCGCAATTGAAGTTCAAACCGAAAAGCGACCTGGACCGGATGCGGGCCGCGTTTGACATGGCCGGCATTGATGCATCCGGCATCAAAAAGATCCATGTTGCCGGCACGAACGGCAAGGGTTCGGTTTGTGCGTATCTGGGAAGCATGTTCAATGAAGCCGGCCTGCGGGCCGGCATCTTCACGTCACCTTATCTGCTGCGTTTCAACGAACGCGTCCGGATCGGTCTTGACGAAATCGCCGATGACGTCCTGTTGACGTTGATCAACCGAATACATGGTTTCAATAGACGCTTTAAAGCTGAATACGGCGAGACGCTTGCCTTCTTTGAACTGCTTTTTTTGCTGGCCATGACTTATTTTGTCGAGGAAAAGGTCGATGTCATTGTCATGGAAGTGGGGCTTGGCGGATTGTTGGACGCCACCAACATCCTCGATTACGATGTCTCGTTGATCACGTCGATCGGCTTCGATCACATGAAACAGCTTGGTGACACCTTGGAATCGATTGCTTATAACAAGCTTGGCATCCTCAAACCCGGCAATCACCTGATCACGACGGTCGAAGCGGGTCTCCATGATTACTTCCAGGAACATCTGGCAAGACTCGACCATGTCACGGGTGTCTTTTACACACACGCTGATGTCAAAAAGATTCATGACCTGCCGCTGGTCTTTCAACATGAGGGGGAGACCTACAAGGTCGGACTGCTCGGTGACTTTCAAATGCTCAACGCCCTGTTGGCGGTCAAGGCGGTCGGGTATCTTTTCCCTGATATCGGACTTGACACCATCAAAAAGGGGCTTGAGAAGGCCACCTGGCCGGGCCGGTTCGAACGCATGGACCCTGACAAACTCATCTATCTGGACGGTGCCCACAACAGCCATGCGCTCGACGCCCTGGCCAAGACGATGCCGGCGCTTTTCCCTGATCATCAGGTATGGGTGCTCTTTTCAGCCTTGTCTGACAAGGACATCAAGGGCATGCTTGCCATCATCCGGCGTTTCGCATCAAAAATCGTGCTCACCGGTTTTCCCGATCCCCGTTATGTCTCCCTGCTGCCTTTCAAGCAACCCGGGATCGACTACATTGACGATCCGCTTGAAGCGGTTGACAGCATGAAGGCGGACATGGATGAGAAGACAGTGTTGTTGATGACCGGTTCCTTGCATTTCGCCGGTTATCTTTCAAGGATGTTGAAAGAAGCCAAGAGGAGGTAGGGCCATGTGCGGACGTTTCACCATCAGCGTCACTGTCGATGAACTCAGACAGTATGTCAGCGAGGCTTATGCCATCGATGAACTGACAGGTGATTTTGACTTGCCCAAGTATAATGTCGCACCCGGACATCCGGTCATCGCCATCATCAATGATGGCAAAGACAACCGGATCGGGACGTTGACCTGGGGGTTTGTCTCCCCGTTTCAACCGCGTCTTGACAAGCCCAGGCGGATGATCAATGCCAGGGCCGAGACGATTGCCCAGAAGCCCACCTTTGTCCAATCATTCAAGCAAAGACGGTGTGTCATCATCGCCGACGGCTTTTACGAATGGCAACGTCTGCATGACAAGAAGGTGCCGATGCGTATCCTGATGAAGGACCGCCGGTTGTTTCCGATGGCGGGCTTGTGGTCTTCGTATGTCACTGCTGAGGGTGAGAAGAAACATACATGCGCGATCATCACGACCAAGGCCAATGAGATCGTCCTGCCGATCCATGAACGGATGCCGGTCATCTTGGCAGAAGAGGCACGCCGGTCGTGGCTCGATCCCAGCGCGCAGGACATGCGGGCTTTGCAAAAACTGCTCGTTCCGCATGATGCGCAAAGCATGGAAGCCTATCAGGTCTCAGACGTGGTCAACAAGGCCACCTTTGATGATCCGATATGCATCCAGCCGTCGCTTTAAGATCACGCCGTCACAAGTAGTGACGGTGTTTTTTATCAACATGGGACAAAAAACGCAACATCAACCTTTTCAATTTGCCGGTTCCATGATAAACTGACAACAAATACAGATAGGGGAACAAGTCTATGTTGAATGGTAAAATCATCAAGGAAGCATATACGTTCGACGACCTTTTGTTGGTACCGGCCTTTTCCAAGGTGGTCCCGGTCGATGTCGACCTCAAGACGAGGCTGACCAAACACATCACCCTCAACATCCCGGTGGTCTCGGCCGCCATGGATACGGTCACGGAAGAAAAGATGGCTGTCCGGCTGGCCTTGCTGGGCGGCATGGGCCTGTTACACAAGAACATGCCGCTTGACACACAGGCCGCCATGGTCAAGGCCGTGAAAACCCACACCGTTGAAAAAACGGATGTGATGGCGGCGGTTGATGAACAAGGACGTCTCATCGTCGGGGCCGCGGTCGGTGTCGCCAAAGACACGCTTGCCAGGGTTGATGCCTTGGTCTCGGCCGGTGTCGACATCATCGCCGTTGATTCGGCCCATGGTCACTCCGAAGGGGTCATCGACACCGTCAAGGCAATCAGGAAACAACATCCCGGGCTTGATCTGATCGGTGGCAACGTCGTGACCGCCCAGGCGGCCATCGACCTTATTTATGCGGGGGCGACCTGCATCAAGGTTGGCGTCGGGCCGGGTTCGATCTGCACCACCCGGGTGATCGCCGGTGTGGGCGTGCCCCAGCTGACCGCGATCAACGATGTCTACCAGGTCACCCGCCAATATGGTGTCGGCATCATCGCTGATGGCGGCATCAAGCAATCAGGTGACATCACCAAGGCACTCGCTGCCGGGGCGGATGTCGTCATGCTGGGCAGTCTCTTGGCAGGCTGTGAGGAGACACCGGGCGACGTCATTGAGATTGAAGGCATGAAAGTCAAATCGTATGTCGGCATGGGGTCGCTTTCAGCCATGAAAAAAGGGTCTAGCGACCGTTATTTCCAAGGCGGGGTCAAGGAACTGGCCAAACTGGTGCCGGAAGGCATTGAGGCGACGGTCCGCTACAAGGGCCCCATCAAGGATGTCCTGCATCAGCTCATGGGTGGTCTCAGGGCCGGCATGGGGTATTGTGGCTGCGCGACGGTCGATGCACTGAAACTGACCGCGCAGTTTGTCAAGATTACCAAAAGCGGCCTCAAGGAATCGCATCCGCATGATGTCCAAAACATCAAGGAGGCGCCCAATTACCATGAATGAGAAAATCATCGTCGTTGATTTCGGCAGCCAATACAACCAGTTGATCGTCAGACGGATCAGGACGCTCGGCGTGTTTTGCGAGCTGGTCCACCCCGATGACGTCGATCCGGCCAAGTTGGACGATGTCATCGGTGTCATTCTTTCAGGCGGTCCTTTTTCCGTCTACGAAGACAACGCGCCGATCATCGATCCCAAGCTTTATGAAACACCTCTCCCGATCCTGGGCATCTGTTACGGCATGCAGCTCATGGCCAGGCAGTTATCCGGCCGGGTCGAGGCCAGAAACCAGAAGGAATACGGTCAGGCGATGATCCATATCCAGGGCGAAAACGCCCTCACCGACGGGCTGGTCAGCGACCAGCATGTCTGGATGAGCCATGGCGATGTCGTCTCGCTTTTGCCGCCCGGTTTCGTGACGACGGCCTTTTCAAAGACGACGCCGAATGCGATGATCCGCCATTTGCACAAACCTTGGTATGGCGTCCAGTTCCATCCCGAAGTCGTTCATACGAACGAAGGCATGGCGATGTTGGAGCGTTTCGTCAACAGCTGCGGCGCGAAACGCGACTGGACGATGCAGAACTTCGTCGAAGACGCCATCAGGCACGTGCGTGAGACGGTCAAAGACGATCATGTCATCTGTGCCTTGTCAGGCGGGGTCGACAGTTCGGTCGTGGCGATGCTTTTGCATCGTGCGCTCGGTCGGCAGGTCACCCCCATTTTTGTCGACCACGGCCTTTTACGCAAGCACGAAGCCGAAGAAGTGGTCAAGACGTTCAAAGACCAATACGGCATGGACCTCGTGAAGGTCGATGCTGCCAAGCATTTCCTGGACAAGCTGAAAGGCGTCAGTGAGCCGGAGGACAAACGCAAGATCATCGGCCACACCTTCATCCGTGTGTTTGAAGACGAGATGAAAAAACTGAAAAGTGTCAAATGGCTGGCCCAGGGAACACTTTATACCGATGTCATCGAATCCGGCACCAAGACGGCACAGACGATCAAGAGCCACCATAATGTCGGCGGTCTGCCCAAAGACATGAAACTGAGTTTGATCGAACCCTTGAGTCTGTTGTTCAAAGACGAGGTCAGGGCGCTCGGACTCGTCTTGGGATTACCGGCTGACCTCGTCAACCGTCAACCGTTCCCGGGTCCCGGTCTCGCCATCCGGATCCTGGGTGACGTCACCTGTGAAAAACTCCATCTGGTGCGGGAAAGCGACCATATCTTGAAAGAAGAAATCGAAAAAGCCGGCCTGACCCAGGCCGTCTGGCAGTATTTCACGGTTTTGACGCCCCTGAAAACGGTCGGCGTCATGGGCGACAAGCGCACCTATGACCATGTCGTCGCTATCCGGGCCGTTCATTCCATCGACGGCATGACCGCCGTCACCGCCAAGATTCCCTATGATGTCCTGACAAACATCGCCACCCGCATCGTCAACGAGGTCGACGGCATCAACCGGGTCGTTTATGACATCACGTCGAAACCACCGGCAACAATCGAGTGGGAATAAGCAAAACAGAAACACCTGCCCTACCATAAGTAGAGGAGGTGTTTTTTCATGTATATGATCAAAGAAATGCCCGTCGATGCCAGACCACGTGAGCGGATGATGCAACACGGCGCATCCGCCTTGTCCAATGAAGAACTGATGGCGGTCCTGCTCAGGACCGGCTTGAAAGACCTGTCCGTCCTGGAATTATCGAAAAATGTGCTTTATCATCTGGCATCCCTGGACGACTTGAAACGGTTGACCTTGGAAGAAATCATGATGGTCAAGGGCATCAAGCTCGCCAAGGCGGCGACGGTGCTCGCCGCCATCGAGCTCGGCAGGCGGTTGTCAAGACTCGATCATGGTCAAAAGACATGTCTCCAGTCAGCGCATGATGTCTATCACTTGCTGGCAAGCGAGGTCGCCCATTTGGAGCAGGAACATTTCATGGTGCTCTATCTCAACACCAAGAGCATGTTGATCAGGCGCGAGACAGTGTTCATCGGCACGATCAACCAGACCTTGATCCATCCGCGGGAAATCTTTAAAACGGCCATCAGGCTGTCAGCCGCCGCAGTGTTGTTCGTCCACAACCATCCAAGCGGCGATCCCACGCCAAGCAAGGCCGATGAGGCCGCCACCAAGACCTTGGTGGCATGCGGCGAGTTGATGGGCATCGATGTCATCGACCATGTCATCATCGGCCACCATGCACTCTATTCCTTGAAAGAACAAAAGTTGATATCCGTGCGCCCGTCCTTGTGATATAATCAAATCAAGGAAGTGATGATATGAAGAAACGCGACAATACAAAGTGGTTCTGGTACGCGATTGCCATCGGTTTCATCTTGTTGTTTGTCTTGATTTTGTTGTCAAGCGTCATGTCCGTGGGCGAACGGCTGCGTGCCATCCATGCTTATCTTGAATATGGTTTCTATGGCCTGTCTGTTTTGCTGGTCTATATTTTGATCCTGCGTCCGGTGCACATCATCATGTTTTCACCGACCTTTTCAGTCGAGACGACGATTGATGATCAAGCACGCAAAAACCATGCGCTTTACAAGCGTGTGGCGAGAAGGTTGCAGGCCCAGGAAGGTTTTCCTGATGAGGAGCGCACCCGCCTGAACGAGGCAATGCGTGACCGGGAACAGCTCAGGCTGGCCTTGAACCAGACGTTTAACAAGCACATGAAGAAGAAGATGAACCAGATCATCCGTAAAAACGCGAAGACGGTCATGATTTCGACCGCCATTTCGCAAAACGGACGGCTCGATTTCTTCACGGTCGTCGTCGTCAATTTGCGCATGATCAAGGAACTGGTCGAGGTCTGTGGCTTCAGGCCGTCGATGAAACACATGTCCAAGCTGACCATTAATGTCTTCACGACCGCCTTGATTGCCGAAGGGCTTGAGAACATGAACATCTATGACCTGATGCCTACGAGCACGGTCAATACACTGGGGGAAATCCCGTTCATCAAACCGCTCATCTCATCGATCGTGCAAGGGATATCCAATGCCTTGCTGACCTTGCGGATCGGCATTGTCTGCCGCAAGTTCCTCTTTAGCGACGCCAAGGAAATCACCAAGGAGGAAATCAGAAGGACGGCGTTCTTGGAAGCGGCCTCGATGACGCCGCTGGTCATCGCCGATGCCATGACCATGTTTCCCAAGCGGGTGGCGGCCATGTTCAAGAAATTTGAGAAGGAACAGGCCCCGCGTGATACGGCCAATGCCGAAGCGGTTTGACCTTTATCAACCGATTCCACCAAGGTCGGTCATGTTCGCACCATGCGAATTCGTCATTAAAGGTTGATATTTAAGATGTTTTCGTATAAAATAAAGATAAATTAGGCGAAGCCTATAAAATAGGAGGAGAGAATGAAGAAAGGCCTGTTAATTGCTGTATTGTTTGTCTTTGCCTTCATGTTTTTCGCTTGTGTCGAACAAGTGGAAGAAATGAAGATTGCCATGATCACCGATGTCGGTGACATTGATGACAAGTCATTCAACCAAGGCACATGGGAAGGCATCGTGGAATACGCGACTGCCAATGACATTGTTCATGACTATTTCCAACCTGCCGCTGTTTCCACCGCGGACTATGTCGACACCATTGAGTTTGCGATTGGCCAGGGCTATAACATCATCGTCTGCCCCGGATTCCTTTTCGAGGAAGCCATTCATCAGGTCCAATCCGTATATCCCGATGTCTATTTCATCCTGATTGACGGCGCACCGCATGCCGGCGACTGGGTTCCGGACATTGAAGACAACACGCTCTCGATTTTCTTTAACGAGCATGAGTCCGGCTGGCTGGCTGGTTATGCCGCTGTGATGGAAGGCTTTACAAGCCTTGGTTTCACGGGTGGTATGGCAGTTCCTGCTGTCGTTCGTTTCGGTGTTGGTTTTGTCGGTGGTGCTTATTATGCCGCCAGCGTCCTTGACCTCGAAGAGTTCGAGTTTGAAGCCGACAACTACTTGTATTTTGGCAACTTTGCCCCGACGCCTGACAACCAGGCTGCCGCCGCTGCCATGTATGGCCGTGGTGTCGAAGTGATCCATGCCGCCGCCGGTGGTGCCGGTAACTCCGTCATGCTGGCTGCTGAAGAAGTTGACAAGTGGGTCATCGGTGTTGATATCGACCAGGGTGAACAAAGCGATACTGTCATCACATCCGCTTTGAAGGCACTTGGTGTCGCAGTCCAGACCGCACTTGAGCAGATTTTTGACGGCACCTTTGTCGGTGGTCAGTCGATTTTCCTCGGCGCCGCTGAAGACGGTGTCGGCCTGCCGACCGGTCCTGATTCCTTTGACCGTTTTGATAACTTCACACGTGCCGATTACGATGCCATTTTTGCGGAATTGGCCGCTGGCGATGTCACTGCACCGATTTCTCCAGCTGAGTTGGAAGCTTACATCATCGCCCTGGGCTATGATGTGCCTGCCGGCTTGATTGCCAAAGCCGGAGGCAGTTAATGATTTGAGTCCAAGACACACACATTGACAGAGAATGGGGAAACAAATCGTTTCCCCTTCTTTGTATGATGATTGGAGGCGACGTATGACCTATAAAGTCGAAATGAAAAACATCACCAAGGTGTTCGGCACCCTGGTCGCCAACGACAACATCACACTGGGTGTCAAACCTGGTGAAATCCATGGCATCCTGGGTGAAAACGGCGCTGGGAAATCGACTTTGATGTCGATCCTTTTCGGCCTTTACAAGGCTGAAGAAGGGGAGATTCTTTTCGACGGCCAAAAAGTCGAGATCAACAATCCCAACGATGCCAACCGTCTCGGGATCGGCATGGTGCATCAGCACTTCAAACTGGTCGAGGCCTTCACGGTCATTCAAAACATCATGTTGGGACAAGAGGACACCCGTTATGGCATCTTGTCCGACAAACAGGCACGCAAGAAAATCAATGACCTGATCAACCGTTATCATCTCAAGGTTGATCTGGACGCGACCATTCGTGACATCTCGGTCGGCATGCAACAACGCGTCGAAATTTTAAAGATGTTGTATCGTGACAGCAACATGCTCATCTTTGACGAACCGACGGCCGTCCTGACACCACAGGAAGTCAAGGAACTGATCCAGATCATGAAGAGTTTTGCCAAGGAAGGCAAGACAATCGTCGTCATCACCCACAAACTCCACGAAATCAAGGAAGTGGCTGATCGCTGCACCGTGCTCAGGCGCGGCAAGCTGATCAACACCTTTGATGTCAAGGATGTCAGCATCAAGCAGATGGCCGAGATGATGGTCGGCCGGGCGGTTTTATTCACCGTCGACAAGCCTGATGTCAAAACGGGCGACGTGGTGTTCAAGGCGGACAACATCAGTGTCCAGACTTGGGGTAAAACGGTTGTCAACGATGTCAGTTTCGAAGTCAAGGCCGGTGAAATCGTCGGCATCGCCGGTGTCGACGGCAACGGACAGACCGAGTTGATCCAGGCGATCACCGGACTTCGTCCGATGCAGACGGGCGACATCTGGCTCGGCCATGACAACATCACCAGGATGTCAATCCGTCAAAAGTATGAGATGGGACTGGCCCATATCCCGGAAGACCGGCAGAAGCATGGCTTGATCCTTGATTTTGATTTGCAAAGCAACCTGATTTTGCAAAACTATTACACACCCAAGTTCCAACGTCGTTTCTTTTTAGACATGGATGCGATTTATCAGCATGCCAACAAACAGATCGAACGATTTGACATCCGTTCCGAGCAAGGCGCGACAACCATGGTCCGCAGCATGAGCGGTGGCAACCAGCAGAAAGCGATTCTGGCCCGTGAGATCCAGAAACCGCATCAGTTTCTGATTGCCATGCAGCCGACCCGCGGTCTTGATGTCGGTGCCATCGAAATGATCCACAAGCAACTCTTGGATGAACGAAAAAAAC
Source organism: Acholeplasmataceae bacterium (assembly GCA_007692425.1). Taxonomy (GTDB): domain Bacteria; phylum Bacillota_I; class Bacilli_A; order Acholeplasmatales; family Acholeplasmataceae; genus RECG01. The sequence goes on along the minus strand of RECG01000008.1, from coordinate 59,428 downwards.
AAAAAGCCATTTTAATGGTCTCCTTTGAGATTGACGAGATCATGGATATCTCCGACCGGATTCTTGTCATGTATGAAGGGGAGATTGTCGCCAATATCCTCGCCAAGGACGCCGATGTCAATGAACTCGGTCTCTATATGCTGGGCGAGAAAAGGAGCATGCCGTCATGAAAAAAGTGAAGACATGGCTTCTGAAAGTCTGGCAAGGATTCAAAACCGCAATGCCGAAAGTCAGGCAGGCGTTCCGCCGTGGTTTGACACGGGCATTCATCAAGATCCAGCCGAGTCTGATCGCCGTCGCGGTCGGCCTGTTCGCCGGCATCATCGTCATGCTCATCTTCAATCCGGAACGCGCCATCTGGGGATTCTCCCGTCTCTTGATGGGTGGTTTCTCTTTTGGTATCCGTGGCTTCTCGGCAATGCTTCATCATTCTACCGCGATCATCTTCACCGGACTCGCCGTCGTCTTTGCCTTTCGCACCGGCTTGTTCAACATCGGTGCGTCAGGACAAATGATGGTGGCGGCCTACGTGACCGCCCATATCGGTATCTTATGGAACATTCCCGCACCCTGGCATTGGATGGTGGCGATTTTCTTTGCCTGCCTGGCCGGCATGGTCTGGGGACTCATCCCCGGTCTGTTGAAAGCGTATCGCAACGTCCATGAGGTTGTCTCATCCATCATGCTCAACTGGATTGCCGCCAACCTCGTGGTCTATCTCATCATCCAGAACATCTGGAACGAGTTCACCCAGGGTGCTTCACGCAACATCCAGCGCTCCGCGCAAATCCCCCATTTGTTCAGGGGCTTTCTAGGAGCGACCTCGCAGCTCACCATCGGTTTCTTGTTTGCCGTCGCGCTTGGCATCATCGTCCATATCGTCTTATACAAGACCACGCTCGGTTTCCAGTTGCGGGCCTCCGGATTCTCGATGGAAGGAAGCAAGTACGCCGGCATGAACACGAAACGCAATGTCGTCTTGTCAATGGGCATTTCCGGGGCGATCGCCGGGATGGCCGGCGGTGTGCTTTATACCAATTACGGCAAAACAATCCCGACCACGATCGCCTTGTTCATGGAAGGCTTTGAAGGGATTTCCGTCGCCCTCTTGGGCCTTGGTGAGCCAATCGGTGCGATCATCGCCGGCATCTTTTTAAGCCACATCAAACAAGGTGGCGTCTTCATGCAGCCGCATTTCGTGCCCGAGATCGCCAACATCATCATCGGTGTGATCATCTACACGACGGCCATTTCGGTTTCCCTGCAATTGATTTTCAGACGTTATCGCAAGGATTTCGCCGCCTGGCGCGCCGCCCGTAAGGAGAAGAAACAAGGGGAGGTGTCGTCATGACCGTCTTTTACGAAGTCATGCAGGCGACCTTGCGGGTCGCCGTTCCCCTGATGATCGTCGCCTTGGGAGGCTTGTTTTCGGAACGAAGCGGTGTGACCAACATCGCGCTCGAAGGCTTGATGCTGTTTGGCGGTTTCTTCGGCATCTGGGCGGTCCAGTTCGTCGAACGCAACACCGCCTGGGACATGATGCTCTGGGGCATCCGCTGGGACCGGCAGGCCATCTATCTGATCGCCATGCTGGTCGGTGCCTTGACTGGTGGTGCGTTCGCCATGTTGCATGGCTACGCCTCGGTCTACATGAAATCAGACCAGATCATCAGTGCGACCGCGCTTAATCTGCTGGCGGTCTCGTTTGTCGTCTTTGTCGCGCGCACGACCCAGACGCATCCGGACGGTCGTCCGACCGGCGGATCGCAAGTCGGTTACACGTCGCGTTTCATCATCCGGGAGTTCCCGGGACTGGGGCGCATCCCCTTCATTGGCGATATCTTTTTCAGGCAGATGTATCTAGGCCTGATCGTCGGGATCTTGATTTTGACGGCAACGATCATCATCATGTACCGGACCCGCATCGGTCTGCGTCTGCGGGCCTGCGGTGAAAACCCGCATGCGGCCGACTCGCTCGGCATCAATATCTACCGTTACCGCTTTTTCGCGGTCGCGGTGTCCGGCATGCTGGCCGGTATCGGCGGTGTCTTTTACACGATCAGCACGTCAACCGAGTATGCACCGACCGTTGAAGGACTGGGCTTTCTGGCCATCGCCGTGCTCATTTTCGGTAACTGGAAACCGCACATGGTGGCGTTGGCAGCCGTATTCTTCGCCTTGATGCGTGTGCTTGGGCAGTATTATCTCAATATTCCCTTCCTGCGTGATCTCGGCATCCCGGCGACCTTCTTCAGGATGACACCTTATGTCGCCACCCTGGTCGTGCTCGCCATCTTCTCGAAGACGAGTCGTGCGCCGAAGGCGCTCGGTCAGATCTACGACCAAGGCAAACGTTAAGCCAATCAAACAACCGGTCCGTCCGGTTGTTTTTTTTGATGATCCGGCTGGTTGACGTCCTTTTTGCGTTTTGTGACATCATTTGATTGACATTTGCCCTTAACTGCGTTAAAATATCTTTGTTGTACCACATGGGAAAGGTTTCAAACGCCTGACGGCTACCTTGATAGTGTGTCTTCAATCAAAAAAAAGGAGGAAGCAACAATGTACGCAGTCATTCAGACCGGCGGTAAGCAGGTGCGCGTCAGCGAAGGCCAGGAAATCTATGTCGAACGGCTTGATGTCGCCGAAGGTGAATCATTCACATTTGACGACGTGTTGATGGTCGGGGGCGAGAAGGTCTTGATCGGCACGCCTAATGTCATCGGCGCCAAAGTCGTGGCCAAAGTCATCAAGCACGGCCGTGGCAAGAAGATCATCGTCTTCAAGTACAAGCGCCGGAAGAACTACCGCAAGAAGCAGGGCCATCGCCAGGCTTATACCAAGCTTGTGGTCGAACAGATCCTGGCTTAAGACCATGATCGAGTCCACATTTGCGTACCGGGACGGTCATCTCGATGTGATCACCGTCACCGGCCATGCCCAGGCAAAGGCTTACGGCAAAGACATCGTCTGTGCCGGTGCCTCGACCGCGATCATCATCACGGTCAATGCGCTTGAGCAACTTGGATTGGATGCCAAGGTGGTATCCAGCGTGGAAGAAGGACATTTCAAGTTGAAGGTCAAGACCATCGATCCGGTGGTCGACGGACTTTTGAGAAACCTGGAACATGCCTTCATTGATTTATACAGACAATATCCTGATTTTGTCAGATACCGAAAGGAGGAATAACTAATGCTCCAATTACACTTACAGTTATTCGCATCAAAAAAAGGTGTGGGTTCGTCACGTAACGGTCGCGATTCCCAATCCAAGCGTCTCGGCGCGAAACTTTCAGACGGTCAATATGCAACCGCCGGCTCGATCATCTACCGCCAGCGTGGCACGAAGGTCCATCCAGGCCAGAATGTCAGACGCGGTGGAGACGACACGCTTTTCGCCACAGCCACAGGCATCATCAAATTTGAGCGCAAAGGCAGGGACCGCACGCAAGTGTCCGTTTACGAAGGATAACCCAGTTATCCTTTTTTTGACGCCGGAAACGAGGTGGGATGATGTTTGTCGACGAAATCAAAATCGATGTGCAAGGTGGCAAGGGCGGCAACGGCATGGCCTCTTTCAGGCGTGAGAAGTACGTTGAATTCGGCGGACCTTCCGGCGGCAACGGCGGACATGGCGGTGCGGTCATCTTTGTCGGTGACGAAGGCAGGTCGACTCTTTTTGATTTGCGCTACCGGCGCCACATCAAGGCCAAGCCCGGCGTCAACGGCATGTCAAAAGGCATGCATGGCAAGAACGCCCCCCAGGAATATGTCAGGGTGCCTTTGGGCACCATTGTCCATACCGAAGGCAAGCAATCTGTCATCGGCGAGGTCACCCGGCATGGTGAAGAACTGGTCGTCGCCAAAGGCGGCAAGGGCGGACGCGGGAACATCGCGTTCGCGACCGCGAAAAATCCGGCACCGAACATCGCCGAAAAAGGCGATCCCGGTGAATCAAGAACGATAGTGGTCGAACTCAAGGTGCTGGCCGATGTCGGCATCATCGGTTATCCGAGCGTCGGCAAGTCAACACTCGTCTCGGTCGTCTCGAATGCCAGACCAAAGATCGCAGACTATCCCTTTACGACCCTCCAGCCTAATCTGGGCATGGTCGAGATCGGTGATGACGCGTTTGTCATGGCAGACCTGCCCGGACTGATCGAGAATGCCCATCAGGGGCATGGACTCGGCATCCGTTTCTTGCGTCACATCGAGCGCTGCCGGGTATTCTTGCATATGCTGGATTTGAGCCGGGAAGATCCTTATCAGGACTATCTTGACATCAACCATGAACTTGAGATGTATGATGAGGCATTGCTTGAACGACCACAGGTCGTGGTCGCCAACAAGATCGACCTGCCTGGTGTCGATCAGACACTTGAAACCTTGCGTCGTCAACTTGGTGACACCACGCTCCATGTCATCTCGGCCGCGCAAAAGAAGGATGTCATGCCACTCATGCGGACCTTGCTTGAAGCCTTGCAAAAGGCGCCGAAGATCGAGCCGCCGGCACCTGATGAAGCCATCTACCGTTTTGAAGATGAGGGACCTGCTTTCACAGTCGAGATCAAGGATGGTATCTATGAACTGTCCGGCGAGAAACTCAGACTGCTTTTTGAAAGGACCGATTTCACCAAGGACGAGGCAGTCAAGCGTTTTGCCAGGCAGTTGCGTGGTCTGGGCGTGGATGAGGCCCTCAGGGCGAAAGGTGCCAGACATGGTGATGTCATCCGCATTTTCGAGTATGAATTCGAATTCATTGAATAAAAAGGCAAACCCTTTCAAAAGGGGCTTGCCTTTTCGTTGATCATCAGTTCAGATCAAGCATCTTCAGTTTGAAGCGCTGGCTCTTCTTCAGCATCCGCGTTTCTTTTTTCAGCATCCGCGCCTGGGCCTTGGTCGTCTCCTGCACATACCGCTTGTAATGGTTATGCATGGTTTTCAGTTCGGCTTCAAGCTTGTCGGCCAGTCTGGCCAGCATCTCATCGTCCTGGGTGTGACGAAGCGCGTTTGTCTCCTTGGCTTTCTGTTCGGATTGGAAATGCTGTTCTTCCTTTTGTTTCAAGGCGGCGACGACCTTTTCATGCTGGGCTTCATAACGGTTTAATAACACCTGGTTCTTGTTGGCCAGTGATTCACGCAGTGATTCGAGGTTCTTGACCAATGCTTGCCAGGCGGCCTCGTTGTGATGACGTGTCTTGTCATAGGCGTCTGTCATCTGGCCGGTCTTGACCTGGTGCTCGCTTTCATACTGGGCGGCAACCGCAGTCTGGTTGTCGTTGAGCAAGGTCAGTTCCTGGGTCAGCTGGCGGTTGTTTTCAGTGATGTCGTCTTCGGTCGCTTTCAACTGACGTTGCTTGATGGCCATGTGTTTCTGGTGGGTGACCTTGATCAGTTCCAGTTTCTTGGTCAGTTTGTCCTGGTGTTCCCGGGTTTGGCGGTCTTTTTGGAGCAGTGCTTCCTTGGCATGGGCCTCATGGAGCTTTTCGGTGTTTTCATAATCATGGTTCAGGCTCTTGATCAAACGATGTGTCGAAGCCTGGAAACCTTGCATGATGGCACGCTGCTCCTGTTCGTTTTGACGGTAGAAGGCACGCATCAGGTCCAACAGGGCCTGCTGGGTGCCGATCAGCTGGGTTTCATATTGCCGGTCGGCCTTGTCGATGGTCTTCGTGATCTGGGCGAGGAAGGTGTCCGTGACATAGACCTCGTTGGTCAACAGGCGGTAGGCCTGGGTGGTGGCACGGGTGTGGGCTTTCAAGCTTCTGGCAAGTTTCTTGTAAATGATCTGGCTCTTGTTGAGATAACGGTGGAAGAAAGCGGCCTCGCGGTGCTTTTCAAGGTCTAACTTGCTTTTGGCGCGCTGTTGCCTGAGATCAAGCTTGTCAAGTGCGCGGTTGAGCGGCACGATCTGGCGGTGACGGGCGTTGATCTCTTTCTCAAGACGTTGACGCTCGCCCTGGATGCGTTTGACCTCGTGCTCGTGGTTGCTGATGAGTTTGAGGTTTTCCTTGATGTCCGCGCTCCGGTCCTTGCTTTTGATTTCCTGGTCCTTGATGCCCTGGTTGATTTTCAAAAGCTGGGCGATGAAGGCCTGTTCTTTTTCCAGATTGGTCTGCAGCATGAGCATGCTGCCTTCCATCTGGTTAATGATGTCGAGCATGGCGGCCTTCTGGTCCTGGACCTTTTTGATTTCGGTGTCAAAAAGGTTCATCATGTCTTCATGCTTGAGCATGTACTTGTAGCTGGTCAGATCATCGATCTTACGCTTGAAGAACGTTTCATCCAGTGTCTGATAGAAGGTGATCAGTTCAAGCGTCGATATTTCCAGTTTTTCCAATAAATCGTTGATCAGGTTCAAAACGGCTTTGAAGTCCTCGGGATGGGAAGGCAGGACATAAAGGTCATTGACGATGTTCTTGAAAGACAGGCGTTGCCCGTGCAGAAGATGCATGAGGGCCATGAAGGTCTCGGACTGGGTCTGCATCAGTTCGAGTTCGAGCCGGTAGACTTTCAAAAAACGGCCCGCTTTTTCGTTGGACAGCCGTTGTTGCATGCGAAAACGGCCCTCGTTGGACAAGAAGCGACGCTTGTCGGCCTCACGTTCGGCTTCCTCCCTGACCAGGTCCTGTTCATGGTTCAAACCGATCAACAACAACGTCCGTTCGGTATCGAGACGGGCTTCCTCCTGGTTGAGGGCGTCTTCAAGCATGAGTGCGGTCTTGTCGCGGATGCGCTGGTTCATCTCAAGACGCAGTTCCTGTTCCTTGAGCCCGTAGTCGCGTTTCATCTTTTCTTTTTCGATTTCGAGCTGGATGGTGATGTTGAGGACTTGCTGGTCGTCATCATATTTGTGTTTCAGAAGGGCGAGTGCATGGTCATGGGCAAGCGCTTTTTGTTTGAGCTTATGATCGAGTTCGGCCTCGAGATGACGGACACCGGCGATGTCAAGGTGGGCGTCATTGGCAAGCGTGTTCAAATCGCGTTCCTGGACGGCAGCCGCCAGGTAGACTTGCGTTTCAAGCTTGAGGGCGTCGTTGTTATGGACCAGCAGCAGCAGGTCCTTGTGGTGGGCAAAGTCCGTCTCGAGCAGTTTTAATCGGTGCTGGTGGACGGTCATGCTCAGTTTGTAACGCATGTCAAGCGTGTTTTGTTCGTGTTTTTTACTGTATTCCAAAAGTTTGTGTCGCAAGCGCCACTCATTGGTTTTCTGCAAATGCTCCTGGTCGTGTTGAAAAAGCTTGCGCTGCATCTCACGCTGCTTGACCAGGATGTCTTTCTGGGTTCTGAGGATCTGCTTGTTGAGTTCGTTGTCAAAACTGTTGAGCTTTTTGGTCAGTTGGTGGTTCATCCGGTCGCGGTCCGGTCCGGGGGCGATCGATTTCATCTCGTCGCGCATCGCTTTGGAAGTCTCGAGTTTGTCTTTGATGACGCCTTCGCGGTAGGCGGACAGTTTTGAGTTTAGCAGTGTGACGGCTTCGCCTGATTCATGGATGATACGAGCCTTTTTGGCTTCATATGACTCTTTTTGTTGTTCGAAGGCAGTGTTGAGATCGATGATTTTTTGGGCGTGTCCGGTTTCGATCTTCGTCTTGTTGTCCTCATAGGACCGGCGAATCTGCTCGATGTCCTTTTCAAGCGGCTTGTGTTTCGCCTGAAAGGACTTTTCAATCTCGGCCAAGGCACGGTTGTGGGCCTTTTTCAAGCCGCTGATTTTCTTGTTGAACTGGATCGAGAGTTCGTTGTAGGTGTTCTTGATCAACAAATACGTCTCGTCATTGGCGGCGGCCGTGGCCTGTCCTTCCTCCTGGATGACCAGGCGGTCGGCGGCGATGTCTTCCTTGAAGACTTCATAAGCTTCTTCAAGTTGTTTTCGTTCAGATGCATAGCGGGCATCGAGGTTGTCAAGGGTGACTTTCTTTTCCGCTTCGATGGCGGTCGTGTTTTCCTGATGGGTGTTGCGGATCTGAAGCATCGTCTTCTGGATGACAGCGAGTTCCCGCTTGAGCACCATTTCCGCCTTGTGAAGACCTTCCTGATGCGTCGATTCAGCTTTTTCCAACTTGGCGTCAAGCTGTTTGAGTTGTTCTTTGTAGCGTTGGTTCAAGGTGTGGTTCTTGGCTTGCTTGCGTTCAAGGCTTTTCTCGATTTCTTCTTGGTTCTTATCGAGTAAAACCTTGAAGGAACGTTGGCTGTTTTCAACAAATTCGAGGTAACTGCGGTTCAAGAGCAGGTTGTCATGATCGGCATCTTCCTTGAGCGTCTTGAGCGTGTTCTCCGTCTGATTGATCATCGGATTGACGGCACGTAAAAGCGCCGCCCATCGTCTCGCGACGGGCAGGTATTTCTTGTCACTGCCGAGCTGCTGTTTGAGGTCTTGTTCAAATGTTTTCAAATACTCGAACTTTTGGATAACCATCACCTTAAGACAATTATATCATAATCAAGGTAAATGATAGCGCCACAGGGCAAAAAATGATATAATGATAACTAAGCATGATTCAGTTTGGAGTTGATGGCATGTATGCGTACATCGAGGGCGTGGTAACGGTCATAAGACCGAATCACATCATCTTGGAAAACAACGGGGTCGGCTATCATATACTGGTCCCGAACCCTTATGCATATCATCTGCAGGAACGGCTTGTCGTCCACACGTACCACCATGTGCGCGAGGATGTCAACCACCTTTACGGTTTCAAGACCACGGAAAGCAAGGAACTGTTCATCCGTCTGATCGGCGTCTCCGGCATCGGGCCGAAGAGCGCCCTTTCCATTTTGGCCAGCGATGCCGTCGATGACACCATCTTCGCGATTGAATCAGGCAATGCCAAATACCTGACCAAGTTTCCCGGCATCGGCCTGAAAAGCGCCCAGCAGATCATTTTGGATCTCAAGGGGCGGCTCGTGGAAACCGATGAGTTGCTGCCGACCCAGACCAATGATGTCGAGGCCGCCTTGCTGGCCCTCGGCTACTCACGTGCGGAAGTACGCAAAGTGATGAAGAAAATCGACCAGGACCAACCGGTCGAAACGATGATCAAGGCTGCCTTGCAGCTCTTGTTGAAGTAGGTGGACCATGGACAAGGAACGGATTGTCACCGCGATGTCCTTGAAAGAAGACGAGGACCAGACTTTACGCCCCCAGACGCTTGACCAATATGTGGGGCAACACGATATCAAGGAAATGCTTGATGTTTACATCAAGGCTGCTTTAAAACGGAAAGAAGCACTCGACCATATCTTGCTCTACGGTCCGCCGGGACTGGGCAAGACGACGCTCGCCCAGATCATCGCCCATGAACTGGGCGTCCATATCCGTATCACCTCGGGACCAGCGATTGAACGCAGTGGTGATTTAGCCGCTGTGTTGAGCGCGTTGTCACCCGGTGACGTGCTTTTTATCGATGAAATCCACCGCCTGCCCCGCTTTGTCGAAGAGGTGCTTTATGCGGCGATGGAGGATTATGTCTTGGACATCGTCATCGGCAAGGACCACGAATCACGGTCGATCCGTATCGACCTGCCACCTTTTACGTTGATCGGCGCGACGACCCGCTTCGGTGACTTGTCACCGCCGCTGCGTGAGCGTTTCGGCGTGGTGCTGCGTCTGAACTATTACACCGATGCCGAACTCGAACAGATTGTCAGGCGGACCGCCCGCGTCTATCAAACCGAGATCAAGGAAGACGCCGTCCTGGCATTGGCCAAACGCAGCCGCGGCACGCCCAGGATCGCCAACCGTCTGTTCAGACGGGTGCGCGATTTCGCCGAAATCATCGGTGACGGCACCATCACGAACGAGATTACCGACCATGCCCTTGGCAAGCTCGGCATCGACCATAACGGTCTTGACCGGACCGATTACAATTACTTACGGAGCATCGTCGAGAAGTTTGCCGGCGGACCGGTCGGCATCGAGTCGATCGCCGCCACCATCAGTGAAGAGATCACCACGGTCGAAGACGTCTATGAGCCCTTTTTGATGCAGGAAGCCTACATCAAGCGTACGCCGCGTGGCCGTGTGGCCACCGAAAAGGCTTATCAAGCGCTCGGCATCAAGTATTACAAGGGGCTTTTGGACACATGAACGTCAGCGATTTTGATTTCCATCTACCGAAGAAACTGATTGCCCAACATCCGAGCGACAAGCGTGACCATGCCAAACTATTGGTTCTTGACCGCCTGACACAGGCCATCGACCATCGCCATTTCTATGACATCACAACCGAGTTTGACAAGGGCGACGTCCTCGTCATCAATGACACCAAAGTCATTCCGGCCAGGCTCTACGGCCTCAAGGACGGGACCGGTGCTGTCATCGAGGTATTGTTGCTCAAAGCCATTGAAAAAGACATCTGGGAAGCGCTCGTCAAACCGGCCAGACGCGTCAAGGAAGGCACTGTCATCCGTATGGACGACCAGTTAAGGATGACTTGCATGACCGTCTTTGAAGCAGGCATCCGCCATTTCAGGCTCGATTATGACGGACTGTTGATCGAACGGCTTGAACAACTCGGGACCATGCCGCTGCCGCCCTACATCACGGCGACCCTCAAGGATCCCGCACGCTATCAGACCGTCTATGCGAAAGAAGCGGGCAGTGCGGCCGCACCGACCGCGGGATTGCATTTCACCCCGGACCTGCTTGACCGGTTGAAAGCCAAAGGCGTCGACATCATCGCCATCACCCTGCATGTCGGACTGGGCACCTTCAAGCCGGTGACGGCGACAAGGGTCGAAGACCATCACATGCATGAAGAGACTTACACGCTTTCAAAAGAAGCCGCAGCGAGGCTTGATGCCGCGGTTGCGGAAAAGAGACGCATCACCTGCGTCGGCACCACGACGGTGCGGACGCTTGAAAGCAATCATGACAAGACGTTTCAACCCGGCACCTTTGAAACCGGCATCTTCATTTATCCCGGTTACCGTTTCAAGGTCACCGACCGCCTGATTACGAATTTCCATTTGCCGAAGTCGACCTTGATCATGCTCGTCTCAGCCTTCGCCGGAACGGCGTTCGTCAAAACGGCTTATCAGGAAGCCATCAGTCATGCGTACCGTTTCTTTTCCTTCGGCGACGCGATGTTCATCAAATGAGGGAACGTTTGCATGAGATCCGGATATGATATAATTGAACTGAACGGAGAATGTATATGGGTGGTTTGATGAATTTTGCCTTCATCCTGGGCGTCATCCTGATTATCAGCGTGATCGCACTCGTGCTGGGCAGCCTGACCAAGAAAACCAAGACACCAATCAAAGGACTTGACCTGGTGGTCATGAACGATCTCTTTGACGCGCTGGGCGGCAGTGAAAACATTCAACGACTTTCCGCCGAACATCAGCGTCTCAAGGTCACAGTTTTGAATATCAAGGATATTGATGCGACCAAACTGAAACAGCTTGACATCCCGGCGGTCATCGCCGGCAAGGAAGTCAAACTGTTGGTCCGCGCACATACAGAAGACGCCTTGGCTTATTTGTCAGCGCGCAAGAAAGAGGGGATTTGATGAAACAGTCATTTTTGATCATTTCGGAATATGGCATCCATGCCAGGCCGGCCACCCGGCTTGTCAACCTGGCCATGTCGTTCGAGGCGGACATCGATCTGGCGGCGATGGGCAAGACCATCAACCTCAAATCGATCATGGGTCTCATGTCACTGGGGATTTACAAAGGTGAGCTTGTCACCATCACTGCCGATGGCAGCGATGCGGACAAAGCGATCGCCGCCATCACTGATTTCATCATCATTGAAGGCATCGGACGCCTGGACGGCGAATAAATCATCATATCAGCGCAAATGGCGGCCCGACCGCCTTTTGCCTTTTAGAACGGATGGATGACATGCGACAAAAACGGATCCGGCAGGCCACCCGCGAGGCCATGGCAGCCGCCGGTGTCATCATCGGCCCGACACCATTGATGTTGACGAAAAAGACGGTCTCGCTGGAAATCGGCAGCGGCAAGGGCCGCTTCATCACCGACCTGGCCAAAGACCACCCTGACGCGTTGTTTCTGGCCATGGAAATCAACATCAACGTCTGTTACCGCATCATGCAGAAAAAACAGGAGATGGGACTTGACAACCTGCTCATCATCTTGGGTGATGCCAAGGAACTTGACCAGTACCTGCCGCCCGCTTCGGTGGACCGGCTCTATCTGAACTTTTCAGACCCCTGGCCCAAGGCCAGGCACCACAAGCGCCGTTTAACGGCGCCTGCCTTTCTTGATTTGTATGACAAGGTCATGAAGAAACACGGCATCATCCAGTTTCGGACCGACCACGAAGGCTTTTTCGAAGACACGCTGATGACGGTGCATGGCCGTTATGCCATCACCGACATCCGCTATGATCTGCCACCTGGTCCCTACATGACCGAGTACGAGGAGAAAAAACGGGCAGACGGTCCGATCTATCAACTGACGCTGGAGGTCAAATGACATGTTGAAACCCCTATACAAGGACTTGTTCGATTTGGCGGGAACGAGCGGTTACGAGCATGATGTGAGAGCATATATGAAAGCGTTCATGAACCGTTTTCCGTCTTTCGAGGTCAGACAGGACGGCCTGGGATCATTGTTTGCCATCAAAAGGGCCAAAGATCCGAAGGCACCGGTCGTGATGATTGCCGGACACATGGACGAGGTCGGCCTGATGGTCGTGGCCATCAAGGACAACGGCATGTTGCACGTCAAGAACATCGGTGGTCTGATCGGCGAGGTCTTTGTCTCCCAGGTGCTCAATGTCCATACCAGGCATGGTGTCATCAAGGGCGTCATCGGCGCCATTCCACCCCATATGAGAAAAGAACAGAACACCAAGCTCGAGGAACTGCTTTTGGACATCGGTGCGTCTTCCAAGGAAGAAGCCGTCTCTTTCGGCGTCCAACTGGGCGACATGGTGCTATATGACAATCCTTTCGCCTATACGCAAAACAAAAGACGGGTGATCGCCAAGGCGATCGATAACCGTTATGGTTGCGGGCTGGCGCTCGAAACCATTGAATACTTTGACAAGCAAACATTACCTTTCACGCTCGTGGCCGGCGCGACCGTCCAGGAAGAAGTCGGCCTGCGAGGCGCGGAGACGGCCACCAACCTGTTCGCACCGGACATCTTCATCGCCCTTGACGCCTCACCGGTCAATGACACCCTTGATGCCAACAGTCTTGGTGCGCTTGGCAAAGGTTTTCTGATCCGCATGTACGATCCCAGGAATGTCATGCACCAAGGCCTGCTCAAGCTGTTCGTCGACCTGGCCAAAAAACATGACATTGCTTATCAGTACTTCACATCCAAAGGCGGGACGGATGCCGCCAAAGCACTTGACATGCACGCCGGCATCCCCGCGACAACCATCGGCCTGCCCGCCCGTTACATCCACAGCACGGCGGCCATGATGGATCTTGGTGATCTTGATCATGCCCGCAAGATGCTCTTGACCTTGTTAGAGACGTTTACACCGGATTTGATCCGAGAATTGAAGGAGGGAACCTATGCATAAGAGATTAGCCAATGGCTACAAGATGCCTTTATTGGGCCTCGGCACCTTCATGGCGCCCGACGGCCAGGTTGCTTATGAGATGGTCAAGCATGCCTTGAAGACCGGTTATCGCCACATCGATACCGCCCAGCTTTATCACAATGAAGCAAGCGTGGGACAAGCGGTGGTGGATTCAGGCATCCCCCGGGAAGAGATTTTCATCACGACCAAGCAGCGTTTCCACATGCCGCTTGATAATGCTGTCACGGCCTTCGAGGAGTCTTTGCAAAAACTCAAGACCGATTATGTTGATTTATACCTGATTCACTGGCCCAACCATGACAAGGAGGTCAATCAGGAGACCTGGCGCTTGTTTGAATCGCTTTATGAAGGCGGGAAGATCCGGGCGATCGGCGTCTGCAACTTCCAACGCCATCATCTTGAAGACCTTTATGAGACCGCGAAGATCAAACCGATGGTCAACCAGGTCGAACTCCACCCGGGTCTGCCCCAGATCTGGCTCAAGCGCTATTTGGACGAGCAAGGCATCGCGACCGAATCATACGGGCCGTTCATGAAAGGTGGCGTCTTTGAAGAGCATTACGGCGAGACGCTTGGTGAAATCGCCAAGACACACAAGGCGACGATCGCCCAGGTCGTCATCGCCTGGGGGCTGCAGCGTGGCATCATCATGATCCCGAAATCGGCGACACCGGCCCGCATCGAAGAGAACTTCAAGGCCAAAGACCTGATCTTGACCGATGAGGACATCAAGGCCGTCAACAAGCTCTCGCGCGGCAAGCGCGTCTACACCGACCCTGACAACAATCCTTGGGGTGTCTTCAAGCCTTATCCATGAGCATCAGGCGTCCGCCTTTCGGCGGGCGCTTTTTTTGACTTGTATTGAACGACAAAGAAGCGTATAATGGATGTGTACTTATGGGACCTCCCAAGGAGGCCTGAAAAGGAGAAAAAAGATGAAAAGAAGCAATATCCAGGATTTAACCTTGGCATCGGTTTTTGCAGCGATCATCTTGGTCATGACGTTCGTGCCGCAGATCGGTTATATCACCGTCGGCACTGTCGCCCTGACCTTGATTCACATCCCTGTCTTGATCGGTGCTTTTCTGTTGCCCAAGCGCTATGGCTTGATGCTGGCGTTGTTTTTCGGTCTGGGATCCTTGATCCGGGCGGCGACGACACCGACCGGACCGCTAGACCCGGCGTTCGTCAATCCGCTTGTTTCGGTCTTGCCACGGTTGTTGTTCGCCTTGGCGGCGATTTATCTGCTGGCTTTGTTCAGATGGTTTGAACGGACGGTCAAACATTCGAACATCTACATTTTCGCCATCGTCACGCTGATCACCTCGTTTGGCATCTATTATGCCGGACAGGCGATCATTGAGTTCTCAAGTTGGAACGCTTCCGTGGTGACGGTGTTCTTCCTGCTGGTCAATGTGGCCTTCATCACGGCTTATTTCGCGTTCATCAAGAAGGATGACAACCGGCGGATCCTGGTGCCCTCGACCTTGATCGTCGCGACTGTGATCCATACGGTGTTGGTCCTGTCGGCTTTGGTCATTTTTGAAAGAGGCTTGATCACGACCCTTGTCCCCGCCGACCAGCTTTTAAGCCTGATTTTCACGATTGCCGTGTCCAATGGACTGGTCGAGGCAATTTTGGCGGCCTTTGTCGGCACGCCGATCCTGTTCGCATTGGAACAGGTCAAAGCAGGATAAGCATGGCAAGGAGTGGTTTTGATGATCTTATTATTTGATGTCGGCAACACCAATATCAACATCGGTCTGGCGAAAGACCATGTCATCATCGAATCTTACCGGCTCAACACCGAGACCAACAAGACGGCGGATGAGTATTACGTCGCCATCCGCAGCCTTTTCGATGTCAAGGAAGTGACGGCGGTGGCCATTGCCAGCGTCGTCCCCAGGGTCACCGAGAAACTCGTTGAGATTTGTCAGCGCTTTTTCAAGGTCGTGCCGCTCATTGTCGGCCCCGGCATCAAGACCGGTGTGAACATCAAGACCGATCATCCCAAGGAGGTCGGTGCCGATCTGATTTGTGGCGCGGTCGGTGTCGAGGATGCCGGCACGCCGATGCTGATTGTCGATCTGGGGACCGCCAACAAATACATCTATGTCAAAGACCGGCATATTCTCGGTGTAGTCATCACACCCGGTGTCGATATTTCGATTAAGGCTTTGGTCGGCAACACCGCCCTTTTGCCTGATATCGACATCGACGTGCCGAAAAAAGTGCTTGGCACCAATACGATCACCTGCATGCAGTCAGGCGTCACCTACGGGGTCGCCGCCCAGGTCGACGGCCTGGTTGAGCGGATCCGAAAAGAAGTCGATATCCCTTTCGACGTCATCCTGACCGGTGGTCTCGCGCCGATCATCGCACCGTTGTGCAGCACGCCGCTGACCTTGGAGCCTGAACTGGTGCTAAATGGCTTGTTACGTATTTATCACAAAAACGAAACCGTATAATCATAACCGGCCTGTGGTGATTGTTCTCATAATCGCGTATAATGAAATCAGGTGATGATATGGACTACAAAGACAAATACAAGCAATGGCAAGACGACGCGTCGCTTGACCTTGACATGCGGTCTGAACTCGAATCCATGGATGAAGATGCGATCAAGGAGGCCTTTCATGCCGACCTGTCTTTCGGGACCGGCGGTCTGCGCGGCCAGATGGGCGTGGGGACCAACCGGGTCAACATCTATACCATCCGCAAGGCAACCGAAGGGTTTGCCCGCTATTTGCAGACGGAAGGGCTCATGGACGGTGTGGCGATCGCCTATGACAACCGCCGTGATTCCGAGACATTCGCCTTGGAATCAGGACGGGTGCTGGCCGCCCATGGCATCCCGTCTTTCATCTTTCCGGCGCTACGTCCGACCCCGATGCTTTCTTATGCGGTCCGTTATTACAAGGCCTCGGGCGGCATCATGATCACCGCCAGCCACAACCCGAAATCCGATAACGGCTACAAGGTTTATAATGCGACCGGCGCACAGGTCAACCTGGATGAAGCGGCCGCCATCATCAAGGCGATCAACCAGATCGATGACCCCTTTGCCATCAAGACGTTGGACAGCAGTTTGATCCAATGGATCGGCGAAGACCTCGAACGGTCTTATCTGGACGAGGTCAGAAGCATCCGCATCAACGATGTCGACAAAACGGCCGTCCGGATCGTCTATTCGCCCCTGCACGGCACGGGCGGCACGGTCATCCCGGGCTTGCTGCGTGATGAAGGTTATGACATCCACTCCTATGATCCGCAAATGATCATCTCGCCTGATTTCCCAAACACCCGCTCGTCCAATCCCGAAGAGAAGGAAGCGTTTGAACGACCCGTTGCCTTTGCCGCTGAAATCGGTGCCGACCTTGTGATGGTCACCGATCCGGACGCCGACAGATTAGGCATCGCGGTCTTGCACGAGGACGGCTACACCCTGCTTTCAGGCAACCAGACGGCGGTCATCGAACTTGACTACATCTTGAACCAGCGTCAGGCAAACAACACCTTGCCAGACAAGGGAATCATTTATACGACCAATGTCACCACCGATCTTGTCCATGTCATCGCAGAGGCTTTCGGCTATCCGGTCGTGACGACCTTGACCGGATTCAAGTTCATCGGTGAACAAGCCTGGAAAAACCGTCAGGAAGGCGAATACCTGTTTGGTTGTGAAGAATCTTACGGCAGCCTTGTCAAAGATTTCGTCTTGGACAAGGATGCGGTCCAAGCTGTCTATTTACTGGCTGAAATCGCCTGTCATGTCAAAGCCAAAGGGATGACACTCGTCGATTATCTTGAAACGATCTACAAGACCTACGGGCATTACCATGAGTATACCGAAAACATCAAACTGGCCGGGCTTGAGGGCAAGCAGAAAATTGCTGAAATCATGACCCGTTTCCGAAAGGATCCGCCTCTATTGAAAGGCCTGACCTTGAAGTCGTTTGATGATTTCAAGGCAGGGGTACGATACGAAAATAAGCAATCCTCACCACTCGGACTGCCGTCTTCGGACGTCCTCAAGTTCATGTATGAAGAAGATACCTGGATGGTCTTGAGACCCAGTGGCACCGAGCCCAAACTGAAAATCTATTATGGGACGAAGCAAGCTGACATGGCGCAAGCCAGGCAGCATGTCAACATCCTCAACCAGCAAATGCTGGCCATGATCGAAGATCGATAAAAAGGAGAACAACGTATGTTTGAAACGCGCAGGAAACAGTATTTGAATCAAGTTGAAAACGGATCGGTTTCGCTCTTTTTCGCCGGCAGTGCGCCACAGAAATCAGCCGACCAGTCTTATCCTTTCCATGTCAACCGGCAATTTTTTTATTTGAGCGGCATCACGCAGCCACAAGCCGTGTTGATGCTGGTCAAAGGTGAAAACGACCAGGCCGCCTATTTGTTTGTCGAGAAACAGGATCCTGTCAAGGCGTTGTGGGACGGACCGGTCATCACTTTCGAAAAGGCCGCTGAAACAAGTGGCATCGAGGTGGCTTGCGTCCGCGACATTACGACCTTGAAGATGTTTCTGCATCAGCTTCTCTCGACGACAAGAAAAGCTGTTCATGGTCCGATCGGGTCGCTTTATCTCGACCTTGAAAGACAAAGTCCCGACGCGCCGAAGACGGAAGCGGGACGTTTCTGTGACATGGTTCATGACACCTATCCTTTTTTGGACATCAAGGCCAGCCATGGCATTATGGCACGCCTCAGGATGGTCAAGGACGACATTGAGGTTGACAAGATCAAGGATGCGATCGCACTCACCCGCAAGGGACTTGATGCCGTCGTCAAATCGCTTAAACCGGGGCAATATGAGTATGAGGCCCAGGCGGCCTATACCCATGTCTTGAACCTGCACCGGAAGAATCCTGCGTTTGACATCATCGCCGCCAGCGGTAAAAATGCAACCGTGTTGCATTATGGCGACAACAAGGACAAGATGAAAAAAGAAGACCTTTTGCTTTTGGACCTGGGTGTCGAGGTTGACGGTTACCATTCGGATATCACCCGTGTCTATCCCGTTTCAGGACGTTTCACCAAACGCCAGAAGGACATTTATGAGGTGGTCCTGGCGGCCAACAAAAAGACGATTGCCTGGCTCAAGGCCGGTGTCACCTTGAAGGAATTCAACGATTACGGCAAGGCCATCTTGATCGAAGGGGCGAAAAAACTCGGTTTGATCACGTCAGATGAAGAAATCAACAAGGTCTATTATCATTCGCTCGGTCATTATCTGGGGTTGGACGTCCATGACGTGGGTGACCACAGCCTGCCGATTCCAGCAGGCGCCGTCATCACCGTCGAACCAGGACTTTATGTCGCCGATGAGGGCATCGGCATCCGGATCGAGGATGACGTGCTCGTGACCAAAGACGGTGCGGTCAACCTCTCGGCCGGTCTGGTCAAAGAGATTGATGAGATCGAAGCCCTGTTTCGCTAAAAGCATGTGAGCTGGCCGGTGGGTGACCACCGGCTTTTTTCATGCCCGGATGAGTAATCTTGATCGTCTTCGCCTATCATAAGGCAAGGAGGCGATCACACATGCGTACAGGGTGTTTGTTGTTATTGATGATGGGCTTGTTGCTGGTGACCGGGATGTCTCATGCCGACAGCGGTTACACGAATTACGAGCATTTGGAGATGAGCAGGGGCAAACTGCTCAGGGATTATACCGACGGGGAGTACCGGGAATATTATCCGCACGTCGACAAGCGCCGCTTTTTCGGCTGGCGCGTCCATACGGTACACAAGAACGTCAAGGTCTCTTATGTGACCGAAACCTTGTTTTCGTATTACAATGACGGCTTCACAGCCATTGATTACAAATACAAGCTCGATACGCAGTCATCGAGCAAGTTCAGTTTGTCAGCCACTGGGTCGATCGGTATCAAGACAACGAGGGGTGAAGCGTCTTTCAGAAACAACCTTGACGGTTCGCTCAGATTGTCTTCTGATTACCAGGTCAGCCGTCAGGAGCGGGAGATCATCGACATCGCCCTCAAGATCGATCCGGGCACACAGGTCGATTTGTATATTTATGGTGAAGGGCGGATCACCAACGGCGTCGCCGCTTATTACATCTTTTGGATGCGTTTCGACCGGGGTGGTTACGAGGTCTTTGTCGTGACGACGCAGTATCAAAGGCTGGAGAAGAAACGGATATGAGAAACGGCCTGTTTGTGGCAAGCGCGGCCGTGTTGCTGGTCGTCATGGCCGCGCTCATCAAGATGAACCAACCGGTGCCGTCATCAAAACTGTTGACCGTCCGGCAGTTTTACAGTTATCTTTACGAAGACGGCCGGCATGTCGAGATTCCCGTCTATCTCAATGATGTCCATCATCCGCTCGTGCATGAAGACGCGCATGCACACGCTTATCTGAGTGATGGTGATGAAGACAAAAGACTTGAACTGCATCTGGTGACAATCAGGAAGGGACACCGGGAAACATGGCTCGGTGAATGGTTCACGCGTGTCATCCTGGTGTTTGAGATGCCTTGGCTCGATGCCGATTTCGTCATCACGGACGCTTACTTGAACGTGATGCTCGCCGATGCCTCACGTCATCGCTTCAGCCTGGGCGAGTTTCATCTTTTGGCGGCCAGGCCCCATCTCGGGCCGTTCGACTGGACGGCCCTGCATGGCATGAAGGCGGAAAACAGTTTCTTGTCGAGATTGTCGACCATCCATGTCACCTTGGCGTTTACCGACATCGCGATCGAGGCTGTCATGATCGGTGTCGACCGGGAAGTCGGTGTGACCAGGGAAGCGGACGTGCTTGTGTTATCGATTGAACCGGAGGCGATGTTGTTGACGGATGTGCCGCTCATCATCCGTTACCATCACCAAGGCACGACCCATCATGCCATGATCGGTAATTTCACGTATGTCATCGACCACCGGATCCTGGCCTCAAGCGGTCCGCTCATCCAGACTTATGCCCTTGCTTGAACTGAAAGAAGCCGGCAAACACTATGTGCCGGCGCGCTTCAATGTCGCGGTCGAGCGGCACCGCTTCATTCTTGTTTCCGGCGCGAACGGACAAGGCAAGACGACCTTGATCAGGTTGTTGTTGGGATATGTCCGTCCAGATCATGGCAGCCGGACGGGTCATGGTGTCAAGATCGGTTATCTGCCCGAGCAGATCATGTTGCCACGATTCATCAACGTCCAGACCTATATAGAGACGTTGGCCAGGTTGAAGAAGACGACGGTGGACGAAACGTTGATCCATGCCTTCGAGATTCCGCTTTTTAAAAGCATCCATGCCTTGTCGAAGGGCAACCAGCAGAAACTGGCGCTGGTCTCGACGTTCATGGGGGGGCCGGACCTGGTCATTTTGGATGAACCGTTGTCCGGTCTTGATGTCAAAAGCCGTCATGTCGTCAAACGGGTGCTGGCCGAGAAGAAGGCGGCCGGTCTTGCGCTCGTGGTGGCGACCCATCAGCCCAAGTTCTTTTTGTCGTTGGCCGATGAACACCTTGTCTTATGATTTGGTTCTTATATGTCCACTACATCAAGGGGCGCTCACGTCCGCTCTTTGTCTGGTTGGTCGTGGCCTGCCTTTTTGCCATGGTCGTACTGGCCTGGCCGGACCCGTCCGCCCTTGAGACCTGGCTCTTTGTCGACGCCGCCACCTTGCGTTGGCGTCTCTTGTTGCCAAGGCTGGCAAGCCTGGTCTTTCCATTCGTGGTCGTGATGCTTGCCTTCGAGCATGACATGCGTTTCGTCAAGCCGCTTCATGCCTATCTGGGCAGAGGCCGGGTCATCCTCGGCAAGATCATCTTTTTCACGGGCATGCTGACCTGGACGATGGTCTTGTTCACCCTTCTCTACCTTTATCTTCCCGTCTTGTTGTGGCCGGGTTATGTCCCGCCTTATGCAGATATACCGCAAATGGCTGAACATCTGCTTGACGGAATGATCCTGCTCGGCTTCATCTTGTATGTGGTACGAAACAAGAGCCGGGCACTGGCCTTGCTGCTGGGCTTGCTGCAGGTGGTCATGATCAACCTCTACGATGATCTTGACCCCTGGTGGTATGTCATCTTGCCTTTATATCACCCGGAACGTCACCAGATGACCCATCATTGGTGGATCAAAATGGCTTATCTGGCGCTTTTATACTTGTTTGTTATCAAAAAGGGTTGTCAGGAACCATTATGATCACGCATTTGCTTGACAAACAAGAGCAGAAAAGGTATAATCACTTCGGAATTGAATCCTAGTGAAAAGAAGAGCTGCCTCTCGCCTGATGAACCATTTCATGGGCAAACCGTCACGTTTGATTACGATCACGTTACCCATGGGCTGCTCACAGCCCATTTTCTTTTCTTCAAATCTTTTCCAGAAACGGAGGTGAATGCGATTAAGCAAAACAAAAAACGATCAACCGAACTGGTCAACGACGATATTCCCAATGTCAACCTGCTTGTCATTGATGATGCCGGCAACAAACTGGGCATCATTTCCCGGCAGGAAGCATTGGATGCTGCCTATGCGAAGGAATTGGATCTCGTCGTGGTTTCACCCGAATCCAAGCCGATGGTCGCGAAGTTCATGGATTTCTCCCGGTACCGCTATGAACAGCAGCGCCGCCTGCGTGAACAAAAGAAAAACCAGAACATCGTCGAACTCAAGGAAATCAGGCTCAGCCCGACCATCGACACGCATGATTTCGACACCAAGCTCAGACACGCTTTCCGTTTTCTGGACAAAGGTCACAAGGTCAAGTTATCGATCCGCTTTTTCGGTCGGATGATCACCCACATCGACGTCGGACGGACGGTCATGGAACGTTTTATCGTCGCGATCGGCGAAAAGGGCACCGTTGAATCAAGGCCCAGAATGGATGGCAGGCATTTGATTGCCATCATTGTACCCCAGACAAGCACCACCAAGTAGAAAGAAGGAAACAACCATGCCAAAACAAAAAACACATAGCGGCTTGAAGAAGCGTATCAAAGTCACCGCGACAGGCAAACTGAAGCGTGGCAAGGCATACAGCAACCACCTCGCTGCATCAAAGACAACCAAACAAAACCGAAACATGCGGAAACAGACCGACGTGTCACCTAGTGACAAGAAGCGCATCAAGAGTCTGATTTCGAACATGTTGTAGGAGGGATGACACCATGCCAAGAGTCAAAGGTGGTTACACCACAAGACGTCGCCGCAAGAAGATTTTAAAGTTAGCCAAAGGTTATTTCGGGTCGAAACGGACATTGTACCGGACCGCCCATGAGCAGGTCATGCGTTCATTGGCTTATGCCTATCGTGACCGCAAGCAACGCAAACGTCAGTTCCGCAAGCTCTGGATCAGCCGGATCAACGCGGCTGCCAAGCTGAACGGCATGAAATATTCGACGCTCATCCACGGCCTGTCACTGGCCAGTGTCGGCGTCAACCGCAAGATGCTTGCTGACATCGCCGTACATCAGCCGGAAGATTTCACTGCGTACTGCACCCTTGCCAAGGAAGCGCTTGACGGCAAGTTGCCCGAGCAGCCGGTCGTCAAGGTCAAGGAACCTGCGAAGAAAGCGGCAAAGCCGGTTGAGAAGGCTGAACCCAAAGTGGACAAGAAGGTTGAACCCAAGCCTGAGCCCAAAGCGCAAAAGAAGGCTGCCGTCGATTACGATGCCATGCTCGTCAAAGAGTTAAAGGCGTTGGCGGCTGAAAAGAACATCGAAGGGTATTCGAAAATGCTCAAGGCCGATCTGGTCCAAGCGCTCAAAGACCTCGATTAATCGCATAAAGAGTGGTAAACGCCACTCTTTTTTTGTATAATGGGGGTGGAGGTCCATTCATGAAGACACGCATTGCCATCGCCGGTTCGCTGACCATTCTCGTGTTCATCCTGCTGCCGATCGCCTTGATTTTTTCCGAACTCCGGAATCAAGGCATTTTTTCCATTTCGGCAATCTTGCTTTTGGTCTATATCGGTGTCTATGTCTTCGGCGGCGTGGCAAAACTGATCGTCTATCTCATCTATGGTGTCGCAACGACCTTGTTTTTGTTGTTTTTACCAGAAGGATACCAGTTGCCGTTTGTCATCATCGGCACGCTCTTGTTCGTACTCAATCCGCTGGCCGTCCTTGAGACCTGGTTTGAAAACCATTTGAAGGATGAGGATGTCTTACCGATCCGCATCAGTCTTTTCGGTTCTTATTGGCCGTTTTACAGCTACCGCAAGGAAATGAAGAACTTTTATCATCTGCCGCAGGCCAGGAAGTTGTATACCAAGCGGTGGTATTTGATCACGCGGCAGCTCTTGACTTTGACGTTGTTGATGCTGGGTGTCTTCTTGTTCATCAACCAGATCAACAACATCAAAAATTCCCTCAATAATTTCAGTCTTGACAACTTCATGGTCTTTTATCTCGTGATCATTGTGTTCATCCTGACTTTCATCCTTTTCAAGAAAGGTTTTTCATCGACCTTTAGGGTCTTTGTGATCGGGCTCTTTCCGGTCATGATCCATCTGGTGCTGATCAGCGCGGTCGAACCGCCGCTCAAGTTCATTCTGGCGTTGGCGGTCCTGGTCATGTTCGTGGTCGTTTCCGTGTTTGAAATCGTCAAGTTCTATCAACGGGTCGCGTATGACGCATATCGTTATTATGATGTCGACCAGCAGAAGGAAGTCCATGCCAATGCGCTCTTCGAGCCATTGGTGTACAATGACACCTATACGAAGTGCGCCCATTACCAGATCAAGGTCAAGCCGGAGACGTTTCAAAAACATTGGCATGACATCTTGGTCTATGCCAATTATTTCCGTTTCATCATCACCGCTTACGCTTATGGCAAGGAAATGGTCCATCTCCATGCCGATTTCCATGAAAACCAGGCCAGGCGGGCGGAACGCTTCAAGGTCTGGCTCGAATCACACTTCAAGATGGCGGTGCCGCTTGAACTGGTCGATGACCCAGGCAAGACACGTTATGAAAAGATGTTTTTCCACCGGCCGGGCTATATCATCGCCCGGGCCCAGAATCTGGCCCAGTTGTTGCTCGATCTCGAGATTGACAGCAAGATCATCCTCAGTTTCGTCATGTATTTTGAAAGCGAGGAGGAACTGGAGGCGTTTGCCCTGGAACGCCCCTTGACAAGGCTTGATGAGATGAGCAGCGAGCAGGTGAAAACCATCAGGGTCGACGTGCCGACCTTGAATGATGAGTTCCTGATCGAAGCCAAGGTCACGGAAGTCTTGTTGGACATGATGACCCACCGCGGTCGTTTCGTGCGGATTTCGGTCTATTACTGAGTTATAAAATATATATTTTATAAGAGAGCGCTTCCTGATCATCAGAAAGCGCTTTCTTTATCGCTTGACATCCGGCTTGTTTCGTGGTAAAGTGGATGTGAACCTAGGAAGCAGCCGTGGAACCCAAAGTTTTATTTAGGGTGTTGAAACTACGTGGGCGTGAATGCCAATCCCATGGAATCCCGAAACGTAGAAAAGGTAATACCCACCTTGAACATATCTCGTTCTCACAGCTTTCTAGGCTTTTTTTATGCCCACATCTTGTGTTATAATCGAGATGTTGGCTTTTCATACCAAAACAGGGAGACATGATCAATGAATGATGCTTACAAGTTGTTGAAAACGTTGTCGATGCTGCCGGGCACGCCCGGCAACGAAAAGGCGGTGGCCCGTTTCATTGTTGACGAGGTCAAACCTTATGCAGACAAGGTCGAACGTGACAATCTCGGATCGGTCATCGCCATCAAGGGCGACAAGGGGCCGCGCGTGATGATTGCCGGCCACATGGACGAGGTCGGTCTGCTCGTCACCCAGATTACCAAGGAGGGCTTTGTCAAATTCCAGACGCTTGGCGGCTGGTATTCACAAGTCATGCTCGCACAAGTCTGGGAGATCCATACACCGACAGGCGTCGTCTTCGGCGTCACCGGTGTCAAACCACCACACATCATCCCCCAGGACAAGCGCAAGGAAGCGATTCCGATCGACCAGATGTATCTTGACATCGGGGCCGGCTCCAAGGAAGAAGCCGAAGCGCTCGGTGTCCTGCCCGGACAAATGGTCGTGCCGCATACCGAATTCAAGGTGCTCGGCAACGGCAAATACCTGATGGGCAAGGCCTGGGACAACCGCATCGGCAGTGCAATCGTCATCGAAGTGCTCAAACGGCTTGACAAGGCGCTGCCCAACCAGTTGTTCGGCACGTTCACCGTCATGGAGGAAGTCGGTCTGCGCGGTGCGAAGACGACCAGTCATCTCGTTGCTCCAGAGATAGCGATTGCCATTGACAGCGGCATCGCCAATGATGTGCCGGGCGGTGATCCGATCGAGCAGTCACTGGGCAAGGGACCGCAGATCCTGCTTTATGACAGCGGTCTGATTCCGAACCAGGCATTACGCCGGCTGGCGATTGAGACCGCCAAAGCGGAAAACATCCCTTATCAGGAAGCGTTCATCAATGTCGGACGCACCGATGCGGGCAACATGCATCTGGCGCATACCGGTGCAGCCGGACTCTCGCTTTGCATCCCCACCCGTTATTTGCATTCGCACACCGCCATCATCCATCATGACGATGTGGAACATGCCATTAAGCTCGTGTCGGCCTTGCTTGCGCGTCTTGACCGGAAAACGGTGGATGCCATTTTGGAACGATAGCACGCCGGCGTGCTGTTTGATGATGATCACTTGAAAAAGAACCAATAAAACGGGGCTGGTCACCGTATATGGATAAAGGGAGTGACGGACATGCGGATTGTTGGTGGCAAGCACGGAGGCAGACGTTTGATGATGGTTGGCAAACAGACCACAAGGGCGACTGCCGACATGGTCAAGGAAGCTGTTTTCAACATGCTCGGCGGTACGGTTTCAGGCGTCGTGCTTGATTTGTTCGCCGGCAACGGTGCGTATGGTCTTGAGGCTTTGAGCCGCGGGGCGCGTTTCGCCTACATGATCGACCATGACCGCGAAGCCGTCAGCACCATCATCGCGAATACGAAGATGCTCGGTGAGGAGAAACAGGCTTCCATCCAACATAAGGATTACCTGCGCTTTCTGGCCGGACTCGGTGATGACGACCTGTTCGACATCGTCTTTCTGGATCCGCCTTATAAAATGAACGTGTACGCGAATGTGATGCTTGAACTGGGACCTTTTATCGCCAAGGACGGCATCATTGTCTGTGAAATGATCCGTGAAAACATTTTGCCTGATGAAATGGGCATCTTCACAAAAAAGAAGGAACGTTATTACGGTTCCAAACGTGTCATCCTCTATCAACGAAAACAGGACCTGTAGTCCTGTTTTTTTTAACGGATGGTGATACTTTTGACCAGTTCGGCCCGGCCTGTCCCGACGACTTTGAAGGTGACCAGCTTGTAATGATACTTCTCAAAGGTGTCGAGATGGTCCTGATATGACAGTGATGCGTGCGGCTGGAGCGGTTGTGTCGTCATGTCAATCGCATCGCCGGTGGCGATCCAGTAAAGGTGATGACGGGCAAAGACGCGGGGTCCCTCCTCGATCAAGGCTTCGCCGATCGGATCGACGATGTAGTCCTGGTTGGTGAAGAAATCGCGAATCGTCACTTTAAACGTCCCGGACGCGATGTCATAAGCATAAATACGGTCTTTTTGCCGGCCGACGAAGACGATCACCTTTTCTTCTTTGATCCGAGCGATGACCCAAAGACGCCATAGACTGACAAAGACCACCAGAAGCGAGACGACGAGAATGACCATGCGCATGAACCCTTCGATGAAGAGATAGCCTGTCAAGGCGGACACCAGACCACCGGTGATGGCGGAAAAAAGCCATAGACGATCTTTGTACAAGGTACTCACGTCCGTGCTGATGCGTGGCATCCTGGCCCGTCTGACACGACTGCCAAGACGGAGGGCGCCCGTGGCATAGGCAAAAATCACCAAAGCGGCCACATTGGGCATGACACGCAACAGGAAAGTCACGACCAGACGGGCCGGTTCCAGACCGAGACGCGCGACGCCCAGCCATTCAATGAGTGAAAACAAGGTCCAGATGCCCAGCACGATGATGGGGACCTTGGGCCTTCTGGCGGCGATCAGATAGATGATATAGGCAATGAAAAAGGCGCTGATCATGCGGGAGATGAAACTGAAGATGAGATCCATGACCACCCTCCTTGGTTTATCCTGCAACCAGTATAAACGAAAGTTGCCTGACTTGTCAAACTGTGAATCTTGGCACTTGTAATTCCAGCCTTTATCAAGTAAAATGGAAGGGAAAGCAAGGAGTGATGCACAATGCCTGTCTGGGCCCAGATTGTTATACCCGTTGTTGCCCTGCTGATTGGCGCACTGATCGGTTTTTTCCTCGCACGTGCCTGGTTCAAACGCTATTTGGACAAGAACCCGCCCGTCAATGAGAAGATGATTCGTGAAATGATGCGTCAGATGGGACGGACCCCGTCTGAGAAGCAGGTTCGCCAGATCATGGCTTCGATGAACCAGTATAAATGAAATCAGGCATGCAAGACATGCCTTTTTTTATTGGAGGTCCCATGAAAGACAAATCCTTATATCTTGAGATCAAACAGGCCTTCGAACAGGTGGCGAGACCACTTGAGCAGGCGCGGTGGCGCCATGCGTTTGAAAATGGCGGCGATGAGGACGTTCTGACCGAACTGCGCAAGTTTCAAAATGAAGACGGCGGGTTCGGACATGGACTCGAACCGGATTTCACCAATCCCTTTTCCTCACCGATCCAGACCTGGGCGGCGACCGGCATCCTCCGGACGCTTGCACTTGGCCGACATCATCCGGTCATGGTGAAGACGGCATCCTATCTGGCATCATCCTTTGATCCGGTGACCCGCCGCTGGCCTTTCACCATCAGGACGAATAATGACCATCCGCATGCGCCCTGGTGGCATCATGACGACGATGCCGTCGATAATTTCAATCCGAGTGCGGCGCTGGCCGGCTTCCTGGTCCGTCACGTGGCCGATCCGCTGGCGCTGGATTGTGCGAACAAGGTCTTGGCCGACGCGCTTGAAAGTCTGGTCCACGGACAACAACCGATTGAAAGTCATGAACTGCGTTGTTTCATCCAGATGATTGACGATCTGACCGCCCTTGACCTCGACCATCCTTTTTATCACGAGATGCGCGAGCGCATCACCCATGAGATGATAAACACCGTTTGTCGGGACAAGAACGCCTGGTTCAAGGACTATGTCACCAAGCCCTCGGATCTCGTCCAAAGACCGGATGGATTACTGGGTGATGTATTCAAACCTTTGATCATCACAGAAATCAAGGAAGCCTTGCAGGCAAGAGGACCGGACGGTCTCTGGTCCGTGACCTGGTCATGGCATGCCTATCCGGAGGCATTCGAAAAAGCCAAAAAGGATTGGCAGGGCATGATCGCCCTCCATTACATGTCATTGATTCATCACTTTGACGATTAAAAGAAAAGTCTCCACATGGAGACTTTTTTGTTAAAAGCGGTGTTCGGTCCCTTCACGGAGACGTTGGTAATTTTTTCGATGCCGGATCAGGATCAAGACGGCAAGGGCGATGACAACCACCATTTCAAGCAGATAGGTGCTCAAAGACGCCCCCGGCTTGGTGAACACGACACGCAACGGTGTCAGCACCAGAATCGGCACCCTGATGACAAACATGGCGACCGCGATGGTCGCGGCGGTGGTCGATGAAAGCGAGACATAGCGCGTCTTCTTGAACATGGCGAAGAAAAGCGTGATGGCGATCAAGGCGACAAACGGCTCGATCGCGATGACCATGCCGGCGCTCGTGGCGACGGCCTTGCCACCTTTGAAATTGATATAGATGGGAAAGACGTGGCCCAGCACCGCGGCCATGCCGTAAAGGATGGTGATGTCCAGGATGATGCCGTTGACACTCAGGAGATATAAGTCGGTCAACTGGAAAATCGCCAGGATGATCATGACTAATGCACCTTTGAGCGCATCAAAGACAAAGGCGAAGACGCCATAACGGAAACCAAGCACGCGGATGGCGTTGGTCGCGCCCATGTTTTTGGATCCGTATTGCCTGATATCGATGTTTTTAAATATCTTGCCGATCAGCAGTCCACTGGGGATCGAACCCAGGAAATAGGACAGGATCATGAAGATGATGATGCCCGCGACAATCATATATATACCTCGTTACCACATCATTATATCATAACGATGTTAGAATGAAAATAAATTTACAAAACACCGTCAAATCATTGTGCATGACTATATTTTTTGCTATAATGAAATCAAGCAAAGAAGATGGTGATGACGTGAGTAAAGCAAACAAAATCTATGATGAAAAATCAATCCAGATCCTTGAAGGATTAGAAGCCGTCCGCAAGCGACCAGGCATGTATGTCGGCTCTACTGACGGCCGCGGACTGCATCATCTGGTCTGGGAAATCGTCGATAACGCCATCGATGAATCGCTTTCTGGTTTCGGCAAGGAAATCACGCTGACCATCAAGAGCGATAACAGCATCGAGGTGGTGGACGCCGGTCGTGGCATGCCTTATAAAACACACGTATCCGGAAGACCCACGACCGAGATTATTTTTACGGTTTTGCATGCCGGCGGCAAGTTCAGCGAGACCAGCGGCTACAAGGTCTCAGGTGGATTGCACGGCGTCGGTTCATCGGTGGTGAACGCCCTGAGCCAGTTCTTGGAAGTGACAATCTATCGTGATGGCGCCATTTGGCGTCAACGCTTTGAAGACGGTGGTCGCAAGATCGCCGCTCTCGAGCGGATTGGCGAGACCAAAAAGACCGGCACGACCGTCTGGTTCAAACCCGATCCGAAAATATTCATGACAACCCTTTTCCAATATGATGTCATCAAGGAACGCCTTCGTGAGGCGGCTTTTCTCATTTCCGGCTTGAAGATAACGCTCATCGACCAACGGACCAACCATAAGGAATCCTTCAAATATGAAGACGGCATCAAGGCCTATATCCGCTTTTTAAACAAAGAAAAGAAAGGTGTGCACGAGACCCATCTGATTGAGGCAACATATCCGCTAGCCAAGAAGAAAAGCAAGCACATCGAAGTCGAAATCGCCTTCCAGTTCACCGATAGCTACCAGGAGACGATTTTGTCTTTCGTCAACAACGTCAGGACGAAGGACGGCGGCACGCATGAAATCGGCTTCAAGTCCGCGCTGACCCGTTCAATCAACGACTATGCCCGCAAGTATGCCTTACTCAAGGACAAGGATCCCAATTTGGACGGTTCCGATATCCGGGAGGGGCTCACCGCGGTGATGTCCTTGCGAATCCCGGAAGAAGTCCTTGAGTTCGAAGGACAGACCAAAGGCAAACTCGGCACACCCGAGGCCAGGAACGCGACCGACCAGGTCGTCTATGAGTTTTTCACGACCTACATGGAAGAAAACAAACCGATCGCCAGCCAGATCATCGGTCGTGCCTTGCAGGCGCAACGCGCCCGTGAGGCGGCGCGCAAGGCGCGTGACGAGGCCAGAAACGGCAGAGGCAAGCAAAAAAAGGAAGTCTCTTTGAGCGGCAAGCTGACCCCTGCACAAGGCAAGGACAAGTCCGTCAACGAGCTCTTTCTGGTCGAAGGGGATTCGGCCGGCGGTTCAGCCAAGCAAGGTCGCAACCGCCGCTTCCAGGCAATCCTGCCCCTGCGCGGCAAGGTCATCAACACCGAGCGTTCGCCGGTTGACACGATTTTGAAGAATGAAGAAATCAGCACCATCATCCATACGATCGGCGGTGATTTCGGTGCCGATTTCGATTTGAAGAAATGCCAGTATGCCAAGATCATCATCATGACCGACGCCGACACCGACGGGGCTCACATCCAGGTCTTGTTGCTGACCTTCTTTTTCCGCTATATGAGACCCTTGATTGAAGACGGGCGTCTTTATCTCGCCCAACCGCCTTTGTACAAACTGACCCGCAAGAAGGGCAAGAAGGAAGAGGTCATGTATGCCTGGAGCGATGACGCGCTCAAGGCGATGCTCAACGAAAGTCCTTATAACCTGCAACGCTACAAGGGGCTTGGTGAAATGAACGCCGTCCAATTGTGGGAGACGACCATGAATCCGGAAACCCGCAAGCTGATCCAGGTCAGGATTGACGACTTGTCGGCTTCCGACCGTCGTATCTCTGTGCTGATGGGTGATGAGGTCATGCCCCGGCGTGCCTGGATCGAAGACAATGTTGATTTTGAAATCAGCGATGATTTTGACCTGCAGAAAGGGGTCGAATGATGTCTGTCATCAAGAAGGTCGACCAATACATTGAGAAGATCATGGCCGAAACGCTCGAGGACATCGTGTCCGAGCGTTTTGCCCGTTATTCCAAATACATCATCCAAGAACGCGCCCTGCCGGATGCCAGGGACGGCCTCAAGCCGGTCCAGCGGCGTATCTTGTATGCCATGCAGCAAATGGGCATGTTTTCAAACAGACCTTACAAGAAATCGGCCCGCATCGCCGGCGAGGTGATGGGCAAGTATCATCCGCACGGTGATGCCTCTATTTACGAGGCGATGGTGCGGATGAGCCAGGATTTCAAGATGCGTCTGCCCTTGGTCGACATGCATGGCAACAACGGCTCAATTGACGGTGATTCGGCCGCGGCGATGCGCTATACCGAAGCCAGGCTGTCAGCGGCGTCGGAAGCGTTGCTTGCAGACATTGAAAAACGGACTGTCCCCTTCGTACCGAACTTTGACGATGAGGAACTCGAACCGACGGTTTTGCCGGCCAAGTTTCCCAATCTCCTGGTCAATGGTGCGACCGGCATCAGTGCCGGTTATGCCACCAAGATTCCGCCCCACAACTTGCGGGAAGTCGTCGAGGCGACCATCGCTTATCTCGATAACGAAGCGATCACGCTGCCGGAACTGGCCCGCATCATCAAAGGGCCGGATTTTCCGACCGGCGGCATCGTCCAAGGTCTGGGCGGTATTTTATCCGCGCTTGAGACCGGCGCTGGCAAGGTCATCATCAGGGCCAAGACCGAGATTGAAGAAGTCTCGCGCAGCCAGGACCGCATTATCATCACGGAAATCCCTTACGAGGTCAACAAGGCCGACCTGGTCAAATCGATCGACCTGTTGAGAATCGACAAGCGGATTGACGACATCACTGAAATCCGTGATGAATCAGACCAGGAAGGGCTTCGTATCGCCATCGATTTACGCAAAGGCGCGGATGCGCAGTTTGTCTTGACTTATTTGTTCAAGGTTACCGATTTGCAGGTGGCCTACAACTATAACATGGTGGCGATTTTGAACCACCGCCCCGTTTTGGTGGGCGTCCTGCCCGTCTTGAAGGCTTACATCAACCATCAGAAGGAAGTCATCACCAACCGTTCCAACTATGAACTGGCCAAGGCGACCAAGCGTCAGCACATCGTTGAAGGTCTGATCAAGATGGTGTCGGTGGTCGAAGAGATTGTCAAGATCATTCGTCAATCTGAGAACAAGCAGAACGCCAAGGAAAACATCATGGCGACATTCGGTTTTTCCGATGTCCAGGCGGAAGCGATCGTGACCTTGCAGCTCTATCGTTTGTCCAATACCGACATCGAGGCTTTGAAAAAGGAAAGTGATGCGTTGAATGAACGCATCAAGGAACTTCATCATATCTTGTCGAGCGAGCATGCACTCAGACGCGTCATCAAGCGTGAGCTTTCGGATGTCGCGCGCACCCTGGGTGAGGACCGACGCAGTGAAATCGAAGCCGAAATTGAAAACATCCGCATCGACCAGAAAGAACTGATCAGCGATGAACGGGTCGTCATCGGTATTACCAAAGACGGCTACGTGAAGCGGTCAAGCACACGCAGTCACCAAGCTTCGCAATCCGTTGGCCTGAAGGCTGACGACGCCCTTTTGTTTGAAGAAGAGGTCAACACGCTTGACACGTTGTTGATTTTCACCAACCTGGGCAACTACATCTTCATGCCGGTCTACCGGATCGATGAACAGCGTTGGAAGGATCTTGGCGTGTATTTAAACAACATCACGCCGATCGAACGCAACGAACGGGTCGTCAAGGTCATCGCCATCCGTGATTTCCAGGAAGAGCAGACATTGCTTCTGGCCACCCGCGAAGGCATGATGAAACAAGCCAAACTGTCCGATTTCGAAGTCTCGCGTTACAGCAAGACGATCCGGGCGATGAAATTAAGTGATGGCGACGAGCTGGCTGCTGTCGACATCGGTGAACGCCCCAACATCGTCTCGGTGTCAAAGAAAGGGTATGCCTTGCGTTTCAAGACCACTGACCTGCCCGAATACGGGTTGCAGGCCGGTGGGGTCAAGAGCATGTCTTTAGGCAAGGATGACCAGTTGATGGCAGCCATGTATGTCGATCCCACCGATGAATTCATCATGCTGACGGTCCGTGGACACGTCATCAAGGACGTGGTCGAGGAACTGCCCGTTTACAACCGTAACCGCAGAGGCATCCTGGCAGTCGAACAACAAAAGGCCAATCCGCATTTTGTCGCTTCGGCAAGCCGTTTGTCAAGAGCCCAACAACGTGAGGACACCAAGGTGCTGATTGTCACGGAGAAAAGCAGTCTCAGCTGCCTGGTCAGCGACTTGAAATATCAAAACAACAAATTCGGCAAGAAGATGTATGACGAGGATGCGGTGGGCAGGGGCTACGCCATACACATCACCCCGGCCGTGGAAGAACGGGAAGAAGACAAGACGCCCGTCGTCCGCATCGAACCGAAGAAAGACCCGCTTCCGGTGTTGGAAGCGGTCGATATCGTGAAAGAGGAAGTCATCGTCAAACGTGACACCAAGATCCATTTGAGCCGTCTTGACCTGTTTGACGAGGACGAGGAATAAAGGAGAGGCCATGAACATCACATTATCTGATCAGACCCTGACGTTCGATCAACCGGTGACCTTGCAGGCAATTGCCAAAAAGGCCGGTCTAGATCACGTCCTGGCCGCGACGGTCAACAGCCGTCTGCGTGAATTGACCTATGTCATGACCAAGGATGCCGATGTCCGCTTTCTGGGCTATGACCATCCCGATGCCATCCGGATTTATGAATCGACCTTGCGCTATGTGATCGCCATGGCGGTGCACCGGCTTTATCCGGATGCCCGCATCACCTACAACTATAGCATATCCCGTTCCATCCTGGCGGTGCTGGATCACCATGGCATGCGTCTTGACCAAGGTGTCGTCCAGACCATCATGACGGAAGTCCGCGCAATCATCAAGGCCGACCATCCGGTTAAAAGACGTCGTGTGCCGGTCGGTGAAGCCATCAAGCTTTACCAGTCATTCGGCATGAACGACAAAGTCGACATCCTGCAATACCGCGATGAAGACTATGTCAACCTGTATGAATGTAACCGCTACATCAACTACATGTTCGGTTACATGCTACCTTCGACCGGATACTTGCGTGACTTTCGCATGTTCGTGTATCATCCCGGTTTCCTGATCCAGTATCCACGGGCTGAGTTTAATGGTGAAATCCCCAAGTTCATCGATGAGCCGACTTTCGGCCAGGCACTCAAGGAAGCCGCCCAGTGGGGGCGGATCATCAAGGGTAACACCATTCCCTTGATGAACGAATATGCCAAGGACCGCCTGTCAGCCGTCGATTTCGTCAACATGTGTGAAACCAAGCACCACCGCCAGTTGGCCGAACTGGGCGAACTGATTGAACGTGACATGCCGGATACACGCCTGATCGGCATCGCCGGACCGTCCTCATCGGGAAAGACGACATTTTCGAACCGGCTGCGGATCGAGTTGATGAGCCGTGGCATCCGTCCGGTCATGGTCTCAATCGATGACTATTACCTGGGACGCGAGATGGCACCGAAAAATCCTGATGGCAGTCCCGACCTCGAACATGTCGAAGCGTTGGACATCGCACTCTTCAACCATGACATGGTGGCCCTGATTCAAGGTGATGAGGTCACCTTGCCGCATTTCAACTTCAAGACGGGTCTGAGAGAAACTGGCAGGACGCTCAGCCTGCCAGCGGATTCACCGATCATCATCGAAGGCATCCATGCCTTGAGCGGGCAGTTGACGGCGAGCATCCCGAAACACCAGAAGTTCAACATCTACATCTCGCCCCAGACGCAGTTGCACATCGATGACCACAACCCTGTCAGTATCACCGAACTCAGATTGTTAAGACGGATCGTCCGTGACCAGAAGTACCGCAACGCTTCGCCGATCGAAACAATGAAAATGTGGGCCTCGGTCCGCCGCGGCGAGTTCCGTTGGATCTATCCGGCGCAGCGTGAAGCCAATTATGTCTTCAATTCCGAACTGACTTATGAGTTTGCCGTCTTGAAAAAACATGCCGTCAAGCAATTGCAGGCGATTGCCGAGGATGATCCCTATTTCATCACCGCCAACCGGCTGTTGAAGTTCTTGAAGTACTTCCGTGACATCGATGATGACCTCGTGCCGTGCCATTCGCTCTTACGCGAATTCATCGGCGGTTCATGTTTCTATTAGGAGTGTGACCATGAAAGCACTGAACAATATGGAGCGTATCCAGATTTCGAACGAGCTGGTCCTCCTGCTGCTGTCATTATATGAATACAAGGGCAAGTCGTTTTATTATGACGACCTTTTCAATCGTGACCAGGGTGCTTTCGAGAAAAAGACACTGGAGTCCAACCTGGTCGCGATTGCCTCGACCCTCGAACTGGACATGACCGATGCCCGCATCAAGTTGTTCGCCAAGAAGCAGATGGCGCCGAAAAACAAGGACGAGGCACTGATGGCCAACATCCGGCAGGCACTTCATAAACTGCATGCCAATCCGGAGTCTTTCGAACTGCTCGTAAATGAGGTCGACAATCTCGCCAGGCTGCTGTCGCGACAAACCGAGCCGATCGGTTTTGCCAGCTATGCCGCCAAGGACGAGGGCATGCTCAACAAGTCAAGGAAGAAGAGCAGGCGTGAGGATTTAGAAGAGTTGATGCGTCTGTTTGACAAGAACATGCGCAGCAACAAGTTTGAACTGACCCAGTTGATCGCCAACTTTTATGTCGATTTTTTGAACATGAAAATCATGACAAAGCATAACGAACTGATTGCTTTGGTTTTACTTTATGCCCTTTTGTTCAGAGACTTCACGGTCTTTAAATACGTGCCCTTTTTCGCCTATTTCGCCGAAAACAAAGCCGCCTGGCAAAGCGGCATCATCACGGCCAACTATTACTGGTCTTCCGGTTTCGCCCAGACCGACATGCTCTCAAGAATGCTCATCCACCTGTTGATCGATGCCTATCAGGATGTCGACAAGATGGCGCATGAATACTCATTCGAACGTGACTTGAACAAGTCTGACAACATTGAAAACAGCATTTTGAAGCTGAGCGAGATTTTCTGCAAGGAGGACCTGCGTAAACGTCATCCCAATGTCAGCGACGCGACCATCGACCGCACCTTGAAGCGTTTGAAGGATGAAAACAAAATCCGACCCTTGGGCAAGGGACGGAGTTCGAAGTGGCAACGGATCGTCTCCGGACATAAAAAACTGGGCATGGAACAGCTATCGCTTTTCAATGATTGAGGCTTGTCAACCTGCCACGTTCAAGCATATGTTTACGCATTCGGCCAAGAATGCACTATAATGGAATTGTCTAAAGGAGGGTTGTGCATGAACATGCGATATAATGTCGGCACCATTGACAAACTCATCCGTTATACACTTGGCATCGGTTTTTTGGTATTCGCCATCGTCTACCGGCAATGGTTGCTTTTGATTGGCACGGCCGTCATGGTCGGCACCGCCTATCTGGGATTTTGCTTTCTATACAAATTATTCGGTCTCAATACTTGTAAGGTCATCTTGAAAGGCGAAGACAAGGATCCAAACGGGAAAGAGATGTGAAGACAGCACAGTCGTGCTGTTTTTTTTATTTGTGAATCAAAAAAAAT
The DNA here is from genome assembly GCA_007692425.1 of Acholeplasmataceae bacterium. Classification (GTDB taxonomy): domain Bacteria; phylum Bacillota_I; class Bacilli_A; order Acholeplasmatales; family Acholeplasmataceae; genus RECG01. The sequence goes on along the minus strand of RECG01000008.1, from coordinate 21,960 downwards.
AGGCTCGCGCCTATTCGGTTTTGGTGAACATGCCGGATTTGAGCACCTTCATCACCTGTTCGGTGATGTGGTCAAGATCACGATCGGTCAAGGTCTCGCGGAAGAGGACCTGCAAGCCGACGAAGTTGGAGATGCCCATCAGGACATACGACAAGGTCTCAAGGTCGATATCAGGACGTACCTCGCCGTCCTTGACGGCCAGGTCGAGCTGGCGGACATAATCACGGCTGAAGGTTTCATAATATTCGCGGAAGAGCGCTTGATCGGCAAACATCGATTCCCAGATGATCCTGTAGGCAAGCGGATCCTGCCAGGCGAACTTCAGGAAGGCCCGGATGCCGAGTCGTTCCTTGTCATGACGCGTGTGGGCACCCTTGATGCCTTCACTGATGGCTTTCCGGATAGAGCGACGGTATTTGGACAACAAATAGGAATAGAGGGCGAACTTGTCATCAAAGTATAGATAAAACGTACCGGTGGCAATGCCCGACTTCTCAATGATCTCATTGATCGAGGTCGCCTGGTACCCCTTTTTGGAAAACAATTTACGGGCGGTCTCGATGATATGCTCGAATGTTTTCTGGCCATCCTTGCGTTTGGGCAGACGATAATTATTTTGGTCCATCTTTTCAACTCCATGTTTAGTGTAGCCGAAAAAAGGTGAAAAGACAACACCCAGGCCATGTATTTGTGTGCGACACCTAAAAGGTGTCATTTTTGACAATTGACATGATGAAATGAAATGGGCCGTCTTGACAAAGGGTGATGCCTGTGATAAAATGATTTCGTAATGTGAATAATTATTCACTGAACGGTTAAACGAATACTCCAAGAATGAAGCGACCATGAAGCCCTTTTATGTGAGAATCATTGATTGGAGCCTCTTTTTTATCAAGATTTGAAAACGCTTTTACGATTATATAGAGGAGATGATGATATGAAAAAAGTTTATGTGATTGCTGCCAAAAGAAGTCCGATCGGATCATTTCTTGGCACATTATCCACCTTGCATCCGGCTGAATTCGGTGCACAGGTGCTGAAGGCTCTTTTGGCCGAGACCGCCATCGATCCGGCCAAGCTTGATGAAGTGTCGGTCGGCAACATCCTGCCAGCCGGACTCAAGCACGGCCTCGCCCGGCAGATTGCCATCCAAGCAGGGGTGCCGATCAGCGTGCCGGCTTATGGTGTCAACATGGTCTGCGGTAGTGGCATGAAAACGGTGATGAACGGATTTGCCAACATCGCCCTGGGTCTGCATGACCTGGTGGTGGCCGGTGGCATCGAATCCATGAGTATGGCCCCGTATCTGGTGCCTGCCAAAGTGCGTTCAGGCGTCAGGTTTGGTGACCAGACCCTGCTTGACCACATGACACATGATGCCTTGACTGACGCTTTTGAAGGTTATCACATGGGCGTCACAGCCGAACATATCGCTGACAAGTACACGATCAGCCGTGAAGACCAGGACGCGTTCGCGTTCACTTCACAGCAAAAGGCGGCCAAGGCCGATGATGCGGGTCGTTTCAAGGATGAAATCATCCCCATCACCATCGCTTCACGCAAAGGCGATATCGTCTTTGACAAAGATGAATACATCAACCGGCAGACCAACCTTGAAAAACTGTCCCAATTGAGACCTGCTTTCAAGAAGGACGGTTCGGTGACCGCCGGGAACTCATCCGGTATCAACGATGGCGCCAGCTTCATGCTTTTGGCCGGTGAGGACGCTGTCAAACAATACAAGCTGACCCCGCTTGCCGAAGTCGTCGGCATCGGACAAGGTGGCGTCGATCCCGGCATCATGGGACTCGGACCCACGCCCGCCATCAGGCAGGCATTGCGTCACGCCGGACTGAAACTGGCCGACATGGATTTACTCGAACTCAATGAAGCGTTTGCTGTCCAGTCGCTCGGTGTCGTCACCGAACTGGCCGAAGAACATGGCATGTCGATGGATGACATCATGGCCAAGACCAATGTCAACGGTGGCGCAATCGCGCTCGGCCATCCGGTCGGCGCCAGCGGCAACCGCATCCTGGTGACCCTGCTGCATGAGATGCACAAGCAACCGAAGGCCAGACTCGGCCTGGCAAGCCTTTGCATCGGCGGCGGCATGGGCACTGCTGTCATTTTGAAAAAAGTTTAAGGAGACCGATATGAGATTAAAAGACAAAGTCGCCGTCGTCACCGGTGGTGCGAAAGGCCTGGGACAGGCTATTTGTGAAACCTTTGCCAAAGAAGGCGCGATCGTCATCGCCGCCGATATGACTGAATTATCCTACCAGGCCGATAACGTGCATGGTTATGTACTGAATGTCACTGACGTGGCAGCTGTTCAGGATTTCTTCACCGAAGTCGTGGAACGTTTCGGCAAGGTTGACATCTTGGTCAATAATGCCGGCATCACCCGTGATGCCATGACCCGCAAGATGACCGATGAGCAGTGGAGTCTGGTCATCGATGTCAATTTGAAAGGCGTCTTCAACATGACCCGCCTGTTCGGTCCCCTGATGGAGACGAACGGTTATGGATCAATCATCAACATTTCGTCCGTCGTCGGACTTTTCGGCAATATCGGACAGGCCAATTATGCGGCCACCAAGGCCGGTGTGATCGGCCTGACCAAGACATGGGCCAAGGAGTTTGCCCGCAAGGGTGCGAATGTACGCGTCAACGCCATCGCACCTGGTTACATCATGACCGATATCTTGAAAACCGTGCCACAGGACCTTTTGGACGGTTTTGCCAAAATGACCATGCTTGGCAGACTTGGTCAACCTAAAGAGGTTGCGGACGCGACCTTGTATCTCGCATCCGAAGAGTCATCCTATGTCACCGGTCATACGCTTGACGTCAATGGTGGCATGAGACTTTGACACCACTGAAACATACATGAAAGAAGGGGTTGCCCTGATGCAAGAAACAAACGTCGGCATCGTCGGCACGGGCGTCTACCTGCCCAAAGGACGGATGAGCGCCAAAGCCATCAGTGAACAGACCAACGGCGTCTGGAGCGAGCAGGCCATATACGACAAGCTCGGTATCAAAGAAAAAGTGATTCCTCTGGCGCTCCCGGATGACGGGACCCAGGAGATGGGGGCACGCGCCGCCCTCGACGCATTGCAAAACACCGGCATTGATCCCAAGACGATCGACATCATCCTGAGCGTGACGGAAGAGTGGAAGGAATATCCGCTCACCACCTCCGCATTATACATTCAAGACCGCATCGGTGCGGTCAACGCATGGGGTATCGATGTACAAAACCGTTGCTGTACCACCGTGTCCGCCATGAAAATGGCGAAAGACATGCTTGTGGCTGATGATGACATCAACATCATCATGGTCGTGGGTGGTTATCGCAATGGCGATTTTGTGGATTATACCGACAAGGACATGTCGATGATGTACAATCTTGGGGCGGGCGGCGGTGCCATCATCTTGAAAAAGAATCATGGCAAAAACCTGTTGTTGGGATCACATATCATCGCCGATGGCTCGTTGTCAAGAACAGCGGGTGTGGAAATCGGCGGCTTATGCAATCCGTTGACGAAAGACAATCTTGAGGAGGCCAGACGGTCGCTTCGACTGCTGGACCCCGTCAAGATGAAAAACCGCCTCAACGAAGTCTCGATGCCCAACTGGTTCACCTGCATCGATGAGGCGTTGCGCAAGTCAGGCATGACCCGCAAAGACATCGATTATCTGGATATTTTGCATATCAAACGCTCAGGCCATGAGGCGATGCTTGCCGAACTGGACCTGTCACCTGCACAAACCATTTACCTTGAAGACTACGGACACATCGGTCAGATCGACCAGATCCTGTCGTTACATCTCGCCTTGCAAAAAGGCAAGGTCAAGGACGGCACCGTGGTATGCATGATCGCCGCCGGCATCGGTTATGTCTGGGCGGCCAATGTCATCCGTTGGGGGTAGCCTATGTCACTCGCCATGTTACTCAACATCATCTTTGCCGCCTTGTCACAAGCTGCTGTCTTATCATTGGTGACACTGGGCATCGTGCTGATTTTCAGAACCTCTTACACCACCAACTTCGCCCAAGGCTCGATTGGAACATTGATGGCATTTTTCGTCACGATGTTTTATACTTTCTATTTGTCGGCACAGTTTCCGGCTTTGCGGGGTCCCGCCCTGGTCGTGATTGCGATATTGACCGGCATCATCCTTGGTTTCCTGCTCGGCCTGTTCATTGACATTGTCTTGATCAGGCAGTCGAAATTTCCCAATCCGCTGACCAAGCAGATGATCACGATGGGAATCGTCCTGGTCCTGACCGGTTTGATTCCGACCATCTATGCCGATGTCATCGATCATCCACCGACGCCACGACCATTGTCAACCGAGATCTGGCGCATTCCTGTCAGTGGTGGCACATTCACCATACCGGTGCATAATTTTCTGACCATCGTGATTGCGATTGTCGTCATCGGCACCATCTTCGCCTTGCTTAAATACACAAAGTGGGGACTTGGTGTGCGGGCGACCGCATCAAATGAAAGAGTCGCCAGCATGATGGGTGTCAACACCCGTTTCATCACGGCGATGAGCTGGGGGATTGCTGCCGGGATCGGTTCTTTGGCGGCCGCGTTATACGCACCCTCGCAGCAGACGTTGACCGTCGGGATGATGGTCTTCATGCAGGTCAACGGCTTTCTGGCCGCTGTCCTGGGTGGTTTCACAACCTTTTTCGGACCGGTCGTGGGTGCGATCATGATTCCCCTCTTGACGGTCTTCCTTTACCGCGTCGACAACTTGTGGAACATCGCGATGGTCTACATGATCATCTTGTTGATTGTGCTGATCAAGCCGGTCGGTTTGTTCGGCAAGAAAATTGCGAAGAAGGTGTAGCCCATGAAACTTGAAAACAAAGTCACCCGCACCATCTTCACAGACATCAAATTGTCGTCTCAATCCATCGTCCGTCATCCCTATTTTGGCATTTTGTTGACAGGCATCCTGCTGTTGATGCTGCAATTTTTGGGCATCGCGGGTGTCATCCGCGCCTCGACCATCAATCTTTTGACCCCTGTCATCATCTACTACATCGTCGCGCTCGGATTCACCTTTCTTTTGGGCTACGCAGGCCTGGCATCACTCGGTACGGCCGGCTTTGTCGGCCTGAACGCCTATGTGCTGGCCCATGTGGCCGGTAATCTGGGCTGGCCCGCCTTCACAGGTGTCTTGATCGGTCTTGCCATTTCCATCATTGTCGGTGTGGTCGTCGGTTTCATCTCGCTCAGGATTGAAGGCATGTACCTGGCAATCATCACGCTGGGTATCGCGGAAATCCTGGTGGAGATATTCCGCAAGTTCTTGTCGGTGACGCGTGGCAATGCCGGTTATTCCTTGTTCAGGATGCGTTTCTTGTTTTGGGAGTTCAAGCAAAGCGACCGCTTCACTTTCTCCTATTACATCATCATCGTCATGCTGGTCCTGGTCATGATCTTCCTCTACAACCTGATCAAGAGTCCGACCGGACGTGCGATGCTGGCCATGAAAAACAGCACATCCGCCGCCCAGGCGATGGGCATCAGCCTCATGAAGTTCCGTTTGCTGGCATTCATCCTGGCGACCATCGTCGCCGGACTGGGAGGATCGCTGTACTTCATGAACAAGTTGGTCTCCCACCCCAGTACGTGGGGGCTGGCCTTGACATTGAACATTTTGGCGGCCGTCGTCATCGGTGGCATGAAATCGATGTATGGGGTCATGGCAGGGACGTTCATCGTCTTCGCCATGAATGATCTGGTCTTGAAACGCCTCCCTTTCTTTGGCAACTATCCGAGCGCTTATTTCATCATCAACGGCATGTTGATCATCTTGGTGGTCATGTTTTATCCCGGCGGCATCGTCCGCCTGTTCACCGATATCAAGCAACTTGTCATGAAGGGCGCACGCAAACTGAAATCAAGCTGGAAGGAGTACCGTTATGGCAAAGATGTGGATCCGTCTTAAGAAAACGTTGCTCGTCCGCCATATCAACCGGCTTGAATACAGGGTTCAGTTCAATGAGTCTTATCTGCCCATCATCAAAGAGCGCCTTGATCAACGGACCGAGAAGAAACTAAAACGCTTGAAACAGAAACATCAGCGTCTCTTGTTGCCGCTTGAACTTGCCACACTCGATGATGACGCTTACCAAGAAGTCATGACGGCTGATCAGATCAAGCGGCTTGAAGACGCCTACGCCTGGAAAAAACGGGCGGTCAGGCAATCACATGCCCGTGCCGTCAAGCGCAACCCTGATGACGAAAAGAAGGCTGATGTCAAGCGCGATGCCAGGTTGAAGCAACTTGAAGAAGCACTTGACAACAAGAAGCAGACACTGCTTGATAAACATCAACGACACCTCGAGCAGGCGGTCATTGAAGCCAATCGTGCCGCCTATGAGGCAAAAAAAGCCGAATTGACAGCCCAATACCAGCAACTCCAGACACGTTTGGAAACACAAGATGAGGACCGGTTCAAACGCATCAGTGAAAAACGGTTGAAAAAAATTGAACCGCTCAATGAATTGCTGGAAACCAAGCGGGCGCAACTGCTCAAGGTCCTGGCAGAGGATCCGGATACAGAACAACGACTGGACAAATTGGATGAGAAGGACGTTCTGGGCATTGAGAACCTGACCATGAAGTTCGGTGGTCTCAAAGCAGTCGATGACTTGACATTCAACGTCCGGGAAGGTGAAATCTTCGGTTTGATCGGTCCCAACGGGGCTGGCAAGACCACGGTCTTCAACTGCATCACGCAGTTTCACAGGCCCAATGCCGGAAATATGTATTATCGTAACGTCAATCGCGAAGTGGTTTCATTGAATGCTTTCAAGGTTCATGACGTGATCAAACAAGGGATCGTCAGAACATTCCAGAATGTCGAACTGATCTGGGAATTGTCTATTTTGGACAACATGCTGGTCGGGGCCCACAGCCTGTATAACGCCGGATTCTTCACACAACTTTTGCATTTGAACAAATTGAAGCGCGAAGAAGCGGTCATCCATGCCAAGGCCATCAAGATTTTGACCGATCTCGATCTGATCATGTACAAGGATCATCATCCCATCGGACTGCCGTATGGCGTGTTGAAACGCATTGAACTGGCGCGGACATTAATGACCCAGCCGAATCTGATCATCTTGGATGAACCAGCCGCGGGCTTGAATGATCTTGAGACCAGGGCATTGGCAGAAACACTGAGGAAAATCAGGGAGGAATATGCCTGCACGATCTTCTTGGTCGAGCATGACATGCAACTTGTGATGGAAGTCTGTGATACCATTTGTGCCATCAACTTCGGCAAGAAACTCGCGATTGGCACACCGCGTCAAATCAAGTCAAACAAGCTTGTTCAAGAAGCTTACCTGGGTGGTGAATGAGATGGCCCTTTTGGAATTGAAAGACCTGGTGGTCGATTACGGGATCATCCGTGCCATCAAGGGTATCAACATGAAAGTCGAGGAGGGAACGATTGTCGCCGTGCTGGGTGCCAACGGCGCCGGCAAGACGACGACGATTCGGACCATCTCAGGGGTCGTCAAGGCCAAGAGCGGCCAGATTCTTTATGAAGGCAAGGATATCGCCAACAAGGAGTCGTACAAGATTACAGCCCAGGGTATCCTGCAATCACCGGAAGGCCGCCTCATCCTGAGCGGCTTGACGGTTGAAGAAAACCTCAGGGTGGGCGCTTATGCACTCAAGCCGGAAAAACGGACCCGCACCGTAAACGGTGTCGAACAAACTGTCAAGATCAGCGTTTCCAAACTGGTCAACGAGACCATGGCGGAAGTCTTCGGCTATTTCCCGATTCTCAAGGAAAGACGGCGCCAGCAGGCCTCGACCCTTTCGGGTGGTGAACAGCAGATGCTTGCCATCGGCCGGGCCTTGATGGGCCGTCCGAAGTTGTTATTGCTTGATGAGCCGTCACTCGGCCTGGCACCGCTGATTGTCAGAGACATCTTCAAGATCATCAGCCAGATCAAGGCCAGTGGAAGAACCATCCTGATTGTCGAACAAAATGCCTATCAGACATTGAAGATCGCGGATTATGTCTATGTGATGGAACTCGGCAAGATCAAGACCAAGGGAACCGGTGAGGTGCTGCTCAAGGATGAAGCTCTCGTCAACGCCTATCTGGGTTCTAAGTAAATGAAGGTAGCACTCTGCCCCTGTGGGCAGGAAAAAATAGATTGCCACAGGCAAGAAAAAGGAGAATATATGAAAAAGATTTTAGTACTTATGCTCGCCATTGTCGGGCTGGTCACCGTGGCCGCCTGCGTCGAAGGCGAGGACAAGATCATTGTCCAAGGTGTCACCGACACCGAAATCATTGTCGGTAACACAGCTGCGACATCCGGTGCGTTTGCATTTGTCGGACTACCGTTCAATGCAGGTATCACGGCTGTCTTTGAAGCCATCAACACCGAAGGTGGCATTGCCGGCCGCACCCTGAGTTTCGTCACCTATGATGATGGGTTTGACCAAGCGACCGGTATCACCTACACCAAGCGACTGATTGAAGAAGACCAGGTCTTCGCCCTGGTGGGTCATTTTGGCACACCGACAGTTGGTGGGACGCTTGACATCATCCAGGATGTCGGCATCCCGATGGTTTATGCCGCAACCGGCATCAACGCCCTGTATTTCCAAGAATCACCTGGCAACCCTGTCATGGCCGTTCAGCCGATTTATCTGACCGATGGCCGTGTCATGACCGCCCGTGCGTTGTATGAGTCACTCTATGGCGTCGATGGTGATGAACCCCTGCCGGCTGATGCCAAGATCGGTGTCTTGCACACCACTTCCGATGACGGTATTTCCATCATGGAAGGCATTGAACTGGAAGCGGCGTTCGCCGGACGTGAAGATGACTTTATCTACAAGCCATTTTCAGCCGAGGATACCGCCAGCCTGACCACCGCGATTCTTGAATTGCAAAGCGATGGCGTCCAAGCCGTCATCATCGCCTCTAACCAGGCACCGTTCAAGGTTGCCGCAGGCCTCATGAACACCCAGGGTCTGCACGTGCCTGTCTTCACTTCTTATGTCAACGCCGATGCGACCTCGATTGATGCGGAAACCAACTATCAGTTTGACATGTATGCCAACGCCTGGATCGACATCGTTGATCCGGAAGGTCTCTTTGGTTTCGCACAGTCATACTGGGATTTTGTCGCGATCATGACTGATGCCGGATATGACGGCACCGTTGATGGCAAGCCGAACTACACCGCCAATGCGTTTGCGATGGCCGGTTATATCGCCGCCAGCATCTTTGTCGAAGGATTGAACCGTGTTGGTACAGACGAGTTGACCTGGGCTTCCTACATCGAAGCCATGGAATCTGAACCAATCAGCGTGCCGATGGGCGGCTTTGTCGATTTTGGTGGTGGCAAGCGCTGGGGCATCGCCTCTATGGCCTTGTTGAAACTTTCACCAGTCTTTGATCCAGAAGATCCAACGGATAGAACCGGTTGGAACTGGACAAAAGTCAGAGACATCGAAGGCATCGAAGAGATTCAAGACAAATAATCGTTAGTTTTTCACACTTGTGAGCGGTTGAAGGGAGAGACGACTCTCCCTTCAACGCATCACACGAAACGAGGCATAACATGAATAAACCACGTAAGATCACCGCTTTGGAAGCTGTCGGTCTGGTCAAAGACGGCGACGTCATCGTCTCCGGCATGGCTGCGGCAGAGCCCAAGGAATTTTTAAGGTTGCTTCATCATGCCGCTGCCGATGGCAAGCATGTCAAGGTGACCAACTGCCTGCCGATGGAGGATTGTGAGTTTTTCATCAATCCTGATCATGCGGCCCAGTTTGACGTGGATTGCTGGTTTTTCGGACCTTCCGTCCGCAAGGCCTACGAGCACGGCAACATCTCTTACATCCCCAATCATTTACATCTGGCCGGACGGCAACGTCTGGCACACACGAAAACCGATTTATTTGTCGGTACCGCGACACCGCCTGACAAGCACGGGTTTGTCTCGCTGTCCCTTTCCAATGTCTATGAGAAAGAGGCTGTGGCGGCCGCCAAAACCGTGATTTTGGAGATCAATCCCCATTTTCCACGCACTTATGGTGATCTTGAATTACATGAAAGCGAGATTGATTACATCATCGAAGTCGATTATCCTGCACCCGTCCTGCCGGACATCGAACCCAATGAGAAAGACTTGAAAATCGGTGGCCATGTCGCAGCCAAGATCAAGGACGGTTCGACCTTGCAGTTCGGCATCGGTGGGATTCCCAATGCGGTCGCGCATGCACTGATGGAGAAAAAGGATCTAGGCATTCATACCGAAATGTTCACCACGGGCTTGATGAAACTGGTCAAGGCCGGCGCGGCCAACGGCAAGCGCAAACAGGTGTATAACGGTAAACATGTCTGCTGTTTCGCGCTGGGTACACAGGAACTCTATGATTTCATCGACCAGAACCCGAGTGTGCTCGTCTTAAACGGACACTACGTCAATGACCCTCACATCATTGGCTTGAATGATAACCAGGTGTCGATCAACACGACCCTGGAGGTTGACCTGACCGGACAATGTGCCAGTGAATCAATCGGCACGCGTCAGTTTTCCGGTACCGGCGGCCAGACTGATACGGCCGTGGGCGCCCAGAATAGCAAGGGCGGCATGAGTTTCATCACGCTTTATTCGACCGCCATGGTCAAAAATCGTGAAACCGGTGAAAGGGAAGAAATTTCGAAGATTGTCCCGACCCTCAAACCGGGTGCGGCCGTGACCTTGTCGAGGAGCGATGTCGACCACGTCGTGACCGAATATGGCTGTGTCAAATTATCCGGCGCCTCCGTGGCGGAACGCGTCGCGATGTTGATCAGCATCGCCCATCCGAAATTCAGAGATGAACTTCGCCGCGAAGCGGTCAAGTTCGGTTATATCAGAGGTTGATACGATGCCGACACTAAAGGTCAATAACCACAACGTGTTTTATGATGTCCACGGCAAAGGCCGGCCTTTGCTGATCTTGAACGGCATCATGATGTCGACCAAAAGCTGGGATCCTTTCCTGGCTGCGCTTTCGGCCGATAACATGGTGATCAGGCTTGATTTTCTCGACCAGGGCCAGAGCGACCGGCTCGAGGGCCAAACCTATGGCCAGGACATCCAGGTCGAGGTGATCAAAGCCTTATTGGATGAACTGGACATCAAGACCATCAATTTGGTGGGCATTTCCTACGGCGGCGAAGTCGCCTTGCTGTTTGCCGTCACACATCCCGACAGGGTGGAGCGGTTGGTTTTGTTCAACACGACCGCCTATACCTCGCCCTGGTTGGCGGAAATCGGCCACCAATGGAACGCAATCGGTAAAACCCGGGACGGTGCCACCTATTACAAGGCAACCATTCCGGTCATTTACTCACCAAGTTTCTACGAGGCAAAACTGGACTGGATGAAAAAGCGCGAAGCTTATCTGCTGCCGATTTTTTCCAATCCAGTCTTTCTCGATGCCATGGAACGTCTGACCAACAGCGCTGAAGCATTTGATGTCCGTGACGGACTTGGCAAGATCAACGCACCGACATTGATCGTCGCAGCCGATGAAGACTACCTGACACCGATCAACAACCAGAAAGCGTTGAAGGATGCACTGAAACATGCTGAAATGGTACTGTTACCGGGTACCGGGCATGCCTCGATGTATGAACGACCAATATTGTTTGTCACATTGGTCCTGGGTTTCATCAATGCGCTTCAAGCGCAATATGACATTTGATGGGAGGTCTTAGCATGGAAAAACGGCAAATCGTCTTACCAAACAATGAAGTCATCCATTACCTTGAAAAAGGCCAGGGTGACCAGACCCTGTTATTGATCCACGGCAATTTTTCATCCGGACTGTACTTCACACCTTTGTTATCACGCATGCCGAAGGACATCCGCATACTGGCACCGGATCTGCGTGGTTTCGGTGACTCGAGCTATCACGAACGGATCACGTCGATGGCTGACTTTGTCAGCGACCTGGTGATGTTTCTCAAGGTCAAACAAATTGAGAAGGTCACCGTGTTGGGTTGGTCGCTCGGCGGCGGTGTCGCCCTTGAAATGGCGGCCAGACATCCCGAGATGGTCGAGAAATTGATCTTGATCAGTTCAACCACGTACCGTGGCTACCCGCTTTACAAGAAAGATGAGAACGGCCAGATCCGTGAAGGTGATGTCTATGCCTCGCCTGAGGAAATCGGTAATGATCCAATCCAGGTCAAACCGCTTTTGGACGCGCAACGTGATAAGAATTTTCCGGTCATGAGTTACATATTTGATGTCTCGATCTACACCGTCAACAAACCGACCATGGAAGAGACGCGCATCTGGATTGAGGAATCGCTCAAACAGCGCAACCTGATTGATGCCAACTGGGCGTTGGCGACCTTGAACATGTCCGGTGAGCACAATGGTTACACGGCCGGGACCAACACCATCAGTACGCTCAAGATGCCCGTGCTCCATACCTGGGGCAAACAGGACATCGTCGTGCCGGAAGCGATGGTCATGGATAATGTCAAAGCATTGAAGGACAACTCGACTTTGGTCGTTTATGACCAATGTGGTCATTCACCTTTTGTCGATGTGCCGGATGCATTGACAAAGGATATTGTAACATTCATGCAATCTTAGGGGACTTGTCCCCTTTTTGCTAGATGAGGAGGGCAGATATGCGTATTAATCAGATGGACATACATGTCGAGGAACATGGCAATCCGAAAGGTGATAAGATTGTCTTTTTGAATGGTGTCATGGCATCGGTGAACAGCTGGTACATCTTGATGAAACCTTTCGTCGAGATGGGCTTTCATGTCATTTTGCATGACTTCAAAGGACAGTTGCGTTCGGATAAACCGAAAGGCCCTTATACGTTCGCCGAACATGCCGCGGAAACCATCATGGTGCTTGAGAAACTCGGTGTCAAAAAAGCCCATTTCATCGGGACGAGCTATGGCGGTGAAGTCGGCATGAACATCGCGTTCAGGTATCCTGAAGTGGTGAAAAGCCTGGTCGTCATTGATTCGGTCAGCGAGATCGATGATGCCATGGAGACGGAGATCAACCGCTGGATCGAACTTTGTGAAAAGAAAGATGGATATCAGTTTTTCTGGGGGATGGCCGACATCATATACGGATCGCGGTTTTTAGCAGAAAACAAAGCCTTTTTGGAAGAACGGGCCAAAGCGACCGCTCATGTCGACCCAAGTTATTTCGAAGGCCAGATCGCTTTGTATCAGACATTCAACCAAGACATTCAGATGACCGACCGTTTGAAGGAAATCAACGCACCGGTACTGGTGGTTTGTGGTGAAGACGACAAATTGAAACCAAGAAGATTCTCTAAAATCATCCATGACGAAATTGCACAAAGCGAATATGTCATTATCCCGGAATGCGGACATGTCACCATTTTTGAAAAGCCGAAAGAGCTCTCGACATTGCTGATTGGCTTTGTGCAAAAGCATTGTTGATCTTACTCACGCGCGCGTGCGCGCGTACAATAAATATAAGGTAGCCCTTGATTCAATATTTTTCTGTATGTTTACTATTTGTAAACTTATAGACGATATTTATTTCTTTATTATATTTATATATAAACTTGTTTAATTGAATAATGAGATCGAAAAAAGAAAAAAGAAAATCAAGGTTGCCAAAATCTGGATTCGCTGCAAACCAATGAGATCACCTTTGACATCCAAGAATCCAAACATCGGTTGTTCACGCATGGACCTGTCATATAGGAAGAACCGTTAGAAGCACCAGTCGAATCAAATGATCACACGCACATCAGAATCAACAACAATGTCACATCATTGACCAACAGGGTTTTGCAAACCAGCCGGACTGATCCGCAATACATGTTTAAAGAATACGGTTAGTTTGTAAATAAGATGAAAACAACGCATTAGGTTTCACTGTGTATAATGAAAACTGGTGAAATGTTTTCATGATTATCATTTTGGGAACAGTTGTTCATTTGCTTCAAGAAAAAACTTGTCAGACACATCTACCCAATCAAAGTAGAAGATGTCTCTATGAAAAATCAGTTTGTCAGTCGACGAGAGCGCGTCATCACAAATGATCTTGATGCTTTCAGTTTCTGCGACTGGTGATGAACTTGAAAAAATATCACACACCCAGGTTGGGAGTAGAAGAACAAGCAGATGAAATAGTCAAACAACACTTGCTATCATTTTGGCGTAAACGGCATATGAGCCATCGAACGCCCCAAAAAGGCCAATGGTCGTCTCAGCAGCATTCACACGCCCATAGCGTACTCTCGGTTTTTATAAACGGCATCATGTCCAAATTATAGATATATTTAAGGCCAAAAGAAGCGGTTGAAAGCGCCAATAAACGTCGTAAACGCTAAAACATTACACCCATTAATTGCGTATAAACGCTTCTTTTTATTTCCTATATGTTCGTATAATGTATATTATGTTAACCATTAGATGTTACCTTTACTGTGCGGTCACTTGTGTTTGTGTGGGTAAGTTGATAATGTGGATAGGGCCAAATTTCGTCTTCTTCGTGCGGGTAGCCCTATAAACTATCAAAAAACGACAAATACTAAACTTACATTTGTCATCACGTATCAGATATGGACTTATGTTACAATATAAATGGTGATATTATGCAGAAAAAGACAATCCTTGTTATCTTCACAGGTGGCACCATCTCCATGGAAAAGCATGCCCGCACCAAAAAGGCCATCATCTACGACAATCATCTTGAGCTTATGGAAAGCATCAAGAACGAGCTCTCAGCGATCGAGATCCTGACACATGAGTTCTCCATGGTTCCATCGCCTTCCTTCACGCCTGCTAATATGTTTGATCTGGCGAAGCTTTCAGATGAAAAACTTTCACAATCTGACATCGATGGCATCGTCGTGACGCATGGAACCGACACACTTGAAGAGACCGCTTATTTTTTGGATCTTTATTTGAACACTGAAAAACCGGTCATCTTCACCGGTTCAATGCGTAATTTCTCAGAGCTTGGTTATGACGGATTGAGCAACCTGGTGTCTTCGATTCTTGTTTCAGCCTGTGACGAATCAAGAGGACGAGGCGTGCTTCTCGTCATGAATGACGAAATCAATGCCGCTTCGGAAGTGACCAAATCTCACACACTGGCTTTGGATACATTCAAGTCTCTTGAGTTCGGACCAATCGGCATTGTCGACCAAGATAACGTTTTATACTATCGTCGGAAACCATCTCATCATGTTTCTGACAAACCGGTCAAGTTGATTGATGAGGTTGAAATTGTCAAAGCATATGCCGGCTCAAGTTCACTTATACTAAACTTACTCATCGAGCAAAACATCAAGGGTCTTGTCATCGAAGGGCTCGGAAGAGGCAATGTCCCACCACCGATGGTCGCTGGTATCAAGCGTGCGATCACGACTGGTATTCCGGTTGTCCTGACTTCGCGCTGTCCGATGGGCAGAGTGCTTGATACCTATGGTTATGATGGTGGTGGCGACCAACTTAAACAGCTTGGTGTCATTTTTGCTGAAAACCTCAATAGTCAAAAGGCACGACTCAAACTGATGATTGCCCTCAGTCTTGATCTTGACATGGACCAGATCAGCACTTATTTCAAGTCTTGACCCAAAGGTGTTGAATGATGGAACTTCTTCTTCGCATGCGCCAAAGCAAATCATCGTTTTGGCTGGCGACAGCCGGATTGTTTCTAATCTCATCCTGGGCCGTCATCTTACTCATATTGAGAGTCTTTGAGAGTGATGACATCGGTGGTCGTCTGCTTGTCACCTCCTTTTATTTCACCACCCAGAGCAATGTCATGGTCTTCTTGATTCCCATTTTGATTTTCGTGGGATGTCAACATGCCACATGGTTTCGGCGTCTTGCGTTCATCACCTTGGTCAACATTACCATCACCGGTTTGATTTTTCACATCATGCTGGCCTCATACATGCCGGAAGTTGACCTCATGCAACACGTCTTGCACACCGTTTCTCCTTTGGCCTATATCCTTTATTATTATGGATTCACAGACCACCGTTTGCCAATCCGGCAGGTATGGTTGGTCTTGATTCATCCCTTCGTTTATGTCATTTCCGTCTACACTTGGATCAATCCTTTCTTCGGTGATCTGCTGGCGCGTACCTTTTTTGAATTCGAGAGTGCACGTTTCGTTTATCCCTTCTTTGATCCAAACGTTTTCCCACGTGGCGCATGGGGCCTGGTTATCTTCAATTTTGGCTTTCTCGCACCGCTCATCGTCGTGCTTGCCGCCCTCATGATGATTGGCAAGAATCGACTGGAAAACACACTCGACCAACACAGTTCCACATGACCATCACGGATTTTCAACACCTGCCATCCTTGATGACAACTTAACTTCGGAGGCTTTCAACATGCGTCGTACGATTGGACAATTCAGTTTCATCCTTGCCTTGTTTTTCATGAGTCTCTGGGCTTTCTCATTCACGAGCCCGGAAGTCCATGCCAATGACGAGTCACCCTATGACCTGGTCTATTTCGGGTCGCGTTTTTGCTCTACCTGCATCGCACTTGAAAATGATGCGGTCGTGTTTGAAGATGTCGCTTACGACAATATCTTTGACCTGCTGATCGCGCAAGGATACAACATCAGGAAATACACGCTCGAAGATGAGACGGCCTATACGGCATTGCTCAGGGACTATCAACACACCTACGACGTGCCTCTGTCTGAAAACCAGGTGCCGGTCATATTTGTCGGCGAAACCTATCTGATCGGTCATTTCCATATCCGGGACCGGGTGTTGGATGGAACGGTCCAAAACATCATTGCGACCCAGTCGATGTTGCCGGTCGCTTCCGCGCCGGCCAGTGGTTTCTCGCTCGCCTATTTCATCTTGCTCGGGTTGGTCGATGGTGTCAATCCATGTGCAATCGCGATGTTGTTGCTGTTTATCTCGCTGCTCAGTTTCACCAACAAGAAGCGCGTCCTGTTGTCAGTGGCTTTCACGTTTATCTTGGCCATCTTCATCAGTTACTTTTTATTCGGGACGATCCTTTACCGGTATTTGTCCACCTTCCGCTTTGGCAGTGTTTTGATCGTCATCGTGCCATGGATCATCATCGCTTTGGCAGGATTCCTCTTCTTGCTTAATTTCTATGATTTCATCATCACCACCAAACAACGCTATGACAAGGTCAAAAACCAGCTGCCGCGCGGCATCCAGAAATTCAACCGTCGTCTGATGGAGGCGTTCACCGCCAAGATGGAGGAAGGCAGTCCGATGATTTATGTCATCACCTTCGTGATCGGCTTGATTGTTTCCTTCACTGAGTTCTTGTGTACCGGTCAGGCGTACCTGACCGCCATCTTGCATCTGATTCATTTTACGGATAGCATCACGCAAGGCATGTTGCTTCTGCTCTTGTATAATTTGATTTTCGTGCTCCCTTTGATCATCATCACCCTTGTTGCCGTCAAGACACAATCCGTGGTGTCGATCTCGGCCTTCATGCGCGAGCGGCTGCATCTGATCAAACTATTTAATGCGCTGGTCTTTCTGGCCATCGTCGTATATTATCTGATCTTCATCATTTAAGGAGGTTGCCATGAAACTGACGCTCATCATCAAAAACCAAGACGATCATGTCATCTTCAAGGGAAAACCCATCACTTTACCCATGACCAAGACGGCAGTCGTCGCCAAGTCAATCGAACTGTTCGGTGATGACGACCCCTGTGTAATCCATCAATCATATGCCATCCAGAAAATCATGGATGCGTTTTTGGCGCGCTTGCCCGGTCCACCTTTCAACGATATGCCGTTTAAGGATATCGAAAGTGATCTTTCATTCATTGATTTGCCGGCTATCGAAACATGTCTTTTGACCATCGAGGTGAAACGATGAAGACTTATTATCTTGATCATGCAGCGACGACACCTGTCGATTCCCAGGTCCTTGAGGTCATGTGGCCATACATGCATGATCATTATGGCAATGCCTCATCGATTTATCGGATCGGTGTTGAAAACCGCAAAGCCATCAATCAGGCCCGTAAGACCATCGCCGATACCCTTGGTGCCTTGCCTGAGGAAATCTACTTTTGTTCCGGTGGCACGGAAGCGAGCAACTGGGCAATCAAGGGGTATGCGGACACCCATCCTGATTTGACAGAAATCATCACGAGCACGATTGAGCACCATGCCACGCTTCATGCGTGTGAATCGCTGGAACGAAAAGGCCACGTCTTAAGGAAAATTGATGTTGACAAAGACGGTTTTCTCGATCTCAAGGCCTTGGAAAAGGCCATCAGCAAACAGACCTTGATGGTCACTGTCATCTGGGGCAACAATGAAATCGGCACGGTCCAGGACATTGAGGCGGTTTCCCGCATCTGCCAGAAACATGATGTCGCCTTGCATGTCGATGCCGTGCAGGCCGTCGGACAATTGCCCATCGATCTGACAGCAGTCGACATCGACTTGATGACCATCTCCGCCCATAAGTTTTACGGGCCGAAAGGCATGGGCTTGCTCTATATCAAAAAAGGGACCGATGTGGCACCCTTGATTCATGGTGGCCGGCATGAGATGAATCTCAGGGCCGGCACCGAGTGTGTCGCCGGCATCGTCGGCATGGCGGAAGCCTTGAGACGCGCGGTCGAAAGACAACAGGCTTACCATGAACATCTTTCCCGGCTGTCAACAACCTTTTTGGCCATGGCCAGGGAAACCTTTGATGATGTCCGTCTCAACGGTCCGTTGCCGGGCAGACAGCGCTTGCCCGGTTTGCTCAGTCTTTCATTTAGACACATTGAAGGTTTGCAGCTGGCGTTCGCGCTTGACCGCAGAGGCGTCTTTGTCTCAACAGGCAGCGCTTGTTCAGCCGATTCCCTGGTCCCCTCGCACGTCCTTGAAGCGATCAATGTCCCTGAACTGGAAAACCTGGGCACGATCAGGATCAGTTTTGGTCATGACAACAAGACCGATGACCTGCCCATCATTCTCGGACATCTTCAGGATGCGTTGCTGGAACTTCGCTGACAGATGACACAAGACCGACCTGTGAGGGTCGGTCTTTTTTTTATTTGCGTTTGATTGCTTTCGCTTTTTTAGGCGGTTTGACCGGTTGTTTTGAACGCATCGTCTCAGTGTGCGATTGATGGAGCTTGTCCCAGGCTTCCATAAACCTTTTTTGTTGGTCTGGATCAACCAGTTCCGGCAAAAAACTTTTGCCGTGTTTGGGCCGCTCGACATCGAAATTGTCGGCGATCGTCATGCCGACATTCGCGAAGGTCTTGGCCTGAGATAACGGAAAGCCTTGTTCGAAGCGGCTTGACCAAATCAAAAGCGGCACGTATTCACGCGTATGATCGGTGCCGTGGTGGACAGGATCATTGCCATGATCAGCGGTCAGAATGAGCAGGTCATCCGCATGAAGCTTGTCCATCAATCGCGGCAGTTGGCGGTCAAACGCTTCAATTGCCTTGCCATAGCCGATTGGATTGCGGCGATGGCCGTAGATGGCATCGAAATCGACCAGGTTCAAAAAGCAGAGTCCGGTGAAATCGGTGGCGGCGGTCTTGATGATTTTCGCCATGCCGTCGTCATTTGACACCGTCTTTTCATAAGCGGTGATGCCTTCACCGTCATAAATGTCATTGATCTTGCCCAAGGCGATGACATCATAACCGGCCTCGGATAAGAAGTTGAGCGTGGTCTTTTCATGAGGCTTGAGCGCATAGTCATGCCGGTTCGGCGTCCGTTTGAAATCGTCGCGGTTCGACCCGATGAAAGGTCTGGCAATCACCCGTCCGACCTTCCACGCCGGTTTCATGGTGATCGCCCTGGCGATTTCACAAATACGGTATTGTTCGTCAATCGGAATGATGTCTTCGTGCATGCAGATTTGTAAAACCGAATCAGCCGACGTATAGACGATCAAGTCACCGGTCTTCATGTGATGTTCACCGAATGCCTTCATGATCTCCGTACCGGAAGCGGAGATGTTGCCGACCACCTTCCGGCCGGTCTGTTGTTCAAGTTCATCAATCAAGGCTTTGGGAAAGCCGGTCTCGGTAAAGGTCTGGAAAGGCTTGGTGATATACAAGCCCATCAACTCCCAATGGCCGGTCATCGTATCCTTGCCTAGAGAGGCTTCCTGCATCTTGCCAAAGAAAGCCTTGGGGGGCGTTGCCGGGGGGATGTGCGGCAGGTCGATGATGTTGCCGATACCAAGCGATTGAAGATGGGGAATCTGCAGTTTCATGGCCTGTGCAATATGCAAAAGTGTGTTGGCGCCTTCGTCGCCATAGTCTTTGGCATCGGGGGCTTCGCCGACACCGATGCTGTCCAAGACAATCAAAAAGATCCGTTTATACATCATGCTTGTCCTCCTTGGCCCTGGGGTGGGTGTTTTGATAAATGTCATGAATCCGTTTCTGGCTGATATGGGTGTAAATCTGGGTCGTTGAGATATCCTCGTGGCCGAGCAAGGTCTGCAGACTGCGCAGATCCATGCCGTTTTCCAAGAGGTGGGTGGCAAACGAATGCCTGAGCGTGTGTGGCGAACATTCAGTCTCGATACCGGCCTCGTCAGCGAGTTTCTTGAGGGCCTTGAAAAAGCCTTGGCGTGAAAGGCGAGCGCCTTTCTGGTTGAGAAAAAGATGGGGATCGGTCTTGCCGTCAAGCAACGGTTCACGTGCCTTGATGATGTAGTTCCTGAGTGCGACGACCGCCATGTCTGACAGTGGCACCATTCGTTCCTTGCCGCCTTTTCCATACACGCGTACGTAGCCCTGGTTGAGATGGATGTCTTCCATCTTGATGTCTAAAAGCTCGGTGACCCTGAGTCCGGATCCGTAGATCAGTTCAAGCAGGGCGTTGTTGCGTAGGCCGAGCGGCTTGGTGCGGTCGATGCGTTCAAGCAACGCGACCACTTCATCGACCGCCAACACGGTGGGCAGGCTTTTTTCGATTTTGGGCGAGGCGAACGCCTTGGCCACATCAATATCCGTCTCATTTTCCATCAACAGAAAATGATGGAAACTCTTGATGGCCGCCAGTTTCCGGGCCACGCTTTTGGCGGTTAGTGATTTGCGCATGCTTTTCATGAACCCTTCGATGTGCCGCTTCTCAATGTCTTTTGGATGTTTGACATGATGGTAGGTGGCCAGGAAGGCGGTATATTGTTTGAGATCACGCAAATAAGAGGCCGATGTGTTCGGACTGACTTTGCGTTCATGCTTCAAATGGTACTCATAATCCTTCAAGACGTATTTCATAAGAACACCATGAACACCTGGTTGCCAAGACGCAGGCCCTTTTCCGTCAAACGTAGAAAACCGTCATGTACCTCGACCAAGCCTTGTTGTTGTTTATCTGAAAGTTCGGGAAACGCTGAAAAGACATCAACGCCGTGTACATCCTTGATTGCCTGGAGGGAAACCCCCTCGATCTTGCGGAGTCCGAAAATCATGGCGTCGCTCAACAGATCGGCTGGCGTCTGTTTGACAGATGACGCCCTGGGTTGGTTGACATAATCCTTGAGCAGATGATGATTGTGCGTACGCTGCCCGCCGATGAAACCATGCGCGCCAAGGCCGGTCCCGATATATTCACCAAGCGACCAGTAAATCAAATTGTGTCTGGAATGATATCCGGGTCTGGCAAAATTGGAGATCTCGTAATGCGCATAACCTTGTTGTGTGAGGATGGTGCTGACATGTTGGTACATCTCGGCTTCAAGATCCTCTGCAACTGGTTGGAAACGGTTTTGGAGAAACTGTTGATAAAACGCGGTTTTTTCTTCAAGGATCAGACTGTAACAGGAGACATGGCCGATATCAAGCGCGACCACCTTTAAGAGATCCGTCGTCAGGTCGGCCATGGTCTGACCGGGTATGGCATAAATCAGATCGATGCTGAGAAAAGGCAGGTTCAA
>RECG01000011.1 GCA_007692425.1 Acholeplasmataceae bacterium | reverse complement strand
GATTTGCCGACGACACAAGATTTTGAAGATTACCAGCGTCAGGTCATCCGCATGCTTGATGAAGCGGTGACATGGCGGATGACCGCCATCTTCTTCCAGGTCCGTACGACGAATGATGCCTTTTATCAATCCAAACTCAATCCTTACAGCCGTTATCTGACCGGTGAAGAAGGTAAGAAACCACCGATGGACGTGCTGCGCTGGATCATTGATGAGACCCATCGGCGCGGCATCGAGTTCCATGCCTGGATGAATCCGTATCGCGTGTCGATCAATGGCAAACTGTCGAAGACAGATTACCTGGACACGTGTGACGACCTCAACTTTGCCAAACGTCATCCGGAGATGGTGCTGGTCGACAAGAAAGGCATCTTGATTCTCAACCCCGCCCATCCGGTCGTCCAGGATCATATTGATGCCTCCATTCGTGAGCTCATTCATGACTATCCCGTCGACGGCATCCATTTTGACGACTACTTCTATCCGTATGCCGGACTGGTCAAAGGCGAGGGTGACGAAAAGGAATATGCGGCATTCAAGACATCTGGCATGTCGCTAGAAGATTTCCGAAGAGGCCAGGTCAACGGTTTGATCAAAAGGCTTCATGAAAGCATTAAAAGTGTTAACCCGGCCTTGCGGTTCGGCATGAGTCCTTTCGGGATCTGGAAAAACAAGGCTGATGATCCGCGGGGATCCAACACCCATCCGACCTGTGGTCAATGCTTTCATCAGCAATTTGCCGACCCGGTGGCCTGGGTCGAGGAGGGGACCATCGACTATATCGTGCCCCAGATTTATTTCGGTTTCTCACATGACCGGGCACCGTTTGCCGATCTGGTCGACTGGTGGGCAGGCATCGTGAAAGACACTGCTGTTGACTTGTATATCGGACATGGTCCTTACCGGCTCGGTGTTGAAAAAGAGTATGGTGATCCGGCCGAAGTCGCCTATCAGGTCATGTACGCCAACCAGTATCCGGAAGTGAAAGGCAACGTCTTCTTTACTTACAATACCTTTATCAGGAATGACAAGGCCAAACCCGGTGTTGACATTCTGAAAACCCTGTTGATTGATGAGGTGACACCATGATCAAACATCTGAAAATGGGCTTGTTGGGATTGTTTGTCATCATCGCCCTGAGCCTGGGGTCGTTGCAAGGTTTGAGTGCCAACGACAACCTGGTGCCTTTGGTGCGTGGGACGACCAATGTCCGTCATTATCAAACCACTGATCCGGTGATGATTCCCTCGACCTATACCGAGAAAGAGAATGAGTTCCGGGGGGTCTGGGTCGCCACTGTGTTCAATCTCAACATGCCGCTACACACCAGTGAAACGCAATACAAGGCGGCGTTCGAATCATTGATCAATCAAGTCAAGAATTTGAACATGAATGCGATTTTGTTCCAGGTGCGTCCTTTGAACGATGCCTTTTATGAGTCTGAACTGGCGCCATGGAGCCGCTATCTGACCGGCGTTGAAGGTGGGGATCCGGGTTGGGATGTGATGGCGTGGATGATCGAGACGGCGCATGCGAACGGCATCGAGTTCCATGCCTGGATGAATCCATACCGGGTCGCCAATTCCGCTTTGCAGAAATCGACTTATCTGAATTCGCTGCATGTCGACAATTTCGCCAGACAGAATCCTGACCTGGTCGTCGCCGGCAATGTGACTTCTGGTGGTCTTCACCCTTACATTCTCAATCCGGGCGAACCACAGGTCAGGACATACATCCGCGATGTCGTCATGGAACTGGTGGAAAACTATCCGGTCGACGGCATTCATTTCGATGATTATTTCTATCCCTACTCAGGGATCAGTTCCGATACACACACCTATGACGCATATAAATTACCAGGTCAGACGATTGCTGATTTCAGACGCGAAAGTGTCAATGAGGTCGTCAGGGACATCAAGTCCGACATCGACTCATTCAATGTGGCCGAAGGCAGGGACGTCCGTTTCGGGATCAGTCCCTTCGGCATTTGGAAATCGGGTGGAACAGACGGTTCCAATACGTCGACATCCGCCTTACAAAGCTATCACGCACAATATGCTGACTCCAAGAAATGGGTCGAGGAAGGCTGGCTGCATTACATCGCACCCCAGGTCTACTGGCCCTTCACTCATGGTCTTGCGCCTTACGCGGACGTGGTCGACTGGTGGGCCGGTGTCGCCAGGGGAACGGGTGTCGATGTCCTGATCGGTCATTCGATTTATCATGCCCATGACAACAGCTGGCTGACCGATGAGATCGCCACCCAGCTGCGCTACAACCAGAAACATCCGGAAATCAAGGGGTCGATCATGTATTCGGCCGCCTATTTGAACCGTGTCCATATCAACCACGTGGTCGATACATATTGGACCACGATGCCGTTGAATGTCTGGGACGACAGTCCCATCCCTTCACCGACCGCCTTGTTGGACGGTGTGCTTGACGGCAATGTTTATCGCAGTGATGTCACCGTTACGGTGGAGGCTGACGATGACATCTATATCAAATTGGATGATGGTGACTGGATACCTTACGTGGAACCATTCGTCATCACCACCCAGGGACGGACCATTCTTTATATGAAAGCGGTAGATGACGAGGGCGTCGAAAGCCTGGTCACCAGCATTAACATCGACATTGACAAGGTCAATCATGACGTGCCGGTCATCCTGATCGAGGGGGATGCGTCCGGAACCGAGTTCGTTGCGGGTTCGATCTTGACGATCGAATCCGGATCTGAAACCATCTGGTATGCCATCAACCATGGTTCGATCGGTGCGTGGCAACCTTATACGGGGCCCGTTGTGCTTGAAAGCACCGGCAACCATTTCATCCGGGCCAAGACCATCAATGACGAAGGCATTGAATCGACC
Source organism: Acholeplasmataceae bacterium (assembly GCA_007692425.1). Taxonomy (GTDB): domain Bacteria; phylum Bacillota_I; class Bacilli_A; order Acholeplasmatales; family Acholeplasmataceae; genus RECG01. The sequence continues at coordinate 82,797 of RECG01000011.1, read as the reverse complement.
GAGGTCAACCGCTTGATCACCATCATCCCATTGTGTCACCCCGAACCGGACATCGTGGTCGAAGGACCCGGTGAACATCCTTATTATCAAGAGGCGACCATCAGTTTCGTGACCCATGGCTATCATGTCATTTATAAGATCAACGGTGGCAACTGGTTGCCTTATGACGGCCCTTTCGTGCTCGATACCGAAGGCACGTATGTCATTGAGTATGCCCAGGATGACGGTTGTCTGAACATCAGAAGCGAAACCATCCATATCGATCAAAGTCCACCAGCTGATCCGGAAGTGATCATCATGGGTGATTTTGATGGTCGTTATTACACGACCGAGACCACGGTCGAACTGGTGCCTGATGATCCTTCTGATAGAATCTGGTTCCGTCTGCACAATGGTCGGACATGGTCCTCGTGGAAACGATATGTGGAGCCCATTGCACTCGAACTGAGTGCCAATTACACGCTTGAATATCATGCCAAGGACCAGGCGGGTAACGAAAGCGATCTGTTGGATGTCTTGATCAGGGTGAAGATTCCGCTCTCGGAAGACAATCCTTTCGTCGTACGTGATGGCAATGTCATCAATTATTACAACACCAGCAATCCGATCATATTGCCGGCTCCCTACATCGAAAAGGATGAGGAAGTCCGGGCAATCTGGGTGGCGACGGTGTTCAATATCGACATCGCTCTTCATAGCAATGAAACCCAATACAAAAATCAAATCATCGCCATGCTGGACCGGATCCAAGCCTTGCATTTCAACACCGTGTTCTTTCAGGTCAGGCCGATGAATGATGCCTTTTATGATTCGGATTACGCGCCTTGGAGCCGGTATCTGACCGGCATCGAAGGCCAGGATCCAGGTTGGGACGTGCTTGGTTTCATCATCGAGGAGGCGCACAAGCGCGGACTCGAGCTCCATGCCTGGTTGAATCCCTACCGGGTGTCGAGCGGCACACAACCGAAAGACCAGCAACTGGCCTTGTTGCATGATGACAATTTTGCCAAGCAGAACCCCCAGTTCGTGTTGGCTGACAACAACGGCAGGTTGATTTTGAATCCTGGTGAACAACAAGTGCGGTTTCATCTGATCAACCTGATTCAAGAACTGATGGTCAATTATGACATTGACGGGATTCATTTTGATGACTATTTCTACAGTTACGGCGGCATGAGCGACAGCCAGGACGAAGCAAACTACAACCAGACCAAACTGCCAGGCCAAAGTCTGGCCGATTGGCGTAGAAATAATGTCGACATCCTCGTTCAAGGCGTTTATGAAGCAGTTGAAAACTATAATCAGACTTATGCGCGCAATGTGAAGTTCGGCATCAGCCCGTTCGGCATCTGGAAATCAGGCGGACCTGACGGTTCCAACACATCGACGGTGACCCTGCAAAGTTATCATCACCAGTTTGCCGACACCAAAAAGTGGATTGAAGAAGGCTGGCTGCATTATGTCATCCCACAACTCTATTGGGAGTTCAGTCACCATCTGGCACCTTTTGCCGACCTGGTTGATTGGTGGGCGGAGCTGTGTGAAGAACACGGTGTCCATCTGATCATCGGCCAAGGCTTTTATCGTTACGCCGATGATTCATGGCGGGATGAAAGCGAACTCTTGGAACAGTTGCGCTACATGACTTATTTCGACATCATCGTGGGCAGCGCCTTCTTCTCTTACCGGACGCTCAATTCACCGCATGCCATGGTCACCCTTGCGCTTGAACGGTTGACCGGGCATTATTGGACACAGCCGGCCGGGTTCCCCTGGCCGACCGATGTCACACCACCTGACGATGAACCGATCACTTGCCCGGATGGTTATGAACTTGAAGATGGTGTCTGTGTGCCGGTCGTTGAACCACCCATCCTCTGCGAAGACGGTTATGTGCTCGAAGATGGTGTGTGTGTGCCAATCGAACCGGAGCCGCAAAAACGTGGTTGTTTCGGATTATGGACCATGGTGATCACACCATCGATTGCTCAAATGGTCTTACCCTTGGCGGGTCTGATGATGTTGTTTGGCATCATCATCGTCAAGAGACGATACTGATCATGTCTGATATCATCAGGAACGTGTTGCTGGAAGGGGTGTCCAAAGGACATTTTCCAGGCGCACAATGGGCCTTGATCAAACGTGGCCAACCAATCAAGACTCATCATGTCGGCAACCGGCAAATCATCCCTGAACCACACCCTGTCGATGGCCTTGAGATTTATGATGTCGCATCATTGACCAAAGTCGTGGTCACCACGACGTTGATCATGAGATTGGCGCTGGAGAAACAGTTGTCTTTGGATGATGCGCTCATGTCACATTTGTCACGTTTCCAGCATCCGGATATCACGATTGCCCATCTTTTGACCCATTCGTCAGGCCTGCCTGCTGATATTCCAAGGGCATCAAGACTTGCTTCCAGACAGCAAGTGCTCGATCATGTGTTTTCGGTCGGGACTTTGCATGTTCCCGGTCATGACATCATCTATTCCGACATCGGCTTCATCCTGCTCGGTCTGGTTGTTGAGAAGATTACAGGCATGGGTCTCGATGAAGCGGCCGGACAGTTCATCTTCAAACCCTTGGGGATGAACGACACGTCTTTCCATCCTGATCCGGCCAGGTGCGCACCCACCGAGTGGCGTGACGATGAGGTCTTCTCAGGCCTCTTGCAAGGGCGTGTCCATGATGAAAAAGCCTTCGCGATGGGCGGTGTCGCCGGACATGCCGGTTTGTTTTCGACCGCTCATGACCTCGGATTGTTCATCAAGGCCATGCTTGAAGACAACTTTGTCTTGGACCAGACCTGGACGGATGCCTTGTTTGAACCAAGGATGGACATCCGCAAGGACAACGGCACGACGATCCGGGCCTATGGCTGGGACAAACCGGTACCGGGCGGTTCGGCCGGCGACCATGTCGATTTCAGGCAAACCATCCTGCATACCGGCTTTACGGGCTGCAATATGTGGGTGGACCGTTTTCATCAAACAGGATTTGTCCTGCTCAGTAATGCCGTGCATCCCAAACGGGAAGACAACGGCATCATCCCTTACCGGCGCAAGATCGCCGGCATGATCATCACACAGGAGGTTTGAAACATGCGTATGACTGGTTTATTGAAAATGACCTTGTTGGTTTTTGTGTTGGTGTTTCTGGTCGCCTGCCGGGGCAACATCACAATCGATTCGGAAACCGAGTCGATTATCTTGATGGAAGGTGATACCCATGACATTGGTTTTGAGACCAATGACAGACGAGGCATCACGTTTCATTCCAGTAACGAGACCATTTTAACGGTTGATGAAGAGGGACATCTTGTGGCCTTGCGTCCGGGTGTGGTCACCGTCACGCTGAGGTCTGTGAGGAATCCCGACATCAGCATCACCATCAACGTGACGGTCAGAAAACTCGTGTCGCTCACCATGATAGAGAGCGAAATCGAAATGATTGCCGGTGACGAGGCTTTGGTCCCTTATGAAAGCAATGACGACGTCACCTTCGCAAGTGATGATGTCAGCGTCGTGTCGGTTGACGCGGATGGCATGTTGCTGGCCCAAGGCGCCGGCCAGGCCGTCGTGACCGTTTACTCGGTCAGCGATCCTGAACAGTCGGTGACTTTGACGGTCCATGTGCTCGGTCTGGCTGAAAGCATGACGATTGAAGGTCCGGTCATGATCAATGTCGGCACCGAACGTGCCTATGAGGTGTTGCCGTTGCCACCGGCGGCGGTCGCCAGGGTGACCTGGACGACCGATGATGCAGACATCGCCACCGTCGATGAGTTGGGCGTGCTGACCGCACATGCGGAAGGCACGGTGACTCTGCTGGCCACATCGACAGATGATGAGACCGTCACGGCGACACTCGTGATCGAAGTCGTCAATCTGTTGATGGTCGATGCCTTGGCAGATGACGGCGATGCGTACGTTTACGAAGGCTTGACCTTGGTTTATGGCGAGCGTCTTTTCACGACTGTCCAAGATGCTCTTGATGTCGCACACCCCGGCGCGACGATGATCATCAAGGCCGGCACTTATGTGCAAGACCTGACCATCTCGTCATCCGGTTTGACACTGATTGGCGAAGAGGATGTCGTCTTGAACGGTGACATCGTGATCAATGCCGATGACGTGACTTTGATGCATTTGTCGTTTATCGGGAATGCGAAGGTGACCGGTCATCAGATCGAAGGTTTTGTCTTTGAACACAATCATGTCGGTGACATCACCACCACCGCTGCTTTCCTGCATCTGGCGGAGGTCAACGGTATCCGTATCGCCAACAACGTGTTTGACACCCTGGCGGGCGATGCCATCCTGGTGGAAGATGTCCAAGAAGGATTGACTGTCATCTCACATAACACCATCACCCATGCCGTACGCGGGATTGTCGCCAGTCTGGCTGATGATGCCGGTGCGGATGCCGCCATCCAGGTGGTACGCAACTCCCTCACCAACATTCATACCGGTTTGACCATTGAACAGCCATCAACAGCGCTTGGCAACGCTTATGCCAGGTTTAATGCAGTCAGCGGCTTCACCCATCTGGCGGCAGTCTCGAACGAGGGCTCGACCGTCGAATTCACCTTGAACTATTGGGGTGCGGACACATTGGATGATGCCTGGTTCGACAACATTGAACCGTTATATCTGCGCGGCCATTATGCCACAGCGGCAGCCATCATCAGCGAAGCCGCCTATGATCCGGCCCTGCCTGTCAAAATCATCATCACCAACCCGATCATCGAAATGGAACTTGGGGACAGTTATCAGTTGCAGTATGATATATTGCCGATGGATCTGGAGACGGACCGGATCCGTTTCATCACTTCTGATCCCTCTGTCTTGTTGGTGAATACGTTGAACGGGACGCTGACACCCGTCAAGAGCGGTCAGGCGACCATTACCGTCCGTTCGACGGTCAATTTTGGCATCAATACCACCATCACCATCGTCATCATCACCGATCCCGGTGTTGATTTGTCGACCACTTCCGTCAACAACGACATCACCGTCGGTGACAGTTTCACCTTGGAAGCCGTTGTCTTCCCAATTGATATCGCCGATGATCCCGTTGTCTTCTCATCGGACGATCCGTTGATCGCTTCTGTCGATCCTTACGGTGTCGTCACCGCACACATGCCTGGTGTCGTGACCTTGACCGTGGCGCTTTTCCACGATCCTGATGTCAAGACCACTTATACTTTCGAGGTCTTTGATGAGCTTGATGAGACTAATTTGCTTGATTTGTTGACCATGTATCAGATCATGTATGCGACGCCACATGAGTGGTTGGTTTTCGGCATGGGAGGCACGTATGCCGTCCATGCATATGAAAGTGTATCCCGATTCTATTTTGGTGACATTCCAATCAATAGTTCGAAAATTGTGCCCATAAGCTCATATGTGCGCCCAGGTGAACCCATGACGCCCCATCCACCTGGCATCACACCGTTCAACGAGCATCATGTCTATTGGGTGGTGGTCCATGACACGGGCAATGGCGCACCTGGTTCAGGCGCGTTGGCCCATGCGAACTATTTGTACAATAAGGCTTTTAGTAATACTCCTCCACATGTATCTTGGCATTTCACCATCGACGACACTTATATCTACCAACATCTGCCAGAAACGGAAAGAGGTTTTCATGCGGGTGACGGCTCGACACTTGTCGGACAGCACAGTACTTATCTTGGAGGTGGCAACCGCAACGGCATCGGTCTGGAGATGGCCATCAACCAAGATGGTGAGATGTATCGCACCTGGCAACGGTCGGCCAAGTTGGTCGCCGATTTGCTGGTCCGCTACAACCTGCCGCGGGACCACATGAAATATCATCAAGATTTTTCAGGTAAGACCTGTCCGCAAACATTAATCAACTCAGGTTTGATGCCTGTCTTTGAAGAATTCGCGGATATCGAATACATCGTCCGCATGCACCATCATGATGCCGACATCACTTTTGTCTCGCATGATCCTGATTATCTCGATGATACCGGACGTGTCATCAAGATGCCGGATCGGGCCTTGACAGTCAGTTATACAGTCACTGTCACAATCGAAGGCGTCACACATGAACGTGTGTTCTACACCTACCTGCCCGGAACACTCCGTTAGACGTCTTGAAAATTTTGTCCAAAATATGGAAAAAGACCCATCCGATGCCTTGATTTTGCAATGAATAATTGACAGCGCTTTCACATTGGATGTAAAATAGATTAAAGCACTGCGAAAAAATAAGGAGGAATGCAAGTGAAAAAGTTTATCACCATGTTGCTGTTTGGCTTCTTTTTGGCGATGATGTTCTCGTTCCAGAGTTTCGCCCAGGAAGAAGAGGAAGACATTATTGAATTGTATCCGTACAATCAGCTTGCTTGTTTGGAAGCCACCCCTGCCTGTACAGAACTCCAGGTCGGTAGTGCGCATTGGACATGGATGTATCATGGTCATCGTTACCATGTTGTCCGTGGCGGTGTGCGTTATGTCAAGGATTTTGTAGATGCGGATGCGGATGGCTTTATCTCGCCTTTGGAGATTGGTGCCGCATTGACCTATAATGCGTTTGGCGCATTGACCATCAATGACACCGATGAAACCGTTGTCCTTTCCACACAAAGCGGACGCGCTGATATCACATCGGTCGTGCATCGTATTTATGTCTATTTTGATGAGGATGGCGTCCTTCAGATGTTTGAGGACCAGGTCCATAACTACTACATCTTCAACGAAGGTGATGAGACAGATCCGGACTGGCGTTTGGCCACTCAGACTGAAATCGATGCTTATATCGCCGCTGAAGAGGGTGAAAAACCTGTCACGACCCGCAATAGCCCGATCCGTATGGCGCTTGATGACACACACACACGTGGTTACGTGCTTGAGCCCTTGACATGGATTCAATGGTCTAATGCGGATGTTGTTGTCGCTGAAGAACCCGATGTTGAAAAATGGTCAACCATCATTCCTGGCAATCCGAATTTCGTGACCATTCCAGCTGGTTGGTCCACCTTCAGCTTCAGCACCTTTGACCGTGGCACCCAGAACCCGCTGACCACAGCATATCTCAAGACATTGCCGTTTGCGATGATTGATGAAGAAGTCGATCCCATGGTGATTGAATATACCCATCAACCAGCAGTATTCGACGGCCTTGTCGCTTTAGACGATGATCTTGTCACCCCGGGTATCCAGATTGTCATCGACTACCAGGCTGATTTTGATCTTCCGGCAACTGTCACCGCTGCATGGATCAATATGTTTGATGAAGATGGCAAGATCCAAAACCAGTCCGAGTATCTTGATTACACTGTGACCATTTCGCAAGACGATGTCGATCTTGAAACCATCGAGTTCAACCATGACGGCACAGCTTATGTAGCAAGCGGTCCGGTCACATCAATTGATACTGGTGTGTTCGGTGCCGGTTATGTGGCAACCTTTGCCGTGACGACACCAAAGGGTGATGTCACCGAGCGTTTCGCTGACATTGTTGTGGGTGTCATGCCACCCACATTCAGCGGCGTGCAAACACGTTATGTGCTTGAAAACACCTATGTCGATCTGCTTGAAGACATTACCGCTGATGATGGTTACGGCAATGATCTGACTCATTCGATCATCGTGACGACACCAGCCGGTTTCAACCCTTATAATGTCCAGGCCGGCACATATGAAATCGGACTGTCATTTACTCACAATGTCTTTATTGCCGGTGATGAAGCGATTGTCACCGTCCACGAGGAGGAAGTTCCATTTAATATGGAGCTGCATTACAACAAGCCGGTTGCCGTTAGTGATAGTCTCGGCGTATTCAAGGTTTGGGACGATGTGTCCATTTTCAAGACTGTCGCCACCGGATGGGGTAATGTCATCGTTGTTGTCGCAGCCGATGGTACGATGAAGGAAAGCTATTCACGTTTCGATTGGTTTTACACGACTGAAGATGGCACCATCACAGGCGATCTTGACCATTTCACCGCATGGATGGCAGCCTTGGAACTTGAAGAAGGTGAATTTGTAGTCGCTGCCCACGGTGCGGCACAAGCCACCCGTCTAAGAGTGGCCAACCTGGCCTTTGGCGATCCGATTTCTGTCCAGCTCGGTACACTTGACTTTGATTATGACATCGTGACCGAAACCTCATACATGTTGGTCGTCGATGATGTCACACCACCGCTCCTGCTGGTCGTCAACAACAACTTCACCATCCATACCGGCCAGTTCACCAATGTCAACCAGGCGATCTTGAGCAATGTGGTCGCATTCGACTTGAATGATGGCGAAAATGTCGCGGTTTATGTCGCCAACAACGGCGGTCTGTCATTGACCACTCCAGGGGCTTACACGGTTGTCGTCATGGCCGAAGATCTAGCGGGTAATAACACTTCCGCCACCTTTACCGTGACGGTTGTCCAAGCGCCTCATATTCCGACAGATCAAGAAATTCAAGACATGATTGATGCGGCTGTCGAAGATGCCGTAGCTGATTTGATGGATGAGATTGAAGCGCTCCGCGAAGAACTGACACCAGTGGATGATGAGCGTGGATGCCTTGGTATCTTCACCGTTTCAACACCTAGATACTCTTCTGCAATTCTGCCCATTCTGGGCTTGATGACATTGATTGGCATCGTTGTCTTCAAGAGACGCTTCTAGTCATTGGCATTGCTTTGAACCTCATCAAAGCGCCCGTCTCGGCGGGTGCTTTGTCTTGATGCGGAGACCGCTCTGCAATCATGCAGGGCGGTCTGGCATCATGAAAATAATTTTTCATTTTTGAAAATATCGGATCATCCATTTAAAAAACGATGCAAAGATAGTATAATGAGCCTATCCAGTCATCGTTTTTCAGTGTCATTAAATGACACTGTCAACATGTCAATATCAACAAAATACTCAAAAAGCGAGGTATGTGTGTTATGAGAAAAGGCTTATCCATTGTTTTGCTCTTATGTCTCTTCTTCGGCTTGTCAGCTTGTCGGGACAGAGGAGATAGTGCCGAGATTTTAGGCGTTGATAATGTCACATTGACAGTCGGAGACGCATTTAATCCGTTGACCGGTATCACCGCTGTCGATGCCAGAGATGGCGATATCACCTCCAGAATCACCGTCAGTGGTACGGTGAACATGAATGTGGCCGGCACTTATACGTTGACCTATCGTGTCACGGGTAGTGACGGTAACGAGATTTCGGTCACACGGACGGTGACAGTCCTGACCGAAGATGGGTGTGGACCGAACCAACGCAAGGTTGATGGCGTGTGTGTGGATATCGAACCCTCGGAAATCGTCATCATGCATGGTGCCACTTATGAAATTGATCCCTTTCATCCCAATTTCAGCGGCACACAACAGCTTCAACGTCAAAACCGTCAACGTGAAGTTGAAGAGTTGTACAATGTCACCATTCGTTATCGTTCTTATCCCGATAATGCACCCTGGGGTCCCAGCCGTGTGACAGCCATCATCCAATCTTCGGTATCTGGCAATCATTTGGCTGACATCTATTGGTCGGTCAGCGACTGGATCCAACAGCTTGCCAGGGCTGAAGCCATCGTGCCGGTTGATCAGTATATGAACACGATTGGTGTCAATGTCCATGCGGATTACCGTGCGGTCGGCACTTTTAAAGACAACGTCTATGGCTTTTCCTCAGGCATGTTGACCGCTGATTCCGGTCTTTACTATAATGCCGACTTGGTGAAAAGCCTCGGTGTGGCGAATCCGACACAGCTGTTTTTGGATGGTGAATGGACCTGGAGCCGTTTCGAAACATGGGCGACCCAGGTGCAGGCCATACTTGATGAGGATGAGTTTGCCATCGGTGGCATGCCTTCCTATTATGTCGAAAACATGGTGCCTTTGAACGGTGGCCGCTTGATCAACATGACACTCGGTCGTGTCGCTTTCCATCAGGCCCCGGCCCTTGAGACCTACACATTCTTGAAATCATTGGTTGAGAAAGACCTTTGGGAAACCGCACCATCTTATGATGCGGGCAGCCCGTCCTGGCAAGCCGGCAAAGTGGCCATTCACCCCGGCCAGCTTTGGTTCGTGACGGCTGACAACCGTTGGGGAGGCCTCAATTTCGAACTGGGTTTCGTGCCTTATCCACGCGCTGATGACTTCATAGGTGACCATGCAAGCCCTGTTTCCGGTGTCGCCCTGTATCATCTTGCCAGCGGTATGACCCCGGAACGTGAAGAGCTTGTTTTCCGCGTTTGGAACGAGCTTCAATTATGGCGGACCGAACAGGAATTGCGTGATGAGTTCGAATTGACCCTGCTGACAAGATTCGATGAAGAAATCTATGTCGAGGCCTACATGATGATTTTTGACAAGATTTATCTTGAAATCATCAATGCCATCGGCATCAATCCCTACACGCCAGACATCGGCTTCCGTGGTCAAATCAACGCAGCCATTCGCTTGCCGGACCGTGATCCGCGGACCGTGGTCGATTCAATCAGGCCCATCTACCAAGCTGCCTTGGATGATTATCTCGAGTAAATCTTCTTCTCTTGCTGGTTTGAATGCCTGACCGTCTGAAAGAGGTGCATGTTTATGAAAAAACCGGTCATCATCACCTTGACCATTCTTTTGGTCTTGCTTGTGAGCCTCGTGTACGAATCGGTATTCATCATCGGTCGTGCCGATCCTTTACGTTTCAACCATGATCCATCGACATTGACTGATCCGGGCGCGACTGATGGCTCCGCCGTCAAGGACTATCAAGCTTATCTCGATCGTTTTGAGGCTGTTTTTCCGGATGTGGCCCCCATCGTCATCAATGCCGCCGATCCATTGTCCATGGACGGAGACCATGAAATCATGGCAGAATACGAGGGTGTCTTTGATGTGCTTCTGATGGATGAAATCGGGTCGGTCACCTGGGAATTCCCGGTTGATGAAGCCGGTTTTTACCGTGTTTTGATTGACTACTATCCTTATCCCGGCAAGAGTTCCGTCATTGAAAGAGCGGTCAAGATCAATGGCGACATTCCGTTTGATGGTGCGCGGAACATCACCTTTCCACGTATTTGGGGCAGCGAGTCCGACATCATCCAGGATATCCATGGTAATGATATCCGTCCGCGTCAGATTGAAACCCCGATGTGGACGGATGCCTATTTCCGGGACGCCATCGGTTATGTCAGCCGTCCCTATGTGTTTTACTTCCCTGAAGGTGCCAACACGTTGACACTTACGTCTGTCCGCGAACCGCTCATGATCGACCAGATCGTATTGGAGTCCGTCAGGAATCCGGCTCCTTATGCCGAGATCAAGGCTCATTATGACGAGATGGGTTACACAATCGCGGACGGCAACATCCGTTTGATCGAAGCCGAAGATGCCATCTATACGACTTCACCAACCTTGTATCCGCTTAATGACCGGACCAGTCCCTTGACATCCCCCAATGATCCCGGACTGATCAAACTCAATACGATCGGTGGTTACAACTGGCGGGTGGCCGGTGACCGGATCACATGGTCTTTTACCGTTGAACAGACCGGTCTTTATGCCATCAGCCTGCGGGTCAAGCAAAAACAGGCAAACGGCATCAGTGTAGGCCGGAACATCTATATCAATGGTGAAATCCCTTTCGCCGAAATGGAAAATTTTGCGTTCAGGCATGCCAATGACTGGCGCATCCAGACATTGGGCACGCCCGATGAGCCTTATTTGTTCTATTTTGAGGCAGGCCGGTCCCATTCGCTGACCATGGAGGTCACGTTGGGTGCCTACGGGCCTTTGATCGCCAGGATCCAGGATGCGATCAATAACTTGAACAAACTATATCGTGAGATTTTGATATATACCGGTCCGGAACCGGATCCTTTTCGTGATTATCAATTGCATGAACGCATTGACGACCTCTCGGGACGGTTGATGGCCGAACGAGATAATCTGAGCGACGTGCGTGAGCGGATCATCGCGATTTCCGGAACCACCAGTGAAAAGACCGGCATTCTTGACACCGTGTTGCTTCAATTGGACTTCTTCTTGCGTCGTCCACGTGAGCTGCATCGCAATCTCAACACCTATAATGGCAACATTTCATCCTTGGGTACGCTGGTCATCCTGTTGAGCACACAGCCTTTGGAAATCGACTATTTTCTCTTTCATGACACCGCCGAGCAGCTGCCGGCGAGCAGGGCCGGATTCTTTCATCGGTTTTGGTTCAACTTCATGTCTTTCGCCGCTTCTTTCTTCATCGATTATTCATCCATCGGTAAAACGTCGGTTTCCGATGACGACGAAAGCATTGAAGTCTGGATTTCAATCGGTCGGGACCAGGCCAATGTGCTCAGAAGGCTGATCGATGAGTCTTTCACCAGGCAGACAGGCATCCAGGTCGATTTGAAACTGGTGGATGGCGGGGTGTTATTGCCGGCCACGCTATCCGGGGTCGGTCCTGACGTCGCGATGGGCATCGGACCGAATGTCCCTGTCAACTATGCGATGCGAAACGCCGTTCATGACCTTTCCACGTTTCCTGATTTCGAGGACGTGGCTTCCAGGTTCAAATATAGCGCCATGTTACCGTTTCATTACGAGGGCGGTTATTTCGCCTTGCCTGAACAGCAGATCTGGATGATGCTCTTTTACCGGACAGACATCTTTGACGAACTCGGTCTGACACCGCCGGACACATGGGAAGATGTCATTCACATGATTCCTGACTTACAAAAACTCAACCTTGAGTTTTTCATGCCGGTGCCGATCAGACAAGGTAATGTCATCGATTTACCGCCGAATCCTGTTTTTTCAAGCATGTTTTACCAGGTCGATGGTGAATTTTATATCAACAACAACAACGAAAGTGGCTTTAACGAGGGCCTGGGACCGATGGTTTTCGAGCTATGGACCCGCTTCTATACGGATTACTCTTTTCCGGTTGAGGCCAATTTCGTCAACCGTTTCCGCAGTGGACAAATGCCGATTGGTCTGGCTTATTACAACACCTACAACATTCTGAGCGTCTTTGCTCCTGAAATCCGGGGACGCTGGAATTTCATTCCCATCCCTGGCACGAGAAGTGTGGATGAACATGGCAATCCGATCATCCGCCGTGACACCGTGGCGACAGGCAGCGGCATCATGATTATGGAACAATCCGAAAAAAAGGATGCGTCCTGGGAATACCTCAAATGGTGGACCAGTACTGAAATCCAGGTTCGTTTCGGCCGTGAGATGGAAGGCATCCTCGGTGCAGCCGCACGTTATCCGACCGCCAATGTCGAAGCATTGTCACAACTGCCATGGACCGTAATCGAATACCAGATGTTGCTCGAGCAATGGGAATGGGTCCGAGGTGTTCCGGAGGTGCCTGGCGGTTATATGACCGGACGTCATCTTGACAATGCTTTCCGCCTGGTGCTTGAAGAACGCGCCAATCCGCGGGAAACCATTTATGACTATGTGCAGGTCATTAACGAGGAGATACGTAAGAAACGCCGTGAATTCGGCTTGGATACGGGGTAAGGCGCATGCAAATGAATCCGACTGTCAAACTTGAAAATCATAAGTCGCGGTGGCAACATTTCAAGACGGAAATCATCAAAAGCAAGCATTATTATATCTTGATGGCGCCTTTTGTCATCCTCTTTTTGACATTCACGATTATCCCTGTCTTCATGTCGCTCGGCGTCAGTTTCACATATTACAACTTGTTGGAACGTCCCCGTTTCATCGGTTTGGATAATTATTTGAAACTGTTGTTGGATGACGAGGTTTTCATCATCGCCCTCAGGAATACATTGATTTTGGCGGTGGTGACCGGTCCGATCAGTTATTTGATGGCTTTTTTGTTTGCCTGGCTGATCAATGAGTTGAGACCAAAACTTCGTTCGTTCATGACCTTGATCTTTTATGCTCCGTCGATTTCCGGCAATGCTTTCTTGATGTGGTTGTTAATCTTCTCGGGTGACATCCACGGATACGCAAACGCCTTTTTGATCAGGATGGGTTTCATCAATAATCCCATCTTGTGGTTGAACAACCCGCAATACATGATGACAGTCATCATTATCGTCCAGCTCTGGCTCAGCCTCGGGGTGAGCTTTTTGGCGTTCATCGCCGGTTTGCAGAGCGTGGACAAGACCTTGTTTGAGTCAGGGGCGATTGATGGTGTCAAGAACCGTTGGCAGGAACTGTGGTATATCACGCTGCCTTCGATGAAGCCGCAATTGCTTTTTGGCGCAGTCATGCAGATCACGACCAGTCTGGCAATCGCCGAGGTGTCGATGCAACTGGTCGGATTTCCGTCTGTCCAGTATGCCGGACATACGATTGTCACCCATTTGATCGACTATGGTTCAATCCGTTTTGACCTGGGTTATGCGTCGGCGATTGCGACCTTGTTGTTCTTGCTCATGATGACGACAAACCTCGTGGTCCGTAACATCTTGCGAAAGGTGGGTGACTGACATGACTGGTGTCCAACGTCTCAAACGGGCTTTCAATTTCAAACGCCTGCGCAAACTCAACCGTTCGCTTGGCGGCGATATGGCATTGTTGTCGCTCTTGTTGATTTTTGGTATCTTCTCCGCCTTCCCGTTGGTGATGACCGCCTCAAATGCCTTCAAGTCGCTCGACGAGTTGTTTTTGTTCCCACCACGCATTTTGCCTAGAAATGTCACGTTTGACAATTTCCGCGATTTGACGGAACTCATCGGCAACTCCTGGATTCCGTTCACCCGCTACTTTTTCAACACCTTGTTGATTACGATTTTAGGCACCGTCGGACATGTGCTGATCGCCTCGATGTGTGCGTATCCGCTGGCCAAATACAAGTTTCCGGGACGCAGCCTGATTTTCACGTTGGTCGTCTATTCGTTGATGTTTGCCCCCCAGGTGACTGCGGTCCCGAATTACATCATCATTACCCGCCTGCGTTTGATCGACCATCCATCGGCGATCATTTTACCGGCGATCGCTTCTAGTCTGGGCTTGTATCTGATGAAGCAATTCATGCAGCAAATTCCAAGCGAACTGCTCGAATCGGCGAAAATCGACGGGGCGAGCGAGTATCGCATCTTCTTCCAGATCGTCATGCCTTTGGTCAAGCCGGCCTGGTTGACGCTCGTGATTCTGCTTTTCCAACGTTTGTGGATCACTGATGGTGGATCGTTCATTTTTAGCGAGGAATACAAGCCCGTTTCCTATGCCTTGCGGCAAATTGCCATGGGCACGATCGAACGGGCCGGCACCATTGCAGCGGTCAGTTTCGTGATGATGATCGTGCCTGTCACGTTCTTCATCATCTCGCAATCAAAGATTGTCGAGACATTCAGCCATTCCGGCATGAAATAGGGGTGATGACATGCTGAGATTAATCACATTGTTCGCCTTGCTGATCACCTTGCCGGTCCAAATTGTCACCATTCGTTACAATTATTCTTATCACGGACAGGTAATCCATTCGGCACCCGGTATGACGTTTGCCGCTTATTTCAACGCGCAGACGCTTGGTGTCACCCTGTCTTCTCCCGAAGACATGATCGTCTTTGAGGACCTGATCTATATCGTGGATTCACGGACACACAGCCTGATCATCGTCAATTCCCGATTTGAACTGGTCGCCGAGCACAAGGTCTTCGCACCTGATGCCGACTGGCTTGCCAGAAGGGCATTGGAGGGACTTCCACCCTTGGACGAGGTGTCATTGAATGGTCCGATGGGTCTTGATGTCAAGGAAAGCGGCATCTACATCTGTGACACTGGCAATCGTCGCATCGTCAAACTGAATGCCGCTTTTGAAGTGGTCGATATTTTTAGTGATGTGGATGATCCGACCTTTGACGAAATCAGTTTTGAACCACGCAAAATCACGGTGGACGGCGCGGAAAGGATGTATGTCGTCGCCCGTAATGTTTATGAGGGTATCATTGAATTGAACAGCGATGGTGCGTTCAATCGTTTCACCGGTGTCAATCCCATCCAGATGACACCGCTTGAGATTTTCAGACGCTCCCTGATGACCGAGGAGCAGCTGGCCCAGTTGCGGTTGTATCTGCCGACCGAATACACGAATGTTTCCATCAATGAAGACAGTTTCATTTATGCGACTTCGCGTCCTTCGGAAGGTAATGTCGAAAACATGATCCAGCTGATCAATCCGAAAGGTGTCGATGTCATCCGTCGCAACGGTTATCATCCGCCGATGGGTGATATCCATTTCATGGTCAACATGAACAATTATGTCATTCATGGGCCAAGCGACCTGGTCGCCATTGAGCATACGGACAATGGCATCTATACGGTGCTCGACCAAAAACGGTCAAGACTGTTCACGTATGACCAGGAAGGCAACCTGCTCTATATCAATGGCGATGCCGGGTCGCAGAGCGACCGGTTCGTCGAAGGGGTCGCCATCGCTTATCTGGGCGATGACCTGCTGGTGCTTGACCGAAGATTGCGCACGGTGGTGGTGTATCAACTGACCGATTTCGGACGGGCTGTCAATCGTGCCATCGAACTCCAGGTGATGGGCGAGTTCGACCAGGCGGCCGACATCTGGCGTGAGGTGTTGAGACTGAACACCAATTATGAAATCGCCTATAATGGCATCGGTAAATATTATTTGCGTATCGGTGACTATCGTCAGGCCATTGATTATTTCCGTCTCGGTCATGACCACTATTATTATTCAAGGGCGTTCAAAGGTTACCGCAACGAACTCATTAAAGCCAATTTCGGTTGGATTTTCGCAGGTGCGTTCGTCATCGGTGGCACCTTGATCGGTCTCAAGATCCGTTCAACTTACCGGAAAGGAGGATCGATCCTGTATGAAGACTAAACTGAAGGTGTTTTGGCAGGATTATGTCCGTTTTCCGAAATATGTGTTGTTTCATCCCTTTCAAGGTTTTGAGGCGTTCAAACGTTATCGACAAGGCCGTATGGCGGTGGCGTTGGTGTTTATCGCCTTGTTTGCGTTCTTCCGGATTTTTGCTTTCCAATACGAAGGCGTCCTGATCAATCCGAACAATCCGTTGATGCTCAACAGTTTGCAGGAAATCTTTTCCGTCGTGCTGTTGGTCGGCTTGTTTACGGTCGGTAATTGGTCTGTGACGACGCTCATGGAAGGCAAAGGTTCTTATAAGGAAATCCTGATGGTCACCGGCTACGCCTTGTTTCCGTTGATTGTCATCGGTTTTCCGGCTGTCATGTTGTCGAATTTCCTGACACTCGAGGAAATGGCGCTTTACCAATTGATTATGGGCATTGCCTATGCTGCGGCCGCCTGGATGCTTTTCATGGGTTTGTTGAACATTCACGAGTATGGCTTGTTCAAAAGCATCCTGGGGTTGGTGCTGACGGTGGTTGCCATGAGTGTGATGATGTTTTTAGGGTTGCTCTTCTTTGATCTGATCCAGCAGTTTATCGCGTTTATCGCGTCGATCTATGAAGAGCTATCCTTGCGGTTTTAGGGGGTGATGTCATGAAATGGTTCCGTCTTGCCGTCATCGGCGTCTTATTGGTCGGCCTCACCCTTTATGTCTTGCTTTTCAACATGCGTCCCTCTGCAAGGCTCACATCTGATCTGATTCCCTTTTCAAGAGATGGCTTTGTCGATGCCGAGACCTTGACAGACACCAACCGCCTCATGGCGGAAAACGATCGTTTTGAGTTGTATCTTGATGAGACGACATCCTATTTCCGGGTGGTTGACAAGCGCAATGGTGCGGTGTGGGCCTCCAATCCGACCACGCCGGACCCATGGGAAGCCGACCCCGACAAACCAATCACGGTCAGTGCGCTCAACAACCAGAAGTCGACGCTTGCGCTCACCTATTTCAACCGGGCCGGATCATTGTCGACCATCAACAACTACACATTGAGCATTTATCATCCGGAATCGATTCTCGCCCCTGCAGGCATCCGGACTTTCATGATCAAGGACATCGACATGGGTTTCCAGGTCTTATACAAGATCCAGGATCTCGAAATCGACTACTTGTTCTTTCCGAAATATCTGCCCAAGGATGTCTTGGAGGCCATGGAAGACAGGGCGCTTTTGGAACAGATTGCTTATACCGGATACGACGAGGAACTCGACGCCTACGAGATTGTGCAATATGAAAACATGTCGCGTCTTGTGAAACGTCGCCTCTACCAAATATTTTATGAAAAGATGGATTATACGCGTGAGCGGGCGATTGAAGAGAATTTCAGTTTCGGTTATACCGACATGTTTGAGAAGGTGTCATTCGAGGTGGCCATCCAGGTGCGCCTGCACGAGCATGGTCTTGAAACCTCGATCATCCAAGAGTCGATTGTCGAACCTGAAGAGGTCAAGATTGCCAGCATCACGCTGCTTCCCTTGTTCGGAACGGCTGTTTCCGAGATTGCAGGCGATCCCACCGAAGGTTATATCGTCCTGCCTGACGGCGCGGGTGCGCTCATTGAGTTCAATAACGGCAAATACTATTTGAATCCTTATCGCAAACGTCTGTATGGGATGGATTTGGCCTTGATGCGTTACCGGATGCGGGAGCAGCAACAAGACATCACCATTCCGCTTTATGGCATGGTCAAGCCGGGAGCGGCGTATGCCGCCATCATCACCGAAGGGGATGCGATGGCGACCATTCATGCGGATGTGTCAGGAAGAATTGATTCTTACAATAAGGCTTATGTCACCTTTAACCTGCGTGAAAGTGAATCCATCATCCTGGGCAGCGGGTTCAATCGCTACGGGCTTGATTTGTGGACACGCACAAGGGTGGCGACTGATTTCACGGTACACTATCATCTATTGGATGGCGATGACGCCGACTATGTCGGCATTGCCAGGGCTTTTCGTCAGCATTTAATCGATCAGCATGGTTTCGAGGCGCACGATACGACAGGTTCGACGGTACTCACAACCGAGTTTATCGGCGCGTATGACCGGAAGGCTTTTTTCCTGGGTGTTCCCTATTCCACGACACGTTCCTTGACCAGTTTCGATGAGGCCAGGACCATCATCGACATGTTGTTGGAGGAGGACATCACCCGCTTAAACGTGCTATACACAGGCGTCTTTAACGGTGGCTTAAGCAGTTCGGTCCAAGACAGGGCCGATATCGAGCGGGTGCTGGGCGGGTCGAGAGGGTTTGCACGTCTGGCCGATCACCTTGAGGCGCATGACGTGAACCTCTATCCGCGGGTTTCTTTCCTGACGGCCTCCAACTATCACCGCATGTTCGACCGGATGCGTTACACATCGCTTCGTGTCAAGGGCGCCTATGCGATGCATTTCACCTATCATTACCCCAGCGGGTTGCCCTACAGTGAGACGCCTTATCCGCATCAAGGTGATGATTATGTGATCAATCCCCTTTATTATGAGGCGATATTTGATCGCTTCAGCCGGGATTTCGACCATCCCGATATCGCCATGACGATGATGGGATCGATGCTGGGCGGACATTATGACCGGCAACATCCGTTATACAAACAGGATGCCCTGCGATATCAACAGGCCGTCCTGGAATCAAGTTCTTACCGGATGATGATCGCCAATCCGCTCAGTTTTGCCATCCCTTATGCCGATGTCATCATCGACCTGCCGACCGAAACAACCTTGTATGCCATCATCGATGACCAGATTCCGTTGCTTCATCTGGTGTTGGCAGGCATGGTCGACTACTTCTCGGAAAGCATCAACATGAGTCATGACCGCAGCATCCAATACAAATTCCTTAAATTGCTTGAAACAGGCTCCAACTTGAAATACACGCTTTCCTATCATGATTCACGGGTCTTGTTGGAAACCGATTATAACTATTACATGTCCACGCACTATGTGAACTGGTTCGACCAGATGGTCGCGCATGTGCGCGAGATGGATGAGATTGGTCTGCACGAAGGCCATCTGATTCATCATGAACGGGTTCGCATGAATGTCTACAGGGTGACCTATTCGCATGGTCTGGTCCTGGTCATCAACTACAATTTGACTGATGTCGATGTCGATGGCCGGACGATCAGGGCGATGGATTACCTGGTTTGGGAGGTGTGAGCGATGAAACGACCCGTTTGGCTCGATAAACTGCCGAAACTTCCCAAAATCGAACTCAGTTATAAGAAACAAAAATTGATTTGGGCCGCAATTTTCCTGCTGCCCTGGATCATGGGATTGTTGTTGTTGTTCTTGATTCCGATGATCGAGTCTTTTCGTTACAGTTTCTTCAAATTGACGCCACGCATCGGTTTCATTGAAACGGAGTTTGTCGGTTTCGAAAACTATGTGTTCGCCATCAACACGCATGTGATGCGCAACACCAGTTTCCGCGTGGAATTGCTCAACACGACTTTTGATGTCGTGATCAACCTGCCTGTGCTGTTGATTTTCAGTCTGTTCATCGCCGTGCTGTTGAACATGGAGTTCAAGGGCAGGGCGGTCGTACGTGCCATCTTCTTCGTGCCGGTCATCCTGAACTCGGCCGCCGTGGCGACCGCGTTGGGCGGAGGCGAGGCGATTGCCGCGCTTCTGGCCGAACAAGGCATCGGTAAAATCTTCGATTTGGAATTTTATCTGATTCAGACCGGCATGGTCCCTTGGTTGATTGGTTTCGTGGTCGGTTTGATTGCAAGAATCTATGCCATTCTGGCGTTGGCCGGTGTGCCGATTCTCTTGTTTTTGGCCAGCATCCAGTCAATACCCAGACACTTGTATGAAGCAGCCAAGATCGAAGGCGCGACCGGCTATGAGATGTTTTGGCTGATCACGCTGCCCAATGTTTCGCCCCATATCATCACCGTGACCATTTATGCGTTGGTCGACACGTTCCTGACGTCCCCCGTCAGCGGCATCGTCAGTCATGAGCTCAACCGGCAAAACTGGGGTCTGAGTTCAGCAATGGCCTGGATTTATGTCGGTACCGTGTTACTGATATTGTTGTTGCTGGGCATTGTCTTCAAAATCTTCAAGATCGGAGAGTCCCATTATGAACACTAAGCTGATCATCAAAGCCAGGGACTCCTTGATGACCTGGATCCGCAAGGTGACCCATCCGCATCTGATGAATGTCCGCAAGCGCAAGGCAAAGGCATTTTTCGGATCATTGATCCGTTATGTGTTCTTGTTCGGCCTTTGTTTCGTCATTTTGTTTCCGACCATCCAGCAGATCATGATGGCATTACGCGCCCCCGAGGATGTCAACAACCCCGCTGTCATCTGGATTCCACAAAACTGGTCCGTGATGAACATCAGGATTGCCGCGATGTTACTTGATTACCGTAACGCGCTTGTGAACACTTTCAAGTTGAGCATCGTGTCGATGTTGTTACAACTGGCATCGACGGCCTTGGCGGGCTATGCCTTCAGCCGCCTGCGTTTCAAAGGCAGCGACCTGTTGTTTTTCATGGTCATCCTGACCATCATCATTCCACCGCAGGCCTTGTCTTTGGCACAGTACCTGTATTTCCGCGATCTTCGACTGATCGGCCGGGAAGGTTCGATTTATTTGATGAGCGGTCTGGGCATGGGCATCCGATCCGGCATTTTCATTTACATTTTCAGAAGTTTCTTCCGCGGTCTGCCGCGTGAACTTGAGGAATCGGCGATGATCGACGGCGCCAGCGTGTTCAGGACATTCTGGAACGTCATGTTGCCCAACGCGCGCGGCGCGATGGTCACGGTCGGCTTGTTCTCATTCGTCTGGCAGTGGAACGATGCTTATTATGTCAAGATATTTGAAGTCAGCACGGCGGACTTCCCCTTGTTGACGATGCGTCTGATCAACGCCGCCGAAGGCATGTATGCCGCTTTGTTCTATACCGGAGGATTACGTCTGATCGGCCAGGATGTCTGGGCGAATCCGCTCTTTTTGGCGTTGATTTCCAATGTTGCGGCCTTGTTGATGATGTTGCCACTTCTCATCATGTACCTGTTTGTCCAGAAACAGTTTGTCGAATCGATTGAGCGGACCGGTATCGTCGGCTGACGGAAAGGATTCAAGATGTCTGTTGAAAAACCGTTATATGCCAAACTGAATACGGCCGCCGACTGGGTCATCAGGGTCGTGCTCATCAATATCCTGGTCATCATCGTGGCCTTGCCGGTTGTCACATGGTATCTGGCATTAAGCGCTGGTTATCAATTGTTTGCCGATTATGTGAACAAGGATGAACCAGGGGTTTTCAAAGGCTTCTGGCATCATTTGACACACCACGCTGTCAGAAAACTGTTGCTGGGCGTGTTGTCAACCGTCATCTTGTTGCTTTGCCTGTATAACATTCTTTATTACAATCGACTACTTGAAGAAGGCGCTGGATCGTTTTATCTGATGGGTTATTACCTGACCATGGCATTGATGCTGCTGGTCGCGGTGGTCGCCTTGCACAGCATGGCCGTGTTACGCGTCTATCCTGATGTGAAGTGGTCCTTGTTCATCAAACTGTCATTGGTCGTTGCCGGCAAGCATATGCCGGTCAGTCTGCTTCTTATTCCGCTTTATGCCCTGCCTTATGTCATGATGTTGTTACCGGTGACAGCGGTCATCGCTGTCTTCGCCGGTATTTCGGTACCCTTGCTGCTGCATGTGTTGATCACCAGGAAGAGCGTGCTATATCTGGAAAACCTTGGAGGTCGTGATGATCAAACTAGGGATTGAACGAATCGACGAACATCTTCATCTTTTCAAAGGTCGGAAAGTCGGCTTGATCACGAATGCGACCGGCCGTGACAGCAAGTTGCGTTCTAGCGCATCACGGTTGATGGCACATGTCAACCTGACCACCTTGTTTTCACCGGAGCACGGTCTTGATGGTGCCGTGCCCGATGGCATGGCCGTCGATCATGGCAAGGATGCCGCTTCCGGACTTCCGGTCTATTCGCTTTATGGTAAGAACCGCAAACCGACAAAAGCCATGTTGGAAAAAGTCGATGTGCTGTGTTTTGACATCCAGGATGTCGGTGCCCGGTTCTATACCTACATTTCGACCATGAATGAAGCGATGCAGGCCGCCAAGGACCACGACATCCCTTTCGTGGTGTTCGACCGGCCAAATCCGGTTGATGGCCTGTCTGTCGAAGGTGGTCTGTTGAAAGAAACTTTTTCATCCTTTGTCGGCTGTCGGCCGATTCCTGTCCGCCATGGCTTGACGACTGGCGAACTCGCTTTGTTGTTTAATGATCATTTTGGTGTGGGTTGCGACCTCCATGTGGTCGGCATGCAAGGATGGCAAAGGCAGATGTCTTTTGATGAAACCGGCTTGCCATGGGTACTGCCCTCACCGAACATCCCCACGACGGAAACCGCTTATCTCTATTTGGCCACCTGCTTCTTTGAGGGTACGAATGTCTCGGAGGGCCGGGGCACGGCCAAACCGTTTGCCTTGATCGGCGCTCCCTGGCTGGATGGACGCAAGCTCATTGACGGCTTGGCCGAGCATGCGCTACCAGGTGTGTTGTTCAGACCGGTCACGTTTATCCCGACCACTTCCAAATATCAAGGCGAATGGTGTCAAGGTGTTGAACTGCATCTGGTTGATCACCGGATTTTCCGTCCGGTCCTGACCGGATTCACCTTGATTGATGTGATCCGCCGGACATTTGAGTCTTTTGCTTTTCTGCCACCTTGGCAGGAAGGCGGACAACCCATGATCGACAAGTTGGTCGGTCATGACGATCTGAGAACTGCCAGGCTTGACTTGCATCGTCTTGTCAATCGCATGCATCACGAGGACAAGGATTTCACACTGCTCAAGGAGCGTTACCACTTATATGAAAATCAAACCACTTGAATCACTGACGTTACAGGAAAAAGTCGGACAATTATTGATGTTTGGTTTTGACGGATATGAGATCAATGATCATGCCAGGCGTATGATTTGTGATCACAAGGCCGGCAATGTCATTCTTTTTGCCCGCAACATCAAAGACAAGCAGCAATTGAAAAAATTGGTGGATGATTTACAGGCATTGGCACTTGAGCAGATCGGCGTGCCTTTGTTCATCAGCATCGACCAGGAAGGCGGCATGGTGATTCGGATCCGCAAAGATGGCACCCACTTTCCCGGTGCCATGACCATGGCCGCAGCTGGTGATGAGCACACCGCTTATGACATGGGCAGACGGATGGGTCGCGAACTGGCTTGGTTTGGAATCAACATGGACTTCGCACCGGTTCTTGACGTCAACAACAACCCTTCAAATCCGGTCATTGGTGTGCGCAGTTTCTCAGACAATCCTGACAAGGTCGCAGCTTTCGGATCCGCTTTTGCCAGCGGGCTTCAAGAACATGTGATTGCCACCGGTAAACATTTTCCCGGTCATGGCGACACCCATCTTGATTCACACCTGGCGTTGCCGACGGTGACACATGATTTAAAAAGGCTTGAGTCGGTTGAGTTCAAACCTTTCAAGTTCGCCATCGACCGTGGCATCAAAGCGATCATGTCATCGCATATTGTCTTTCCAGCGATCGACCCTGAATTTCCGGCGACCCTGTCGCATGCACATCTGACTGAACTCTTGCGTGGCCGCTTCGGATTCAAGGGTTTGATTGCGACCGACTGCATGCAGATGAAAGCCATTCGAAATCACTACTCTACCCCTGAAGCCTCTCTCATGGCGGTTCGTGCCGGTGCCAACATCTTATGTGTGAGTCATGACGAAGTCTATCAAACAGGTGCTGTGAAACGGCTTTTTGAGGCGGTTTCAAACGGTGAGCTTGATATGTCAATCATCAATGATCGCGTCGCCTTGGTACTGGCACACAAAACCGATATCACATGGCATGTCGACATGGCCAAGGATGATTTCAAAGCCAATGGGGATGTCGCCGCCAAGGTCGTCAGACAAGCGTTGACGAAAGTCAAGGGTTCCCGTTTCAAAGCCATGGACAAAACATTGCTCGTGGTCATCAAACCACTCGCGACCAGTATCGCGGATGAATCAGACCCTGCTTTTGATCTGATTGCATTGGCCCGGAAAAGGTTCTCCGGATTGGCAGCAATGCCGTTGTCGCTTGAACCGGATGACGCTGCAATCCAAAACGTTGTCGCGGCTGCCAAGGATTATCCGCAGGTCATCATCTGCTCATACAATGCCAATGTTTATAAGACCCAGCTTACACTCATCCGTCAACTGACGGAGTTACCCATCGAGCTGCATGTTGTTGCCATGCGCAATCCTTATGATCTCTTTTTCGTGCCGGAAATCGAGCACTTCGTCTGCACCTATGAACATACGCCGAATGCCATCGCCGCATTGTTGGATTATCTGGATGGAAAGCTCGAACCCGAGGGGAGGTTACCAGTCCATGTCACATGAATATGTCATTGGCATCGATGGTGGCGCTACCGCCACCAAAGGGGTGCTCTTCGATCTCGATGGTCATGAAGTCAAACGGGCTGAATCCGGTTTCGCCAATTTCAGCGTGGATGTGGACAAGACGAAGTTGCATCTGGAGTCGACCCTTGACAGTCTGACAAGCGGACTCGCGGACAACGACACGATTCTTCACATCCAGATGGGTGTTGCCGGTCTTTCAACTTTTTCGGAAGTCAATGATTATACTGCTGTTTTATCACAACGCTACCGTGCACCGGTGGCGATGGATACCGATGCCATGATTGCACTCCAAGCCGTCAGGCGTGGTCGAGATGTCAACGTCATCATGGTGCTTGGCGGCACGGGTAGTGTCATCATGACCCAGGAAGACAACCAAGTTGACATGATTGGCGGATTCGGACATTTGCTTGGCGATGAGGGTTCCGGCTATCATTTGTCCATGGCGGCACTTCGTCATGTCATCAACGAAGTTGAAAACGGCTTGAATAACAATCCCCTATCAAACGTCATCATGGCTGCAATCGGGGCCAAATCAATGACCGATATCAAGCATTATGTTTATCATCATGACAAGAAGACGCTCGCCTCCTTGTCACAGGTCATCGCCAAAGAGGCGTTGGCTGGTGACCAGGAAGCTGTTCACCTGCTTAAAAAAGAAGCCATGCATCTGGCACGTCAGACCTTGACCGCGTTTCGTCGTTTTAAAACCAAGAAGACACTTGTCATTGCTTTCAGGGGTGGCTTTCTCTTGAACGCCCCCCATGTCAAAGACATCTTGGTTGATATCTTGCATCAGCAGCTTCCTGATTTTGAACTTGATGACACGCCCGTCGATCCGGTGATCGGGGCTTACCATATGAGTTTGACCAAGCTTGATAAGAAGGTGATATCATGATTGACATCAGCAAAATCAGTACCGAGCAACGCAATCAACGTACCAAGAATATTGACTTGGTACCGACCGCGGATATTCTCAAACTGATCAATAAAGAAGACAAAAGCGTCCCTTTGGCTGTTGAGAAAGCAATCGACCAGATCACGGTCGTGGTCGATGTCGTGACCGAAGCCTTTTTAAATGGTGGTCGTCTTTTCTACATCGGTGCCGGAACAAGCGGAAGGCTTGGTGTCTTGGATGCCAGCGAATGTCCGCCGACTTTCGGCGTGTCACACGATATGGTGATCGGCGTGATTGCCGGTGGTGACCGTGCCTTGCGTGATTCCATCGAACATGCCGAAGATTCCAAAAAAGCCGCGCATCAGGATTTGATGACCTATCAACTGGAGACCAGGGATGTGGTGATCGGTATTGCGGCGAGCGGTCGCACACCGTATGCGATCGGTGGCATTGAATACGCTAAAAAGATCGGTTGTCAAACGGCATGCATCACAACGAGTGCGCATTCGGAAATCGCCAAATCATGCCATTATCCGATTGAAGCCATCACAGGTGCCGAACCGATTACCGGCTCGACCCGGATGAAATCAGGGACTGCCCAGAAATTGATTCTCAATATGATTTCAACCGCATCAATGGTCAAAATCGGCAAGGTTTATGAGAACCTGATGATCGACGTCCAGATGACCAACAACAAGTTGGTCTCAAGGGCCCGGCAGATTGTCATGGATGTGACAGGTGCACCTGTGGATGTCGTGACAGCTTGTCTGAAAAAACACAAGTCAGTCAAGCATGCCATCTTCAGCATCATGTCAGGGATTGATGATGAAGAGACCATCAAACAGATTTTAGATGCTAATAACGGTAACATTCGTGAATCGTTGAAACACGTGCATGCACAGACGTGATGCTCGAAAGGAGTGATAGATGATGAAACGAGGACTCATGCTTCTGCTGGTCGCCTTCCTGTTGATGATGGCGGGTTGCCGAAGAGATGAAGTGGTGTGCGATTATGATGAGGCTTATGTGGACGGTCGTTGCGTTGAGTTGACACCGGACCGGCTGGCACTCATTCACGCCATCGATGACACCAAGGGATTGACCAATTATCGGATCGAGGTTATCATCCGTCGGGGTGATGGCACCTATGAGATGCTTTTAAGTCTTGACGACGAAATCAGGTCTTTTGCCATGGATGGCAAGACCGATTACTTTGTCACAAGCAGCGAGGGTTGTCTGCATTATGTGCCGACCAGTGATGGTTACATGGTGGAGTCTGTTTCCTGCCATGATGATCCTACGGATTCTTATGGCTTCTTCCATGGCTTTCATAGCATGTGGTTCGCCACTGTCGGCGATCAGTATTTCATGAACATCCAGCACCATGCTTATGTGAGTGCGTTCTTCCAAAACATGTTGCCGGATGCGACTGTCACCAATTTTATCCTGACCCTCCATGATGGTTATCTCCACCAGTTCTTCTTCGATGTCAATGTCGATGGTGCGATCTGGCAGTTTGAAATGACCATTTCCGACATTGGACAGGTGTCATTGGTTTTGCCTGAAGGAGGTGCGTCATGATGAAAAAAATCGCGACCCTTTTATTGTTGTTGATGTTGAGTGTTTCACTGTTTCATATCGAGGTTCATGGTTTCTTCCGGATTCATTGGGAAACACGCGATACCCGTTTTGTCGAGGGTATACGCCATACCAAAATTGTCGGCACCATTGATTTCAATGGCGTGGAAAGCCGTCAGGTCATCAATTATTTCGGCGCGAATACTGCTCTTCGCGATGATCTTCATATCATCGTCGGTGACAACTACGCCGACTACGGTTGGGGCATGGGAAATATTAGCACCATTACCCATAACATTCACGATCGTTATCCCCATTTCACAGTGGTCGGGGGTGTGAATGGCGATTTCTACAACATGATGACCGGACATCCGGTCATGGCCTATGTCCGTAATTATGAAGTGTTGACACCCGGTCTTGTCCATCGGACATTGCTTGGTTTCAAAGAGGATGGTTCGCTTGTCGCAGGAACGCCTTGTCTGCTTGGGCATGAGTTGATTGTGTTCAACGAGGATGGTGCCCGCAAACTTGCCCAACCTGTCGCGCGTTTGAACAGCCTGCCTGCGAATGACGATGAGATTGCCGTCTTCTTTCCCAATTATCAAGGGACGATTACCTCTTCACATCAGAAAGTGATCATCGATGCCATGGACATCAAGCTCGACGAGTCGGACACCCGCTTTTTCGGCAAAGGGATCTTGAATGCTGAAACGACCGGTGAAACCATCGTGCCTGAGCATGGTTTCGTCATTGTCGGCACGAACTTCAATGACGATGAGTTGATCACCAATGGTGATGTGGTCCTTGTTCAACAAAAACTGGGCTGCGGTTTTGAAGATATCCGTTATGGCATCGGTGCCTGGGAAATCCTGGTTAAAGACGGTGTCCCCACCACCCATCTGACTCATGGGGCCGGACCACAGTTTCGTCATCCCCGTACGGCACTTGGCATCACCGCAGACGGTACGATATTCTTCGTCACGGTCGATGGCCGTAACCGGCCCGGGGGCATGGAAGGTGTCACTGCTTATGAAATGGCGGAAATCATGGCCCATTTTGATGCCGTGGATGCCTACAACCTTGATGGTGGCGGTAGCACGACCATGTATATCAAGGGTGATGACGGCACTTATGAAACCATCAACACGCCTTCGGACGGATCATTACGTCGACTCTCAAACGCGCTCTTCTTTGTCAAGGGATATGAACAACCAGTGCCCCCACCTGCCCTATTCCCTGATGACCGGCCAAGACTTGACCAACCGCCCCATGCCCACGTGGATGCGGAAGGTGTCCTTCGTTTCCATCCGGTCGGCAATGCAGCCGGTTATCAGGTAAGGATCAACGGTGTCGATGTTATCACTGAAAATCCATATTTGCCGCTAGATTTGCCAGAAGGTGAGCACAACGTCCGCGTACGTGCTTTGGGTGGCGTTGATTTTCAAAACTCGCCATTTACCGACACCATGGTCATCCATGTGTATCCTGAAGACATCAACCGTTTCATCGAATTGCTCAAATCTTATTTGCGACGTCAGCAAGAAGACTAATCATACGCGAGGTCAAGCATCATGAAAATCATCACATGCATCAAGCAGGTTCCTGCTTCTTCCGAGGTCGCTGTCGATCCAAAGACCGGCGTTTTGATCAGGGACGGCAACAATGTCAAAATGAATCCCTATGACCTTTATGCGATTGAAGCTGCCTGTCAGATCAAGGCAAATGCCATTGAGGGCAATATCCATGCCATCACGATGGGACCGCCTGCTGCCATGAGCGTGCTGAAAGAAGCCCTTTATATGGGGGCTGATGAAGCCACGCTGGTCAGTGATCGCCGTTTTGCGGGTGCGGATGTGCTCGCAACCGCTTATACGCTTAGCCAGCTGATCCGCCATCTGGGTGGGTATGACCTGATTGTCTGCGGCAAGCAGACCACGGATGGTGATACCGCCCAGGTCGGTCCTGAAATCGCCGAATGTCTCGGCATTCCGCATGTCTCATATGTCAAAGAAATCATTGCCGTTGGTGAAAAGACCATCCAGGTGGTGAGCAGCCATGATGCCTACGATGAAGTGGTCGAGGTTGTTTTGCCTTGTCTGATCACGATTGAAAAGGGCTTTGCTGTTCCAAGGCTGCCCTCCTTCCGTCGGCGACGCGAACTGGATGATGTCCCAATCAACACCATCACGCTCGGTCATTTAGAAGATCCCGATCCCGCTCATTACGGTCTGGAAGGCTCGCCGACACAGGTCGAAAAGATATTTCCACCTGAGAAACGGACCGGTTCGATCAAGCTTGAAGGATCACGTGACAAGCTGGCGCAAGACATGTTGAATATTTTAAAAGAAGGTAAACATGTATAGGTGACGTCATGGCATACATCAAGATCAACCAAGACAAAGTCAATCAATCAAACGTCAAGGCCTTGATCGACCTCTGTCCGTTCAATGCCTTTGACTATATCGATGCCTATTTGTCAATCAACGCTGCTTGCAAAATGTGCAAGCTTTGCATCACCAAAGGGCCTGAAGGGGTCTGTGAATGGGTAGAAACCCGTAAACCGGAGATTGACAAGTCAGCCTACCGGGGCTGGGTGGTTTTGATTGAACATCATGACGGCATCATTCATCCGGTCGGTTTTGAACTGATCGGCAAGGCCAGGGAACTGGCCGCCAAGACGGATGAACCCGTCATGGCCTTGTTGCTGGGACATCAAGTCAGAGAGATGGCAGCGGAATTGCTGACTTATGGTGTCGATGCGGTCCATGTCTATGATGATCCACGTCTCGAACCGTTTAATGTTGAAATCCATACCCGTCTGGTTGAGTCCTTTTTCAAGCAAAGACAAGTCAACATCATCCTGGTCGGCGGGACGACTTTGGGTCGTACTTTTGCCCCTCGAATCGCCGCCAGGTTGAAAACCGGTCTCACGGCGGATTGCACCATGCTTGATGTGACCAAGGAAGGTGACCTGCTGCAGATCAGACCGGCTTTCGGTGGCAACATCATGGCCAAGATCCATACGCCGGCACACCGGCCGCAACTCGCGACCATCCGGTATAAGATGTTTGAACGGCCGACATTCTCGACACCGTCTGGAAAAATCATCGTTGAAAGCATGCCCGAAGTCGATTGGTCGACCGGCATCAAACGTTTGTCCATCAAGCCAAAACCCGCCGTGGGTGACATCGCGGATGCCGATGTCATCATCGCGGTCGGACGGGCGTTCAAGACCAAGAAAGACCTGGCCTTGATCGAACCGCTGCAAAAACGACTCGATGCCATGGTCGCCTGCACCCGTCCGCTCATTGAAAACGGCTGGTTTGACCCAAGACGTCAAATCGGACTGAGCGGACGTACCGTCAAGCCAAGATTGATCATCAACCTTGGCATCAGCGGGGCGGTCCAATACATCGAAGGGATGAAGGGTGCCGAGTTGATTATCTCGGTCAACACCGATCCTGATAACAAGCTTTTCGACATCAGTCATTACGCCATCGTCGGCGATGTCTACGAGGTGTTACCTGCTTTGAACCGTTTGCTGGACGACCTGGTGGAGGAACAAACATGAATCATCAAAAGATGAAACCACACGATATCGAAGCTTTGCGTAAAATTGTCGGCGACAAGCAGGTGCTTGTCGGTGATGCCATCGCACGTGAATATGGCCATGACGAAATGGGCACGGTGTTTGCCATGCCCGAGGCGTTGGTCATCGTCAAGGATAAAAAACAAGTGATGGCGGTCATGCATCATGCCCATGACCGCTATCTTCCCGTCACCGTCCGGGGTAGCGGAACCGGCTTGGTTGGTGCCTGCGTGCCCTTGTCCGGAGGCATTCTGCTGGATACGACCGCCATGAACAAAATCATCGAACTGGACAAGGACAACCTGACTTTGCGGGTCGAACCCGGTGTGTTGCTTCTTGACATCGCTTCCCATGTTGAAAAGGAAGGGTTGTTTTATGCACCTGACCCAGGTGAGAAAACCGCCACGATCGGTGGAAACATCGCCACCAATGCCGGTGGCATGCGGGCGGTCAAATACGGTGTGACCCGTGACTGGGTCAGAGGTCTTGAAGTCGTGCTTGCGGACGGCAGTCTTGTTCGTTTTGGCGGCAAGGTTGTCAAGAATTCAACCGGATATGCCTTGAAAGATTTGATGATCGGCAGTGAAGGGACGCTCGGCATCATTGTTGAAGCGACATTACGTCTGATGCCGATGCCGCAAAAAAATGTCAGTCTTCTCGTCCCTTTCAAAGACCGGATGGATGCCATCAAGGCGGCACCGGCATTGTTATCAGAAGGCCCGGTCCCGACCGCTGTTGAGTTTTTTGAACAGGCTCTGATTGTTCACAGCGCTTCTTTTCTCGGTAAAAAAATGCCCCATCCCGACCATGATGCCTATTTGTTGATCAGTTATGATGCGGACAGTGATGTCGCGTTGGACCAGATGGTCGCCCAAGCCAGTGCGCGCTGTGTGGATGAACTCGCGGCAATTGATGTGTTGTTGGTTGACACCGAAGAACGTAAAACAAGTGTCTGGAGTGCCCGTAGCGCTTTTTTGGAGGCCATCAAGTCATCGACACCCGCCATGGATGAATGTGATGTCGTGCTGCCCAGGGCGGCGATTGGGACGTTCCTTGACTTCGTCAGGAATCTTGCCGGACAGTTGTCAGTCCGCATTCCTTATTTCGGCCATGTCGGTGATGGTAATCTCCACTTGTACGTCTGCAAGGACAAGCTTGATGATGACGCTTGGAAACAAGTTGTCAACCAGGCTTTTGACGCGATGTATGCCAAGGCGGCCGAACTGGGAGGCCTGGTGTCTGGAGAGCACGGCATCGGCCATGCAAAAATGACCTACATGGCACGTCAGCTCGGTAATCGACAACTTGCCTTGATGCGTGGCATCAAACAAGTCTTTGATCCACGTAATATCCTCAATCCCGGTAAAATCGTAGACTTTGATTCTAATTGATAAACACACCACCGTCATCCTTGAAGGATCGACGGTGGTGTTTTGTTCATGTGGATGATCTTATAGACTGGCTGCCGCGACTGCTTGCCCGACGCGACGGCTTTTTTCATCAGGCAGATGAATGATGATTTGGGCATGATGGTCCTTGAGCACTTCTTTTGCCTTTTCAACCAGGATTTCTCCCCCCCGGCCGCTCGCGACCCGTCCCATCAACAAGACATGCTCATGCTTGTAAAACAACTGATAATAGAGGAGTGAATACCCGAAATAGATGCCGGCATCATGAAAAACGGCTTCAGCGCGTGGATCACCGGCTTCGACAAGTTTTTGGACAACAGCAAGTTTCTCGGCGGGCGGTGCTTCTTGTTCCAGTTTGATGCCTGCCATGTCGGCCAGTTTTATGATGCCATCCTGGGAATGATAACCAACACCGGTCCCCCGGTCGCCGCTCCAGGGATCAAGCACGGCTTCAGGCTGGATATCCACCGGCACGAAGGCCAGTTCATTGAGCCAACCCGTCAACGCGCCTTCGGTGTTGATGTAGCCACCGGCTTCACTCGTGCCCATGGCAATGCCCAAGAGGTTGTGATGACCGAGTGACATCGCGCCTGCCAAGGCGGCGACATCACCGTCATTGGCCACCTTCAACGGCACGTCAAGTGCTGAGGCGATTTTGATATAGATGTCACGGATATGGGCGTCAAACGCGTCGTCGGGGACTTGCATGAACAAGGAGGCCACCTTGACTTCATTGTTGACATAGATGCCCGCAGAACTGACGCCAAGGGCATCAAGCGCAGGCAACTTGTCTTTGGCTTTCATGATGACATCACGGATGTGGGCTTGATGATAACGGGGGTCTGACTGGGTTTTGGGGTGCCAGACGACTTCATTGCTGTAAAGCACCTTGCCATCCAGGACGGCGGCCACTTTCATGTCGCTGCCTCCTGCATCAAAACCGATGCGGGCACCATCAAGCGATCCTTCGACCTTGATTGAAGCAGGATGATGAGGCGGCAGGTCATCCTTGTTGACCTGTCTCATGACAAACGGTGCACCATAGACACGGCTCATGAAGTCGACATCAAACTGTCGTGCACCACCTGGTTTGTATCGGGATGCGATGGCCTGGTAGACGCGATCAGGCGCGTGAAGATAGACATGATGCCCGCCAACCAGCCACAACATCGTCTTGACCAGTCTTTCTGTCAACATCACATTGAGATCCTCGTACTCGGGTCTATCTGGCAAAAGACGGGTTTCGTAACGGACATGATGGATGTCATCATGGGTGATGGCAATGATTAGTGATTCACTGCTTCCATGGCTGTCAATCTTTTTTTCAATGTCTTTGATGAACAGATAAAGAGGTTGATAATGTTTGTCGATACGGCAGTTATGCATGATGTTCTCCTTGTGTCTGAACGGATATCTTGATATGCCTATTATAACATCATTGTTGTACGACTGGCGTAAGGACCGGGCAAGAAATAAAAAAAATGCAAGCTGTCACATACTTGCATGTTTATGTATGTTTTTTGAAAGTGGTCCTGCCTTAAACATCATGCAGACTGCGCATCATCGATCAGACCGGCTTGCGCCAACCATGAGCTGACCGGATTGATAATCTCATCAGCAGGGATGACCCTGTCATCGTTGGGAAGCCAGGGTGAGCGGTGGGCGAACACATCGACCACGGTGCCGCCTTTTTTGGTGATGCGTCTGGTCACTGAAGCAATGATGTTTTCCGGTTTTGTCTGTTCAGCGTTGGTGATGAACAGGTAGACCTTCTTGCCTTTAAAGGCAGCCTTGCTGATAAACCGGTTGATGGCCGGTGTCGTGTGTCTGGCCCAGACCTGCAGGCCTAAAAAGATGGTATCGTGGTCTGCCATGATGAAATCCATTGGCTTGATGGCGGATTTGCATCCCAGCAAGGCGGCAAAGGCCGGACCGATCATCGCACCCTTTTTTCTGGACTTGACTTCTTCGATGCGGATCAGGTCCGAACCCGTCTGTTTTTGGATTTCTTTGGCGACAACTTCCGTGTTTCCATAAAAGGAATAATAGACGATTAATGGTTTGATTGACATGACTGGCTCCCTATTTGATCTTATTGGCGGTCTGGATTCCGCTCATGACGGCAGGGGGGATGCCTCCACCCGGCGTGGTCCACTGACCAGCCAGATAGAGATTCCTGATGCCTTTGATGCTTGGTTTGATGTTTAGTTTCAACAAAGCCGGTTCTGGTAAAAATCCTTCATAAGATGCCTTGTATAAATTGTTGAGACGATGATAGGTCGACGGGGTGGCGACATCAATGACCTCGATCGCATCCTTGAATCCGGGATAACGGAGGTTGATGTGGTCAGCCAGTTGATGGGCAATCTCAAGCTTTTTCGTTTGATAGGCTTGATAATGGTTGATCCTCAAATCATGCCATTCGTCAAAAGCTGCGGACAACATCACCATGACACTGCTTTTTCCCGGAGGTGCGAACGAAGGATCGAAATCAAAAGAACGTAAATGATAACTGTTGACACTCATGTTACCGCCGGTTTTCAAAGGTGTCTGCAGGCGATGGACAATGCTGAAAGGAATGTCGAATGAACGCTTCAAGCCGTATGAGACCAGCATGACCGGGGAAAAGAGTGGTCCGTCTTTGAGCAGCTTGTCAAGGACGGGATGCGGATATCTGCCCTTGAGCATCCGCTGCAAGGTGTCATACATGTCACAGGCGGCAATCACGTGTGTCGCTTCCTTGAAAGCACCTTTGGTCATGATGCCTTTGACTGTTCCGCCTTCCACCATGATCTCATCAACTTTGCTGTCACATGTTAGCTTGCCACCCAGTTTTTCATAGAGGGAGGACATGCGTTTGATCATGTCTTTGGCACCACCGATGGGGTAACCGCCGTTGTCCGACATACGGGTGCCGAGCATCATCACCAGGGCGAACACGGACATGGAGGGGGGCATCAGGTGGTGGATGATGCTTCGCAACTGGTCGTTTTGAACAGGTTTTGCATATTGTCCGACGGTTTTACGCAAATGTTTGATGATGGCCCGGAAGAAGCCTCTTCCTTTGGTCATCAAGACATAGAAATCAGACATGCTTTTCGGTTTTCCGGTGATCATGACACTGTTGGCGATGCGTTCCAATTCTTTACAAAACCGTGTGATGAAGCGACTGTCTTCAGGTGCGATTGAGACGAGATAATCATGAAAAAGCTCGACATTCATGGGAATGCGGTAGACCTGTCCTGCGATTTCCATGGTGATCTCGAAGGGGTTATAGATGACGGTTTCCGGATTGAGCGCGCCGACGTCTTCATACATCTTGCGCATCGGATCGCCTGTCCTGGTGCCCACCATCCAATGGATGCAACCGTCAAAAGTATGACCTTTTCGTGTCCAGGCGGTGCATACGCCGCCCGGCCAGGGTGCCATCTCATAAATCTCTGATTGGATTCCGTTTTTTTGGAGTGTGATGCCGGCACTGAGACCTGTCAGCCCCGCACCGATAATCACGACTTTTTTCATTGATTTCATCACGTCTTCACCATCTAATCCATGAATATTGTATCATATTCATGCGATGTTGGGATGTAAGATAAATGTAAATTGGCCTTCTATGGCGGATTGTCCGTGAATCATAGTATAATGGTAGTGCATGACATCGACAGGCATCCATGTCTGACATGATCATCAATTCATAAGGCAGGTTCATCATGCATGCGTTCAGACCACTTTTCATCATCTTCACCCTGGTGCTATCAACCGGTGTCTTGGCCGGATGCCAGACATCCTTTTTTGACCGTTCAATCGACAAGGTCGAGATGACGATTGATCTTGCGACAATGCATATTCTTGACAAAGGCAGGGGTTATGATGCCGTGATCAACGAACAAGAAAACGGACATGTCATCATCATTCAGGCCGCCAACCGTCGCACATTCACTGATGATGTGTCGGTCTCGATCAACGGCATCCTGATGGATCAGGCATCTTTTCAACATGATGCACGCATCATCACGCTTGTTGTCAATCATCTTGATGACATCACCCCTGACGCCTTGAGGGACGTGCAAGTCACTTTTGATTTGAACGGCGGTCATTGGTCCGGTGCTATTTTTGATCATCTGCTTCCTGATCAAGTATTGACCTTGACAACGTTTGGTGATACGACAGGCCAGACTTTCACGCTTTTCGACTCTTCATATACAGCATTGCGTTGGTTTTATAAATTGTTCATCATCTACAGCGAGCCTCATGAGGCTTATGAGGTGGTCCATGCCGATCATTCGACTGCTGCTGTCGCACATCTTGACCTGCCGGCTTATGAGTATATCCTGGCGGTGCATCTGCAATGTCAGGATCACACCGCCAAACTCACCGTCATGAATTACACGGAACAGGCTGAGACCGGACTTTTTGTCCGCTTCGATGGCCCTGTGGACGATTATACATCCGGTGAGCTCGGTGTCTCTTTTTATACATTGGATGTCGTTTCCCAAACACTCGACATCATGTTCAAAACCGCGGATGACCTGCCCTTGCCCGTCCGTCCCGGCTATACGTTCATGGGCTGGTCGTTAAATGGTGTGACCGTCACCTCTTTTCCAGGCTACCGGATGAATCAAAACATCCGCGCCATCACTTACACCGCCATGTGGGAGGGGGCCTCCTGGGCGGCGCTTGAGGCCTTTTTGGATGCCTTGATTCCAGCCAAGGCGAACGATGACATCACGCTTCCTTCGTCATATAGCCATTTTGACATCCTTTGGTCCAGCACCGAGGAACACGTGATCAGTCTCCAAGGTTTATTCACAAAACCCTATGAGGCCGTTACCGTACAGTTGACCGCTGAAATCTCTTTGGATGATGAGACGCGCATCCGGACCTATGAGATTGATGTCGACGGCTATAAACCGTTATCGGCACCCATCGCATCCAGCTACATTTATCGCAACTACCATCTCGTCAATGATGACTTTTTTCAAACGCTTGATGTCATCAACACCGCCTTCATCACAGCCAATGCGGATGCATCTTTGACCGGATCGTTTTACTTGTCCAATGTTTCACAACATATCATGCCGAAAGCCAAACTGCATGGCAACTGGGTCATCATGTCGATCGCACCTGAGTCATCCTGGTCGGTGATTGCCGCCAACATGACATTGATTGAAACCTTGGCCGCCAATATCGTGGCCATGATCAACCAGCATGGCTTTGACGGTGTCGATATCGACTGGGAGACACCAACCGGACCGGAAGCCACCCGTTTCACGACACTCATGCGGGTGATTCATCAACGTGTCAAGGCCAACAACCCTCATCATCTGGTCACGACCGCCATCACAGGCGGCATGTGGCAACCTCCCATGTACGATTTGATCAACTCGGCACAATATCTGGATTATATCAACATGATGACTTACGGCATGACATCCAGTCATGGGTATTATCAAAACGCACTTTACAGGAGTCAGACATCCCATCATCCGACATTTTTGGCGGGCCGGACATTGACCAGTTGTTCCATTGAGGAGAGTTTGGATATTTTTTACCAGCAATACGGGGTGGCTTACAGCAAAATCATCGTCGGCGTCGCGTTTTACGGCATTCGTCAAACCCGCAGTTATAATCCTGCGACACAATCATGGACCGCTTGGACCAATGCCGGTTCGGTGTATTACCATGATATCGCCAATCATTTTTTGACGCATCCTGATTATCAAAGGTTTTACGATCAGAACGCCGGAGTGCCCTATATCATCAAGACTGATGGCACGGTCTTCATTTCGTATGATGATCCGAGATCGGTGATTGAAAAGAGCGAATATGTGATTGAACATGGCTTGGCGGGGATGATGTTTTGGGAATACGGTACGGATACGACTGGCATCCTGTTGAATGCCCTGCGGTCCGGATTGAACAAATGATTTGAAATGACCGGGTTTGACCGCATGTTCATGGTCAGAAGACGGCGTTTGCCGTCTTTTTCATGTGAATTGTTAAATGCTTGATTTTTTGTCCTTTAACCTTGTTCATAGCGCTTTTCTGGATGCTTGCTATTGACAAACCCATTTAGTCATGCTATCATTAAATTGATTTTAAGCTTAACCTTAATTTATAAGTTTGAACGGAGAACACCATGAGTTATCTGAATGCTTTCTTACTGACCTTGTTTGCCGGACTTTCGACCGGGATCGGCGGCTTGCTTGCCTTTCATAAGAAAGCGGCCAGTAAAAATTTTCTGACCTTTGCCCTGGGATTCAGCGCCGGGGTGATGATTTACGTTTCCTTTGTTGAAATCCTGCCTAAAGCAATCGAATCGCTTCAACAATTCCACTCAGAATCACGCGGATACATCTTGGCCACCGTTGCTTTTTTTGTCGGCATCGGCTTTATCGCGATCATTGACCTGATCATTCCCTCACGTGACAATCCCCATGAAATTCCTGATCTCAACCTCTCTGAAGATCAAAAAGAAAAAAACAACCTGATGCGCATGGGCGTCTTTTCCGCTTTGGCGATCGCCATCCACAACTTCCCTGAAGGGTTGGCGACTTTCATCGCTGCCTTGGAAAGCCCCGCGCTCGGGATCAGCATCGCCGTTGCCCTCGCCATCCATAACATCCCTGAAGGCATCGCGGTGGCGGTCCCGATTTATCAGGCGACGGGATCACGTACCAAAGCGTTTCTTTATGCGTTGTTATCGGGGCTTGCCGAACCGATTGGTGCTTTGCTTGGTTACTTCTTGTTGTTGACGATTTTCAGTGATTTGACCTTTGGTTTGACCTTTGCCTTCGTCGGTGGCATCATGGTATACATTTCCATGGATGAACTCCTGCCGACATCTGAAAAATATGGTAAGCATCACCTTTCGATTCTAGGGTTGGTCACAGGCATGGCGTTGATGGCATTGAGTTTGATTTTGTTTGTTTGAAGATTGCTGTTCAAAGGAGCGGGAACAAGACATGCATCGTGCTGAAGAAGATTATTTGAAGACCATTTACGAACTGACTCGCGAACAGAATATTGATTTGGTCAAAACAAGCGATATTTCAGCGAGATTCAACATCACCGATCAAAGTGTCAATGAAATGATCAAGAAGCTGGAAGCCAAGAAATTGTTGGTCTTTTATCCCTATAAAGGTGTCGGTTTGACCCGTAAAGGCTTGGAACAAGCCGTTAAGATGATCAGGGCCCATCGGTTATGGGAAGTCTTTTTAACTGAAAAACTCGGTTTTTCCTGGCAGGATGTGCATTTTGATGCGGAAAACCTTGAGCATGCGGCCAGCACACAAGTCATTGACAAACTCGATGCCTATCTCGGATATCCGAAGTTTTGCCAGCATGGCAATCCGATTCCGGATGCCAAAGGACGCATCCACCATCAAGAACAAAAACCTTTGACGCAATATGAGGTCGGGGATCGCTTGAAAATCAACCGGGCGACCGATACCAAGCCGCTATTGGGCTTTCTTGATCAAAAAGGGTTGATCATCGGCGACATTATCACAATCAAGGCTGTTGACAACTTTAATGACATGATGGTCATTACAAAGGGCGATCAGGATATCTATCTGAGTCTGCAAAACGCCCAACTCATCTACGCACAATCCATTTGAATGTGAATACCCGATGGTTGCATGAAGCAAAAAGACTGTCATGATTGACAGTCTTTTTTGACCTGTTCAGATAGGTTGTTGTTTGATGCACGGTGGTTACAATGATACGAGATATGCCTCAAGTTCTTCTTCGTTTTCAAACATCCTGAAAGTGACGCCCCGACTGGTGAAATACGCAACAAGCATTTCTTGATGTTGTTTCGCGGCCTGGCCGATCACGTCGAGATGATCGGCGTCATAGGCTTCA
This sequence comes from Acholeplasmataceae bacterium, assembly GCA_007692425.1. Lineage (GTDB taxonomy): Bacteria > Bacillota_I > Bacilli_A > Acholeplasmatales > Acholeplasmataceae > RECG01. Next base: position 42,162 of record RECG01000011.1, on the reverse strand, counting down.
ATCAAATCAGGAAGTTCGGGTGGTGTCGTCCCGGAATCGGCAAACAACCAGGCAAGTTCGTTTTCGATTTCCCTGGCCACGTAAAGGGCGGTATGTGCATCGTTGATGGTGACAGCACGTTCAATCTTGTGATAATGATTGATGAGTTCTTCGTAGAAACCTGTCGCCAACGACTTGAAATCCTCTTTGGGTAGTCTGTCATGATGGCGCTCATACAGACTGCGGGTCGAACGGATCAAATCATGCATGGATTGCTTGATGATGCCGGTTTGGTCAGAGACAAAGATGGCATCGTAAAGACGCTCGAAACCATCGGGTACGAATGGCATGGCCAAGATTTCCGTTTTTAATTTACCGCGCCCACGTTTGATGGTGGTGCCATTGAAAAGGGCGAGGCTTTCCACGACATGAAACAACGCACTGATGGCGTGTCTTCTCGCCTCGGTGGTGGTGCTTGCGTTGGCGCAATCGAACCAGACTGCCTGGGCGGATTGAAGTTGTTTGTAAGCCAGATGTTGCAACCGCTTCTGGTCGCGCTTGTCCAATGCCATGAGGCGATAATGGTTGAAACGCTCCAAATCAGCAGCCGTTCCGTGGTAGAGGACCTTGCCTTCCGTGATGATGGCTGTGATGCGTTCCTCACGTTTGGCAATGCGCTCAATCCGCTCCCAGGAGATGGGCCAGAAATCAAAACCGATGCCCTGCATGATGAACACGAATCCCAGTTGGTAGCCTCGTTCCGTTTTTGGAATAAAGTAGAGGTCGAGATCCGATTTTGGATGGGTGTCCTGATAAAGATGACTGCCCATCATCACCACGACAGCGATGTCATCGCGATAATCTTGTTCAATTTTCTTGATCAGCAACGTTGCCGCTTCGGTGACTTGCATGGTTCAAATCCTCCTCATTAAGCCGCTTTTCTAGAGGCATCAATCATCATTTGAAGCAACCTGCATGCGACTCTTGAAACTTGACCAGTATGTTGCACTACCGTAATCATCGACGGATGCCTGGTCAGGCAAGATGATGACAAGTTGACTGGAAGTGCCCTGGAACATGAACAAGTGGCCTTGGATGATGCCCATGCTGCTGGGTTTTTGGATGATGACCCTTTTTAACTGATGGCAACCATAAAACGCACCGTAGCCGATTGTTGTGATGTTGACGGGCAAGATGATTTCCTTCAACGAGCCACAATCGCTGAACATGTAAGTGGAAATGCCGGACAATCCGGAACCCAAGGTGACGCTGGCGAGGTTCATGTTCATTCGAAACGCATACATTCCCACCGTGGTCACGGTATCTGGAATCACAATCGCTTCCAGTCCGGTCGCATCAAAGAATGCGTGTTCATTGATGGTCGTCAGGCCATGATTAAGAATGATGTTTGTCAGGTCATAGCAACTGGCGAAGGCAAAGGTGGCGATGATCTTCACATGTGCCGGCAAGGTGTAGGTGCCGACATTCTCTTTGCCGGAAGGATAACGGACGAGTGTTTCGCCGTTCTTGGAAAAAAGAACATCATCAATCACTTGGAAAAAGGGATTGTTTTCATCAACACTGAATGAGGTCAGCGAATAAGTGTGTAGAAAAGCGTTACCCAAAATCTTTTCCACTCTTGACGATAGATGCAGATGCTGCAACAATCCGGCATTGTAAAACGAACCGGTGTTCCAGGTATGGATTGATGCAGGCAAGACGATTGACATCATGACAGACATGTTGGCGAACCCCGAAGATGCAATCTCGGTCACCAGACGACCATCCATGCGTCTTGGCACTTCGACATGCAACAGATGTTTGACATCTTCACTTGAGACCGCATATGTGTCATCTTCTTCATTCAAGGTATATGTCAGCCCGAGGGACGACCAGTCGGCGAACAAGGTGATGCCGGATGCCGGCATGGTGTCAAAGACATAAGGATCAAGGACGTCCATGTCAATGTACCATCCGGCAAAGACATAGCCTTCCCGGACCGGATCGGAAGGAGGTGTGACGGCCTGCCCGACATCTGCCACAATCGGTTCGACATGATTACCTCCCCTGCTGTCAAACATGATGACCGGATCATCACCTGGATTGACGGGATCATCGATTTCATCATCACCTTCAAGAACAGTGATGGCAAACGTGGTGGAAAAAACACCCGACCCGGCAGCATGAAAAACGGTGACGGTGATGACACCGGGTGTCGACGTGCTGACGGTGCCCGCCATGTCCGGGCGGACATCCATCAATGTGTGAGAATCATCGTCAAAATTGATTTTGATCTGGGCACCTGTCATGGAAAAGGGCTCATTCAAGACATATTCAATCTTGTCTGGCAGCCGGCTCATCTCAATGGAGACTACCTGGGGTTCAGGTGAGGGCTGACGGCCACAGCCAACCAAAAAGAGTGTCATGGCCAGCAACAGGGCAAGACAACGAAGACTTTTATTCATGATTGATTTCTCCTTTGAGAGGCGACCTGGAATCATCCCCGGACTCTGGTTGATCAATCGGCTGCATGTGATGATGCATCGTTGATGAACATGATTGGCATCGTTCCGGTCGAATTTGGTTTGTCTTTATTGTAACATGGTTTGATTCATATGACTAGATGGTCTGGAAGATGAATCAGGAAAATCGTCATCAGACAAGCATAAAGGGATATGCCCTATTCTGAAGGTGCGACCTTTGCTGCCAGATCACTGGTGATTTGTTTGTAAAACTTGTCATCGATCTTGAACTTGTAGTAATAGACCAGATATGAACATAATATGAGCAATAACGGCAGGACGATCATCGACAATCTCAAGATGAGCAACATGCCGGTTGTCGTGTTGGCATCGATGAAAGCGCGGATCAAGGTTGTGCGTTGTTCCTGGGGCAGGTGCTGGATTGTATCGATGTAATGGGTCAAAGGGTTGATGACCTGATTGTTCAAACCGGAGACGGCGAGCGTAACAGAAACGATGATGGTCTGGAAGGCCGTCGCCATTTTGACGACAAAGGGGTTGATGGCGAAGACGACGGACTCGTTTCGCGTACCCAGTTTCCAATGGCCGTATTCAATCGTGTCGGCCAACATGACAAGCACCAGGACCTGGATGAATCCTTGTCCGGAAAATAGGATGAGTCCGGCAAAGCCGATGACCAGCATGTTCATCGGCAACACGTAACCTGCTGAAATGAACAAGGCATAACCTGTGGCAATCATCAGGATGGCGATGGTGAACAGTTTCTTGCGGGAGATTTTCTTCATCAAGGCCGGGAAGATCATCAAAGCGGTCAGCTGGCTGACCGCCAGCACACCCATGAACATGGTGAACTCGCCCCCGCCATACTTGTTGAAATCGTAGTTGAAAAAGTAGATGCCCAAGGCCGTGGTGACAAAATAGCCGATATTGAAAAGGAGAATGGCGATGATGATGACCACCAGCTGATCGTTTTTCCTGATGATGTTGAACATGGCTTTCAACGTGGTCTTTTCTTGTCTGACATCGGTCAGTTTGTTGCGAGGTTGTTTCAAAAAGATGAAAAGGATGATTTGGGATAAGACATAGACCAGACAAACGACCAGGGCGATGATCGAAAAGGCGTTGCGCGGTGTCCCGAACATGTTCTGATAAACAATCGGTACGGCCGCGATGACGATGAACATGCCCAGACTGGCGAAGATTCTGGCAAGCGAACCGATGGATTCCCGTTCTTGCGGGTTTGATGTCAGACTTGGATAGAGTGACCAATAGGCGATGTCATTCATGGTGAAGGCCATGCCGGAAAGCACATAAAGCAGGCCGAAGACGACCAAAAACGCCGTGCCTGACAAACCGAAATCCTGGAACAAGAGATAGAAAAAGATTGCCGAGAGCAAGGCACCAAACAAAATCCAAGGTTTGAACTTGCCGTGTCTCGACTTCGTGTTGTCGATGATCATGCCCATGATCGGGTCGTTGATGGCATCCCAGACGCGGGCGATGGCGATGATGACACCGACCGAGATGAGCGTGGTGTTGCTGACACCGATGCCGTCGGTCAAGAAAACGAGCAGGAAATTGGCGTAGAGCGCATACATCATGTCGCGGCCGATGCCGGTCATCGAATAGATGTATTTGGTGCGTTTGTCGACTATTTCTGTCATGTGTTTTTTTTACCTTTCTTCGGAAGTTTTGTTCATGTAAAAACACGATTGATAACGATTTGATTGCATCACTTGTTTTTTGTCATTATACCATTTTTTGTTTGAATCAAACCCGTTTTGCCAGCAAGAATAAAAACCTTGTGAAGCACGATGTCTCCATGGAAGATGACAGACAAAGAGCACAGCGCGAATTGTTGGATGCTTTTGTCATTTTTTCATAACAATATGTTATGATGAGAGTGAATGGAGACGTGAACAACAACCATGCTGATCAGACCCGCCACACCTGAAGATTTGAATACCCTGTGGGAAATCGAAAAAGCCAGTTTTGACAAAGTCAGACGCATGTCCTTTGAGTCGCTCAAACACAGTTTGAAAACGAAAAATCAGGATGTGTTTTTAGTGGAGTCTGACGGTCTGCCGGTCGCTTATGCCATCTTGTTCCGCTATCAAAACACCCATCGGCTTTATTCCATCGCCGTGCTTGAACATTACCGTAGCCAAGGTATCGGTAAAACCTTGATGAATCACATGCTGGGTGTCTCCAAGACACAAGGATTCAGCAGGATTACCTTGGAGGCGGATGCCACCAACCATGATTTGTTGCGTTTTTATGAGTCGTTCGGTTTCAAGGTGGTCAAGGAACTCAAGGATTATTATGGCCCTGCCCTTCCCGCTTACCGGATGTCGTTTGATTTTGAGGTTGATATGCCTGCCAAAAGGCGGGCGATGGTCAACTGGGTGGTCACCGATCTCGACCTGCCCTGGCTCAAGACGATTGATGACATCCACTTGATCGATGCCGAGACTTATATTAACGATGAACGATTCCAACGCATGAGAAGCGTGCGTATCTTTAATTTGTGCGCATCGTATGATTATCAATCTCTTGGTTATTATGTCTCGTTGCTGGCATCCGCCAGGTTGCAGCGTGTCGTCCCCAATGTCGCGACCATCAATGATTTCTCTGACCGGTTGATCATCGGATCCATCGGTGATGAAGCCACCCATCTCATTCAAACGGCTTTACGCAACCTCAAGTCCGATAGTATCGAACTTGTCTCATTCTTCGGTCATACGCCATTCAAGAAATACCAGAAACTGATCCGGGCGCTTAACCAGTTGTTTGAATCACCTTTTCTGGTCTTCACGTTTGTCAAGAGCCGGACTTGGAAGATTGAAAAAGTGCAGCCCATTCCCATTTCCGAAGTGGAGGCCGATGCGTTTGTCAAGACTTCCGCCATCCAATATTTCAAGCAAAAGCGCTTCAATGTCTCGCGCTTCAAGGATTACCAATATGATCTGGCCATTTTGATCGATCCCGATGAAGTCAATCCGCCGTCCGATAAGATTGCCTTGACCAAGTTCAAGATTGCCGCCGACCGGATGGGCTTTTTCACGGAATTCATCACGAAGGACGACTATCACCGGATCAACGAGTTCGATGCGCTTTTCATCCGGGCGACCACCAATGTCAATGACTACACCTACCAGTTCTCGCGCTATGCCTATTCCGAGGGGTTGATCGTGATCGATGATCCCTGGTCGATCCTCAAGTGCTCGAACAAGCTCTTCTTGACTGAAAGCATGCGCAAATCCGGCATCAGCATCCCCAAGACGTGTATTGTCAGCCGGAAAAGCAAGCTTGATGATTTGATCAACACACTAGGCATGCCGATCATCCTCAAGCAACCAGACAGTGCTTTTTCACTGGGCGTCTTCAAGGTCGGCACCCGCGAATTGTTGCAAGAAAAACTGGATTACCTTTTCAGCATGTCCGAGCTGGTCGTCGCCCAAGCCTATATCCCAAGCGATTATGACTGGCGGATCGGCGTCTTGGACGGGGTTCCTTTGTTCGCCTGCAAGTATCACATGGCCAAAAACCATTGGCAGATCATCAATTGGCAGTCCAAAAACAAAAAAGACCAGACAGGCCTGGTTGACAGTTTTCGGATCGAGGATGTCCCCGCTGAAATCATTGATCATGCCATTCGCGCCTCCAAAGCCATGGGTGACGGTTTTTACGGTGTCGATTTGAAAGTCTTTGGCAAGGATGTCTATGTCATCGAGGTCAACGACAACCCGAATGTTGATTATCGCATCGAAGACCACATCCTTGGAGACGATTTATATCGCAATATCATCAGGGCCATTTATCGACGTATCGAAGATTCTAGAAACAACAAACGCAAGGTGGCTTGACGACATCTGGCACCCTGTCAACATCACAGCACATTCGATCATTCGTATCAATAAAAGGGCATGACGGAACCGTGGTGGTCATGGTTATCCGAATGCCCTTTGATCATTCATCCCGCTAAAGCAGGAATCCGGCCAGCAGCGTCAACAAGACGATGAACGGCGCGGGGATTTTTTTCGTCACCAACAACCCCACGGTGACCAGCAGGACCAGGATATTATCAAAAGAAAAGCCGCTGGCCGTCATCAAGATGACAGCGGCAATCGCGATCAAACCGCCGGCAACGGCCGTGATACCGGAAAGAGAAACCCTGATGCCCTTGATCTGTTTGAGGCTTTCCCAGATGGGATAAACGAAAAAAATGAGGAGAATGCCGGGTAAAAAGATGCCTGTGGCAGCTGCCAATGCACCAAGAATTTGCATGAGGACGCCACCGCTGCGGGATGCAAGCCCTCCTGCGTAGGCACTGAAACTGAACATCGGTCCTGGAATACCCTGGACGATGCCAAACCCGGTCAGGAACTCCTGGGTGGTCATGTATCCCTGCACATGGACAAGGTCCGTGTACATATAAGGAATGACGACCTGTCCGCCACCGATGACAAGATAACCGAAGCGGTAGAACCGGTCAAAGAGCGTCAGCAAACGATGATCAAACCATTGGACAAGCAGGATCGTACCGATGGCGATGCCGGCAAACAAGGCGAGATACAACCATGACGGACGGATGCGGCTGCGTTGCCATAACTGCTTTTCCTTGGTTGAGAGGACCGCAATCACGCCACCGGCCAGTAACACCACCGGAAAGACCCATGCCGACCGGATCAGATATGTCACCACCGCCCCTAAGACAAAGAGCAGGGCGGTCATCGTGTTTTTGATGACCTTCCTGCCAATCCGGAAGGCGGCGACCGCAATGAAACCGACCGCCATCGGTGCGATATAGCGAAGGCCGTCCGCGTCAAGATTGATCCGGCTCAAGAACACATACATGAAAGACAATGCGGTCATGATGAGGATGGCCGGCATTGCCCATACCAAAAATGTCAGGATGGCCAGCACGGGTCCGCCGATTTTGTAGCCGATGGCGATGATGGTCTGGGTGCTGCTTGGTCCGGGAAGGACGCCTGTCAGGGCGATCAGTTCAACGAGTTCTTCTTCTGTCAGATATTGTTTTTTGACCACCATCTGGTCGGTAAAAACGCCGTAATGGGCTTCAGGGCCACCATAAGCGCCGAGCGAGCAAATCAAGACATCTTTTAAAAATGATAGACGATGAACCTTGGGATATACATCTTGCATCAGCAGGATCACCCTTTCTCCTTGCAGGTGGTGTCACACCCATTATAACCGATTGATCGGATCAAATTCATTTCAATGCATGTCGCATTTTTGTGTTCATGACCGAATGAACAATACCAGACATGTTCTTTCACATGTTTCATACATGACATGCATCTATCGCATCATATTTGCTTTTGTGTTATCATCATGGTAGAGGCTTGGAAAGGAGCATGATGGCTCAGACCATCAATACAACGCATGGAAACTTATAAACTTCTCTCATTGAAAGATTACCCCTTCAAGACCTTCGACAAGATCAGATATCGCGACACGGATCGCCAAGGACACGTCAACAATGCCGTGTTCTCGACCTTCATCGAAACGGGCCGGCTTGAAATGATGTATCATCCCGACCGTAACCTGGCTGATGATGACTGCTTTTTCGTGATTATCAGGATTGAAATGGAGATGGTCGCGGAGGTCACGTGGCCCGGCAGGGTCGAGATCGGTACGGGTGTCACCCGCATCGGCAACAGTTCGATCGGCTTCGCCCAAGGCATTTATCAAGAAGACAGGCTGGTGGCCGTGGCGACATCCGTTATTGTGCAAATGGATGGCCACACCAGGAAATCAAGGCCCTTGTCTGATCGCGCCAAAGAAAGTTTGAAGGCCTTCTTCTTGACTATCAATGAAAAATGACACATCACCGTGTCATTTTTTTGTGTCTTGAAAGGCAATCTGATCGAAGATGTCCACCAGTTTCCAGACACCGTCACCGGTGTTGGATACCATCCAGAAATAATCGCGTTGATCCGGGTGAAACACACATTTGAACGAGACACCCGCATCACCGCCTTCGACATAGGGCACGAGGCCCTTTTGCGTGTCTTTCAGCCACAGGCCCAATCCATAATGGATGCCTGCTTCTTGATTGGCGGTCGCCATGGGTGTCATGAAGGACCTGGCCATGTCGGGGCTGACGATGCGTCCGTCAAGAAACGCATCGACCACCGTCTTGAAATCATAGGCGTTCAGATAGGCTCCCCCGTCGCCTCCGGCCATTTCCGGAATGTGTCCGATGTGGGTGTCCTGTCCGGTCTGGTCGAGATAGCCTATGACTTTAGACGGTAAGTTGGCTGATGCGGCAAAGATGCCGCTTCGGGTGATGCCAAGCGGCTTCAGCATGACTTGATTGATGTAATCTTGATAAGTCGAACCGGTCAGATGCTCGATGATCATGGCCAGATAGACATAGGCACCGTTATGATATTTGAACCGCATGCCTGGCGAAAAATCCATCGGCTGGTCAGGAAAATAAGACAGGTAGTCTTTGGTTGTCAATAGTTTCCGGTTATCGATGTTCAAGGCATCTGTTTCATCATCTTTGCTTTCATCCAGGTAATCGGGCATGCCTGATGTGTGTGACAAGAGGTGCTTGATCAGAATGTCCCGATGATAACCAGGCATCTTCAAATCGACGATGCTTTGGGCACGGGTCTCAAGACTCAAAAGACCTTGGTCGATGAGTCGGCCTATTGCTAAAGCGGTCAGGAACTTGGTGCCCGAAGCGATGGCGAAGATGCTTTGCGGGGTGATGGGTGTCTGGGTGACGCGATTCTCGAAACCCATGCACAGTTCATCGATGATGTCTTGTTGACGGGCCAAGACGATATGTCCGCTGAATGATATGTCTTTCGCTTTGTCACTGAGTGCTTCGATCCGTTGTTTTTCTTTCATCATCAACCTCGCTGATATCTGATGTCATCACCAAGAAGATTCAAATCATCAAGCTAGTCTTTGATCCAATATCCATACAACAAGATATTTTCTGCCGGCATGGTTGTCTGCATGAAAAGTTCTGTGAGTGCCGGATCAACATACCATCCACCAAATGTGTAGCCCTCTCTTACAGGCATGTTTAGCAAAATGGTTTCATTGACATCATAGACATCTTGTTGAATTCCCGTATACTGAATCCGTAAAAGTGCGTAAGGTGTCGTGTGATGGGTGGTGGTGCCATCACCGATTTGTCCGTATGTGTTGGATCCCCAGACAAAGACACGACCTGTGGAGGTGAGACATGAGGAATGGCTTCCACCCAAAACAACCTGGACAACAGTCTCGTGACCCAAAAGATCAAGATTGCTTGTGATATCGATCGGAAGTGGATTCGATGCAAAGTTATCGGTTGTCGTACCGTTGCCAAGTTGGCCACTGTTGTTCCATCCCCAGGTGAAAAGGCGTCCTGTTGAGGTCAGAGCTGCGGAGTGAAAATCTCCCAATGATATCTGGATGAAGGTCTCGCCTGCTTGCAGGATAAGATGGCCTGCGACTTCTGTCGGGATGTTAATGTTAGTGGTTGTTCCAATCCCAAGCTGTCCGGACGGATTATAACCCCACATGAATAGTCGACCATCAGATGTCAGGGCCGAAGAATGACCATTTCCCATGGAAATCCGGATGATCATTTCATTCAACTCGAGATTGAAATGAGCGGTGATCTCTGTCGGGACGATTCTGTCTGTATTCGTGCCGTCGCCCAAAGATCCGGCTCCGTTATCTCCCCATGTGAAGACTCGTCCCTCCGATGTCAGTGCGGCAGAATGACGGAACCCCAATGATACCTGTATGATTGTCTCTCCGCCCGATAATCCAAATCCGGCAGTGATATCTGTCGGGGTATTTCGATGGGTCCATGTGCCGTCACCCAGTTCAAAATACACATTATTGCCCCACGTGAAGACGCGGCCTGCAGAGGTTGATGCAGCGGAGTGACGGGTTCCCAATGAAATCTGGATGATGGATTCATCTACTACAAGACCAAATTGATGCGTGATGTCTGTCGGTGCGTGACGGTCTGTCGTGGTTCCATCTCCCAATTGGCCGCTCGAATTCCTTCCCCATGTGAAGACGCGGCCCGCCGAGGTCAGCACGGTGGAATGAAATCCTCCCAACGCGACATGGATGATGGTTTCATCGATGACGAGACCAAATTGGCTCGTGATTTCTATAGGGGTGTACCTGTGTTCAGTCGTACCGTCACCCAGTTGCCCAAACGCATTATACCCCCATGTGAAGATGCGGCCCAAAGAGGTCAGCACAGCGGAATGACTCCCGTTCAACGAGACTTGGATGATGGTCTCTTCTGGCATGAGTGAAATCGCACTGTTTGGATCATAATCATCTGTGAGCATCATGTAACCAATCTCATATTGGTGAACAGACCATTTTGCATATAAGGTGATGTTCCCCGTCTGTCCTGCTGATATTTCCTCGATGACATCTCCTTCGAATGCAGGATTGTCGTACCAACCGATGAACGTATATCCTGCCAGGTCGGGTTGCCATAGCATGATGTTGCTCAAAATATTGTAGCTCGAAGGATTGTCCTCATGGTTGATGCCGCCATCGAGTTCGTAATCGATATCATAGGTGGCCATACTCCAAATTGCCGTCAAACTGATATCAGCCGCAGGCATTCTTGAAGGCAGAGAGGGTGACCAGCCATCAAACGTATAACCAGTCCTTGTCGGGACGGGTGGATGGATTGCCGTATCATATTCTTGTGTGATGGCTTCGATCAAGGATCCACCCGAACTGTCAAAGGTGATGGTATATTGATTGACCTGCCATAGCGCGATCAGGATGATGTCCTGTGCTGGCATTGTCTCTGGCGGCTCAGGGTTCCAACCTAAGAATGTGTATCCCTCTCTTGTTGGATCCGTATATTCATCAAGTGCAGCATCAAAATCGTAAGTGATTGAAGAGATGGCTGTTCCGCCCGCACTGTCAAAGGCGATGGTGAATTGCTGAATTTCCCACCTTGCATAAATCGTCAGATTACCATCAAGTCCCCGCTCGAGCAATGTCTCTACCGTAAAAGGATCATCATACGTCTCATCAAAATACCACCCTTGGAACGTGTGCCCCTCTTTGACCGGATCAGCCGGCATTTGAATGGCTGACTTCCCGTCGGTGAGCATCGGTGCCAAGGCTGAACCACCTCTGCTGTCAAAAGCAAGTGTATAGATGTCGGTTCCAGAACCTCTTCCAAGTAAAAAAACAACGATTGCGGTGACAACCAATACCACTGTGATCATGATTATGATCAAAGACCTTATTCTCTTGTCCACTGTGTGCGCTCCCAATTGATTGTGTTTTTTTTATTATAGCACAAAACCCTCAGTTAAATTTGATAAAATAATGAGTCGTGAGACGCGTTTAAAAGGTGACATTCATGATGAGTCATATCAGGCATGAATATGATCATCCCGTCATATCATCAGTCATCGACTGTCCTTTGAATCAAATTGGCTGCAATATTCGTTGAGACTAGTATCTCAACTAAGAATACGACCATCCCGATTGTTTTTTTGCTTGATGATAGACATCGATGTGCAAGTCGTTGTCCTTTACGGTGCCCGAAACTAATTGAAGGCTTGCGACTTTTAGAAGCGGTTTGGCAAAGGATATCGTCCAATAACGACTCAATTAGCGATATTGTTTAAATGCTTCCTTTACGATGAAATACGATTGTTTCAGTCGCTCATGGTAAGTCGGTGTTTCCCAACCTTCCCAGGTGGTCGTTGTCATGTGAATGTGATACGCAATCGCTGGATCAGATGTATGATAAGCGCCGATAAACATGCCTTCAATGGGTTCATGTGCAAAGCCATTTTCACGATAGAAATCCGAAAGCATCATCTTTGAGGAAGGGTCGGAGATGTTGAGCATCTGCCATGGGATTTTGATCTCGATATGCGCATCTTGAACATAAAAGTCCGCGAGAGAATGATAATCCGGATGGTCGGGGTTAGCGTTGCCGTATATCAGAACACCTGTCTCGTGCTTGCTGAAAGGGATGATCAAATCATCTTGAGGCAAATAGATTTCTGCTGATAGCGCTTGATACATGCTTACGAATAACCCGGTGTTTTTGGTCCGATAAAGCGGATTGGGCGGCAAAAGATTCAATAGTTCGTGATACATGAAATAAAAGGGGTCATAATAAGGATCGACAAGCATGACAGATGATTCAGAACCTCTTATATGAATCAAGAAATCGGCCGCATGTGAAAAACTGATGCCCGTATCTTTGATGGCATCATTGCCCTGATCTCTGTTGGTCATGATGGGAATGAACAATTGATCAAACTCAAAATCAAATGATTCCGCATGAATATACAGATAGACATATCGTTCGTCATATGCTATATGAAGTTCCAGTTGACTGCTTGAAAAAACTGGATGGGAATCCTGCCAATCGGATGGATCGCCATCAACATGACGGATTCTTCCGCTCTCTCCGGGATCGAATGCCATCAGGCCGAAATGTTGTTCATTGGTTTGTACGTTCGACCATAGAGGTCTTCTTAAAGAGATATCGAAATCCATGGTGTTCCACGTGCGTTTGAACCACTCATCTTGCCAAGCAAAGACAAAAGCACCCGCATAATCGGCATCATGGATGTCTTGCAACATGTGGGCAATTGCTTCGCCCTGCGCTTTTTCACTTAAAAAGCCTTGATTGAATCCGCTATGAATCGCATCATGCGTCTTGCCTCGGGAAGCTGGAACGCCAAACTCGGCCACAAATACCGGCTTGGTGTGGTTGTCATAAAGATCTTTGAGATATCCTTGATAGGGGTTGATGTTGCCACGATCATCGATATGTTCACGATATGTCAGGCTATAATTCATGAACTCGGGGTAATATGGGTAAACGTGGTATGCGGCAAACAATCCCGAGATGAATGATGACGACGCCAAAATGTTTTCGGTGTTGACGGATACCATGTCCTCCTTTTCATCGGGTTCGTTGGGGTGATGCAAATGATCGGTCGTCAGCCAATTGGTGAAGCTCAAGGGACGCATGAAATTGTAGTTTTCCACTTCATATGTGATGATGCGGTCTCCCGCTTCAGCCAAGAACCTTTCAAATGGTGATGCCTCAATTGTGTTGGAAAGATAGGTGCCCTCATAGATAGGTCTCGTCTGGTTGTTTGAATTGGTGCCGACCACAAACAGCGGATCCCACTCAACCCCCAAGATCCAACCAATGACATATGGCGATACATCGGCCGTGTATGTCCCGTAAGCAAAACCATATTGATGTGGCAATGTCGCCTGTCCGTGAATGATGTCCACCAGATCGGTTGCATCCTTGATAAATGTTTCCAGCAGCCTGCCCTCGTCACCAAAAGCATCTCCCAGTTCACGGGCATCGTATTCATTAATCCAAACCCCTTGCATCAAATATAGGGGTCGCTTGGATGTCTGATTGAATTCATAAAGTGCTTCATAAAAATGTGGCATCATCGTCGTATAAACCCGGATGACATCGGCATGCATGTCATGAATGTATTGAAACCATCTCAAGTATGTCTCCTTGGATATGGCCAGTTCACCCGGGAAACTGCCGGGTTGGGTTGCACCGATGTTGACACCGGTCAAAAAGAACTCATTGAACGCCCCTCTTTGATAAATCAAAAAAGAGCGATTGTCTGTCTTGGCGACCATCGATATGCCATCGATTGTATAAATGCCTTTTCTAGATGACAAAATGCGATGGACACCGAATGCAACAAGCGCCAATACGACGATTGATAGTGTGATGATAACAATTCTTTTGATGATCATGGTGCATCCTCTCAACACAACCAATATACCATACAATAGCCTAATCATAGGAAAAAACACCTTTGGCCGTCTCATTTTCGTTGGATATCAAGTTGTCTCTTGTTCGTGAATAGAATCATAAAAAACATCAATTTTGCCCTGTTGTGGTGTTGAAAATTATATAATTGATTTGAACACGATGAATGTGACTTTCAGCTAATGTCTTGTTTTGTTGTCGAATTGTCAATCTGAAATGCTTCAGGCTCTTTGGAATCACATGACTAAACAGTTGATTTCCCATAAAAAAACACTCATCTGGATCTTGATTCTTTTCAACATTACTGTCACTTTTGGCATGTCTTTTGCTTATTGGGCGTCGGTCATTTTAGGCAATGATGATGATGTTTCAGGATCCGTCACCATCGGCGAATGGGGCATTCCCATCACCACGCCACAAGAGTTCTATGATTTTGCGACCAAGTCGAGCAGCACGGCTGACGATCTCTATTACCTTTACACTGACTTGGACTTCACGGGTTTTGATTGGAACTATGACGCTTCTAATAATGCGGTCATATTCAGGGGAACTCTTAACGGGAATGGTAAGACAATCAGCAATCTGACCATCAACAACTTCAGCAGTTCCTACTTATACCATGGTATTTTCCCCCGAATGGATGGTGGTACGGTATCAAACCTGACACTGGAAAACGTCAATTTGGAACTCAATGCCACATCCTTGGGAGGCACCTCCATTCAAGCGGGTCTAATCGCGGGCTACGTCTATAACGGAAAAGTCAACACCATGTCATCCATCACCATCATTGACTGTGGGGTCAAAGGGACCAGCCTGGGCGGTTCTGGCGGACTGATCGGCCGTATCGGCACCAATGGCACAGAGGTCATCATATCGAATATCAAAGCAACCAATCTCAGGGTTTTCAGTAAAACCGCCAATGTCGGAGGTCTGGTAGGTAGGATCAACAACAACGCGACCGTCAACTTGACCGATATTGATATCCAAGGCGAGGTCTATGCTCATAACGCTGCCGGAAACACGGGAGGCGTCATCGGTTTCATTACCAACAACAATCAACCCGTCTCCATTAAAAACGCAGTTGTTGAAATGGGATCTCAAAACACCTTGGAGACCGACAGCACATATCATCTGCTTTATACGAAACGTTATTTGGGCGGCATCATCGGCTATCATAATCGTACCGGCAGTCTTACCACCATTGAAAATGTCATTTTCATGGGCAGTTTGTATAACAACCTTAATAATAGAAGGTTGGACATCGGCACGGTCACTGGAAGGGCGACAGCCGCCAATACGCCTACCATCACACAAACTTATTATTCGTTTGTTGCTTTCAGGTCGTCTACAGGTGCTGTCGTTTATAGCCCGGATGGGACGCCGACAGGGCAGATGAGCACGGTGGTGGTTGAAGACGATTATCCAGGCAATGCCTGGTGGAATTCCGCCCATGCCATCTTATCTGCGGAAAACGACGCTTGGAAACAAGATTCCGTCACTGGCAGACCTTATTTGGATTTCACATAGATCATGTGGATGATAAGTGAAGTCATTTGGTGATCAAAGACAAAGAAAGACATGTCCGATTCGGATGTGTCTATTCTATGTTTATTTGTGATGAGGTCGGCATTCTTATGATATTTTCACTGCCAAGAAGCCATTTTTTACACAGCCCTGCTTCTGCCGATTGCTTCAGTTGAGTCACAAAGTCACTTGTTCATGCATCGATCAGTCCGCTTGCTTGACAGGGTGCACTTCCTTATCACAGACTAGATCTGCAGACTGACTGACAGGAATTTGACTTGAATGTTGATGCGGGTTCCATGAAAATATAGACAAAAAGGGACTCATCATAAGTCGCATTTCGCTCATGAATGTCCCTTTACATGTCAACCAATGTCAATCAGATGACCTAGACGCCCTGTTGTAACATCGCTTGATACACTTTGATGAAGCCGGAAATGTTCGCGCCCGTGACCAAATCATCAGGTCTGCCTGCATAGGTTGAAGATGCTTCATGGCAGCGATCAAAGATTTGTTTCATGATGGCATGGAGTTTTTGATCGACTTCTTCAAAACTCCAGCATTGGAAGGTGGCATTTTGGGCCATTTCCAGTCCGGATACTGCAACACCACCTGCGTTGGCCGCTTTACCTGGGCCGAATAAAACGTCGTGTTCCCTGAAATACTTGGCCGCTTCATTGGTCGTGGGCATGTTCGCGCCTTCGGCAACCAGCCAACAGCCATTGGCGACCAGTGCTTTCGCTGAATCCAAATAAATTTCATTTTGTGTCGCACAAGGGAGTGCGATGTCGCATGGAACTTTCCAAATATCAACGGGATCGGGACTGAATACAGCATCGGGGTGGTATGACTGATATTTGTCGATGACGACCGTATTCGTCTTGGAAAGGTTTTTGATCAGTTTGATATCAATGCCCTTCTCATCGTGGATCACTCCGGAAATATCGCTGATGGCGATGACTTTCGCACCAAGCTCGATTGCCTTCTCAGCTGCCATGGAGCCCACCTTGCCGGCACCACTGACGATGACGCGCTTGTTTTTGAAATCATCTTTCTTGAATGCGCTTAACATCTCTTCAACAAAATAGCACAAGCCGTACCCGGTCGCTTCAGCCCGGCCTAGTGACCCGCCTGATTCGATCCCTTTTGAAGTAAATGTGCCACTGAATTCGTTCTCGATACGTTTATACATGCCATACAAGTAGCCGACTTCTTTTGCACCGACGCCCAAATCACCGGCAGGGACATCCATGCGCGGACCGATATGACGGTAAAGTTCAAGAATGTAGTTCTGACAAAATCGCATGATCTCATTATCGCTCTTGCCATAAGGATCAAAGTCAGCACCACCTTTGGCGCCTCCCATGGGAAGACAAGTCAACGAGTTTTTGAATATTTGTTCAAATGCCAGGAATTTCATGATGGATTCGTTCACGGAAGGGTGAAAGCGGGTTCCGCCCTTATAAGGGCCGATCGCCGAGTTGAACTGAACCCGCAACGCGCGATTCACTTGAACCCGCCCTGAATCATCGACCCATGATACTCTGAATTTGATGATTCTCTCCGGTTCGATAATCCTTTCAATGATGGCGTTTTCTTGGATTTTCGGATCATTTTCGACAAGCAAATCAAGCGAAGATAAAAGCTCTTCGACCACTTGAAGATACTCCGGCTGATCATGATAACGCTTGGACAGATCCGCATAAACATTGACAAGATACGTGCTTTTAAACAATGTGTTTGTCCTCTCTTTCATATTCTAATGTGCGAAATCTCGCTTGAATACAAGATAAAAATGAACGGCCTGATATGTTTTGCCGCTTTGAAAACTGGTGTTTTAATCGATCACCGACATGGCATGTCTATAATCACTTGACATGGTGATGATCATAGGAAACTCATTTTCGTTCTTACCCATATACCATTATACAATGAAAGCGTTTTATTTCAACCATGGATTTGACTTTTTCTGCTGTTTTTGGTTGTGGTTATGATTTGCATCAAAAATAAGAAATGAACGGTTGCTTCGTCATTGGTGTGTGGTTCGTTTTGAAACAAAAGCGGACTGCTGCGAGTCCGCTTTGTGATTGATCAAAGGGCATCATGGATCCTGATCTGAGCGAACCGGTATGATGCCGAAAAGATGATGTGACATGCATGCGTGGGATTGGTGCGTTTGATAACGAATGGTGCAAATCCCTTACCTTGCAGCTAGTTTAAGCAACCATACATGTAGGTTTGCACTTGTGCACAAATCTGGCCATCTATCATAACGTGGGTAAGGCTCCTCAGTCTGATCAAAGCATTTGAATTCCTTTAACTTCTTTATCATGTTAAACTTGAAATACTATTATATTGTCGTATGATCTGCTTGATGAAACATGAACGATTTCTCGATGTTGACCAACTTAAGTTTGAGAGTTGGGATAGGCTATCAATAGGAAAAATGATGGAGGGTTGAGATATGAAGAAGTTATCAAGTTTGGTGTTATTGTTCTTTGTCATATTGTTGTTAAGTGCTTGTACTGATCAAGAAGACCCGTTAAACGGCGAGGCGCAAACATCGATTACGATTACCTTTGAAACAAATAGTGACATGCGTTTGCATCCCCTTACTTATGAACGAGGAGAATCAATTGATTTACCTGCACTAACGTCAATAGGAAGCTACTTTTTTAAAGGGTGGTATTTAGATGAGGACTTGACCATAGAAGCCTCTAATTTGGAAAATCGCGAGGAAGATTTTACACTCTATGCAAAATGGGAAATAGCGCCATTTGAAATGCTTATAGATGTGTATACGGAAGTCCGTGTTAAACATCTGTTTATGAATGAAATTGCCATGTTCATTATCGATGATTTAGGCGATTTATACATTCAAGCAAATACACAAAACCCCTATTTTTCATCAAATGAACTTTCTGGAGATATGTCCGATATTCCCGAGGGTGCTTCAGGAGGTGGATTCACTGATCCTGATGGGGGTAATACCGATACCTATGCGTGGTCACTCAATGCATTTATTGTTCAGTCTAATGGGAATGTGTATGCTTGGGGAGATAATACCTACGGCCAATTAGGAACAGGGGATAAAATGAGTAGCGGCCAATTTGTAGATATAACCGATCAATTTGACTTACAACCGGATGAAACCATTATAAAAATGGTTGGAAATGGCAAAACGACATTCGCACTAACCAGTCATGGAAATCTATATGCCTGGGGTGCCAATGAATATAATATGATTGGTGAAAATGAAGCAACAGAGCGTTTAAATCCGACAAATGTTAAAGATTTTTGGTGTGGAACAACCGATCATTTTCTTGTTGATAATGGCTTGTGTGGAGAAACAGACCATTTGATTGTAGACATTGTTGTCACAAATGAAAATGTTTTAATTTTAACAAACTTCCATCAACTCTTTTTATGGGGAGCGGATGCAAAAGATTGGTTTGATGAAATTGAACTGACGAGTGAAAATATGACTGAAGCTGTTTATATGTACTTAACAGGCCATGTCACAAACATGGTGGCTTCATCAGATACCATTGTTTTAGTGAGCGAAAGAAACGAAATCCTGATCATAGGTAAATCAAAATTAGGGGCGAAAGATCATGCTTGGGGAGGCGGTCCTGTAAGAATGGCCTTGGGAGATTATTTAGATCTAGATTCCGATGGGGATTCCATTTTAGACATCGATGAGGCTTATTTAGCTGGGGATACTTTGCTATTACAGTTATCCGATGGTACTTTATGGGGCCTGGGAGATAATACTTCAAACCTTATATCGCACAAAAAAGGTTATGACTATTATCAAGCTTTATCTGAAATCGTCACCAATTTTACACCGCAATCGATTGCGATGTCTTCACAAGAAGTCTGTGCCTTAGATGATGATTCATATTTGTGGTGCTGGGGAAGTAGTAGCACAAAAAACTTGAGTCATAACAATGAGATGATTCTTTCAACTGATTATCGAAGTGTAACGTATGAAGGCAATACTATAGATGATACAACGGTTTGGGAAAGAACCACCGATGAATCAGTAACATCAGAAGCATCAACTGGGCCAATTAGGTGGATGGCACCAGAATCTATCATTGCTGCGCCTTTTTCTCAACCTTATAGACTTTACACGGTTACCCGATATCATGTAACAGCTATTCCACCAACAATCGTGGGCCTTGAAGTAACTTCGCCTGCTATTGATGGTGATGGTAATGGGCATCCTAATCTTTTAGAACTTGTATTTAGTGATTTAATGTCTGATAGATGTAGAATTGATAATTATGCCGACGCTTGTCGACCCCCATATGTTACTTTTGATCCTATTATTCATCCAGGTGCTTGGCATTATTATAATACAAGCGAAGGACTTATTCGTTGGGCCTTCGAATTAAGCTTTAGAGGAGCGCGCGCAGGGACAACAACAGCGACTTATAGTGGCGACCTATCATGATTTAATCATGGTATAACTGCCGCTTCTAAAACCTTTAATCCGAAATTCTTTAGACATATCTCGCCATCCAGAACACGGGGACTCTTACCGGTGCACCTCATCTCGCAGGTACTAACGTGATGATGTCGATTGATGGCGTATCTTGAAGCCGGCCTAGATGCCTCGCCAGTGACTCTTGCGCTTTGATTCCTTGTTGTTTTGTGCTTATAAAGTGGCATATTTGACACAAAAAAGACGGTTTTTAATCCGTCTTTTTTTTCTTTATGAAAGGATTTAAGGTCCTTCGCAAGCGGGTAGCCATGGTGCCGAAAAGAGAATCCGAAAATAATGCGCATGCCTATTTTAGTTAATCACCTTTAGTATTGACATTTTCAAGTTGTTGAAACTGTTCTGGCAAGTCAAAAAAACCGTACCATAAACGACAAGCATAATCATATCATCACGAGGGATGATTCTATTTTAAATCCATATATTTCATGATGCACCATGTTAGACTTAATTTTTTACGTTTTAGATGATATTTTGATTTATTGATTTCTGGTCAAATTGAGATCAATGGAACCCAGAAAAAGTCTTTGAAACAATACCCTGTCTGCTTTTTGGATGTTGTACCAAATAGGATTTATGTAGTTCTCAATATGTTTTTGGTTATTTAAGACAAGTGAATCAAAATCGAGTGGTTATATCATTCATGAGCATCAACTAAAATTCCCCAACACAAGAATGGTGGAGAATATGACCACATCTTGCATGAAATGAATAATCCAAGATGAAGCAAACCCCTTGGTCTCATACATGCTTCTGCACATATACCAACCCAGCAGTCCACTCATGACCACACCGATGATGCCGCCTGGAGCGCCATAAAAATGGGCAATGCCAAATAAAGCGGCAGCAACCAACATCAAGTGATTTTTGGGTAGGATGTTTGTAAGAGAACTCAACACCGTGCTACGGTAAACGATCCCTTCGCAGAGAGAATTGAATAATGCTAATGCCAGTATTAGAGGGAATAACACCGGTAGCCGGCTGAAATCCGGTTGTACCGACGCACCAGTCACTGTGATGATGGTGAGTAGAATGGTTCCCAAGGAAATCAGAAGTCCTGAGATTACCGCCAAACGGCCCCAGCTGAAACGGTGCTTGCGAATGCCCAACCATTTGATTTCCTCAACCTTGACAGTCAAATCTCCTTTGGCTAAATATGCTTCTTTCGGACCCTTGAACAACACCAGCAAGGCTACCGTTACCGGGATGACTTGGATGATTTTCAGGATAATGTTTCCTCCGAAACTACCCACAAATGTATGCTTGGGGAAAACATCGCTCCAGGATTCAATGCTTACTACCAAGTTGATCAAAATATGACCAAAGCTGATTGCGATGAGCAAAACCACAAATGTCGTCAAATGTTTAAATGGTGCAACGAACTGTAAGACAATAGCGATGAATACCAAAGCCGCCAATCTTACATGGTGAAGCCAACCCGGTATTGCCCCTGTCAATTCAGAAAAAAGGATTTCCGGAATAATTGATACCAACAAAACTAGAAAAACGATGACCATCAGGCTCTTTTTTACTTGTTGGCGCTGAAGCGTGACATTGGATTCCATTGACTTTCTCCTTGTATTATGATCATCAACCCTTCCCGTGTTAACTTAATCAAGAAGGTTAGCAAACCTTATTGATAACACGGGGTTTGGTGAGTTGATTGATTGTATTCATTGGTGTTTTTTATGTGTTTTGATTGGCTTGTGAAATTGCTTTGATTATACCATGTTGTGATTTTGTGATACAACGGTTTTTACGTTTTTTAACGTTATTTGCAGTTGGTACCAAAGGGCGCACGCGACATGCTTGCGTGCCTTTGATTCAAAACGGCTTGTCAAAAGTTCAATACACTGCACCCTAGGCGGTGAGTTTACATGATGATGATAAGAAGTGCACAATCATTCAGTTGTTGGTTTGCTTGTCACGAGATCACAGACTTGTCTATGCGTCTGACAAACCTGTCACTTCTTTTTTCTTAATGCGTAGTTCAATCTTCCCAGCAATCCATCCAATGGCATGATCACATGCCGTATAATTGTCGAGCCTTGATGAAGCCATCCTTTTTGATATGTTTTTGGCATTTCCCATTTGATTGTCGGTCGTTGGATGACAATCGTTCCTGTGAGGATCCCTTCTTGATGATCGAGTTGTCCGATGAAGTTTCTGTTTTGATCACAGATCGTCGACATGCCTTGGAAACTAAATGCATCGGGTGTAATGAATTTGCCTAACAGACCTTTCATTGTTTGCATGTCACCAACCGTGTTGATAAATAGTGCTGGTATGTGTAAATAACGTGGATAAACAAGCGGATATGATGTTAGCAACGCTCTGGCATCTTCGATGTCCTGTCGGCTGATGATCTTGTTTTCAACACTAGCGACCGGCCAGGCATGCGGAAGAACGACAACATCGACATTGGCTTGAGCGATTTGTTTGAATACCTTTTTTTGATGACTGTCAGCACAAATGCCAATCCCGATTCTGCCAAGTGATGTATCAATGAACTTGGGTCCTTTTTCGGGTTTGAATACATAGGATTCGGCGAACTGCTTTCTGACGAAACCGAGTAATGTGCCTTCTGGGTCCACGATAGCATATGTGTTATAAACATGCTTGCCTGTATGCTCAATCAGGCCAAATCCAATGTGCATGCCATATCGTATTGCCATGCTTTTGGCCCACTGGACGGTGGGTCCTGTCAAACGCTCTTTATAACGCCAAGAGATTTCATTGGCTGCATATCCGCGTGGTAAAAGTTCCGGAAGGAAGGCGAAGTCAATGTTTTGACCGTCAAGAGTTTGAAGCATTTGTTCGGCCTCATCAAATGACCCTTCCTCCTTGTGTATGCGATTTTTCAATTGTAGCAATGCGATGTTCAATCGTCTGATATCAGACATGTTTCACACGCCTTGATAAAGCTTGATGATGCCCTCTTCGATCATCAAGCTAAAATATGGTTGGTGATGTCACTGATAGCTTGCCTTGATTCAGGAAGACCGAAAAACATCCAGGTGTGGAGCATGTCCTCATAGACATGCAGATCACATGTGACAGATGTGTGTTTGACTTTTTCTTGCAGGCTGACAGCATCCGGATACAAAATGTCTTTAGTGCCTGTCCAAATCGAAATCCGTTGTATGCCGTCCAAACTACCATAAAGCGGACTTGCTTTGGGATGTTGAATGCTTAAATGCCTTGCATACATGTTTCCGATTTTTCGCAAAGTCTCTCGGTTCAGCACAGGATCGTGTCTTTGGATGTCGCTAATCATCTCATTGTTCATGCCAACATCAAGCCATGGCGAGAGCAACATGATCCGATGCGCTCTCAACTGATGATGTTGCACCAATTGTTGTGCTAATCCCAAAGCCAGTCCTCCGCCTGAAGAATCGCCCATGAGCATGATACGGTTTTGGTTTTTGTCTTTGCATAGTTCACAATAACTTTCTTCAAGAAACGCATGGATTTCTTCTGCTGATGCATGCGGAACCAAGGGATAATCTGGCACGATGATGGAACATCCCGTGCTGTTAATCAATTTTTCAAATAGTTTGAAATGCATCTTGTTCAAACCATAAAAATAAGCCCCGCCATGCATGTAAAAAATGGTCATCTGGTCGTGATCATGTCGATTATTCCATTGATAGACAATTCTATCTTGGATGAGCGTGATGCTGATATCATAAGTCTTGATCATCCTTGACGAAGGTTCTTTTGATGGACGCGCATGGTGTCGATCAGACTCCAAATCTCGTGTCAATCTTTGGTTGAATTTGAATGTCTTTAGCATGATTGCGAGGAGACGACTTGAAAAACTTGGCATAGATTGACCGCTTTCTTATGAGCATAGTGCACTGATTAGTTTTATTATACACGATGAACTATAATATGAACACAATCCTTGTATTTCAAATGCTTACATCCTGAAATAACCCTCAATCAATGTTATAATAATAACAACCGAATTTTTTATGTATAAAGGATGGTTTCATGATGCAAAGAAATGATCAAAACCGACTAACAGAACTTGATGTTGATACCATTTATAGCGAGTGGTCAAAAACGTATAATAGGGATGGCAAGCCTGACTGGTCCCATATTTTCCCATATTATCACGACAACATCATGTTTCATGATTCAATCCAAAAAATCCACGGTATTGACCCTTTCAAGGCGATGTGTGCGCGTTTGACCAAAAGATGCAGAAGTCTTCATATGGAGATATTGAATGTCACCAAGAACAGCAACATCATTATGTTTGAATGGATCATGACTATTAAGTTCAGGATTTTCCCAAGCGCACCCATGTATGGTAGCACGCGTTTGACACTGCATGAGAACGGACAGATTCTTGAGCAGCGTGACTATTATGACTTGTGGGGCGATATTTATAATGGTATTCCGATTTATCGGCGGATTTATCGCTGGTTTATGCGGGTATTTTTTGGTTGAAAGGCAGCATATCATTTATGAAATGGCCTAATGAACTAATATTTATGAAGAATAGCAGAGCGAAGCAAAAACAATGCAACACGTCGATGGCGGGACGGCTTTCCATCATCACAGGTGCAACCTCCGGTGTCGGACTGGCAACGGCAAAGGTGTTGGCCGCTGCCAAGTCCAATCTTGTCCTGGTGTGTAGGAATCGTGAAAAGGCGTTGCCCATACGGGAAGAACTCATGAATGCTTATGGTGTTGATGTTGACATCGTGGTGTCTGATTTTAGTCGTATGTCTGAGGTCAGACAAGCAGCAGAAACGATATTGAACCAATATCAAACCATTGATGTCATCATCAATAGCGTTGGTCTGCATTCAACCAGGAAACGCTATAACGAGGATGGCATCGAGCTGTGTTTCGCAGTCAATCATTTAGGCATTTTTCTGTTTACCAAACTTCTCTTGCCCAGGCTGGTTGCACAAGGGCATGGGCGAATCATTCAAGTCAACTCCGAAGGACACCGGTTCAGTGGCGTCAAACTGAAAGATATCAACTTTAAAAAACGCATCTACACCGGTTTGAAAGGATATGGGCAATCGAAAACCGCCCAACTATTGACGATGCAAGTCATCAGTGAACAACTGAAGTCATCGCATGTGACCATCAATGCCTGTCATCCTGGCGCTGTCAAAACAGCAATCGGCAGCAACAACGGCTTTCTCTATCGCTTCTTTTTCAAACATGTGACCTCGCATTTTCTCAAGAATCCTGTCATTTCAGGTCAAGCCATCCATTACCTGGCTGCCGCTCCCGAACTTGAAGGTGTTTCGGGCAGGTTTTTTCATTTGACCATTGACGAGCTACCTGCCAAACATGCCATCGACCCCGTCATGGCGAGAAAAGTGTATGACTTGAGCATGGAAATGGTTGGTCTGAATGATGAATAATCCCAGGCGATATGATGCCGTCATCGTTGGCGGCGGGATTGCCGGACTGACGGCAGCATCTTATCTATCAAAATATGGCTATATGTCAATTGTTTTGGAACAACAAGACATCATGGGTGGACTCATCAACTCTTTCGATTATCAAGGATTCCATTTCGACGGTGGCATTCGTTCGATTGAAAGTTCTGGTGTGCTCATACCAATGATCAGAGACCTTGGTCTCGATCTTGATTTTCGACGCAGCCCCGTGACACTCGGCATCGAAGATCAGGTGATTGCCTTATCAACGCCTGCCGACATTACGGCTTATGAAGCACTTCTTGTCTCCATCTTTCCTGAAAACCGAGAAGATATCAGATTAATCATTCGGAAAATCAAGCGTATTCTCAGATACATGAATGTCTTGTATGGCATTGACAACCCGATGATGGTTGATCTCAAGGCCAATCCATCTTATGTGCTGAAAACGCTGTTTCCCTGGTTTTTCAAATTTGTGCCTACGCTTTATCACATTGAAAGATTGTCCGTGCCTGTTGAATCCTATTTAAGAAAATATACCAGCAATCAAGCGCTTATGGACATGATTGCTCAACACTTTTTTAAAGACACCCCAGCCTTTTTCGCACTTGGTTACTTTAGCATTTATTTCGATTATCATTATCCCCAGGGTGGAACCGGTCAACTTCCGAGAGCAATGGTGGAATACATCTCACATCATGGTGGATTGCTGAAAACAGGAACCAAAATCACCTCCATCAATCTGGATGACAAGGTGGTATCAGACTCATCAGGCGAGCAATATCCCTATCACAAGCTGATATGGGCGGCTGATTTGAAATCAATGTATCGCATGATTGAACTTGATCACCTGAATCAGCCCAAGGTGAAACAGAAAGTGGTATCGACCCTCGGTCAGTTAAAGAACAAAAGAGGTGCGGAATCCGTGCTGACGGTCTATGCCTTGGTGGACCTTGAACCCCGTTACTTCAAAGACCGATCAAGCGGACACTTCTTCTATACCCCGCAATCAGTCGGTCTTGGTCAGATTAAACTACCCAAAACAGACACCCTTGAGCTTTTTGTTCCCCATTTGAAAACATTTTTAGCGCTCAACACTTTTGAAATCTCCATTCCTGTGTTAAGAGATGAAAGACTCGCACCTGATCATAAGACCGGTCTGATCATATCCATTCTGATTGACCATGAGACCGTCCTTCACATTGAGAAAATGGGCTATTACACGTCCTTCAAGTCCTGTGTGCAGAACCTTGTCATCGACATTCTCTCAACATCGATTTACCCTGGCCTGAAAGATCATGTCATTGACATGTTTTGTGCCACACCGCTGACCATCGAAAAAAGAACGGGGAGTACCGATGGTGCCATCATTGGCTGGTCTTACGCCAACAAGCCGATTCCTGTCGCACATCGCATGTCACGCATCACCCGATCCGTTCAAACCGGTCTGCCGGATGTTCTTATGGCCGGACAGTGGTCATTCAGCCCGGCAGGTGTCCCGATTTCGGTCATCACCGGCAAACTGGCTGCTGATGCAACCAAGAAACATCTGAAAAAAATCAAACGATCATCAGCAATTTGAGTCAAGGAGCATAGCAATGAGCAAACATACAATCATCGTTGGTGCAGGCATATCAGGATTAACGGCAGCGGCCTACTTATGTAATGAAGGACATTCTGTCACATTGGTTGAAAAGTCCGATGAACTTGGTGGTCTGATCGGCGGATTCAATCGTGACGGGTTCATCTTTGATCATGGCATCCGGGGCGTTGAAAACTCAGGAACGCTTTTTCCCATGCTTCGACAGTTAGGCATTCATGTCGATTTCTTGCCCAACATCGTCGATATGGGAATCGGTTCGAAGATCATCTCGATCGACCCTCGGGAAAACTATCAGACATACAAAGATTTGTTGTTAGCCTTTTATCCTGATGAAGCGGCTTCAATCGACAAGATTTTCAAGGATATCAAAAAGATATCCAAGTATATGAAGGTACTCTACGACATTGATAATCCTTTGTTTCTCAATCCTAAGACTGATGCGAAATACTTGATGAAAACCATCCTGCCTTGGATGTTTCAATACACGTTCACAATCGGAAAAATTGAAAAACTCAAAACACCGATTCGTGCTTATTTGCGGCGATACACCAATAACCCGGATCTCATTGATGCCATATCCCAACACTTCTTCACCGATACACCGACATTCTTTGCCTTGAGCTATCTCAAAATGCACAGCGATTATTATTATCCAAAAGGTGGCACCCGGTCGATTGTCAAGGCATTGAAAGATTTTATCATTGCCAAGGGTGGTGTCATCAAGACCAACTCGGAAATCGACAAGATCGATATTGATCGCCAGGTGGCTTATCACAAAGACACCGCTTATCCTTACGATGCGTTGCTTTGGTGTGGTGATCTTAATGCGATGTATCGGAGCATTCAAAACACGTCAATTGATTATCACGAGACTAAAAAGAGACTCGAACAAGCCAAAGGTAATGATTCCATTTATCAAATGTATATGACTGTTGATTTGCCAAAGACATATTTCCAAGACAAGTTTTCAGGACATTTGTTTTACATGCCTACCCAAAAAGGGCTTTCAACACTGGCGATGACCGAGCAAGCGCTCATCGCTCATCTCAGTGGTTTGGATGAAAAGCAACAGGTCGAAGTCCTTTTTCAGTGGTTGACTGATTTTGCCAGATTGACCACATATGAAATCTCCGTCCCTGTCGTGCGTGATGAGACGTTGGCGCCTGAAAATCAGTCGTCTGTCATCATCAGCACATTATTCAGCTATGAGTTGACAAAGTGGATCCAGACATCGGGTCTATATGATGTCTTTAAGAAACACTTGTCTCAAGCCATCATTGATGTCCTAGAGCGCACGCTGCTTCCAGGCTGGCAATCAAAGATCATCAATGATTTCGAGGCGACGCCACTGACGATTGAAAACAGGCTTAACAACACCAATGGCGCCATCACGGGGTGGTCCTTCAAAGGAGAAATCCCCGTTGAACATAAACTTTTTAAGATTGCAAAATCAATCAAGACACCTTTTCCAAATGTCTTTCAATCGAGTCATTGGTCATTTTCCCCTTCGGGGTTCCCGACATCGATTGTCACCGCCAAGCTTGCAGCGAACAAAATCCACAAGCTTGTCAAATAAGGTTTTGATGCGTGATGAAATGCTGGAGCATTGACGCCTCGAAACCGGTCTTGTCCCATTGAACCCACGCATGAAAAACACCGCCATCATTCCATCATGGCGGTGTTTTTTTAGCATTCAATCAAGATGTGATGACAAGTCATGAAGGTGTGCCCATGCAATGATTGCTTATAATTCTTGTTTGTTGAAAATCCGGATGGAGGCAATGGCCAAGATGATGGTGATCACCAAGGAAATCAACACATTGATCAGGAGCGGTTGGATTGCATCAACCCCTTTGAGCTGATTGAGCGCAAGTGTCGTCGCGCCGGCGGGGTTGTAGGGGTTGATATCCGACAAGATGGTCAGTATGTTCAATATGGCATATGCCGCAAACGCCAGCAACGCCGCATGGGTGGTCGATTTCAAGAGGACGCTCAACAAGACTGCGACCATGGTGAAGAAGATGCCCAACATGAAGATTGAAAGGAGAGAAAGCGCCAATCCCTCGTAGGTGACCTGATCAAACAACATCCAGGTGTAATACCAGGAGATCAACACTGACATGATAAACACGGTCGTGAAAAGCAGGATGCCGGCAATCATCTTGCTGACCAGGAACGATGTTCTGGTGACATTTTTAGTCAGCATCAGATAAATGGAACCCTTGTTCTTTTCAGCGACCACCGTGCCGGTCATTAGAATCAAAAACACGATCATGGAAATCGATGTGATGTTGCTATAGAACTGCTCCCATGATTGGACATAGGTTGGATCGGGAAAGCTGATTTCAATGTCCGAGGCGAACATCGCAATCAATTCATTCATGTATTTGGCTGTCAAAGGTCCGATGATGGCGAAGAAGACAAAAACGGATGCAATGATAATCAGTTTGGGTGTTTTGACCATTTCTTGGATTTCTTTGCGAAGAAATGCCAGGCTAACCATGGTGATTCACCACCTTCATGTAAATATCTTCAAGTGTCGGCTCTTTGACCATGATTTTCTTGACCATCATGTCGTGTTCATGCAGGATTCTATAGATGTGTTTACGTGACACATCCAAATCATCAACGGTGACGACCATCGTTTGATG
Organism: Acholeplasmataceae bacterium; assembly: GCA_007692425.1. Classification (GTDB taxonomy): domain Bacteria; phylum Bacillota_I; class Bacilli_A; order Acholeplasmatales; family Acholeplasmataceae; genus RECG01. The sequence goes on along the minus strand of RECG01000011.1, from coordinate 12,201 downwards.
ATTTGTCTTGATGTTCATGACATGTTCGATATCTTGAAGCAATGCCTCAATCTTGTTCAAGACTGCTACATCAGCTTCAATTTCGATGGCATGGGTTTCAGACATGGCTTTGATGTTCTCGATGGTGTCTTCCAAAACGGCCGCGCCTTCGTTAATGATGATGACGCGGTCGCAAATCCTCTCGACATCAGAAAGAATATGTGTTGAAAAAAAGACAGTGACTTTGCCTTTAAGCCCATGAATGATGTCCATGACTTCTTTTCTTCCTTGCGGATCCAGTGCAGATACAGGTTCATCTAGAAAGATGATATCAGGGTTGTTGATCAAGGCTTGAGCGATACCAAGCCTTTGTTTCATGCCCCTAGAAAAGGTGCCAATCTTCTTTTTAGCGCTTTTTGAAAGACCGACAACTTTCAACAAACCTGTCACTCTTGTCGAAAGTACGGCTTTCGGAATATGGAAAAGACTACCACAAAGGACTAAGAACTCTTGGGCGTTCATCCAATCATAGAAACCTGGAACATCAGGTAGAAAGCCGATGTTATCGTGACTCTTTTGTTTTCCAAACACCATGGGTTCTCCCATGATTTCAATCGATCCCGCTGTCGGTTCTGTCATGCCGGTCAGCATTTTCAATGTGGTGGTCTTGCCAGAACCATTCGGTCCTAAGAAACCATAAATCGCACCCACAGGAACTTCGAGATTAAGATGGTTGACTGCCTTCAATCCATTGAAACTTTTAATCAGTTCATTCGTCTTCACTGCCAGTTGCATCATCCAACCTCCCAAGAAACAAGAATATGACCGGGCCGAACAAATTAATGAAAATGATCACAAGTGCCCATAAAAGCTTCGAATCGCCTCGCACACGCTTGGCTCGATGCAACACAATAAGGGCGTACACAGCAAGCCCGATCTGAATGAGAATCAACGGGATGAGCAGGGGTAACAATTCAAGCAAGCGATCCATCAAATCACACCTTCCGATTTAGTTTATCTGTTGATTTATATTCATTATAACATGTTGAAACAGGCTGATGATACCTTGTTTGTAGTAAAAGGCTTTATCAGTGTGTGTTAAGGACAAATCTACCTGCTTTTCCATGATGTAGATGCGATATGAACTTGTTATCGATATCACACATTCTAGATGTGCAGATCCTTTTTCATAAAGATTCGTATGCCTAATGCATAGAAGATGAAGCCCGATAGGTACATAATCATCATTTGAAGATAGATGATGGGCTTCAGCGCTAAAATCAAATCAGTGTCAAACAGGGTGAAGACCGTAAAAAACCTGAAGAAGCTCAAATCATCTGTCGCGTTGGCGAGCATGTTGATGACGAAAAAACCGACGGGAATGCCTGCCCCGAATCCGACAGCGCTTCCGATTTCATTGAACATGCAACTCGCCAAGAAAGCGATGCCGCTCAAACAGACGAACAAACCGATGACATTAACATTGAGCATAAAGAATTTCATAAACTCAACATCATCCGGATATGCGGTCAATCCAATCATCAAGATTGACATGGCGATAATCGCAATCAATACAATGGTGCTTGTCAGCATGTAGAACCCTTGTGTGGTGGCAATCGTCTTTCTGGTGTTTGGTGTTGCCAATAAAAAGCTCATTGAGCCGTTGTCGACATATTTGGCAATCGATCTTTGTCCCATGATGCTGATGTAGATCATCGGAAACATGATGATGATGAACCCATAATAATATCCAGATACATAACCTAGAAAGGTTGGCTCAATCAGTTCAAAACCCATCGCTTTGAGCAATTCCTGCGGCATCATCTCAAGGATGGCTTCCCATCCCTCCATCGAGTTTGGGTCATACATGGAAATGATGATGGACGAGTACATCAACATCACCAGCAAGATGATGAGCCATAATTTGTAGTTCGCTTTAAGTGTTGCCTTCAAAAGGGCTTTGTTCATGCTCTTTCCCCCCTCTTGTAATAGTCCATGAAAACTTCTTCCAAAGACTGTGATTTGATATCCAGGGACTCAACTTGAATGTTGGCCAGTTTTTTGATAAATGGCATGATATCGCCACTTACGGCCACTTCCAATTCCCGGTTTCTTTCCTGGATGATTTCCAGATCCATGGTTTTCAAGGTCTCAATCGAGGCATCGTCCTTGGTTCGGACGATGAATGCTTTCCTTTGTGTTTTTTTGAGTTCCTGAATATCCTCAAGGGCAATCAGGACACCCTCTTTGATGATGCCTGCCCTGTCACAAGTCCGCTCGACTTCCTCAAAAGAATGTGAGGACATCAGAATCGTCTTGCCTTGCTTTTTTTCTTCAAGAACCAATTCGACAAATTTGGTTTGCATCAAGGGATCGAGCCCGCTGGTGGGCTCATCCAAAATCAGAACCTTCGGGTCATGCATGAACGCGGCAATCAGACCAAGTTTTTGTTTCATCCCTTTCGACATCTTTTTAATCCTGCCTGCTGGGTCGAGTTCAAAAAAAGCAATCAGTTCGTGCATCTTGGACAAATCGGTCAACTTTCTCAGGTTTGCCATGAGTTTGAGAAATTCAACCCCCGTCATGTGATCAAAGAACATGATCTCTCCCGGCAGATAGCCAAGACTTTCTTGGATTTCTGCTGCATGCGCTTTGGTTTCCAGTCCAAAGATATGGCAATCGCCATGATCGGATCCGATGAATCCAAGCAAATGTCTGATCGTCGTCGTCTTTCCTGCGCCGTTAGGTCCGATAAAGCCAAAAACCTCTCCTTCATTGACGCTAAAAGAGAGGTTGAATACGCCCTTGTTTATACCGTAGGACTTGGTCAGTTGATTGATTTCGATGATCGGTGTGTTCATGTCTTCCCACCTTTGTGTTTTGCGTGTGATAGCCTATTCGATTATACCACGATGAGGTTTTGCGTTACAATGTCCGTTGTGTATTTCAGCTGGATCATCTGATGACTAGATCTGACATTGCACAGGAGCATGTTCAAGATGACACCTATGTATAATCGTCAATTGCCTTAGTATCAACCCCGTCTCCAAAGTCATGAGATTCCGTGTCATCTATGTTATTGGTGCCGATGGCCAACCAGTGACATGCTCGCGTGCTATTCAGATCAAAACGGCTTGGTAAAGGCCACATATGTATTGCCACTAGTTCGTATTTTCAGCATTTCTCTAAGTGTTGAAAAACACCCAAACCCTAGACTTCCTATGGTCTAGCATGTCAAAACGATGATCTTTGTTTATTTTTACTATTTATTTAACAAAAAAACAATCATTTTCTGATTTTTTTTGGCTTCGTGAAGCGATTTATATGGAAAACATATGCATAAGTCTGGTGCCGAAAATTAAATCCGAAGCTTATACGCATGTTTCGGTTCATTTTGCCTTATGATGAACATATTGATACGTATTTATTTCATAATCTTTTATTTTTGTATACTTGTCTTGAGAAACTGCTGCATCTTCGTTCGTGATCGCATCGACAAAAATGTTTTGCAGATATTGATATTCAGCATGCTCACCTAAAAATGCCATCACCAAAGCATTTCTAAAATATTTGGCATGTTGTCTAATCAAAGCAACATTATAGTTATATCCTTGTTGTTTTAAAAACAAGAACGCAAATGCTGATACAACCCTCGTATTGCCTTCTCTAAAAGGATGAACTTGCCAGATATCAGCAATCATTCTCGTGAACAGGTGCATAAAATCTTCTTTTCTTAATGATTTCCAATCCTGTTTGAAATACTTATGATCGATTTGCTTTAATGCTTTCGTGATATGGTTATAAGCAGTGTATTCAACACTGATGCCTCCTAAAATCGGTTCATCCTTATAAATGTTTATGGTTCTTGCGATGCCTGCCCATTCATACACATGCTCGAATAATTGTTTATGGATCTTGAAGACATCTTTTGTATCGCTGATGGTGTGAACATTTTTAAATAGCGATACGATAGCAAGATTGGTCATGCGATTCTCAAATTCAGCCAATTTGTCTTTGTCTTTTATGTTTGCTTGATTGATTAGGACATCACAATCATCATAAACATATGGATCTTTCATTATAGATTTCTTCCTAGTGCAAATACGGCTGTTTCATAATCAATCAGATCTTGTGCGTAAAGTCCGATAATTCGATTGGCATATTTCGAAACTTCTTTTCCGCCTGTTAAATTGATGGCTTTTGCAAGCATCTCTATGTCTTTGGCTTTTTCTTCATTTGGCAAGACCACATCAAATGGAATGCCTCTTTTTGATTCAATTTGTTTCAAATACATGTTGACTGCATAAGACAATGTAATCCCGAGGTCATTTAAAATAGATTCGACATTAGCCTTCAGTTCATCTGATACTCGAACATGTATGACATCATTTCTCATATCAATCACCTCAATAATATTGTATCACATTTGATACACATTTTCAATATTGTTTGAAGAATGAGGTGTGAATCAACATCCATTTTGTAGGGGTGATGATTGACATCTTCTCCGTGCTTAATAAGACCCGATTCGTTTGTCATTGATTTGATGCGTTATGTCAAGTCCTTGTTTCTGATTTGCACCCCGAACCCTGTAAGTACAGGGGTGTTTCGGCGAAAAGTCATTTTCATGCCCGAAAACGGGCATTTCAGAGAACAAAAAAAGACGGTTTTTGATCCGTCTTTTTGGCTTCATGAAAGGAATTCAAGCCTTTCATACGTGGGTAGCCATGGTGCCGAAAATAGAATCCGAACTTTATTCACGTATTAAGTGCTTTTCATGGCTTTGTAAGGCTGTCAATTCGATTTCATCTCAATAATCACTTTTTGGCTAATAAAACAAATCTCAAGAGATGTGATTATCTACTGTTCATCGGTGGGGGTTTGGCCACATTGATGATGGCGTCATGTTTGCCTGAGTCTCAACTAGTGAGTATAACAACATCTTGTTGTTTAACTGCTTCTGCCTTGTGTGGTTTGGCTGGCGCAATCTTTTTTAATCACTCAGTTCTGTAAAGAAGTGATGACACTATCAAACAACTATTTGCGGATATCAATGACAAAATAGATAAAATGTGGTCATTGTGATATAATTATGTATCAGAATTAAAAAACTTTTTGGGGGGGCAATTATGAAAAAGTTGTATATTATCTTTGTGTGTTGCGTATGCTTTGCTTTTGTGACTGGTGTTCACTTATCAAAAGATTATTCTATTGCGCGTTTGTTCGTAGAAGATGCTGTCTACATACACTCCAATGGTGTCATTTCAAATACTAATGCTGAAGGAGGCTATCTAACACAAGCCGGCACATCAATTGTCATATTGCTGGTTTCGGATTTTGTGACCACTACTACCCAATCTGCCAGAGAACAGTTGTTATATGAACCTTTTGGTTTGTCACATGATGAAATTGATATCATCACTCGTGAAGCGAGGCTAGAAGCCAAGTCCTACTATGCAGACTTGAGAAAGGCGTTTGACGACAAATATCAACTCTTGATGCCGGATGAAATAGAAACTGCGTCACCATACATAGAAATTTTCAGTAAAGAAAACATTGATGGTATTGACGACCTTGACGATCGGTTAATACTTGCTTTGTCTGACGATATGGTGGAGTATGTTTCGATCACTGACGTGTATGTCGTGGTTCCTTTTGGACCAATTGAATGTGTATTTGCTTATCATTCATGCGGCGGTGGCGGTTCTAATTACACTCCCCAGCCAGAAGATTTTGTACCTGGTCATGACTTTGCTACAGTCTTGGATACAATCAACATTGGTGATGTGCATGGTATGTTTGATGCCAGCAACATAAAAATTGGCATATGGGAAGCTATTGAATCTCAATCAGGGAGTGGCAGGATACCTGCCCATCTGGAATTTTCAGGCAGAACAAGAATAAGAAGATACACAAACAGCACTATCCTACCATCTCTGCATGCGACACAGGTGGGAATTGTTGCCGCTGGCAACAGCGGAATAGCAAGAAACTCTATCATATATTCTACCGATTTCAACCCAAATGCAGGCTTGATTGACTTGCCTGCACTTCAATGGTTTGTTGATAATCAGGTCTCGGTGGTTAATGCCAGCTTTGGAACAAATTGGTCAAACAACACATCTGTAATCAATTCGCGAATTAATGCCTATGATCTTTTTGTCAGAGATAATTTTCTTGTCTTAGTTGTGGCGTCAGGGAATCACAGGGATGGTACTTATGTTTTGGGTGCTCCAGCGTTGGCTAATAATGTGATTACTGTGGGGGCCACTACAATTTCAGGTGATGAAATTACATGGTATTCTGTATATGAAAGACCACAAGCATTACCCAGATTTAAGCCCAATCTGGTTGCAGTAGGTAACATGAATATTCCAAATAGCGGATACAATGAGGGAACAAGTTTCGCCGCCCCTCTTGTCACTGGTGCGATTGCTTTGGCAATGCAACATTCCCCCGTGCTTAGGCTTTTTCCGGAAAAGATCATGTCAATACTATCAGCCACATCAAATAATGTTATATTTTACCCTGGTTTTGAGACGAATCATCTGAATGACATGTATGGCTCTGGTTTGCTAGACATTGCGAAATTCATCGAAAACGTCATGGCTAATCATACCGTTCTTCACACACATTCTGGCAACACCAATCCAATCCTCTCGCATGAAGTTCCTGTTAGCGCATCAACTCAGTCACCCATATATTTGTCTGTGGCATTGAACTGGCTGACAGATGTGGTTGAAGGAAATCCCGTCATCAACAATTATGACCTAAAAGTTTATCTTAATGATCTCTTGTTAACCAATGGTACAGGAAGCAGCACCTATGGCAATTCCGAGCTGGTAAGACTCATCATCGAAAGTAGTGGGACGCTTAGATTCGAGGTAAGGATAATAGGCGGCTACTCGGGATTGAGGCCAGACTTGTTGGCTATGACGTGGCATATCGATTCATAGGAGGCGATCAAATGAAGAAACTGTTGATTCTTGCATGCTTGTTTTTCTTGTTTTCATGTACTACTGGTTCGGATATTCCAGTCAAGCGCAGTATTTTTGTCACCGGCGCGGCGCCCATGCCACGCAGCGAATCATACGCCAGGAAGTTTGAAAGCTATGATCAATATGAGGCGGCACTGGACACCGAGTTTAACATGCCGACTGTTTTCAGGATATATGATGAGGCGTTTTTTGAAAGCCATGATCTTATTGTGGCTATATTGAGAGTGAGCGGCAGTCTCAATCAACAAATGTTTAGTTTGGAAGGTGTCCATGAAAAAGGTGGCACCATCAACGTGAAGCTTCGTGTCACATATCCACAGGGAGAGTCACCGACAGTTATCACGATGTATACATATCTGATACATGTTGACAAAATGGATGAAATGCCGGTGCACCTGGATGTCACCTACGTCAATTGATTCACAGACAGGACCCTTTCATAAGCTAGATGGCTCATGTCGCGTGCTGATTGAAGGAATACCCTTTCGACCAGCATCATGTCATGTTGTGATGCTTTACACCCGTCTTAAGTGAAAACAGGATTTAAGGAGACAATGCTATGGCAGATCAGCAATAGGGCTATCAGAACCGTTTGGCAACAAAGAGGTATATCTTATGATGTACCTTTTTTCTTAACCCTGATCTGAACAGGCGCTGGCATTAGGTGATTGACACGGCTTGCATACCGGATCAAGTCTCGATCAACCTCCAGAGCTGCTTGCTGTTCATGAGTCGAGTCCTAAGTCTCTATTCAATTTGGAATTCGTCGTGTGCTGTCCATACACCCGTGAATGTGAGTTTCCGACTTTCCCCGAATCCCCGTGTTTTTTGAGTATACATGCCTAGGAGTTCCATGACCTTGTATCTTTTTACATTTCGTCAAACCACTCGTCAGTTTCCAGGGTTTCATGGTTTTGCATGCATCTTGGCATACTCCGTATTATCTCGTTCATAACAGCATTGGAATACCTTGGTATTCTTGTTTGATCAGGGTGTGTTCTCATCGGCATTTTTGATAGTGGGGGGTCCTATGGTGCCGTTCTGATTTGCACCCCGAACCCTGTAAGTACAGGGGTGTTTCGGCGAAATGTCATTTTCATGCCCGAAAACGGGCATTTCAGGGCACAAAAAAAGACGGTTTTTGACCCGTCTTTTTGGCTTCATGAAAGGAATTCAAGCCTTTCATACGTGGGTAGCCGTGGTGCCGAAAATCTTGCCCTTAATATTGACATGTTTCCTAAAATCATATATACTATGAACATCATTAAAGACATGGCGGGGGGGGGTCAAATGTCTAGATTCGCTAAAACGTTGTTTTCTTTATTATTGCTGTTCTTGTTATTTTTATTAGTGCTGTTTTTACATTCGGCACAAGATATCATTCTTGAATCCAAAGTGACTTATGCTGGTCAAATTGGATTGCATAACAATGATCAAGAAACGAGAACAATTGATGATTCCAGTTTCATAAACACAGCTTATATCGAATTGTATTACGATGACCACGATTTGTGGGCGGTCCAACAAGATACGTCATATCACGAGCAAGTTAATCATGATTACATCAGTGGTTTTGACTTGAGTTATTTTGACACCATATCGGTGTCGGCTTATTCACCGCACTTCATCATTGTTGATGGCGGTGATGCCGAGGATTTCATGGAAAAGGTCATCGCCCTTTCTCACAACGAAGCGATAGCGAGCATATATGTCTATGAGGAATACCTGCTTCTAACAGAAAGAGATCCGATTCAAGGCTGCACCCACGATGATGGAGCAGATTGCGGAGGCAGCGGCGGATCAAATTACTATGGCACTTTTGAAGGCCTTGGAGAAGTGGCACAGACCAATGGCAATGTCATGCTTGATACCAGGATCGGCATAGTCGAACGATATGCGCCATATTTTGCTGATTCGCAACTAAGCGACATGAACTGGAAAATCCAATCGCCTTACTATTCGTTAACGGACATTCATGCGACCAACGTTGTAAAAACACTCAAGAACGAGTATGCAGAGACAAGCGATTACGCCGTTTTCGTTTCGTGTGCGCTATATCCTTATGAAATAATGAACTCCGTCAATTGGCTGATCAACGAAGGGGTGTCGATTATCAACATATCCATGGGTATCGACACAGAAACGACTTACAATAGTACAGCCAGGTACTTCGACTATGTGTCCGTGCAGAACAATGTCCTGTTCGTCATGGCAAACACGAACATACCAAACACAGAAAACACACTCCATGTCACCTTTCCCGGATTGAGCTATAATGTGCTCACAGTCGGTGCAGTCAATCAAAACCTTCTTTATGAGAATAAATCCGGATACAAGGTTGCATTTCAGATTTCCAAACCTAATCTGGTGGACAACTGCAAAAGGCCATACTCTGATGGTTGTGCAACAAGTTATTCAACCCCACGAGTAACAGCCAAAGCGGCAAGACTCATCAACACATATCCTGAGTTGAAGAACAATTTGGTTTTGTTGTTGTCTGTGATTCATACCGGCTCGTCTATAGGCTATGTTGGCGGGGTTTCGCCTGATTATGATGCAACAGGTTTTGAAAAAAAGGTAGGCGCAGGATTTTTGAATTCGAGCAATGCTCATCTCATCATGGATCAAAATCAACATGCAGTGCTGCAGTTCAGCACTTATCCAGACGGCATGGTGTTTTATGAAGGACTGATAAATGTTGTCCAAGGCGGATACATATACCTATCTGTCGCAACGCCAGCGATAGTATCCAAGTCTAGATTGTATTATCTTTTTCATGGTTACGCACCAATTCAACTCCAAGTGCGTGTCAATGGAAGTCCTGTCGGAACTTATGACAATGGTAATATCCTGTATGCGCGGTTTTTCGCGATTTCCGGTAGTGTTGTCGAGTATAGGGTCTTTATTGTCGGAGCCGCTCCGAACCAAGAATATGATGTCGCCTTATCATGGAGGTGAAGATATGAGAAAAACCTTTTCGGTCTGCCTTATGCTTTCTCTGCTCTTGGCGGCCTGTTCCCAAACCCGGAAGGAAGACGACGCCGTGACCGCCTACGACATCCAGACCGTCAGCGGCACGCACGCCACGGGCAAGCACGTGTTCGAGTCGCTTTCGGATTTGTCGGCCTTCAAGGCTGACCACGGCTTGGATGAGCTGGATATCGATGGATATGATGACGCCTTCTTCGAAGACGCTTCACTTATCATCATCGTCTTTGACGAGGAGGAGACCGTAGTGTACGTGGAGTCGATCCACTACGTTGGGGGCGGACTGGAGGTCAGGATGATCAGGACGACCCAGCCGCTCACGGACAAAACATCTTTCTTAATCATCGGATTCGGCAAAAAGCACCTGCTCACGCCGGACCAGATTTCCCATGAGATCAGGGACGCGATCAGGACAAACGGCCTGGTGGCCTTCGAGTTCACAAGGTACAACAGCCAGACCGACTTCTCAGATGTGATGAATTTCGAAGATAATCTCCACATCATCAACAGCACCGCCTCCTTCGCCGGGTTCAGCATGGCTTATCCGCACATGATCCCGTCTGACACGTCCTCGTTCGGCAGCGTCTTCTTTGAAAACCACACGCTCCTGATCGTCCAACTCCGGTTCGGTGCTTACTATTACAACTCTGTGGTCGTGCATGATGTCCTGATAGAGGACCACCACGCAACCGCGACCATCAGGATAACCGTGCCAACCGGAGCGATGGATCCGACCATTTATAGTTTCTGGATTGTCATAGACAAGAACGAGAACATAACCTCCACATCATATCAGCTTCGCAACTGGCTATGGGATTCCTCTGCTTCCGGAATTGCATGAATGATTTGACATTCAGAGATGATTTGACAGGTTTTGTTTCAAAACGGATGAGGATAGTGACACCCACATGACAAGAAAGACGGTTTCCGGGACCGTCTTTCTTTTTTTTCATGTGTTTAAATTTGGCTACTCTTTAGGTTTCAAGGATTCTTTCTTCTTCAGTTTTCTTGGTAGGAAATATTTCTTCCTGACAAAATAAACACCATAGCCGATCGGCCCAAATACGATTGCAAATGGCAGCAGGTTCGCAATTGCGATGCCAATCCAATCCAAAAGCGATCCAACTGCTGAAAATCCGTCTAAAAAGCCGTTTGCAAACCTGTTGATAAATGGTGATCTGGTTACGACATAGCGACTGTAGAGCCGAATGGTCACCTCGCTATAATCGATCAGACTATCAAAAACACTGAGTTCTCCTTGAAGTCGCATGAGCTCGACCTCAAGTGCGGACATCTGCTGATTGATCACAATCATATCCGAAAGAGATGCTGACTCATATAACTCCTGAAGTCTTGTGATTTGTAGCTCAATGGATGTGATTCGATTGGTTTTGTCCTGATATTGCAAGGATATGTCTCTGCCTTCTTTGCTAAAGCTTCTGACTTGAAACTGGGTGTTGAGCGCATCTGCGAATTCATCCAATCGTTCTGTTTTGATTCGTGCCCTAAAGATAGCTTGATTAGAACCTATAACTTCTTGATCAAACCACTCATCACTATTCAGAAGGCTCCTTAAAGTCGTAATGCTTTGTCCAAGGTTTTCAACATCAAATGAACTATCTACTGTATAGATGATTTTTCTTTGAGGTACGTCGTCTGAAAGCAATATCGTTTGATCATCATTGTCCGAATCATTGAAATCATCGCCTGGGTCCATGGCTGTGCTGCAGCCAAAAAGCAAAAAACCAAAAAGAAGGAGCACCACACTAGCGAATTGTTTTCTCATATACTTCCTCCGTTCACTCTCATCTTGTCTGCCATTTCCCAGAGCTTGTTTTCATAGTTCAGTCTGATTGATGCCATGTTGTGATTCCCCCGTTTTTCAATTTCGCTTTGCTATTTGTTATTATATCATGTTTGCACTCAAACTAGAACAAGCTGATCAAACTCCCGAAACTCCCGGTGTTTTCTGGAATAGAGAGCTTGGAAGTTCAATAGCCATGCGTTTATTGAAAATCGTCAAAACTGCTGTCAATTTCCAGGGTTTGATGGTTTTGTTGTGTTGCTTGATTATCTCTATACCAAACTGATCATCTAGTGCGAAACAGCCTTTGAAATCCTTGTGTTGGCCGATGTCCGTGGTTGTTGTCATGAGTCATTTTTGTCATGTGGAGGGGGGCGTATGGTGCCGTTCTGATTTGCACCCCGAACCCTGTAAGTACAGGGGTGTTTCGGC
>RECG01000010.1 GCA_007692425.1 Acholeplasmataceae bacterium | reverse complement strand
TAGGCATGTTCCAGCATATGTTTGAATTGCCAGACCGCATGTATGACATGGATTCAATCAACACGCTCTTGCTGGAATTCGAACTGTTTGAGACATTTGATGTGACATCCGGCAACGTTGCTTACGTGATAATCGAGTTATTGCGTGCAACGCTTGAACGTGGCATTCAAAACAGTGAGGGCGAACTTGACTATTATGAAATCCAGCTTCTCGATTATCAATCCGAGTTGGACGATTATTATGATGTTGTTGATTTCATCGCGCTGTTGAATTTCTTTGAGACTTACGTTCCTATCGCATACGAAGATGTCCTGGATGATTTCCTTTATGGTCCTTTCGATTATCAGAAGATGTTCGCTTTGAACGATGCTTATTGGCTTGTTTATAATGCCGAGTTTGCCGATGAAGCCTGGTATGAAGGCAACGTTTATTCCGATATGTTCTGGTATGCCTATAAAGCCGCTTGGTTGGCTGACGATACGGACATTATGGATCAAATCTTAGCTGATGGTCCTTATACCGATTCTGAAGTTCTTGAGCCGTTCTTTGATTTGCTAAGGCTTCAAAATTCTATCTATTGGACACAATGGGATATTGATTATTTCGCCAGCCAAATCGAGAACCAGTCCAATATGCTTGATGTGCTTGAGAATCAACACACGCTCATGCTCAACACCCTGACCATGGTCATTGATTACTTTGTGTTGTTGTCCGAAAGCATGCCGTTGATCGCCATCGAACATCTCGATGAGCTGATTGATGACGGTTTTTTGACACCTGAAGAAGGATTCATTCTAAAGGATGCGCTTGTCGACATGTTGCTTGATACGCTTCCTGGTGCTGCCGACATGTCCATGCTTTTCTTGAGTATGCTTTACATCGGAGAAGCTTTTGGTGAGGTCGTCGTTGATGACAAAGCTCTTTATGCCGATTTCCTTGGTCTTGCGGGTCATGCCTCGTTGGATCTCGGGCTGACATTGGCTTCTGCCGTTGATTTGGCTTTCATGAATGACGTATTTGCGATCGCAGATGAATTGATGTTGCCTCAAGAATATGTTTGTTATCCTGATTACTGGGGTCCTGGACATGATTACTGTTTCTATGAAAGTGGCGGCATCAATCCGATCAAGGCTATTGAGCTGGCTGTTTTGGTTGGCACTTTCCTAGATGATTTCTATGTCGAAAACGAAGACAAGTTCCTGGCCTTGGAAGCTATCTTCTCAACACCCGCCGGTGAAGCGTTTGTCGACTTGGCCCTGGAAACTTTCCTGGCCGAGATGGAAGACAGTATGTCTCCTCACGAGTATGAGCTGTTCCTCTTCATTTTTGATGAGGTGATGGCGGATCTCGACACCTATAAGGAAGGTCTTGCCGTATTGGCTGACATCGGTGTTGACCTGGTTGACATATTCCTGTTGACAGAGGGTCTCTTCTTCATCAGCCTGTTCGAACTTTTCGAATCCCTTGATGACATGACGGATGTGGTCGCCTTTGGCTATGAACTCGAAGCACTCTTGTCATTATTCCTGCCTTACAACGACATTTTAATGGGTGCGCGTGATGCCGAATCAGTCGAAAAGGTACTTCGCATGGTACGTGTTCCATTGCTGATCGGCGTGCTTCAAGAAGGCATGATGGATCCAGAAGACTTCAATGATTTCTTTGAAGATATGATCGGCCCGCTTGCCTCCATCATTTCAACCCTTGCAGAACTCGAGGTTGCAACCCTTGCTTATGTCGAATCAATCGATCTTACTGATTGGTTGTTCGATGAGCGTTGGGTTGACTATGAGTTTGCGATGGAGGTCGTCGTCATCATCACTGCGCTTGTCGTGGTTGATGAGGTCATCGACGAAGACATGGAAGATCTCATTCTTGCCGCAATCAATACTTTCTTTGATGATATCTTCTCCCATGAAGTAATCATGTTATTACACGGCATGGATGCTGCCACTATTGATGATTTCAAAGATGATGTCTTGCAACTCTTCACGGACATTCTCGAAGGCGCCCGTGCGATTGCCGCACTTGATTTCGATGACTTGACTGAAGCTGATGTTGATGACATCTATGACTTTCTCGAAGGTCTTGAAGACTTCTTTGGAGCTGTAGCATCAGTCCTGCCTGCTTGATTTAGTGTTTCGATGTATAGAAAAAAGGGCTTTTCGAAGCCCTTTTTTTGTCTTTTTAAACTGGTTCTGTTTTACCTTTATATGATGCCTAGTTCGTCGGCAATCTCCAAAAAGATATCGTTGATGGGGTAATACTCCACATCGAGCCGCTTGAACATGTCGCGTGTGATTTTATCAAAAGATTTAAATATGGTTTCGGGAACCTGTTCTCTTTTTTCAAGATACTTCAATATGTTTTTTTCGAAATCCAACAGCTTGTCCAAATCGCTTTGTTCGACATCATCAACGCCCAACAATTCGTTTTGAAAATCAATGACACTTAACAGCAGATTGACATCTTTGGCCCGTCTCTCAAGCTTCTTGATGTCGTTATCATAGTTTTTGCTCAATAATTTGACGATTTCTTCCATTTGATCATATGTGTAGTAAAAGCCTGTTTCAAAAATGTTGTCTTCATCTTCGCTGTAGTTGGACGTATCAATCAATTTATCATAAAGGTGGTCAATCACTTCGATGACATGTTTAAAACGAAGAATCAAATCGGAATCATTCTCCAGCAGGTATTTAAGCAAATCATTGTATTCCATTTTCCAATTCGCATACTCGTGATAAATCTGTTCATCGCGCATGGGTGTGGTTCCTTTCAAGCTTTGTCTACCGAACCGAAGAGCGCCAGTTTTTCACGGATGACTTCGCGAATCGCCTCCGTGCCTGGTGCAAGCAGCTTTCTTGGGTCGAAGCCCTTGCCTTCAAGATCTTTGCCTTCTTCAATGTATTTGCGGGTCGCGGCCGCAAACACCAATTGGCATTCAGTGTTGACGTTGATTTTGGCCACTCCGAGAGAAATGGCCTTTTTGACCATGTCATCAGGAATACCTGAACCGCCGTGCAGGACAAGCGGGACATTGTTGGTCACGCGTTGCACTTCGGCAAGCACATCGAAATCAAGGCCTTTCCAATTGGGCGGATATTTGCCGTGGATATTACCGATGCCGGCGGCAAACATATCGACGCCGGTGGCGGCGATCAACGCACATTCTTTCGGGTCGGCGATCTCGCCTCCGCCGACCACGCCATCTTCCTCACCGCCGATTGAACCGACTTCGGCTTCCACCGACACACCTTTGGCGTGGCACATGGCAACGATTGCTTTCGTTTTTTCAAGATTTTCTTCAAAAGGGTAGTGTGATCCATCAAACATGATGGATGTGAATCCTGCTTCAAGAGCCTTTTGGGCGCCTTCATAACTGCCGTGGTCCAAATGGACGGCAACAGGAACCGTCAGGTTGTAGAATGCGTAAAGCTCACGGACCATGCCCATGACGTTCCGATAGCCCCCCATGTATTTGGCCGCACCTTCGGAGACGCCGAGAATGACCGGTGAATTGATTTCCTCAACCGTGGTCAGGGCTGCTTTGATCCATTCGAGATTGTTGATGTTGATTTGGGCAATGCCATATCCTTCTTTTCGTGCTTTCAAAAGCATTTCTTTGGCTGATACGACTGGCATGTTGGTTTCCTCCTTGGTTTCAATCATATTCATTATATTACAAACCTGTTGCTTTCGCAATCAATGGCATGTCGCCTGGTTCTACTTTTTCTGGTGTTTGATTGCTGCTTTGATAAAATCACGGAAAAGCGGATGTGGCCGTAACGGCCTTGATACAAATTCAGGATGAAATTGTACGGCAATAAACCATGGATGGTTTTTAAGTTCAATCATCTCGACGAGTTGTAGCTTACTATTATATCCTGAAATAATCATCTCGCCGTCTTCAAAGCGCTCAAGGTATTGGTTGTTGAATTCATAGCGGTGGCGATGCCGCTCTTTGATCAGCGTGCTCTGGTAAGCGTCGTGTGCCTTGGTGCCTTCTTTGATTTCACAATCATAGAGACCGAGACGCAAGGTTCCACCCTTGTTTTCATCCTGTGTCCTGCCGCGTTGTAACGAAATGATGGGTTGCGTGGTATCGGCATCGATTTCAGTAGAGTTGGCGTCTTTGATTTTCAGTACGTTTCTCGCATATTCAATGACCGCCAACTGCATGCCATAACAAAGTCCTAAAAAGGGGATGTTATTGATTCTTGCATGATGAATGGCGGCCAGTTTGCCTTCTGTGGCACGTTCACCAAAACCACCAGGAACGAGAATGGCGTCACATTGTGTCACCCATTTTTTGATGTTTTTGGGCGTGACATTTTCAGCGTTGATCCATTTGATGTCCACCTGCTTGTCGTGGTGGTAGCCGGCATGTTTAAGGGCTTCTGTGACGGATAGATAGGCATCATGGAGTTGGACATATTTGCCGACCAGGCCGATGGTGATGGTCTCGTGCAGGTTTTTGATACGTGCAACCAGATCAACCCAAGGCGTGATGTCCGCTTTTGGTTTGTCAAATTGGAAATGTTTAAGAATGAAGTCGTCGATTTTTTGATGATGCAGGTTGATGATGGTTTCATAAAGCACGTCGACATCAAGCGCTTCAAACACGGCTTCGTAATCAACATCGCAGAACAACGCGATTTTATCCTTGACTTCTTTGGAAATGGCCCTTTCACTACGAAGGACGATGATGTCTGGATGAATGCCCAGACTCATCAGTTCCTTGACGCTGTGCTGGGTGGGTTTGGTCTTGATTTCGTTGGCCGCCTTCAAATAAGGCACAAGCGTGTTGTGCAGATAAAGCGTGTTGTTGAAACCAAACTCCCGCCTGGCTTGGCGGATGGCTTCAAGAAAGGGCAAGGATTCAATGTCACCGACGGTGCCGCCGATTTCGGTAATCACCACATCGGGTTGTGTGTGGCGGGCCACATCAATGAGTTTCTTTTTGATCTGGTCGGTGATATGGGGGATGACCTGGACCGTCGCGCCTAAATAATCGCCCCTGCGTTCACGCTTCATGACCGTTTGATAAATCTTGCCGGTTGTGATGCTTGAATGACGATTCAGGTTTTCATCGATGAATCGTTCATAGTGGCCCAGATCAAGGTCGGTTTCCGCACCATCGTCGGTGACAAACACCTCGCCGTGTTGATAAGGGCTCATCGTGCCCGGATCCACATTGATGTAGGGATCAAATTTTTGCATGAAGACTTTGAGTCCCCGGCTTTTCAAAATTTGTCCGAGTGCGGATGCCGTGATCCCTTTTCCAAGGCTCGAAACCACGCCTCCGGTGATGAAAATGTACTTGGCCATATCCCATTCCTCCAAAAAATAAAAAGACTTCCCTCTCGTGGGGAAGCCTCGATGGTTTGCCCTTGTTTATTATATCAAATACGCGGACATGTGACAAGGTCTTGTGGGGTTTTGCCTAATAAAAAGGCCAAGAGGCCTTTTAATCGTCTTCATACATGTCTTCGTAATCATCCATGATTTCGTTGTAGTCATCTTCATCATAGTCAGCGCTGTCAAACTCGATGTCAATATCGTCGTCGTCATCGTCGTCATCGGTTGACTTGATCGGGAGCGGTGCCTCAATGTATTCTTTGGCCTCGCGGACCTCTTCATCTTCCTCTTCAGCCTCTGGTTCGTCGTCATCGTCAGTATCGTCTTTTGTCGGTTTTTGCGCTTCCTCTTCTTCGACTTCCTCGACGACCTCCTCTTCCTCTTCGTCTTCCTCTTCTTCGATTTCTTCTTCGATTTCGACAAGAGAGGCAAAGGCGTGTCCGTCTTTATCCCAAAGTTCAAGGTTGCGTTCCTTGAGGTCCCACTGGTCTTCGCCACAATAAACAAACTTGGCGCTTTGCGTGATATCCATATAAAGTTGCGTCAAACGATCAACATCATCTTTGGGAATCTCTTTGATTTCAGCGACAGCTGAAAGAAGCTGTTGAATCGTCATCGGCTCTTTGTGGTCTTTTAAAATGTGTTCAGCGACTTCCAACATCGCGTATGATTTTAGTTTATCGCTCATGCTTCCTCCTTAAAACCGTATCTATTGTATATCATTCATGGGTGATTTGCAAGTGTTTTTTATCATCCCGCGCGGGTCAGCGCCATGATGACAAAAAAGATGATGGCAAGGATGATGAGCAACTTGAGCATCTTCTTGGCAAAACTCATCACGCCGAGTACGATGATGATGGTCAAAAAAACAATGCCTGCGATTTTGACAAGTTCGGGCAACGGCATGACAAATTCATCATAGAGCGAAAGCAAGCGTCCGTCGATGTCTAAAATGCGTTGTAGAAAGTTGTTGATGGTGTCGTGGATGGAACCGAAAAAGCCTTTGATGGTCTCCCAAAATCCCATGTGGTCTCCTCCTAGTATTTCAGCCGGTTTTCAACCGCTTTGCTCAAGGTTTGTTCATCGGCATATTTCAAATCCGCACCAACCGGCAGACCATGTGCCAGCCTGGTGATGGCCAGCGTTTCCTTTTCAAACAATGACTTGATGAACTGGGCGGTCATTTCACCTTCGATGGTGGCGCTGGTGGCGATGATCATTTCTTTGAACCCTTTGATGCGTCTGGCAAGCGATTCAATATTCAAATCCTTGTCAGTAACGCCTCTGGAAAAGTCAACAAGCCCCCCCAAGACATGATAAAGGCCTTGATACGTTTTCATCTTTTCCATGATGAAGACGTCTTTGGCGTCTGCAAGCACCATCAGTGTTTCCTTGTCGCGATTGTCGTTCCGACATATCGAACAAAGATCCTGATCGGTAATCATGTGACATGTGCGACATGTCCTGATGGTCTTTTTCAACGTAGACAAATGGTCTGAAAAATGAATGATGTCTTCATTTTCCATGGTCGTGGCAACATAAAGCGCCAGACGCTCGGCGGTTTTTTCACCGATGCCTGGCAGTTTTTGAAAATCTTCAATCAGTTTGGTCAGAATGTCCGGATACATTAAAATCCAAACCCTCCGAATCCGCTGGAGAATTGTCCCATGGTTTCTTCGGTTTCCTTGTCAATTTGCTTGAGTGCGTCATTGACGGCCACTAAAATGGCATCTTGAAGCATGTCGACTTCGTCTGTGATGTCCGGGTTGATTTGGACATCAATCACTTGACGGGTGCCTTGCATGATGATGGTCACGCCACTTGCTTTGCCGAAAAACTCTTTGCGTTCGAGCTGTTCTTGGGCTTCCATCATCTCTTTTTGTATTTTTTTAAGTTTGTTCAGCATGTTCGGATTCATGGGCTTACTCCTTTATTTTGATTTTTTCGCCGAAGTATTCGCGTGCCAACGCAATCACATCGGGTTCCTTTTTTTCTACTTTGGTTTCTTCAATGTATAATTTGAGATCATAAGGTGGCAGTTTGGGCTTGGTCTGTCCTTTACGGATCAAATCCATATAAACACCTTTGATGATCAACCAGTCGGTTTTCAGGATGGCGACATAATCCTCAACCAGCTTTTGTTTGTTGTTAAGGATTTCAAGGACTTGTTGCTTGGTTTCGGGTTCCATGGCCCTTTTACACAGGTCGAGATCGTCATAAGCCAGCAACATGCTGTTTGATACCGCTTCGAGACTCGCCTGGTAAAGCAGTCTCGCAGCCATTTTGAGATGTGCTTTCGGATAATCGGCCAAACTGTTCCAGTTTGATTTCAAAAAATGTCGTTTCTCTCTGTCGCCGTGGTGGAGAATGTCTTCAACATCTTCTATGGTCACCAACGGTTTGCGTTCTTCTTGTCGGATCGTTTTCGGTTCGGCGACCATTTGCTCTTTCAGTTCAAAGACTGTGCGCTTGAGTTCTTGGATGGCCGCCTCCTGGTCCATGGTTTTGAGCATTTGGTGTTCCATCATCTTGACCAGGGCAAGTTCGACATAGGCGCGTTTTTGGTGGGTCCACTTCATATCTTGTTGGAGTTGGTTGAGAATGCTGAGATAAAAATAAATCTTATCGAGCGGAAACGCGCTGTGCAAATCCCGATATCTTGGCTTGTCGACTTTCGTTGTTTTTTCAAGCAACAGGTCGCGCATGGCGAGAATCAGGTCGTTGACAATGCGGGTGATTTCCTTGCCCTCGGCAAGTAAATCTTTGAAGATGACCATGGCGTTACTGATTTCCTTGTTGGAAATCGCGGAAAGCAACGTGGTCAGGGCTGTTTTGGAGACGCTTCCCGACACTTGGTGGACATCGTCTTCACTGATGGCATCGTCTGCATAGGAGATGGCCTGGTCAAGAAGGCTGATGGCATCACGAAGACTGCCCTCGGCGTTTTCAGCAATCGCTTGAGTGGCCTCTTCGCTAATCTCTATTTTTTCTTGTTTGATGATGTCCTCAAGTTTCGAAACGATATCGTCGGTCTCGATGTTTTTGAAGTCAAAGCGTTGACAACGAGACAAAATGGTGGCCGGAATCTTGTGGATTTCCGTGGTTGCGAGCACGAAGATGACGTGTTTGGGCGGCTCTTCAAGTGTTTTCAGAAGCGCATTGAACGCACCTGTCGTCAACATGTGGACTTCATCAACGATATACACCTTGTACTTGCCGACGCTCGGCATATATTTGGCTTTGTCGCGCAGTTCGCGGATCTCATCGACGCCGTTGTTGGAAGCGCCGTCGATTTCAATGACGTCGGCAATATCGCCTTTGTCAATGCCCGTGCAGACATCACATTGGTTACATGGTCCTTTATTGGGTTGTTTGAGACAATTGACTGCTTTGGCGAAGATTTTGGCGACACTGGTCTTCCCGGTGCCGCGTGGTCCGCTAAAAAGATAGGCGTGAGCAATCTTCTCATGCAACAACGCATTTTGCAAGGTCTTGATAATAACCTTTTGCCCGGCAACCTCGTCAAAAGACTTGGGTCGGTACGCCCTGTATAAGGCGATGTATGACATGGCGATTCCTCACTTTCCTTGGTCTTCATCATTATAGCACAAACGGTGCCTTCAGCACACCCTGTGGTGTGTTTTGTTTTCTATTTTCCGAGACAAAACCGAGAGAACAATTCATCCAGCAGGTCTTCCTGGTGGTGTTCCCCGAGAATCTCGCCCAAACTGCGCCACGCGGCTGTCAAATCAATGGCATAGACATCCACCGGCATGTCTAGTTGAATCGATTTGATGACCGCCTCCAATGAACCTTTGGCTTCTTTGACCTTCATGATATGGCGAATGTTCGATAAATAATTGAAGTCTCTGCTTTCAATGTCTTCAAGCGAAAGAAGGCGTAAAATGGTTTTTTCCAGTTCTTTCAAGCCGGTTTTTTTAATGGAAGAAATCTCGACCACTTCCTCAAGCGAAAGTGCTTTGGGGAGGTCGGCCTTGTTGGCAATCAAGATTCTCTTTTTATCTTTGGTCAAATCAAGCAAATGTCTGTCCTCTTGCGTGAGCGCTTTGCTTTGATCGAGCACCAGCAAGACAAGCTCGGCTTCTTCTAAGGCCTTGCGTGAGCGATCAACACCGATTTGTTCGACTTTGTCCTTGGTATCACGGATGCCTGCGGTGTCGATTAATTTGAGTGCGACACCATGAATGTTGATGTAGGCCTCAATCGTGTCTCTGGTCGTGCCTGCGATGTCGGTGACAATCGCCCTTTCCTCATCCAGAAGGGCATTTAAGAGGCTGCTTTTTCCCACGTTGGGTTTACCGATGATGGCGGTTTTGACGCCGTCGCGGATAATTTGGTTTTTTTGTGATTCGTTGAGCAGTTCGTTGATGTCTTGTAATAACGCTTCAGTTTCAGGCTTGATGATTGCCTTGCTCATGACAATGGCATCATCATATTCCGGATAATCGATGTTGACTTCGATCTGGGCGATGATGGTCAGCAATTTTGAACGCAAATTCCGGATTAGTTTCGACGTTTCCTTCTGAATGCCGAGACTGGCAATCTTGATGGCTTGTTCGCTCTTGGCATGAATCAGGTCCATGACCGATTCCGCCTCGACAAGATCGATTCGCCCGTTTAAAAAAGCCCGTTGTGTAAATTCGCCCGGTTCAGCCAGCCGGATGCCAAGAGACAACACCCTTTCCATCACTTTTTGTGTGATCAGGATGCCCCCGTGTGTCGACACTTCGATCATGTCTTCAGCCGTAAAACTTCTGGGCGCACGTAAAACAGCGACCATGACCTCGTCAAGTACCGCCCCGGTTTCATCAAGAACGTGTCCGTAATGAAGGGTATGGCCTTTTGCTTTGGTTAAATCGCGTCCTTTGAACGCTTTTGAGAATGCCGGAATGGCGTCTTCGCCGCTGATTCGGATGACCGATATGCCAGCAGTGCCGAACGCGGTCGAAATCGCCGCAATCGTATCAAACATCATCTAATGATGATCCTCGACATCAACATCTCCCCTTGAGTGATGTGGAAAGAATGGGTGAAACCCTCTTGAGAAGTCCCGCATGGCGATGAATACAACCAAAAAGAGACCAAGAATGGCGCCTAGAATGAGATAACCGCTACCGAAAATCAGGCCGATCATGGCGGTTGACCAGATGGTGGCTGCCGTGGTGATGCCTTTGACGACGTTGGTCTGATCCTTGATGATGACCCCCGCTCCGACAAAACCGATGCCCGTCACCACCTGGGCGATGATGCGCTGCCCTTGTGGATCAACGGCGATTCCCGACAATTGCAGGGCGATTTCATGTTCGTACATCAGGCGTTGCAAGATGGCGATGCCTGCGGCACCCATCGCGACCAGGATGTGCGAGGATATGCCTGCGGCTTTACCGACGTTTTGACGTTCAAGTCCAATCAGGCCGGCAATGACGAAGGTTGCGACAAAGGGAATGACGATTTTCATGAGGATTTCATACCATCCCAGATTTGCATCTAAAATCATTTGTTTTTTCTCCTTTCCTTGTAAAGCGTATTGAAGTGTGTGTGCTGTGCGTTTGTCTGAACCCCCAGCACCGCATCCAGATTGACATTGGCTGCCGCGTTGAAAATGGATTGCTCGATGTCGGGGTTGGTTTGTTTGAGTTGTTGAATCAATGCTTTAATCTCTTTGCGTTTCGAACTTGTTTGTTCCGCGGCCACCGTGCAACCACAACTCATGGCTTGGATGCCGCTGTGGCGAATCCACCGGATGATATCTTTTTCTTTGATATACATCATCGGCCTAATCAACTCGATGTTCTCATAATTTTCCGCTTCAATTTTTGGCACCATGGTCATGAATTGCGAACCATAGAACACATTGAGCAAGGTGGTCTCGATGACATCATTGAAGTGGTGGCCGAGCGCAAGTTTGTTGCACCCAAGCGCTTTGGCTGTTTGATAAAGGTGGCCGCGTCGCATTCTGGCGCACAAGTAACACGGTTGTTTTTTCGCGATTTTGTTTAACACATGAAAAACATCGGTGTTGAAGATGTGGACCGGAATGTCCAGGTATCGGCAATTGTTTTCCAAAAGCGTTCTGTTGATTTCAAGAAACCCTGGGTCCATGGCAATGAACGACACCTCGAAAGGAAATTTGTTGTGTCTTTTGATGGCCTGGAACAACTTGGCCAGCAAAAGACTGTCTTTTCCTCCGGAAACCGCCACGGCGACATGGTCGCCCGCTTCTACCAACTCAAAGTCATTGATGGCTTTGACAAAAGGTGTGTAAATGTCTTTTCGGTAGGTTTTCGTCAGGCTTCTTTCAATCTCATTCAACGGCAACGCAGGGGTGTTGACAAGGATGGCCTCACACGCCAGGTTCATGTTTCGCGATATTCTCGGATGACCGCTTCTGTATCTTTGACAAAAGCATGTAGCTGATCCCATGTTTCCAATTTGGCGCCTGAGGCTTTGGCATGACCGCCGCCGCCATAACGATTGGCCAGTTGGTCGATGTTTGGACCCGACGAACGCAAACGGATGCGTATTTCTCCAGGATATTCGATGATCAAGGCCCAGACAGGAAATCCGTCAATGCCGCCAAGCAGATTGACAACCGCAGCGGCTTCTTCGTCGTTGACGTTATATTTGTTGATGGTTTCTCTTGTCATTTTGACATAGATGAACCCACCAGGCGTGGTGACAAAATTGCTGTAAACAAAGCCTTTAAGTGCAATGGTGTCAAGTGTGTCTTGACTTAACAAGGCATCAATTTCTTCGACATCGACGCCCTTGCCGATGAGCAATCCTGCCATTTCGTGCGTCAATTTGGACACGCCACGATAGCGGAACCTTCCCGTGTCCGTGACAATGCCGGTGTATAAGGCGATGGCGCCTTGTCTTGTCAGTTTGAGTGTTTTATCGTTTTGTTGGTAGAAATAGGTAATCATTTGCGCACAAGAAGGGAATGTGGTGTCCACCCAGCGGATGTCGCCAAAATCATTGACCGGGATGTGGTGGTCGATCTTGATGATTTCTTTACCGAGTTTGTAGCGTTGATCACTGATGCGGTTTTCGACAGCCGTGTCAACCACGATTGACAAGGCGTTTTCATAAACGTGGTCTTCAATGGTGTCCAATTGGCCGATAAAATCTACAAAATTGCTTTTTTCACCGACAACAAACACCTTTTTTTCGGGAAACGATGTTGTAATCAAATCTTTGAGACCGAATTGTGAGCCATAACAGTCGCCGTCGGGTCTTTGGTGACCATGGATGATGATGGTTTCATATGTTTTGATCTTATCAAGAATGTCTTGCATGTGTTTTCGCCCTTTCATCCAAGTCTTGTAAAACCATGTCGACTTCCTGCCAGTTCTTCAAACTGGCGCCGCATGCCTTGTTGTGTCCGCCACCGCCATATTTTTTAGCGATATCGACGATGGTGATGCCTCTTGACCGGAATTCGCCGACGATGACATGATTGTCGATGTCCTCGGTGAAGTTCGCCCAGATGGGCACCTCCTTGATGCCAGCCATTTGATTGACCATCCCTCTGCTGATGGCTTGGAAATCCAACCCGCTTTCAACAATCAAGGCGTGGGTGTTTTTACGATATGCCACACCGTGCGTGGTCATTTCAAAGGATGTGAACAGGTTTTTGGTTTGCCGTCTTTGCAAAGTCTCCGTATAGAGAAAATCATAGAAAGATTGAATGTCCGGGTTCTTTTCCGAGATGTATGAGGCCAGTGAAAACGTGCGCCTTGGATCGACCATGTAGAGAAATCGTCCCGTGTCGGTCACCATGCCACCATATAGATAGGTGGCGGCCTCCGGTGTGACGTCCAAGTGACATGTCTTGACGAAGTCAACAATCATCTCCGCGGCCGATGAAAAACCTGTGTCTTTATAATAGATGGCAACGTCTTCGACATCGGTGTCGTTCTGGTGGTGGTCGATGATGATGCGCTTATCGGCCAAACAATACCGGTCATCGCTGATCAACCGCGTCACTGCAACATCGACAATGATGGCTAGCGCATCTTGATAGCGGTCGTCCCCAATCTCATCCATGGTGGCGCGAAATGCCATGTCATTGACGTCACCCACCATGTAGATCTCTTTTTCAGGATAATTGGTTTTGAGTACCGTTGCCAGTCCGACCTGGCTGCCGATGGCATCCATGTCGGGCCTGAGATGACGATGAATGATGATCCGGTCGTATTGTTCGATATATTTGTGTATCTGTTTTTGAATGGTCATGTAGGGGCGTTTCCTCCGTGCTGTGGT
Organism: Acholeplasmataceae bacterium; assembly: GCA_007692425.1. Lineage (GTDB taxonomy): Bacteria > Bacillota_I > Bacilli_A > Acholeplasmatales > Acholeplasmataceae > RECG01. Next base: position 72,351 of record RECG01000010.1, on the reverse strand, counting down.
TAGATTAGTATATCATATTTCAAGGAAAAAAGCGATGTCTTTTATCGCTTTTGACCGTTGTTTTGTTTGAGTTTTTCAAGATCTCTTTGGACACCTGGCGTGGGCTTGCCGCGCCCCATATATTTGCTTTTGACATAAAAGAGCAGGATGGTCAGCAACAAGACGACAAGCAAATAGATAATGACGTTTCGAATGACGACGCTCGAACTGTCAATGTCGATGACGGGCGCATAAACGACTGTCTCAAATGAGGCTTTGGGAACGGAATCGTGTTCTAGCAAGTATCCTTCCAGCGGATCGCGAAGTTTTAAATCGCCCTCTTGTAGAAGCACATTGATGACGCCGATATCTTCATCGTCTTTTCGAATGATGATCTGGTCAATATCGTAAAATATGCCTTCCCTGATGAAGAGGTTTTTGTTGATGATGGTCGACTGGGTTTCAGCGATGATGAAGGTATACATGGGTAGTCCGCCAAGGTTGATGCCCATGTAACGTTGTTCGATGTCTCCGTCCGTCGATGACACCAAGGCCGTGAATGGCTCGCTTAGGGGTTCGCCTTCAATCTGGTGCATCAACACAAAGAATCCTTCGACAACCAAATATCCCTCAATCAATGTCATGATGTTGGCAACATTATAAACCTTGACAACAAATGTTTTGTCATCAAACGTTAACACATCATCAAAGACAAGGTCTTCGTCATGATAGCGTGCCGAGATGAAAAACGCATAATCTTCACGTTCTATCGCCTTCGCACCTTCGGTCTGAAGATACGTGGTTACGACATAGGCATGTGACATGTTGAAGACCAGATACAAGCCCATCGCAGCCGCAAGCGCGAAGAGAAACCGCCTTAAGAAGCGCATCTGTTAACTCCAGATGCCCCGGTTGTTGGCTTTGGCCTCTTGTTCGGCCCAATAGAACCAGCGGTCGAGTGAGACGCCGTTGAAAACAAGCGTCTGGTCCGGGTCGCTGTAGTTGTTGGGGCTGAATCCCATCCGGACCACTTCGACATTGAGTAACACGCCGTCCACCCAGATCAAAGCAAGATATCTACCATAGGTTTCTTGAAGTCCACTGGCCGGATCGCGTTGAAGATAAATTTCTGTTGCATTTTCTAAAAGTCCCCTGACAAAATCAGTCGCTTCTTGAGCCCAGGGTTCTGGGGGCCACGGATGCATTTCTGGTGTATCAATACCGACAAATCGCACGCGGTCGGGTCCAACAAAATCAAAATCAGGAAGATGATCCACAAAGAAGGTCGAGGTGTCGCCGTCGTTTGCAAAACCGTAAAGGACCAAAATCATGCCGATGTTGACCGTGAAATAGTCCAAAGCCAAATGGTCGGGGTTATAGGTGAATGTGGTGGGCCATTCGACCGGATGTGAACCAAACATGGTGTGGTTGTCAAACGCATAAATATCCCAGTCAAGTTGGTTGTATGAGACTGACCCTTGAACAATGTGTGGTTTACGGACAAAGGTTTCATTATTAAGGTAGAAGAAAGACCAGCCTATGTTGCCGATGATGTCCACAATCCGGGTGCCTTGATAGGAAATGGCGATAACGTCATTGCCGTCGTGCACCAAATCAGATGAGGTTAAATCTGCCTTATTTCGCAAAGTCGCTTCGCTGTCGGAGTGGGCAATCAAAAATACTTGTTCGGGGGCGAGCGTCCCAGTCAAAGGAATCGTGCGTGATGGTGTGGCGGCGCCGTTGAGATAAAGATCAATCTGGTACTGGCTCAAGTCAATGGTGTCGTCGGATGCATTATAAAGCTCTATAGCCCTGTTCCATCCCTCGCCATGAATGTACTTGGAGATGATGAACCCTTCTTCGATGGCAAGATACACTGTCAGGTGTGTGCCGAAAGGCACGACATCGCCAACTTCATGATCTTGGTATCCCGCGAAAACGCCAATCGGTAAATCATTATCGGGTTTGCTGGCAAGCGCGATAAAAAGGTCCAGCTCCAAAAGAATGTCCAGAATATCATCTTCATCCATGCCGGTTAAATCCGGTAATCTGATGCCGTCAATCGGGTCGTGAATCACGAAATAGACTATGACTTGGGTTGATGCTGGAACCGTGTCTCCGGTCTGAAGTCCTTCGCCATAATGAGAAAAACTTCCTTCTGGACGGTCATTATCCAGTATGTCTTCCGTTGTCACACGAAGCCTTAACCCTATTAAAACATTGACGGCTTCGACGCGTGTCATACCGGTCAAGTCCGGAAGTGTGATGTCTTCGGTCCTGCCACCACAGCCAGCCATCAGTATGACGCTTGAAAGAAAAACAATTAAAGTAATAATCTTTTTCATCTTCTCTGGTTCTCCTTGCTGTTTTGGTGTGTATATTATAACATATCCTACAATTATTGTTTCGTAAAGCGCACATCTTTCTTATGCTTTGGCGAATTCCTTGTTCGGTCTTCTTGCGTAGTCTGTTTGATCATACAGCAAAGAACGCATGGCGCCTGCCATGCGTTCTCTCAATCTCTAATCTGCTTTGTTGTTATGCTCTGGATTATTGACCGGGAAAACGCCTCTCATAAAGTCGCGGTTTAGTGGCTGTGGCGTCTTCTTTTTAGGATGCTACTCCGAATCCGAATAGGGCTCCCAGGTCATATTATCAAGAGCAACTTGAGCACCTATGTTTTCGATTAAGATGGTGAAATCTCCAGTAATTTCGAAATCATCAAATGAGAAATTGTAAACCGTTACATCGGTGCCGCTTGTTCCAAATGTTGGCGAGGTTCGAACAACGGGGTCACCATCGGCTGGGGTGATTGTCACTCTGATTTGCCTGTTGTTTTCTCCGCCGGTAAAGGCCTTGCGCATATCAATGCTAAATGAGGTTATGCCCCCCTCAATCGTTTCGGATTGCATTAAAGGATCCCAGGTGGTGTCGTTTGTACGGAACACAATTGTCGCGCCGTCAATCGCAAAACCTGCATCATTTCTAGCGCCAATGTGTTCCCAAGATATGTCATATGCGCCTGTTACTTCAGTCATTGAACTTGAATAGCTTGCGGTTAATCCCCAAGTATCAAAGGTTTCAATGAAGGTCAGCTTTTCATCTTCATCATCTTCTTCAGCTAGCACGGTGAATTCAATTTCGCCTGTCGCAATGGTGTCTACGTCAGACTTGACGACATAGGTCATGATAACAACCGCGTCAGTTTCACCGGCGGCCGGTCTTGTAACCTCGCCTGCATCAGTGATGACATCTGTATCGTCTGAAGACCATTCAACGGTAATGCCAAAGAATCCGGTCAAAGGCAGTGTCAAATCATCAACAACCGCATCATCGGCTTCCGGTAGATCCAGGTTTGCCAATGCTACTGTGTCAAGATCTGCCTGGTCGCCCATGGCGCCGATGACAATCTGCTCAGCTGGCACAAGAATCAATAACTGTGCGCCCACACTGAAGTGGAATGCAACGCCTGTTGTGATGGTCAGCATCGTTCCCGCTGCAACACCACTCAAGAAATCGCTTTCCGAACTCAAGTTGAAGTAACCATATGTTCTGCCCGTCTCATCTGCCAGATGGATGGTTCTTTCACCACCGACATAGACAAGATAGCCTTCAAAGGTCACGTAACGTCCTTGATAGTCGGTCACTTCTTCTGCACTGACTTCAAACGGCACAACAGCGTTGTCTGGTGACAGGACAGTGATGTGATAGAACGGTGCCACGAGTTGTGGCTGTCCGCCAAAGACACCGCGTGTTGCGGTAATTCTGACCATGTTGCCTGCAACGACTTTGCTGGCTTCGTCTGCTGGAATTCTAAAAGCGTAGATGCCTGCTTCATCATCTTGGAAGAAGGTTTGTGCGCGTCCTGAGCTGTCAAGGTATGTGTACGTGACGAGCACTTCGATGGTGACAACATCACCAACAGCCGCGTCCCTTGCTTCTTGAACCGTAATGACTTCATAACCTACCATGATTTCGAATTCAACGACTAAATCGTAGTCATTGCTTGAGACCGTGGCGGTCAGGGTGACCAACACCGGTTCGGCAGGAAGTACAACTTCGCCAGTTTCAACATTGATGGCTTCATTGTCTGATGCCCATGCAATGGTGGTTCCATATAGGCCGGTTGTTGGTAATGATAATGTTGTTGGCAACTTTATGGTTTCCGGGAAGTCAAGTTCGTCTGCGACCAATGTCGCTTTCTCTTCATCGGTTTCAGGGACATACTCAACCACGACAAACTGTGTGGGTGATGTGTAATGAAGTTCTGGACCGTTGTTCCAACCAAGCGGTGCGCCGATCACGTTGACGATGTCGTCAACTTCAAGCGTCGCCAAGTGATTGTCTGCAACTGCAACTCTGGAATCCCAGAACATCACAATGGTTTCTTCGGTGTCCGGATCTTCAAAGGTAATGCGCATGTTGCCCCAGGACAGTTCTTCAATCAAAGTAATGACCAGGCCGGAGCGAGAAACAAATTTGGACATGAAGGGCAGCAAATCGTCTGCTGTAAGCGGTACGCCATCGATGTTTGCAAATGCGGGCAGGGATGTTGTCGCCCCTTCAATGACCTGGGTCGGATTAACCTGTTGCAGGCCTCTGAACTGCGCTCTTGTGCCGGTAATATCAACTGTCGTGCCAACAAGGGCAAGCCAATCGGCTACATCTGCTGCTGGTACATACACGACAATCGCGCCTGTTGCATCTTGAATTGCGAAAGTCCTGTTTGTCGTGATGCCAGTGACAACGCCCGTGAATCTGAGAAGCGTTCCCAGTTCGGCTGCAATCACGTCTTCAATGGTCAGTATCGGTAATTCACCGACAAGAACCGTAATCTCAACCACCTTCTCTTCGGCGCCCTTGACAATGGTTGCGGTCAATGTGACTTCGATTTGCTCGCCGGCCGGAGGTGTGACTTCGCCAGTCAACGGATCAATCAAATCATCATGACTGCTTGTCCATGCAATGGTTGCGCCAAACAAAGCGGTTCTCAGTGTAATGGTTGTCGGGTCTGGATATGTTTCTGCAATGTCATTTCTGATAGCGCCTTCAACCACATCAACCACTTCATCATCAGGTAACGTCAACTGGAAGTCTTCGACTGTTTCAAGATACAAGACAGAGAAGATGTTCCGGTCTGAACGATAACCATAAAGCAAGACGTTAAACGTGATGACTGTTTCATGGAAAGCATTGAATGCGGCCTTGTTTGAATGATAATAAACGATGACGCCCTCATCTGTGTGCGCACTGTTCGGTGCGGTTGGAATCGCGGGTCCGTCATAATCAGCATCAACAAAGACGGTGCCATAGTTATCGGCTGCATTTTGAATCAATACTTTAGCCGTGACTTGATAGTAGACATAGTTGATGTTGTTGTCGCCGGGTGCCGGAATGTGATGATTATCAATCATGTCTGTGATGGAATCGACCACAACCGGGGTCATGACCGATGCTTCGCCGTCGGACTCAAAGAAAACGACCGGACGACCTGTTCCACTGCTGACCTGCCAACTGCCAAAATAGCGGTCTGTCAAGCCCAGAACATCATAAACGCCGCCAATCACAAGATCGTCTCTGCGTATTGCCATATAGGCAAACATGATGCCGGAATCGTCAAAGAAAACCACACCGTCGCCGGTAACACCTAGAATGGTGACGTTTTCCATCAATACATAGTTTCTGGTGACACCGTCGGTTTCTGAGTTATAGCTGATGGCAATTGCTTCAGCAATGTTTTCCACAACGATATACTCTTCCGCTGCAAGCACGACAACCTCGAACACCTTGATGAGGCTCTTTTCGTTGTAAGTCAAGGTAGCCGTCAAGGTGACTGTCGTATTTTCAAGCGGGCGGTTGACCACGCCTGTGCTTGAAATGTATTGCGGATGGCTTGATTGCCATGTAACGGCCACGTTGTTCACGCCCACGGTGGTGGCAAGCGTGATGTTTGCGGCTACGCCATCACCAATACCTGCAATCAGCAGATTGTCTCTGGCTTGTTGCAAAATCAACATGTCTGGATCGGGCGCTGTGGTTTCAGCAAGGACGAGAATTTCAAATTCGCGCTCGATCTGGTTGATGGTCGCAATCAAAACGACTAGCGCGCTCGCCTGTCCATAATCTGGGCGGACGACAACGCCTGCTGTTGTCAGTATTGTTGGAATGGATGAGTTCCATGCAATTGCCACACCATTAATGCTTGTTGGTATGGTGAAATCGCCATCAACAACATAGAGTTCCAGCTCACTGTCATACTCGATGTTTTCACCGGTCAGTTCAATCGCCGCCAACAAAGCGTTGGCGTCGTGGCCGATGACGGTCACAACGAATTGTGCAATGGCTGAGGCCTCTCCGTATGTGGCTGTTGCGGTCAATGTGACCGTGACATTAGCAAATCCCCTTGTGACATCACCACTGTTGGTGATGACGGCCGGGTTACTCGATGACCATACGATGGTGGCTTCACCAAAACTGGTCGGTAATGTCAGGTCTCTCGTGACTGAATTGATGCTATCGCCACTTGCAAACACCACCTCAATGCTTTCGATCGCTTCATCAACAACAAGTTGCTCGAGATCGGCCGTACAGGCCATCAGTCCGAAAGTCAGTGCGATTGTCGCAATGAAAGCAAGGAAGCTTTTAAATAAAATGAATCGCTTTTTGCTCATTTTTTATCCTCCGTTTTTTTTGTTTTTTCAAGCATGTTTATATTGAAAAACATCACTTGACCGGCGTGCTTGAACAGCACCACCGGTCAGTGATTCAAATCAATCTTGGTCGCCAGCGAGATTGGCTTCGTTGTAAGCATCTTGCAAGGCGGATGTAATGTTTCCATCGCCGAGCATAATGCGTTCAAGTGCAAGTCCCACTTGTTGGCGTGCCCTGGATGAGCCGACGAATGCCGGGTCATAGAACATATAGCCGGATTGTAAATAAGCAGCTTGGGCGGCAAGCGCGATCGGATCATTCAGATCGGCAAGGAACGCCTGATAATCAGGATGCTCGTATCCGCTGACGCGAACCGGCAGGTAACCCGTATTCATGGCCCAGTGAATGGTGTTCTCGGTGTTGATCAAGTGCTTGAGGAACAACCATGAGGCCAGTTGCTCTTGCGCGGTCCCCTTCGTCAACAGGGATACGTTGGTGCCCTGTTGGATGACCGCCTTGTTCTCGGGCATGTCGGCATTGTAAGGAATCGGCGCTACGCCGATTTGGAAATCGATGCCTATCGGGTTTGTCGTATTGCCAAATCCTCCGGGGATGTTATAACGCACACCGGCAGATGAACCAACAGTAACAAATGTCTGTTGGTTGACAAACGGTACCGAGGCGTAGTTTTGATCCCAGAACTCGGGCAGGGTCAGATAATTGTTATTGTTTTTCAGGAAGGTCATCGCAGCAATCGTGTTGGCGTTGTCAACCCACAAATATTGTCCGCGCCCGGTTTGATAGTTAACGCCGGTATAAGCGCCGCCAAATTGTCTTGTGAATGTGATGAAGGCGTTGCCGGTTGAATCATATGATGCTGGAACGACCAAGGCTTTGGCTTGTGCAATCTTGGGTGCGAGTTGAGCTTCGGTGTCGCCGGGGTTGTCTGCTCTGACTTTGGCTTCGGCCATCTCATCACCCTTGGCCTTGAGCAATGGTGCGATTTCCAGCAGTTCCTGCCATGTGGTCGGCGGATCCAGCTCAAGCTCTGCAAACACATTGGTGTTGTAGATCATGATTTCAGTTGATTTGTTGAACGGTAGTGAGTAGAAGGTTCCGCTCAAATCATACTGGCTGTTTTCCTGGCGGTATGACAAGATGATGTCTTCAAAATCGTCGTCGCCGTGCATACCCCATGTGTCGTGGTGGATGTATGGGTCAAGGTTGACAACCACATTACCGTTCAAATACTCCGCGACATGGTCGGGATATCCTTGGACAAGGTTTGGATATGTTCCTGCTGTAACTGCATTGATCATGTTGCTTCGTAGCGTATTGTAGTTGCCAACGCCCTCTGCAATCACGACATTGATGTTCGGATAAATCGCCATGAACGAGTCCGCATAGCCGCGCATCAAATTCGTGTTGGCCTGTCCCATGGCGTGCCACATCGTGATGGTGACGGCATCAGCTGTCAAGGTGTCCGGAATGCCCGAATCAACAACCGTCAATACGATTGTGACCGTCACGCGTCCGCCTTCGCTGTTTTCAACCCGTAGACGGATGGTATAGATGCCAGGCGTGTCGAGATCATAACTGCCAAGAACCTGGATGCTTTCTGTCAGATCACCATCAATCGCATCTGTGGCGGTCACGCCGGTGAGCGGTGAATATGTGCCTGAACCAATATAATAGATCGGAGCGCTTCTGACACCAGAGAAGACCGGCAATGCCGCTTCGCCTTCGACCGTCAGGTAAATGGTGATGCGCGTTGTCGCCCCATCGCTATCCGTGACTGACAAGACGATTTCATAGGTGCCGGGGAAATTGACATCGTCGTCGTCCCATCCTAAAACTTCAATGCTGTTGGTTAAGTTGCCGTCTTCACGGTCTGTCACCGTCACGCCTTCCAGCGGATCATATTCATCTCCAACCTGGATGACGGGATTCGTATTGACACCTTGAAACACGGGTGGCGCGTTTCTTCTCGTCGCACACGCTGACATTGTCAAGATGCCAAACACCAACAATACTACAAACATTATTTTCTTCATTGTTTCCTCCTTTTTTCTTCTCTACTCTCTATCTCAATTGGAATGCTCCAATTTTAACCTTTGGTTCCGCTGCGTCCGACGCCGGCCATGATGTATTTCTTCAGTGCGAAGAAAATAATCAGAAGCGGTGCGGTGACCAATGCGGTCGCGGCAAGCTGGATGTTATAAAGCGGTCTTGCATCAGATCCGGATCCTTCCACGAAGCTTGTGGAGCGGAGTGCGACTGAAATCAACCATTTGTCCGGGTCTTCAATGACAAGTTGTGGCCAGATGTAGGCATCCCATGCACCAATTGCTGAAAGAATCGTGATGGTGATGATGGTTGGTCTGGCAATAGGGATCATCACGCGAGACAAATATTTCATGTCGCCACACCCGTCCACTTGGGCTGCCCGGTATAGTGTGTCTGGAATCTGCTTGAATGCCTGTCTCAGGAAGAAAATGTAGAACACGGATGTCATAAAGGGCCAGATCAAGGCATTGAAGTTGTCATACCATTGCAAATCGCGGATAGTGATGAAGTTGGTGATGGTGTAGAGTTCACCAGGAATCATCATCGTCATCAGCAAGACGGAAAAGATGAAGTCCCTGCCCTTGAAATCAAGACGGGCAAATGCAAATGCGGCGAAGATGGTGGTAATCAATGTCCCGATGGTTGACATGATGCCCACGAAGAGCGTATTAATGATATAACGCGTGAAATCAAATCTTGTCAACGCAATTTTGAAATTGACCCAGTGCATTTCTTCAAGTCCGACAAAGAAGCGGGGGCTGAGAAAGGTGGTCAGCTCAAGATTCGTTTTAAGTGCCGTCAGCACCATCCAATAAAATGGGATGAAAATAAATAGCGCGACAAGCGTCAGAAAGGTATAGGTCAATGCGATTCTGGTGATGCGTGCGACAAAGTCGATTTTCGTGATGCGCTCCAGGTCTAGCTGGGTTTCCGATAACTTCTTGTGCTCTTCGCGTCTTTCCCGCAATTTCCGATAGGTTTCCTTTTGGAAAAGAGCAGCAATGCTTTTGCCGAGTTCAACCATCGTTTCTTTGAAGCCTTCGCCGTTAAAAATCTTTTTGGTTTCAAAGCCAACGATGAACCGGAGCACGGCGCTGAACGGATTGAATGTGAAAAAGCTCATGAACATATAAAGCAGTTGGGTGCGGTAGGTCCATTCGTCGATCTCGTTAAGTTCTTTGCTACGCAATCGTTTGATGTTCCCGACAGAAATCGGCACAAAGACAATCAGATACCCTATCAACAAGCTGATGAAGATGTTGACTTGTTGTGACGTCAATGTAAGACCGAGATACGAGTAGACAAGTGTCGTGTCAATTCTTGTAATAGGCTCCGGTATGGCCAGCAGATCAAACATGGCATATGTCAGATATAACGCGACTAAGACAAAGCCGATATCAATCAGGGTTGCGATCAGGTCGAGCAGTTTGATACGTGGTGTTTGTTTTTTCATGTGCCCGCCTCCTAGTAGTGAACCCGCCGCTTGCCGACCTCAAGTTGAATGATCGTGAAGATCAAAATGATGCCGAACAAGAGGATGGCTGCTGCGGAGGCATAGGACATCATGCCGTCCTGTGCCGCCAATTCGATATAGTCGTAAACATAGAAAACAATGGTCTTCATGTTGATCATGCCGTCACGACCAAACGGAATCAACCCGTCGGTGCCGATGATGGCGACAACGGATGTGTAGGTTTTGAAAGTCCCGATGACCGATGTAACGAGAATATAAAAAATCATGGGCGAAATCAGCGGAATGGTAATGCGTCTTAATGATTTCATCTTGGTGGATCCGTCAATCTGGGCGGCTTGATAATATTGTTTGTCGATACCTTGGATGCCGGCGAGAAAGACAATGATTTTGAAAGCCAGTCCGTTCCAAACTGAGTAAATCAAAATAACCGACATGGCCGACCAAAAGGTCGCCCCGACGCCAATCCAGACAATCGGTTGTCCGCCAAACCAGGCAATGATCTGGTTTGCGAGACCCAGATTGAACAAATCGTTGGCGTTGCCTTTGAACATATAAGCGAAAACCAAGCCAATCGCAATGGTGTTTGTCACATATGGGAGAAAAAATATGGTTTGGAAGAAGCCTTTCAGTGGTGTGATGGCGGCCAGCGCAACCGCAATAATCAAACTGATCAGAATCGATACCGGTACCGAGACGAAGACAATGATCGCCGTATTGATGACGGCGCGTTGAAATCCCGCCAGCCTGAGCACGTGCACATAGTTTCCGATAAAGGTATATCCGTCAAAATCGCCTCTTTGGATGTTATAGCCTTCGTAGAAGGAAATCAGGAAAGAGTTGAAGATGGGATAAAAGGTGAAGACGGCCAACAAGACCACTGCCGGTAGCAGAAAGAAGATTGCTTTCAGCCATCCTGGCCAGTGTGTCAAAAACTCCATCCGGTGTTTCGCCAAGAAATCGTTGGTTTTGGTCGAGATTCGGACAAAGAAGTTTCTGATTCGCCAGGTGATCTCCCGCAGCGTTTCCTTGACGTTGCTCATAGGACAACCTTTCCGCTTTCTTTGTCAAACAAGTGAATCTTTCCTTTTTTGACATTCAGCTTGATTTTCTTGTCGTCGCGGAGCGAATCGGAGTCAACCAACGCCCGCACCTGTACATCATTGACAAGGAAGCGGATCAACGTGTCGCGTCCGATGTGTTCGACATCAATGGTGTCGACTTCGAATCCTTTTGCAATATCCACGCGGAAGTCTTCAGGACGAATGCCGAAAACATAGGGGCCGTCCGGTGCGTTGGTCTGACCGGCAATGATGTCGTTGTTGACCATGATGCTGCCGTTCTTGACCACGCCGTCAAGAATATTGATGGGCGGATTACCCAGAAACTTTGCGACAAAAAGGTTTGTCGGCTCGTTGTACATGACTTGAGGTGCATCCATTTGTTGTTCAACACCAAAATCCAACACGACCATGGTGTCGCTGATGCTCATCGCTTCTTCCTGGTCGTGGGTGACGAAGACCGTCGTAATGCCGGTTTCTCTTTGAATCCGTTTGATTTCTTCTCGCGTTTGAAGACGCAGGCGCGCATCCAGGTTTGATAGCGGTTCATCTAAAAGCAACACTCTTGGCTTCTTGACCAGGGCACGGGCAATGGCGACACGTTGTTGTTGCCCGCCTGAAAGCTGTGATGGTTTGCGGTCAAGTAATTCACCAATATCAACCAGTTCTGCCATTTCTTTGACCAACGCTGTCGCTTCGGTTCTTTTGATGTTCAGGTTTTCCAGCGGAAACATGATGTTTTGGCGAACGGTCATGTGAGGATAAAGGGCATAGTTTTGAAAGACGAGGCCAATGCCGCGCTTCTCCGGCGCAAGCCTGGTGACATCATCTTTACCAAAAAAGATTTTTCCGCCCGACGGTTTAAGCAGGCCCGCTATCAGAAACAGGGTTGTCGATTTCCCACATCCTGAAGGCCCGAGAAGGCCGACGAGCTTCCCAGAAGGGATGGTGATTGACACGTCATCCACCGCTCTGGTTTCTTTACCCGCCTTGTCTGTAAAGACTTTGGTCAAATTTTCTAATCTGATCTCCATGGTTGTGTGTTTGCTCCTTTTGTTTTTCTATATCTGCAAAAATAAAAGCGCTGTTGGGTCAGCCCAAAAGCACTCTGGTTTTGACATGAAAAAAATGGCGGTGTTTGTGTTCGTTTGATGATTGCGATGTGGTTGTTGCAGATAGGTCATGAACAGGTCACCTCGACAAACTTATTATATAATAATACGTCTCAAAAGACAATTGAATCGGAAAATCTCAAACGCTTTTTTACATAACCTTTTCAAAATTCATTTTGAATGCTCCTTTGCGGAAGCATTTACATTATAATATGTAGGGCTTGGTTTGTCAACGCAAGGCCAAGTCTTTTGTTTTTCTTTGTTTTACACGAAAAAAACACCTTTAAAGGTGTTTTATGTCTTTTTTGGCTTTGGTGGTGCGTCCGCGCGACACACGTTGGTCAGGAGACGAAAACAGCCCGGTATTAAATCCCTCCGTTATTTTTGTTGTGATGAGTTGTTTTTGTCGCCGCGGTGCTTCTGGGTACTTCGCCTAAAACTCGCAGTTCTTTGGTGTTCTTGGAAACGGAATGACGTCTCTGATGTTTTCAACGCCCGTTAAATACATGATCATTCTTTCAAAACCCAATCCGAATCCGGAATGAACACATCCACCATATTTTCTAAGCTCCATATACCACCAAAAATCTTTTTCAGGGATATTCATCTCTTTCATGCGTCGCTTTAACTGGTCCAACCGTTCTTCACGCTGTGAGCCGCCAATCAGCTCGCCACTGCCTGGAACCAAAAGATCCATGGCGGCGACGGTTTGTTGATCATCATTCATCCGCATATAGAAAGCTTTGATATCCTTGGGCCAGTCTTTGACAAAGACCGGACGCTTGAAATGTGCTTCCGTCAAATAACGTTCGTGTTCGGTTGCAATGTCGCCACCATGTTTTGGCGTGTTTTCAAACTTGGTCGGGGCGGCAAGCAATATCTCGATCGCTTCCTGATAAGTGATGCGTGCAAAGGATTCCTTCATCACCTGGTCGAGCTTGTTGATTAAACCCGGTTCCACGTACTTGTCAAAAAACGCCATCTCTTCCGGCAACGCCTTGACAACATATTGAATGATGTGTTTGACCATGGCTTCTGCGATGTCCATGTTTTGTTCCAAATCACAAAACGCCATCTCTGGTTCAATCATCCAAAATTCAGATGCGTGTCGTTGTGTGTTGGAGTTTTCAGCGCGAAAGGTCGGGCCGAACGTGTAGACGTTTCGAAAACTCAAGGCGAAGGCTTCCGCCTCGAGTTGCCCTGTGACAGTCAGGTTTGTTTTTCTCCCGAAAAAATCTTGCTTGTAGTCGACTGAACGTTGATCGTCAAGAGGGATGTTTTCGAGCGGAAGCGTCGTGACCGTAAACATCTGTCCCGCGCCTTCTCCGTCGTTGCCTGTGATGATGGGCGCGTGAATATATACATAACCTTGCGTTTGGAAAAAATCGTGGATGGCATGAGCGGCCACGCTGCGCAAGCGGAAGACGGCGTGAAACAAATTGGTGCGTGTTCGAAGGTGGGCGACCTCTCTTAAAAACTCGCGCGAATGGCGCTTGGGTTGAATCGGATAATCTTCGGCCGAGTCGCCTAGAACCTTGATGTGTGTCGCTTTGATTTCAAAAGGCTGTTTGGCTTTTGGCGTTAACACAAGCTCACCGTTGATTTCAATTGCACAGCCGACTCTGATTTTCTGGACATCTTTGAAGTTTGATAAGGCTTGTTCTTCATAAACCACTTGGATGGGTTCAAAAAACGTGCCGTCATGAAAGTTGATAAACCCGAACTCTTTTTGGGCCCGGTTGTTTCGGACCCAGCCATATAGATGCAATGTTTTCTCAAGGTGTTGGTCCGGGTCGCGATAGATGTTTTTGATGGTTGTTTTCATGTCAAGTCTCCTTTGTTATAACGCCTTGCAAGGCCTTTTCACAGTTTGAATAGAAAACGCCCTTAGAAAAACCTAAGGACGTAATGGTTACGCGGTACCACCTTAGTTCTAGAATGTCTTCTAGCCCTTTGAGCCGATAACGCCGGCGTGCGGACAGGTCTACTTTCAGTATGATTTCTTCTGTCTCTCAGAGTGTTTTTCACCATCATGTGTTGGTCGGGCTCCCACCTGTTCCGACTCGCTTTCAACAGGGATGATTGTTACTTGTCTCTTCATCGATTTCTGTATCATTATATCTTTAAAACGTTGTTTTGTCAATCTTGGTTGTCTTCGTTTCCGCTTTCAATCTCTGGGACTTCGATGATTTCGATTTCATCAAATTTCGCTTCTGAAATGTGCTTGAATTTGGTGTTGATTTTGGTGCTTGTGATGTGGACTTGGTCCGCGTTTTTTGAAACGCTGTCAATGGATTTTTTGAGTTTGTCCCATCGTTCGCTATACCTTTTAAACTCTTCTCCAAGTTTCATCAGTTCTTCAATAATCACCTTTGCCTGTTTGTCTCGTTCAAGGTTTTTAACGGCCGCCTGAATCAGTGAAAGTGTCGAAAGCAGGGTCGTTGGCGAGGCAATCCAAATCTTGTTTTTGACCGCGTAGTCAATCAAGTCTTCGTGGTAAGCATAGAGTTCGGCAAAGATGGCCTCCGCCGGTACAAACATGAATGCCTGATCGCTGGTTTCGCCGAAGACAATGTATTTATCTTTAATGTCGTTGATGTGTTTTTTGATGTCGTTTTTGAATTCTTTTTCAGCAGCTTTCCGGTCGTGCTCGCCTAGCTTTCGATCGGCCATTCGTTTGTAGTTGTCCAGTGGGAATTTAGCGTCGATGGCAATCATCCCCAAAGGATCCGGTGCATAGATGACGGCGTCGGCAATGCTGTCATTGCTGAGTTTCTTTTGTTTTTCGTAGAGCGCCTTGTTCTCGCCAAACACGGCAGACAAGAGTTGATAAAGTTGCACTTCTCCGAAAATGCCCCTGGTTTTCTTATCAGTCAACAGCACATTCAACTCAACCACTTCCGAAGACAGTGATTCAATCTTCTTTTGTGCCTCGTCAATTTTACTGAGCCTTTCCATGACGCTGACAAATGTCAGGTTGGTCTTCTCGAACCCTTCACCCAGGCGTTGTTCGACGCGTTCGTTGATTTTTTGCAATTGTGAGTCGATATGCGTCATCATCTTTTCTTTAAAAGCGTTCAAATCTCCTTGGTTGACCTTGTTGCTTTCACTAAATAGCCGGCCCATCTCAAACTTGAGTTCGCCGTATTCTTTTTGAAAATAGAGTTTAAGTTCGTTTTGTTCGTCTTTTTGGTTGCTGATCTGCTCCGGGGCGCCTTTGTTGACCTTTATCATCACAACAAGGCTCGCAATGACAAGGACAATCAACACCAGCAAAGCCGCAAGAATATACTCTTCCACCATGTACCTCCTTATAAATCTTCTAAATAATAAATGTGGGCTTCCTCATCGATGATTTCCACATAGAAGTGGATATAGGTGTCGTTAGACAAGATCATGTCGTTGACCGATGTGATGAAGCGGTCGTCGTTCAACGCCCTGGCATAACTGCGCTGCCTGTCTTCTGGCACCATGACGTGCTGATAGGCGCGACTGACCAGGTCTGTGCAGTAATACTTGTGCTTCATGTCCAGGAAAAACAGGAAGTTGTAAAGCGCTTCGTTCTCAATCAGTTGGTTGCCGAAATCAACGACCCCGTCGATTTGATCTTCCGTGATATATTTGACACGAAGCCCCACAAACCTGGTGCGGTAATGTGACCCGTAATAGGGGTATTGATCATCTGTTTCGGGCCTATACCCTTTCGTCAACCAGTAGTTTGTGGCGCTACGACTGACAACCACGCTGTATTCGTGAGGCTGGTCGCCCGGATGAAAAATGATGCCCAGAAGGCTTTCGTCGTTATCTGGAAAACCTGTCGCCTCAATAAAACGGTTGTTTCCGTCGTGAATCGCGGCGTGTCCGCCAAAATAATAACTCATGAAAGGGTCAAACCACTTGATGTGGGGGAAAGGGGATTGTTGTGTGACGAAAATGTCGCCCTTTTGTCCCAGGTGAACGCGCGTGGGCGTGTAGAAGACGCTTCTCTCGTCTGCCAACTCGTATGATGTTTCACGTGAAACCTTGTAGAAATAGCGCGTCTGCCAGACCCCTGGCCGGGTTTCGACCTCTGTCTGATATTCGAACTCGGCTCTGGCTTTAAAGGCCTCAAGTGACTGATCAACCTTGATGTTTTCATAAACGGCCACGCCAAAACTATAGATGATGCCGGCCATGATGGCAAGCGCGAGCCATTTGAGAATGCGCATGATGCGCTTTTTGATGATTTGTTTTTTGCGCGGTCTGGTTCGCGTGAAAAGGACCATGGGTTCACCTGCTTTTGTCTTACTTCATTATAACATTATTACAAAAAAAGTAGTCAATGACTACCTTTTTGGTTTGATGACAAGGGCGCGCTCTTCACCTTCGCCCTCTGATTCGGTCTCAACGTCCCGCCAATCGCTTAATTTGGTGTGGATGATGCGACGATCGAAAGCGTTCATGGGGTCAAGTTTGACCGCGATTTTCGTTTGTGCGACTTCTTTGGCTGTCTTGGTTGCCAGGATTTCAAGTTGCTTTCTGCGGTTTTCATGATAATTGCCGATGTCAAGTGACACAATCACATGGCCGTCGACAAAAATGTTGAGGTAGTTGCGCAACATGAATTGCAGCGCCAACAGTGTCCGTCCCTCGCGTCCGATCAACAAGGCGTTTTCGTCGCTTTCCATGTGATAATAGATTTCAGCACCGTCATGAAGGGTTCTGAGTTCCATCTTGGCTTCAATTTCCATCATGCTTAAAATGCTTTCCAGATAGGCTTTGCCTTCCAGCGCCAAGTTGATATTCGGGGTTGCTTCGTAGGTGGCGGATCCCCCGATGCCAAGCAGCCCCCTCTTTTCGCGTAGAACGGTCAGTTTGATTTTATCCTTCTGTATCTTCAAAAGCTCTTCGGCGTGTTTTTCCGCCTCTTGTAGTGTTTTTGCTTCAAATTCGACTTTTTTCAACATGGCATGTCACCCCGTGATTTGTTTTTGTTGTAACCGCATGTGTTTCTTTTCGTTCATTTTACGGTTGAACATCGTTTGTCCAAGTGAGTAAATGTTACCAAAAATCCAGTATATGGCCAATGCATTGCTTTGAAAGGAGATGAACATCATCATGATGACCATGAAATAACTGACCATTTTCATCGTTTTTTCTGTTTGCATGGCTTGTGGTGTCTTATTGTGTTGCGTTGTTTTTTTCACATAGTTTGGTTTTTTCATGGCGATGCTTTGCAGCAGAAACATGGTTCCCCCGACAATCGCCGCCAACAACATGCCGATGATGCCGTCATTCTGGTTGGCCAGGTTGACACCTAAAAACTGGGTGTTGGTAACGTTGGCGGTGTATAAACCACCTTCCAGCGTGATGCGCCTGACGACGGCATACATCGCAATGAAGATCGGCATCTGAAGGAAAGGAATCAAACAACCGAAGACGTTGATGCCGTGTTTCTTATAGACCTGCATCATTTCCATTTGCATCATTTGTTGGGATTGTGGGTCTTTTCGGGTGGCAAATTTTTGTTGCACACGTTGCATGTCCGGTTGTGCGAGGTTCATTTTAAGCGACATGTCGTTGCTTTTTGCGTAAATCGGCCACGCCAGCGTGCGGACAATGATGGTCGTAAATAAAATCCCTAATGCAAAATTGCTGCCCATCAAACCGGCAAAAAACTGGGTCAGAAAGGCAACCGGAATGACAAGGGCCCAGTCAAAGAAGGTCGCATCGCCCGGATGGATCGGCTTTTCTCCACCTGCTTGATAGACGACAAACGATTGTTCAAAACCTTCATAGCGGAGGGTGACCGGGAATTGAACCCCGTCTTTGAATCCCTCTTCGCTTAACGGATCATACCCGTGGGTGTCAAAGTGTGCCGCATAATCAGCCGGTGTGAGGGTGTTGTGGAGTTCTTCGATGGTGCCGTCCCGATAAACGACGAAGGTTTCAATCCCTACAGGATTGAAATCTTTTCCTCTTGGGTATAAAATGTTTTCCAGGGAGAAGCGCAACGCGATCATGACGATGTCGTCCGGATCACCTGTCACGATTTCCGGCATGACATAAACTTGAAAACGCACGTCTTCACCGTTGATGCTTGTCAGATAGGTGCGTACGCCGTCTTCGTTTTCGGTCTCCATGGGCGGAAGCGATCCCTCATAGGTCGTCAGCGCGCCTGTTCCGGCTTTCGTCAAAGACCAATAGGATAAACCATTGTCTCCCTTGAAAACAATGTTGCTTCCTTCGTCGCTTTCATAAACCAGTCTGTCTACCGGGTTGTTGGCAACCAACATCACAACGGGGTCTTCCCGCCCGCCACAGGCGGCCAACACCAACAACAAGGCGATAATGCCGATGATTAGATAAATTCGTTTAAGCATGTTTGTTCTCCAATATTTTCGATTTGACCATCAGTTCGATCACTTGTTTGCGCATATCCTGATAAGAAAGGTCTTTTGCTGCGGGCTTGATCACAATGATAAATTGTTGGCTGGGGCCAATGTTGTCTTTTTGTTCGGCAACAAGCATGCGCAGCCTGCGTTTGATTCGGTTTCTTTCAACAGCGCGGCCATATTTCCGGCCGACCGACAGTGCAAAACGAAACCTGGGTTGCGTGGAATCTTCGTGTTGATAAATTGAAAAACAAGGATTCCCTTTGACCTTTCGTTGTTTGATGATTGCATCGATTTCGCTGTTTTTCTTAATACGATAGGGTTTGTTCATGGCTTAAAAAAAAGGAAAACTCGAAACAACATGTGTTTTATTTTAATCGAGTAATCCTGGTATTTTAAAATAATGATTCAATTATACGGATAACTCCGTGCGGCCCTTCAACCTGCGTCGGGCAATCACGCGGCGACCACCAACGGTCGACATTCTGGCCCTGAACCCGTGTGTTCTTTGACGCTTGCGTTTGCTGGGTTGATATGTTCTTTTCACGATATGACCACCTTTCTTGCGAAACCATGCTTTTTCATTATATAAGGTTAGCTTGTATTTGTCAACAAAAAACAAGACAAACAACCCGGGTGTCGCGTCCTTGGTTTTCTTTTTGGCCACGCGTTGGTTTTTAAACGCGCAAAAAGAGATGTTTTGTTTTTAGTGTGTGGATAACTTTTAAACATTTTTCAGACATTGTGGGAAAATGGGAAACCCTCTTTTTTCCCTTTATAAAGGTTTTTGTTGTGTGGTCTTATTCACGTTTTTCTCTCAAGTCGGGTGTGTCTCTTTCTTTTTTACCCACAAATAATGTTGATAACTTCCTGCTGCCGGTCTTGCTTTTCTATGATATTCTATTAACACATCCTTCGGGGGTATCTCAATGAACACGTACGACCTGCTGTGGCAGCGGATTTTAACAGATCTTGAATCCACCTTCAACGAGGAAACTTACGTTGAGGTTTTTGAGCCTTTGAAGTCAACACACAAATACGCCAACGGTTTGGTTTATGTGCTCGTTCCCAATGAATTTATCAAAAATCGTGTCAACCGCCTCTACTTGTCGAAAATCAATGAACTTGCGGTCAAGCACCATAAAGAAAACATCCGTTTCAAGTTTGTGACCGAATCTGAGTTGATTCCCGAAGAAACGCTTGTCAGTCCCGAGCGGAATTTGAATCTCAAATATCGCCCTGGTAACATGAACGCAACCTATACGTTTGATAATTTTGTTGTGGGAAAAAGCAACATGTTTGCCTTTCGCATGGCCATGAAGGTCGCTGACCAGCCAGGGGCTGTTGCCAATCCTTTGTATGTTTTTGGTGATGTGGGGCTCGGTAAAACCCACCTCATGCAAGCCATCGGCAATTACATTTTGGATCAAGACCTTAATCAAAAAGTCTTATATGTCAAAGCAGACGGCTTCATCGAAGATTTTGCCAACTTGTTAAAACGCGAAAAAATGGATGATTTCAACGCGAAATATCGCGATATTGATGTGTTGTTGGTCGATGATATTCAAATCATGGGCGGCGCTTCCAAAACCCAGATGGAATTCTTTAAGTTGTTTGACTTTCTCTACCAGGCCAACAAGCAAATCGTCATCACAAGCGACAAACCTGCCGCTGATCTCAAAAACATCATGACCCGGTTGACTTCGCGCTTCGAAGTCGGTTTGACGGTTGATATCCAAGTTCCCGATCTTGAGCACCGCATCGAAATTTTGAAAAGGAAGTTAACAACCGAAACTTCCGATATTCACGACATCCCCAACAATGTGCTGGAGTTCATCGCTTCGTCTTTTGTGACGAACATCCGTGAACTTGAGGGCGCGTTGAAGCGGGTGCTGTTTTATTGTCTGGCCAACAACCTTGAGCTGACAATCGAAACTGCAAACGAGGCTTTAGAGCCTTTGTTGAAAACAAAACGGAAAAGCGATTCCTTAAATGAGAACAATTACGACCGCATCCAAAGCGTTGTCAGTGACTTCTATGGCATCAGCCTCGAAGACTTGATTGGCAAGAAGCGTCATTCTAGATATATCTTGCCGCGCCACATTGCCATGTATTTGATCAAAAACCAATATAACATCCCTTACAAAACCATCGGCGGTTTGTTTGGCGACCGTGATCACTCTACGGTTTTGGCGGCTTGTGAAAAGATCGAAAACGAACTCAAACAAGATGCCTCGCTCAAAATGGCCGTGGACACAATCCGGAAAAAACTCGACAATCCAAACCACAAATAATTGTTTATAAATTGTTGGAATCATGATATAATAATAGCAGTATCAAGCCTTTATGACTGCTTGTCCACATATCCACACCTATAACAACAATAATTAAAGGATTAAGTTAAAAAAGAAAAGGAGCTCCCGCCATGATTTTCACAGTCGATCGTGATGTTTTGCTCAACCAACTCATCATCATCCAAAGAGGTTTGCCAGCCAAAACACCATTACCCATCCTTTACGCCATCAAACTGGAAGTCTTCGAGGATTATTTACTTTTGACATCGAGCAACACAGATATTGCCATTCAAGTCATGCTTGATGACCCATCGTTGTCAATCAAACAAACTGGAAGCATTGCCATCCCAGGTCGCTATCTGATTGAAATCATGCGCAAAATCACGTCACAAAAAGTCGAATTTGCCTTGATTGAAGACAGGTTGGTTGTGATCAAGGCCGACCGCTCCGAGTTCAAACTCCGTCTCATGGATGTTGAAGACTATCCTGAAGTTGACTTTTTAGATCTCGAAGATTCGATTGTTTTAGACAGCCAGATGGTCAAAACCATCATTAAAGAAACCAATTTCGCCACCGCCGTCAGTGAAAAGAGACCGATTTTGACAGGAGTCAATTTCAAATATCACGATAACCATCTTTACTGTGTGGCGACCGACAGTTATCGTCTCAGCCAAAAAAACGTCAAACTCCGCACCCATAGCAAGGTGTTTGATATTGTCATCCCAAACAAGAGCCTAGAGGAATTGAACAAGATATTAGACGGGTTCAGTGAAGATGTCGAACTCTACATCAACCCCAACAAAGTCCTGTTGAAAATGAACAAGATTTTGTTTCAAACGCGACTGCTCGAAGGCACGTATCCTGACACCATGCGCATCATCCCCCAGGAGTTTCCAGTGACCATCCCCTTCAACAAGGAGGAGCTGCTGTCGGCTGTTGAACGTGTTTCACTGTTATCACCAAGAGACCGCGAGACCAACTATAACATCATCAAACTGGCGTTAAGGCCCGACCACGTGGTTGAAATCAGTTCAACCAACAGCGAAGTCGGAGACGCACTGGAAGAAGTCATCCCGTCATCAGACATTACCGGTCCGGTATTGAAAATAGCCTTTAGTTCACGCTATCTTGTCGAAGCGTTGAAATCATTCAGTTCGAGCGAGGTCATTCTCCAATTCGCAGGTGAAGTCAAACCATTCGTCATCAAAGGAAGCCAGGATCCAGATCTCTTACATTTGATTTTGCCGGTAAGAATCGATTAGACAACCTTTCACGAAAGAGCCTTAGTTTTAAGTCTAAGGCTTTTTTTATGCTTTTCGAAGTGAAGATAAAAAGACGAAAAAAAGTGTTGGAAAAAGGTGATTTTTTGTTTATATTATGTTATAATATAAAGGAACGAAGAGGAAATGAAAAATGAACAAGTTCGTTATTAAAGACACATACATCACGCTAGGCCAACTGTTAAAAGCGACGGGACTTATTGGTTCTGGGGGAGAAGCCAAGTTTTTTTTATTAGACAACCACGTTTTTTTGAATGGAGAAAGACGCACGGAAAGAGGGAAAAAGATTTATCCCGGAGACGTTGTCTCGGTTTTGGATCAAACCTTTGTCATCAGCAATGATCAAAACCATCAACCTTAAAAATTTCCGAAACCTGTCCTCTTTGCGTTTGACGTTTGATCAACCGAAAGTGTTCCTTCACGGCCCCAACGGCATCGGCAAGACAAGCGTATTGGAAAGCATCTATTTTGTGGCGACCACCAAATCACATCGCACACCGGACGAAAAAGACCTGATCAAAAAGGGCGAACCGTTTGCCCAGGTTAAAATCACCACCCGCGAAAACCGTTATGACCTGGTCTGCTCAAAAACCGGCAAGCGGGCTTCGATCAACGGCGCTGAAAAGAGAAAGATCAGCGACTTCATCGGACACTTGCGTGTCGTCATGTTTGCACCGGGCGACCTTGAACTTGTCAAAGGAACCCCCGGCGACAGACGCCAGTTCATGGATTTGGAATGGATGCAGCTTGACAAAGGATATCTGAGAGGACTCAACCACTACAAGCAAGTGCTCAAGCAAAGAAACAGCTTGTTGAAAAAAATTGACATCAAAGACGATTACACCTTTCTTGACATCTTGGGAGATCAACTCTATGAAACAGGCATCGAGATCATTCAAGAAAGACGCACCTTCATCAACGAGCTGGACAAAAAAATGAAAACCGTGTATCCCGTGTTCAGCAAACACCGCGTCGACATCGTCTATGAGCCGGATGTAGACGAAAAAGCATTCAGAAACCACATGTCAAAGCAACAAAAACAGGATATTGTCTACCAAACCACCATGGCAGGACCCCACAGAGACGACTTTATCATACGTTTCAACGGCTTTGACGCCAAACGCTACGCCTCCCAAGGGGAGCAGCGATTAATCGTTATTGCGTTGAAATTCGCGCTTCTGAAGGTCATTGAGGAGAAGACGGGACAACAAGCAATCCTCCTGCTCGACGATGTGTTAAGCGAACTCGACGGGGACAAGCAAAAACAGTTTATACGACAATTGCCAAATGCGCACCAAATCATCATGAACAGCGCTTTGCCGACACAAGGCAACGACTTTCAAATGATTGATTTGTCAAAGGAGACGACACATGAATAAATACGACGCATCAAACATTCAAATACTTGAAGGACTCGAGGCGGTCCGCAAGCGACCGGGCATGTACATCGGCACCACGGGAGCGCGAGGGCTTCATCATCTGGTCTGGGAAATTGTCGACAACGCCATTGACGAAGCACTGGGTGGTTTTGCGACCAACATCAAACTGGAAATCCTGCCGGATAACATCGTGCGCGTCACCGATGACGGACGCGGCATTCCGGTTGATCTTCACCCAAAGACAAACCGTCCCGCGGTGGAGACTATTTTAACCACGCTTCATTCGGGCGGAAAATTTGATGGCAAATCCTATAAAGTGTCGGGCGGCCTTCATGGCGTCGGCGCGTCAGTTGTCAATGCACTCTCTGAATGGTTCCTTGTAGAAATACACCGCAACGGCCGGGCTTACCAACAACGATATGAACGAGGCGAGCCGACAACCGATGTCGACAATATCGGCACAAGCGAACACACAGGAACCATCATCACATTCAAAGCGGACACCCAGGTTTTTATAGAAACGACAGCATATGAGTTTGAACTTTTACGCAACCGGGTCCAGCAACTTGCCTTTTTGAACAAGGGCATCCAGATCACCATTATTGATTTACGCGGAGAAACACCGGTTCAAAACAGCTATCATTACGAAGGCGGCATTGTTGAATATGTCGAGTTTTTGAACGGCAACCGCGCCAAAATCAATCAAACAATCATTTATACGGAAAAAATCGTTGATGACATCACCTTGGAAATCGCCATCCAATACAACGACTCGTATGCCAGCAACCTTTACTCGTTTGCCAACAACATCCCAACCCACGAGGGCGGCATGCACGAAGACGGATTCAAACTTGCCATGACACGCGTGTTAAACAACTATGCGAAAGACAACAACCTTTTGAAAAAAGACGAGTCTTTTCTAGGGGAAGACACGCGCGAAGGGTTGACCGCCATCGTGTCGGTCAAACACCCCAATCCGCAATTTGAAGGACAAACCAAGACAAAACTAGGCAATCCCGAGGTTCGTCAAATCACCAGCCAGGTGGTCGGTGAGGGACTGGAAAGGTATTTGCTGGAGAATCCGATTGACGCACGCGCCATCATTGACAAATGCCAGATGGCCGCCAGGGCGCGTATCGCAGCCAGAAAAGCCAGAGAGGCCACGCGGCGCAAATCACCGTTGGACGCCTTGGGTTTTGCTTCCAAATTGGCAGATTGCCGAAGCAAAGATCCGGCCAGATCCGAAATCTACATCGTTGAGGGAGATTCTGCCGGAGGATCAGCCAAACAAGGGCGGGAATCTGAGTTTCAGGCCATCCTGCCACTTCGCGGCAAGGTGTTGAATGTTGAAAAAGCACGTATTGACAAGATTTTAAGCAATAAAGAAATCTTGTCACTGATCCAGGCACTGGGAACAGGCATCGGTGACGAGTTTGAAGTCAAAAACACACGCTATCATAAAATTGTCATCATGACAGACGCCGACATTGACGGCGCCCACATCCGCACACTACTGCTCACCTTCTTCTTCAGATATATGAAACCACTGATCGACCTTGGATACATTTACATTGCCCAACCCCCGCTCTATAAAATCCAGCAAGGGAAGCGCATCGAATATGTCTATACCGAGGAAGAACTTAACAAAGCACTCCAAGAAACAGGGGGCAGACCAAGCATCCAACGCTATAAAGGTCTTGGTGAAATGAACCCCGAGCAACTCTGGGAGACCACCATGGACCCCGAACAGCGCACATTGCTTCAAGTATCATTGAAAGACGCCATGGACGCCGACCAGGTCTTCAGCATGTTGATGGGCGAAGAGGTCGAGCCCCGAAAGGTCTTTATCCAAGACAATGCGATTTATGCCAGTAACATTGACGCGTAAGGAGGGAGAAACAAACATGGACGACAACAACACAAACAACAACAACGACACCCAACAGTTTGAAGGGAACGTCAAGGAAATCAACATCTCTTCAGAAATGAAAACATCCTTCCTCAATTATGCGATGAGCGTCATCGTTTCACGCGCGTTGCCAGACATCAGAGACGGATTGAAACCCGTCCAACGCCGTATTTTGTATGCGATGAACGATTTGGGCATGTCGGCGGACAAGCCACACAAAAAATCGGCACGCATCGTCGGGGAAGTCATCGGTAAATACCATCCGCACGGCGATTCCAGCGTTTATGACGCCATGGTGCGCATGGCCCAGCCTTTTAGCTATCGCATGCCGTTGATTGACGGACACGGCAATTTCGGCTCAATAGATGGCGATGGCGCAGCCGCCATGCGTTATACCGAGGCCAGGATGTCCAAGCTTGCCGGCGAACTCGTCCGCGACTTGGAAAAAAACACCGTCGATTACATCGACAATTATGACGGTTCGGAAAAGGAACCTTCTGTTTTGCCGGCCCGCTATCCCAACCTGCTTGTCAACGGGTCGACCGGCATCGCTGTCGGCATGGCCACCAACATCCCGCCGCACAACCTGGGCGAAGTGATTGACGGTCTTTTGGCTTATATTGACAATCCGGACATCACCGCCACGGAACTGATGGAATGGATCAAAGGTCCTGATTTTCCAACAGGCGGACAAGTATTGGGGCTCACCGGTCTGAGAAACGCCTATGAAACCGGGAGGGGCAGAATCGCCAATCGCGCCACTGCCGACATCATCACCCACAAAAACAAGAACACCATCATCGTCACCGCGATCCCATACATGGTCAACAAGACATCCTTGATTGAGAAAATTGCCGAGATTGCCAAAGAAAAAGTCATCGAAGGCATTACCGATCTACGCGACGAATCAAACCGTAAAGGCATGCGCATTGTCATCGAAATGCGCAGAGACATCAACCCGCACGTCATGCTCAACAACCTTTACAAGCACACCCAGCTCCAACAGACGTTCAGTTTCAACATGATCGCACTGGTCAAAGGCCAGCCGCGCATGGTGACGCTCAAAGATATTTTGAAACACTATCTGGAGCACCAGGTTGAAGTCATCCAACGACGCACCTTGTTCGATCTTGAAAAAGCCCAGGCAAGGTCACATGTTTTAGAAGGCTTGTTGATTGCGCTCCACGACATCGATCGTGCCATCGAACTGATCAAAGCATCAAAAACAGGCGATGAAGCGCGCGACACACTCATTGAAACTTACCAACTGACCGACACGCAGGCCAAAGCCATTCTCGACATGAGGCTACAGCGTTTGACAGGGCTGGAAATTGAAAAAATCGAGACGGAAGCAAGCGAGCTGGCCGTCAAGATTGAAGACTACCAAGGCATTATCGAAAGCCAGGAACGCAAGTTGGCGATTTTGCGAAGCGAATTGACGGTCATCAAAGATACATACAACGAAGCAAGGGTTTCGGAAATCAACCTGCACGAAGACTTGTCGATTGAAAACGAAGACCTGATTCCAGTCGAAGACGTCATCATCACCGTCACCAACAACGGCTATATCAAGCGCATGAAGGTGGACCACTATAAAACACAAAATCGTGGTGGCGTCGGCATGTCGGGCATCAAGGTCCATGAAGATGATTATGTTGAACACATCGCCATGACCTCGACACACGATTATCATCTCTTTTTCACCAACACGGGAAGAGTCTATAAAATCAAGGGCTATCAAATTCCCGAAGGATCCAGACAATCCAAGGGCTTGCCGCTTGTCAACCTGCTCCAATTCAACAAAGACGAAGCATTGGCTTCATTCACCAGCGTCAAAAACTTTGAAGACAACGACGCGTACTTATTGTTTGTAACCAAGAAGGGCGTTGTCAAAAGAACACGGATCAGCGACTATCAAAACATCCGGACCAACGGCATCATCGCCCTGAATCTCAGAGAAAACGATGAACTGCTCAGCGTTCGCTTGACAGACGGCAACCGTGAAGTTTTGCTTGGCGCTTCAAACGGCAAGGCCATCCGCTTCCGCGAAACCGACGTACGTTCGATGGGACGTACGGCCAGCGGGGTCAGAGGCATGAACCTCGCACCCCAGGACGACGTTGTCGGCGTGGCCATCATTGAAAACGAACAACAAGAAATCCTCGTCATCACGGAAAAGGGATTTGGCAAACGAACCATTGTTGGCGAATACCGCAAACAAACGCGTGGCGGCAAAGGCGTCAAAACACTCAACGTGACACAAAAGAAAGGAAAACTTTCAACACTTCGCGCCGTCGACGACGGTCAGGATCTGATCGTGGTGTCCGACAAGGGCGTTGTCATCCGCACCCATGTCGATCAAATCTCAACCACCAAACGTGCCACCCAGGGCGTCCGTATCATCAAACTGCGTCCGGACCACAAGGTGTCGACAATCGCGTTGGTGCCGCGACAAGATGAAGAGGAGATCGAAGCCCCGCAAGAAGAACAATTCAAACAGGAGGCGCTTGAGGTAGAACAGACGCGCAAGCGCATCGAAACCGTCGAGCTTACGCCAGATGAAAGCGAAGAAACGCAAGAAGAAACCATTACAAAAGAAAGCCTCTTTGATGAAGAAACATGAACAGAAACCCGGACATTCCGGGTTTTTTGTTGACAGACGAGGGGAAGAGTTTAAACTTTCAGTAAATTGGTGTATAATATTGACACACCTGCGACAAAGGAGACCCCCCCGATGAAAACCAAAAATCAGATGAACATTTACTTGATTTATGTGGGCGTCTTTTTTCTTCTGAACATCTTGAACACCTATTTCTTGACTGTTCAGGAACTGAACCGTTATATCGCACCCTTCAAACGCACCTTTCAGGGTGAAATCAATGCAATCATCGGCAATTTTGCCGTATTGTATTTGTTTGTCATCCTTCTTTTTGCCGTGTTCAGGAACGCCAAGGCAAGATTGCGCGCCTTGTTGTTTTTTACGCTTTTTTTGAATATGGTGGTGTTTGCCCTAGGGATCTTCAACCTTTATTTCGGAACCGCATTCTCAAGCACGACGCTGACCATTTTCAATAATCCCGCCGGAGGGTTTGCGTTCGGCATTGTGATCGAAGTCTTGCTTGAGCTGGTCTTGTATTGGCGGATTGTCGTCTTTTTGCCCTTCATCACCATGCTGGTGTTGTATCGCATGTCTGACCGTGAACAGATGAAACTGATGACGTTCACCTTCAGGCTGAAAAGGTACTTGTCCGGCGTGTTGGCGGTCACACTTATCGTCTCGGTCGCCATGTTCTCTTATTTCCAACAATTCAGAGAGACGTTGCCGATCACATCAGTCAAAAGCACTTATGCGCTTCAGAACTTGGGCGTCTACCCGTTTTACATGGCCCAGCTTCTGGGACAGGAACTTGAATTGGATTTGATGCAAAAGCTTGACATTCGCGACGAGCAAGACCTGGCGGACGCATACATGACCTTCAATAAAAACCGCAGCAGCTACGTGAATGTCATTGATGGAAAAACCTATGGCAACCGGCTTATGACGACCGGTGCAATCGATGATTTATTAATCGATGACAGCATCCAAAACGGCATCGATTTGCATGGTGTCCTCGCGGGAAGAAACCTCGTGCTTATTCACCTTGAGTCGCTCAACTACTTTATGTTGGAAGTGCCGGAAATCAACGAACGGCTGCCGTTTTTAAACAGGCTCCTTGATGAAAGTTTCGTCATGCGCAACTTCTATGCGAACGTCGGCATGGGCGTGAGCGCCGATGCCGAACTGTCGGTCTTGACGGGGTTGTATCCCCGCGGCCACGACACGTTATTCTGGGAATACAACCACACGCCTTATGAATTGAATAATATGATCAGTTATTTCAATCAGCTCGGCTATTTCACCAAGGCCATCCACGGCGACACCGGCGTGTTTTACAACAGAAGTGTGGTGTACCCGGAACTGTTCGGGTTCGACGCCTCTTATTTTCTGGAAGATTATGTCGAGGATGGTTATGTCATTGAAGACGGCTACCTTTATGACGTGGAAAACAACCTGGTTCACCACAGTCCATGGATCAGCGACTATCATCTTGCGGATACGGTTTATGATTTAGGAACAGGATACTTAGGTGACAACCTGCCGTTCATGATGTTTCCGGTCACCATGATGCCACACACGCCGTTCGACTATGATCCCTATGGCATGCGGACAGACGTGTTTCCACAATGGGTCGGCCGGATTAGCCACCTGACACTCAAATACATCAACTTTGTTGATTATTATGACGAACACATCATGCGCTTTTTCATTGGTGACGGAGGCGTTGATCAAACACTCGACAACACGGTCTATCTGTTTTACAGCGACCACGGTGCCGGTTTGAAGAACGGCGACATCAGCATTTTGTTAGATGAGCCGCTCACCCTCATCCGCGAAAGGCAGATGCTGCAGCAAACCCTGGCATTCATCTATGTTCCTGGGGACGAGGTGATCGATGACGGCACCTACCAGATCAGACGGGGTTTGTTGACAGGCGAGCAGCATTTGGTCCGAAGCCAGGTTGATCTTTACAGGACTGTGATTGAATTATTCGACCTGCCGGTCGGTAACGACACTTACTTCGGTGTTCATGCCATGAGCACCGAACCAACCTTTGCCATCGACAACCGTTTGATGGACGTGGTCACAGACGATGTCTTTTTCTCGATGCGGAACCGGACACACACACATCCTGCAGGCAAAGTTGTCGACGAAAGCATATATCAACATGTACTCAGGTTTAAACTGCTGAGCGACCTGTTGCTTTCAACACACAATTTTCAAGCCCAGGTTGAACAGGCGATCAGAAATGTCTATGGCGGATAAACAGCCAAAAGACCAAGGAGAGAAGAATATGCGCGTTTTAGTGGTGGGCGGCGCCGGCTACATCGGTAGCCATGCCGTCTATGAATTGATCAGGGACGGACACGAGGCCGTTGTGCTGGATAACCTTTCCAGCGGTTATATGGACCTTGTTCACCCGCAAGCCGTTTTTTACAAAGGGGACACCAGGCATGCCAAGGATTTGGACCTGGTATTTGACAACGAACCCATTGATGTCGTCATGCATTTCGCCGCCAAGATCGTGGTGCCGGAAAGCATGAAGGAACCGCTGGAATATTACCACAACAATGTCGAAGGCGTGCGCGTACTTTTGGCGGCCATGAAGAAGCATCGGGTCAAAAACATTGTCTTTTCATCGACGGCGGCCGTGTATGGCGAAGCGACCGGCATCTGTCAAGAAGAAGATGAAACCAAACCGATCAACCCTTATGGCGAAACCAAGCTGGCATGTGAAAAAATGATTGAATGGGCGTCGTTGGCGCATGGCTTCAATCATGTCATTTTTCGCTATTTCAATGTTGCCGGTGCAGACGCATCTCTCGAAATCGGTTTGATGAAAGACCAGTTGACCCACCTCATTCCGGTCGCAATCCAGACCGTATTGGGCATACGGGAAAAGTTGACAATCTATGGTGATGATTATCCGACCAAGGACGGCACCTGTATCAGGGATTACATTCATGTCTCTGATTTGGCATATGCACATGTTTTGGGTGCACGCTATTTGTTGGAAGGTGGCAAATCACAAACGATGAACCTGGGGTCCAACCAAGGGTACAGCGTTTTGGAAGTCGCACAGACAGTTCACCAAATTGCACCGTTGAAATACGACATCGGCCCCAGGAGGGAAGGGGATCCGGCAACCTTGATTGCCTCAAACGACAGGGCGAGGCAACACCTCAAATGGGTGCCCGAACACACGCTTGAAGACATCATCAAATCTGATATGGCCTTCCGTGAAAAATTGAATCGCAAACCATAAAAAAAGCCGTGGTCCGAGGACCGCGGCTTATCATGTGATCAGATCAGAAAACAAAGTGCATGATGATGGAAAAGACACCGGCAAACAAACAGTAGACAGCAAAGATCACCAGGTTTTTGACCTTGACATAACGATACAGGAAACGAATCGAAAGCAAGCTGAAAACAAAACTAAGCAAGAAGGCCAGCGTGTAACCAAGAACGTGGATTTCCTCACTGTTTTCAAAGGCACGGACAAACCCGAGGATAGACACCGGAACAGAAACCAGGATGTAACTCAAGAAGGAAAAACGAAGGACTTTTCTCAGCTCGATCTTTTCCGAAAGACCACCGGTGATGGTGATGCCGCTTCGAGAAATGCCGGGGAAAATTGCAAACGTTTGAAAGAGACCGATGACCAATGCATTCTTCCAAGTGATATCGGTTTTCCACTGTGTGTCACGCATTTTATAGATGAAGAAAAGCAACGAACCGGTTATCAACAAAGCGAACCCGACAGACAGCCAGTCGGAAGGCAAGTGGTTCTCCAGCAAGAGACCCGCAAGACCGACAGGCACCACGGCAATGAGCAGTTTGAGAACGTAAAAAAAGTCTTCTTTACTGGTCTCTTCACGCTTGACAAGGTAGCGCCAAGACCCCGAAACCAAATGACCGACATCGCGTCTGAAAAAGAAAAGCAAAGCAAGAAAAGAACCCGTGTTCGTGACCATCAAAAAGACGGTCAAAAGCGCCGGATCCATTCGAAACAAATTGGTAAAGATGGTCAAGTGTCCGCTACTGGAAACAGGAAAAATTTCAGTCACGCCCTGGACGATACCGAGAACCAAATATTTAATGATTTCAATAAGCTCATGCATGTTGATCACCGAAATCATTATAACACAAGGAACAAAAATTGACGCGCAATAAGAACAGAAAACACCAAATCATGACGCTCACAAAAACACAAGCAAAACAAACAAAAAGAACCAGTCGCGAAACATAGCGGATCATGTCATAAAGAGCCCGGTCTAAACACGAGTAGGACAAACACACATAAAACACAAGAGAAAAAAGAAAACGAAAATGAAAAATCACAAACATATGAAAGATTTGAAAACACAAAAAAAGCGATTTTGCGATATATAATAAAAACCAACAAATGAAATGTCGCGCCATGAAGCGAATATCCGAATCAATCAAAAACAGGTAAAAGGATAGAGAAAAAGAGAAAAACACATAAAACGACAAAACCAATTTTTCACGTTTTAAAAAACCACCATCAAAAAAAGTTGATAATATCCAACAAAAAGCACACCCGAAATCTGACACAAAAATGCGCGAGACAAGTATCAAAAACATATTAAATATGTATAATAATTTAACTAATATTTGGTCGTTCAGACGTGTTTCAACTCAAAACAACTGTAAAATCGCACAATAGAGCGAAATAACATTGTGAAAAAGTTGACATATACGAGGCTTGATTGAAAATTTAGAGATGGCGGACTGTTTGATTATTGACAAGCCGAACTTCCGTTTAAAGCGGCGGGGTTGATTTCAAAACCAACAAACAGACAACCTGATTCGAATGTGTCTCAGCATATCGGATTAATGATATAATAAGAAGTGACAATGATAGAAAACGCAAACACGCAACACGGGCAGATTTGTGATCGGGAGACTAAACAATGCACGCAAACAACAATCAAACACGCAAGGCAAAGGGGATCTGTTTTCATGCGCCACGCCGTTAAAATCATCAAAGGAAGCCTGGTTGGCATGGGCAGTATTTTACCCGGCATCAGCGGATCGATGGTCGCTGCAATCCTGCACATCTATCACGAGCTGATCGAAGCCTTGGACAACGTGACACGACAACCGCTGCGCGCCATTGCATCAGTATGGCAATATATCGTCGGCGTCATCCTGGGACTTCTCTTGGGATTCTTCGTCATACGTCTTGTGTTTGAGGTTGCACCACTTCCGGTCACCTTGTTATTTATCGGTTTCATCATTGGTGGTATACGCGGGTTGAACAGAGAAGCGACACAGGCTGTCAAGATTCATCTGTCGTGGTTGGCCGCACCCGCGGCAGGTCTCGTCATGTTGGCCTTTCTATTCGTAACCGAACAAACTGCAACAGTCGGAAGCCTGGCTTATTTGTTCATCTTGTTTGTCATCGGGGCATTGACGGCCATCTCGTTGATCATCCCCGGATTGAGTGCCGCGACCATGTTGATGGCGCTTGGATATTATCACATATTACTGACCGTCGGCAACGATTTTATTGCAGCTGTTTTCAGCGGAGATTATAGTGCGGTCGCGCAGCAAATGCCGATGGTGCTTGTCATCGCTTTGGGAGGCATTGTCACCTTGCTCTTGATGGGCAAGGTCATGGCGTTACTTTTGAAACGATACCGGTCCATATTTTATTATGCCGTGCTCGGTGTGGTGGTGGTGTCACCCATCAATATCCTGGTTACATTGGATGACCACACCACTGTTAATTATGCAAACACGGCATGGTATTTATGGCTCATC
Source organism: Acholeplasmataceae bacterium (assembly GCA_007692425.1). Classification (GTDB taxonomy): domain Bacteria; phylum Bacillota_I; class Bacilli_A; order Acholeplasmatales; family Acholeplasmataceae; genus RECG01. Next base: position 38,388 of record RECG01000010.1, on the reverse strand, counting down.
GGCATCTTGCTTTTTCTGGCTGGATATGCAGCCACACAATGGTTGGCAAAGAACCGTCAACACAAGGAGGAAATCAAATGATTCGAAAAGCTGTGATTCCCGCCGCCGGATACGGCACCAGGTTTTTACCGATTACCAAAGCACTCCCTAAAGAGCTGTTACCCATCATTGATCGACCGACGATCGAGTTCATTGTCAATGAAGCAATTGAAAGCGGCATCACCGATATTTTGTTGATTGTCAGCAGCAACAAAAACGCCATCATCGATTACTTTGACTATAACCTTGAACTGGAAACCATCCTGCTTTCCAAGAACAAGAAAGAAGAATACGGCATCATCAGAAATATCGCCACAGGTGCAAACATCCACTACATCCGCCAAAAGGAACAACTGGGTCTGGGACACGCCGTGCTTCAGGCCGAAGCCTTCATCAGTAACGAACCTTTCGTGGTGCTTTTGGGCGACGACATGTATGTGGGAGACCCCAAACCGGTAACCAAACAACTGATTGATGTATATGAGCAAGTCAAGACCAGCGTGCTCGGCACCATCGAAGTCCCCAAAAAGGAAACATCACGATATGGTATCTGTATTCCGAAAGGCGAAAAAAAAGGCGCCGTCACCGAACTGGCTGGTGTCATTGAAAAACCCAAAGTCGAAGAGGCCCCATCCAGAAGCGCCATCGGCGGAAGGTATGTATTGACGCCGACCATCTTCAAATATTTGCGTGACCAGCAACGCGGTGTCGGCAATGAAATCCAATTGACGGACGCCATCTTGAGAATGATGTCGGAAGAAAAGGTATACGCATGCGACATGACCGGCAAGCGATATGATGTCGGCAACAAGGTTGATTACATCGAAGCAATCCTTGATTTCGGGTTACGTAATCCGGAAATCAAGGAGGATCTGGCAAACATGCTGAAGAAAAAAAATTGACGCCGGCCGGCGTCATTTTTTTTAATTAACAAGCAAGATAACAACGCGAAGACAACTCAAAAGACGTCTTTCGTTCCGCCGTCTCCCAGACGGCAAAGAAAATCACAATCAATACACTATAAGGCAGGTCAAACTGGACATTATCAATCAAACCGTGCACCTGGCTGGCCACATAACCAATCAAAAACAAAGACTTCTCAAGCGAGACCTTCTCAAACATATATGAGAACACTTGAAAATAATGGACAAGCAAGGCGACAAGACCAAACAATCCCATGGCCGCCAACGCCTGGATCACGGACGAATGATACGCGAACAGTCTTGCGCCAGGGCGCAGCAACTGCAACGACAGCCACCCCCCACCAAACAACGGATATTCCCTGAACACATCAAGTCCAAGTTTATAAATAGCGATCCGACCCGAAGAAAAAGCATTCAAGTCATCGCCAAACGAATCAAAATAAATCTCCCACCACAATTCAAACATGCCATAATTCAAAGCAAAGAAAACAGCTGCGACACCAAACACGACCAACCCCCTTAACAACTGGGGTTTACGTCCGCGGACCGCGATTAAAAACAAAGAGCCCAAAAAGGCGATGGAAAAACTGATTGCCCCGCCACGCGATGTAGACAAGATCACGGCTGTCACAGGCAACAACATCAGCGCCCAGTACAGCCAGCTTTGCGGTTTCTTGAAAATGAAGTAAACATAAGCAGGAAACGTCAGCGCAATATAAAAGCACATGTCGTTGATGTTCGCCCAGCCCAAATTGCGGTTCCAGCCTTGAAGCAACCGCCGATACAAATCCTGATCAGGAAACAACTGCATGCCCCGATAGACATAAACAAACACTTGTGCGGTGAACAGCAAATTGGCAAAGATCATGATTTTGAACAAATAATCAAGGTTGCCCTTCGTCGTGCTTGACAAAAACAGGTAAACAAGCACATAAAGCACGCCCATGATGGAAACTGGAATGGCGCGCACGTCAAAAGGAAGATAGGTTAAAGGAACCAAATAGGCGACGGCAATCAAAACAAGCCCGATCATCAATCTTCCGAACTTCGGCTTGGGCCGGAAACGGATGATGTGAATCACAGGACCAAGCAAAAAGATAAAAAAAGCAATATAAGGAAAGCCCATCTGGGCCACTGTCTCAAAGGTCATGTCGGTTTTGCTGATCACAAACAAGAAAGACATCAAAAGCGGAATCGTATACAACGTATTTTGATATAAGGCAATGACAACGCCAAAAACCAAAATTAAAAAAAACACGCCGGCCATGTTATAAACGTTGAATTCATGAGGCGGTGAATCTTGGTAAAACGTCCAACTCAAGAACGTGAAACCAAACACCAACATGATGTACCAACCACTATTGAGAAAACGTTCAAGGGATTTCATAAAGCCTCCGTGGCTAAAACGAATGCCGATTCTATTATAAGGAAGCGACCGCGAAATGTCAAAGCAAGGAGCCCTTTACTTTTGGCAATGAAAAACTTATAATGGGAGTAACACGCAGAAGAGCATAGTAACCCAGGACCCTGTCATAGAGAATCCGTGGTCGGTGGAAACGGATCAGGCAAAGGGCGAATCCCCTCTTCCAGTGGTGCTAATCACACCCGCAAGTCGGCGTTAAAGACAGATGAGGGCCGGAACATGTATCCGGAACTAAGGTGGCACCGCGTCATGACGACGTCCTTAGATCTTTCTAAGGGCGCTCTTTTTATGGAGGAAACAACCATGTTGGATTTAAAACACGTGACAGAAAACATTGAAGACATCATCAAGAAGTTGAACACCCGGGGTGGTGATTTTGGTTATTTGCGACAAGTGGCTGCGCACCAGCAAGACAGGAAACAAGTCATTCAAGCGGTTGAAGCCAGAAAAGCACAACGCAACGAGGCCTCAAAAAGAATTGGTGAGTTAAAACGAAACAAACAAGATCCTACAGCCATCCTGAACGAAGTCGCCAACTTAGGAAGCGAGATCAAGGCATTAGACGACAAGCTGGCCAGGATTGAGATGACGATTGATGGTTTGCTTGCGACAACACCAAACCTGCCGCACGACAGCGTTCCCGTTGGTCAAGATGACACCGCAAACAAAGAAATCAAAAAAATCGGAAAACCTAAAACATTTAATTTTCCGATTAAAGACCATAGTGAACTCAGCGAAGCATTGGGCATTCTCGATTTCGAACGGGCAGCCAAGATTACCGGCAGCCGTTTTGTGGTCGACATCGGCCTTGGGGCACGCCTTGAACGGGCGCTGATTCAGTTCATGATGGACCTGCACAGCCAGGAACACGGCTATACAGAAATGATTCCACCGTTTATCGTCAACGAGAAAAGCATGTTCGCCACCGGCCAGTTTCCCAAATTCAGGGAAGACGCTTTTCCGGTTGGCACACCAGAGACACAGTGGTTTCTTAATCCGACCGCGGAAGTGCCCGCCATCAACTATTACCGGGATGAAATCATTGACGGCGATTTGTTGCCGATTTCATATGTCGCATTCACGACGGCGTTCCGATCTGAAGCGGGATCAGCCGGCAAAGACACACGCGGCATTCTCAGGCAACACCAGTTCAACAAAGTTGAATTGATCAAGTTCACCAAGCCAGAGGAATCATATGATGAACTCGACCGTATGCTCCGACATTCGGAAAAAGTCTTGCAATTGTTAGAGATTCCGTATCGCGTGGTCATCCTTTCCACAGGGGATCTGGGGTTTGCCATGGCAAAGACATATGATATCGAAGTCTGGCTTCCCGGGCAGGGCATGTATCGTGAAATCGGCTCGATCAGCAATGCCGAGGATTTCCAGGCCAGACGCGCCAACATCCGTTTCAAGCGCACCCGCGAAAGCAAGACCGAATATGTCCACACCCTGAATGGATCAGGGCTTGCAATCGGACGAACAATGATCGCCATCATCGAAAATTATCAAAATGAGGATGGGACGATCACCGTTCCAAAAGCGCTTGTTCCCTACATGAAAACAGAGACGATCAAGTAACACAATTTCCCACGGTCTGACAAGATCGGCAGCGACGACAACCAAGGCAATCAATTTTCATTTGATGGCGCCTTGCTATGGTATAATGAGTGTGCGAAAGTGCGCTCATTTGACGTAAAGAAGGGTATGGAAATATGAAGATATATTATGTTGAAGATGAAAAAGATTTAGCCGAAATCATCCGTAAATATCTCTTGCGCGAAGGCTATGACATCACCGTTTTTCATGATGGAGAAACCGCCCTCGAACACATCGATGATCCTGTCGATCTTTGGATTCTCGACATCATGTTGACAGGGGAAGTCAACGGCTATGATATCATCCGCCAACTCAAGCAAAACAACAATCCGGCCGCCATCATCTTCACATCCGCCCGTGACCAGGATTTGGACAAGATCATGGGTCTTGAACTCGGTAGTGATGACTATCTCGCCAAACCTTATTCGCCTCGCGAACTGATTCTCAGAGTCAAGGCGATTTTACGTCGTCAACAACCCCAAAACACGGAAATCACGCAATACGGACCGTATGAAATCAATTTGACAAAAAGGGAAATCAAAACGAACGAAAGCATGATTGATTTGACCAATAAAGAATTCGAACTCTTGCTTTTCTTTGTCAAAAATCTTAATGTTGCCTTTGAAAGGAAAGAAATTCTCAAACAGGTTTGGGGCGAGAATTATTTCGGAAGCGACCGGGTCGTCGATGACTTGCTCAGACGACTTAGACATAAAATGCCAGAATTGAAAATTGAAACCATCTACGGCTTCGGATATCGGTTGTTATGAAACAAATCAAGCTGACCACGCAATTGAATCTCATCTTCACCATTGTGACACTGTTGACGAGTCTGCTTTTTATTTTTGCCTTGAACCGGGTCTTTGAAGAGTTTCGTCACGATCAAAACATTGAACAACTGAACAATTATTTCAACGAAGTCAGACATAATCTTGAAGACCACTTCACCAGTGAACACAACGGTTACGTCATTTATGACCTTGTCAACGGCGTGATTCTCAGCGAATACAATCTAGGTGTGTTGGATGGGCACTATACGGCCACGCAGGTCATCAACAGGCTCCATCACTGGCCGGGCATGTCCAAGGAAGAGGTGTTTGACGGACAAACCTATCATTTTCGCATCGACCGCAGGCCCAATGAGTTGCTAATCATCGTGTTCACCGGAGAAACCTATCTTCAAACGGTTGGTTCGTCGTTCACAGCATTGACCAGAATCAGCTTTATTGCACTTGTTTTACTAGGTAATCTGATTATTTTGATGTGGTCAAGAATCACGGTCGAGCGCGTCAAGCGACTCAGGGGCGAGGTCGCCATCTTGAGCAGCAACGACTATAAAGTTCCGATTGAAATCGACGGCAGCGACGAAATCACGGAACTTGCCCAGACGATTGAACGCATGCGGCAAGAAATCGAATCAAGCGAGAAGATCAAACAAGAGATGCTACAAAACATCAGTCATGATTTCAAAACACCGATTGCCGTCATCCAGTCCTATGCTGAAGCGATTGCCGACGGCGTGTCTGACATCAAGGAAGCGCAAGTCATCGTCAAGCAGACCGACATTCTCAACCAAAAGGTCAAACAGCTTCTTGAATTAAGCAAATTGGAGTATTTGAAGGACCCGAGCGAATTCGTCAATGTCAAAGTCAAGGACTTGATTATCAACATCGTGGATAGCCAGAAGTACAGGACCAACATCAAATTCGAACTTGATTTGGACGAATCGACCTATTTCGGTGTCAAGGAAAACTTCTATAGCGCCTTCGCGAATATTGTCGATAACGCGCTACGCTATGCCAAAACCACCATCATCATCAAACTGAAACAAAAAAAGCTCACCTTCTATAACGACGGTGAGCCGATCAGCGATAAATTTCTTGACCAGATGTTCAAGCCATACGAAAAAGGACAAAACGGTCAATTTGGTCTTGGCATGAGCATCGTCCAAAGGACGGTTGCACACTTCAATTTACAACTCAGGGTTGAAAACATCAACCAGGGCGTCATGTTTACGATAGAGCCGCTTTAATCAGGTTGGCTCTTTCTTTATAGTCTTCTTGGCCGGTGTCGTCCATATGGTTGACAAACGCCAAGGTGACATCATCATCCTCGTAGCGCGGAAGCAAATGAAGATGAAAATGAAAGACGGTCTGTCCGGCGACGGCCCCGTTGTTGTTCAAGACATTCAAACCTGCAGGGCTGAACGCTTTTTGAATGGCTCTTGCCAAACGGGCGGCGACACGAAATAGATGTCCGGCCAACTCATCAGACAGCCCATAGACGTTTTCAACTTCGCTTTTTGACACCACCAGGGTATGACCTTTTGTCGCTTGGCTGATATCAAGAAAGGCAATGACAAGGTCGTCTTCATAAACGACATGAGCGGGAATTTCACGGGCAATGATTTTTGTGAATACGGATGGCATTCAACATCCCTCCTTCGGCTTTATTGTAACATGAAAGCATTGAAAATAAACCGCATCAATGATATAATCAACGCGTACACAGGAGGACGAAACCATGAAAAAAATACCCGTAGGAATTTCCGGGCGCCACGCACATCTGAGCCAGGAACATCTGGAAATCTTGTTTGGCAAAACATATGCGCTCACGCCGATGAAAGACTTGAGCCAACCCGGCCAATATGCAGCCATCGAAAAAATCGATGTGGTCAGTCCGCAGGGCAAACTGCTTGCCGGCGTCCGCATCCTTGGTCCGGTCCGTCCGGCATCCCAGGTCGAAGTTTCCCGGAGCGACGCCATCCGGTACAAGTTCGAGGCACCGGTCAGATCGTCTGGGGACACCAAGGGATCGGGTGCCGCGACCTTGATTGGTCCGAATGGACAGGTGCACATCAAAGAAGGCGTGATCATCGCCGACCGACACATCCACTTTTCCGAGGAGGATGCCAAGGCATACGACGTCAAGGACGGCGACGTGGTCAGTCTCAAAGTCAGTGGTGTCAAAGCCGGGATTTTAGACAACGTCTTGTGCAGGGTCAGTCCGAAATATAGCCTTGACTGTCATCTGGACACGGATGACGGATCAGCCTTCATGCTCAACACCGGTGACGGCGTCGAGCTGGTGAAAAGCTACACCATCAAACAATAAGTGCCTAGATAGGCACTTTTTTGCCGGGAGGCAGACACGTGGAAAAACTCAAAAAACAACAAGTCTATAAAGACCCTTTATACGGATACATCCATGTTGATGATTTAGTCATCAAGGATTTGATCAACAGCGCCCCTTTTCAAAGACTGAGAAGGATCAGGCATCTCAGCGGCGTTCAAATGGTCTTCCATGGCGCGGAGCATTCCCGCTTCAGTCACAGCCTTGGTGTTTATGAAATCGCCAACCGCTTTATGGCGGTGCCGGATCTTGCCGAGGGGTTCGACACACGCCAACGGCTGCTCTTTTTGGTATCGGCGCTGTTACACGACATCGGACACGGCGCTTATTCCCACGCCTTTGAAGATGTGTTCGGCATGAAACACGAGGTCATGGGCGCGGCCCTGATTACCGGCAATAAAGACATCAGGACACTGCTCGACCGCATCGATCAGGGGTTTGCTGAAGATGTTGCATCCATCCTGTTGAAAGAAGGCCGGTTCGCCTTGATCGAGCAGCTGATTTCCAGTCAACTCGATGTCGATAGGCTGGACTATCTGGAAAGAGACGCCTATTTCACGGGCGCTGCGTACGGGCGAATCGATCTTGATCGCTTGATCAGGGTGCTTCATGTCAGAGACGGCCAGGTGGTTTTTAAACATACAGGCATCCATGCCATTGAAAACTATTTGATTGCCCGCTATCACATGTATTGGCAAGTCTATTATCATCCGGTCGCCCACGCTTATGAAGTGAACCTTGAAAAAATATGCTTACGCGCCAAAGATCTGATTAACCAAGCTTTCGATTTTGGAAAAATCGATATTGACCCGCTCAAGCGAATGATGGAAGAGCCGCGCGACATAGACAACTTTATCCAGCTTGATGATTATTATGTCAATGGCCTGCTGGTCGGCTTTGCCAAGGCAAACGACCGGATTCTCCGGTTGCTTGCTGGCGATTTCCTCAATCGCAGAATCTGGGGACATATGAGTGACACGAAAGACAATAAAGCCGCGATTGAAGCTATCAAAAAGGGTTATGATAAAGAAGAACAGGCGTATTTCACGGCCTGTCGCACCGTTGAAAACAGCACCTATCAAAATGAAGAGACTTATTTTGGCGATAAAATCTATATCATGCTGGACAACGGATCGCTTTCGTCATTGCGTGATCAATCGAAAATCATGGAAAGCCTGACGCACGCGGGGACCAAGAGCGACACACGCTTTTTCTATCGCAAACCATGAGACCGCAAATCATTGTCGTCGAGGGTAGAAACGATGTCGCCCGACTCAAACAGGTGATGCCTGATATCAGGGCGATTGCCATCAATGGCAGCGCCATCGAACCCGAAACGGTCAAATTATTGAAAAAACTGGAAGAAACCCACGACATTGTCTTGTTTTTGGATCCCGATCACGCGGGAGAGCGGATCAGGCGGTTGTTGTCAAAAACATTGAAGCAGGCCGCGCATGTGTTTATCGAACAAGACAAGGCCCGTAGCACAAACGGCAAAAAAACAGGCATTGAACATGTGTCACCGGAAAACCTTCAACAAGCGTTGAAACACATGGTGCGGGAACAACCCACATCAAAAAGCGACATCACGCACGCTTTTTTACACGAAACAGGTCTGGTGGGGCACAAGAACAGCCAGATGTTACGCAAACAGTTGTCAGCGCGCCTTCATCTCGGACACGTCAACGGCAAGACCCTTTATCACAGGCTCCATCTGTTTCAAATCACAAAAGCGAGAATCCGCGAGGTGCTCGATGAAACATCAAATGAAAAAGAAATATGGCCAAAACTTCCTCAAGGACCGGAATCTACTACATAAAATCGTCAAGTCATCAGACATCGCAGGAAAGACGGTCATTGAAATCGGCCCCGGCCAAGGGGCCATGACCGGCTTGCTGGCAACAGAGGCACGGCATGTTTATGCATATGAAATCGACACCACACTGAAGCCTTTCCTAGACCAGATTGAACAGGAACATCCGAATCTTGACATCATTTACGAAGACATCTTGAAGGCCGACATGAACCGGCATGGGCCGGCACACGTGGTGGCCAATGTGCCTTATTACATCACGACGCCGATCTTGTTCAATATTTTGGCGGCCCAAGACATCAAGACCGCATCACTGATGGTTCAAAAAGAGGTTTGTGACCGGTTGCTTGCCAAACCCGGAACCAAGGCTTACAACGCCCTTTCGGTGCTTTTGCAATATCAGGCGGACGTCTACAAGATGATGGATGTCAAGCGACAGCTTTTTTATCCGGTGCCTAATGTCGATAGCGCAGTGATCCGCATCATTAAACACGAAACAGCCACACTTGACGAGAAGGCGGAAAGCCGGTTCATCAAACTTGTCAAAGCCGCCTTCACACAAAAAAGAAAGACGTTGGTCAACAATTGGCACCAGGCGTTTGGCATCGAGAAAGCACACCTCGAAACATGGTTGGACGCACAAGGGATTTCACCGTTGGTGCGGGCTGAAGCACTAACGCTTGAAACCTTTGTCCGACTGGCAAGGGAGTGGCCCCATGATTGAAGAAAAAGCACACGCGAAACTGAATCTGGCTTTGGATGTTGTCGGTAAGCGGGAAGACGGCTATCATGAACTGAAAATGATCATGATTCCCTTGGCGCTCCACGATGTCCTCACCTTTTCACCACATCCGGACATCGTGGTCGAATGTGATGTCGAGATTCCCGACAATCATGTGTTGAAAACCATTGAAACCATGAAAAGGACCTTCCATGTCGATCAGGGCGTACATGTCAAGTTGACCAAACACATTCCGATTGGCGCCGGACTTGGCGGAGGCAGCGCAAACATCGCCGCGACCATCCGGGGATTGAACCGGCTATGGCAACTCGACCAACCTTTGGAAAACCTTGAAAACATCGCGCTTGAACTCGGATCAGACACCTTGTTTTGCCTATATGAACGACCGGCTTTCATCTATGGCAGGGGCGATCAGTATTTGTTTATCGATATGCCGCCGATCAAAGAAATCGAACTTTTTTCATGTGACCAGGCCGTATCGACCAAAACCGTATTTGCCGCTTACCGGGGACGTCATCGCCCCAAAAGATTTGAGCGGTTGTTCAGACTCTATCTCAATGAACATTATCAGGCCTTTTTCAGAAAGACCTACAACGCGCTTTTAAAGACGACGATGAAGGCATATCCGGCGGTCAAAGCGCACTATAAACGATTAAAAAAAGACCATCCAACCGTCAGGATGACGGGTAGCGGTTCCACCTTTTTTGTTCTCGATGGAGACAACATATCGACAAAAAAGCCTAAAAGAAACGAAAAAAACACCATAAAAGGCCTTAAAACAAGGCCAAAATCATGAAAAACATGTTATAAAGCCACGACATATGTTATAATTTTTATATAACAAGGGGCGTCTTGGAGGACACAATGGAGATTACAGACGTAAGAGTAAAACTTGTCAGTAGCGAAAGCAGACTTAGAGGCGTGGCAACCATCACTTTCGATGAGAGCTTTGTTGTTCACGATATCCGGATCATCGAAGGGGAGAACGGCATTTTTGTCGCAATGCCAAGCAAAAAGACTCCCAACGGAAACTTTAGAGACATCGCACACCCGATTCATGGCGAAATGAGAAAGAAAATAGAAGACGCCATCGTTGTCGCTTATGAAGAGGAAAAAGCGAAACCACCGGTCGAAGAAGAGCCGACAGAACCAGAAGCATAAAAATAAACGATAAAAAATTCAATCGTTCCAATGACGAAAATCTTTTTTGCATGTGATGCGGAAAAGATTTTTTTGTCATTAGACAAAAGGTTATCAAAACCAGATTCATGGTGTATAATGAAATTGAAAACAAGAAGGGGAGAATTCAAGCATGTCTGTGATAGAAGGAAAAAAAGTCAAGCTCTTCGCACTCAGCTCGAACAAAAAGCTGGCTGACGAGATAGCCCGTACGACCGGACTGGCCATCAGCAAGGTTGAAGTCATCAGGTTTGCAGATGGAGAAATCTCGATTAACATCGAAGAAAGTGTGCGAGGTCATGACGTTTTTGTCGTGCAATCGACATCAGCACCCGCCAACGAGCATCTCATGGAACTCTTGATCATGGCGGATGCGATTAAACGGGCTTCGGCCAAAACGTTGACGGTCATCATGCCGTATTATGGATATTCCAGGCAAGACCGGAAATCAAAATCAAGACAACCCATTACAGCCAAACTGGTCGCCGACCTGCTTCAGGCCGCCGGTGTCCACCGGCTGATCTGCATTGATTTGCACGCAGCTCAGATCCAAGGCTTTTTTGATGTGCCGATTGACAATTTCCCCGCCTCTCCGCTACTCGCAGATTATTTCATGAAGACCATGAACCTCGACGATGTCGTGGTGGTTTCCCCCGATCACGGCGGAGTCACCCGCGCACGTTTGTTTGCCAAAAACATGAAGGTTCCGCTTGCGATCATTGATAAGCGGCGCCCGGAACCCAACAAAGCTGAAATCGTCAACATCATCGGCGATATCAAAGGGAAAACCGCCATCATGGTGGACGACATCATTGATACGGCCGGCACACTGATTGCCGGCGCTCAAGCCTTGATTGACAACGGCGCCAAAGCCGTCTATGCGGCAGCCACCCACCCCGTGTTTTCAGACGATGCGCTTGATAGGATTGAGAACTCCATTTTGACAGAAGTGGTGGTGACCGACACCATTGCGTTGCCCAAAAACTGTTGTTCACCAAAAATCAAACAGGTCAATATCGGACCCTTGTTAGGGCAGTCCATTCTCCACATCATCAAGGATGAGCCCATCAGCCAGATCTTTGACCAGATCATCAAGAAAGACGCCAACCATTCATGAAACTTGTCGTCGGATTGGGCAACCCGGGTTCCAAATACCAAGCCACCAGACATAACATCGGCTTCATGGTAATCGACTTTTGGCTTCAAAAACTGGGCAAAAAAACCAAATTTGATGCGAAATTCAACGCTGACATGCTGGTGTTCAAAACCAAATCCGACACTGTGATTGTCGCCAAACCGATGACATACATGAATTTGTCGGGAGAAGCTGTTGCGCGCATCATGAATTATTATGAGCTTTCGCCAGAAGAGACGCTTGTCGTGGTTGACGACGTCAACCTTGAGACAGGCAAACTCAGATTGAGAGAGTTGGGCGGACACGGCGGACACAACGGTTTACGCAACATCATCGGCATTCTAAAAAGCGAACAATTCAAGCGGATTCGCATCGGCATTGACAATGATCCGGCCATGCCCTTGGACCATTATGTGCTTGGACGGTTTACCGAGGCACAGATAGCCGTGTTGAAGAAAACCGTTCAGGACGCAGTCGACGCCATCGACCTGTTTGTTTCAGATGAACCATGGATGGATATCATGACCAAATTCAACACCCAAGCATGATGTTTGGGTGTTGTTCTCAAAGGATGACATCATATGCTGGAATGGATCAAAGCCAACACAAGCATGCCGGCGTTTATCAAAAAGACGGACAAGACCGTCTTTTTCAAGTCGTCCACAGATGCCTATAACGCCTATTTGCTGGCTTTGGACTTTTTGGAAAACAAACAGACCGTCTTTGTGGTGTTGTCCAACTTGTATGAAGCGCAGAAATATTATGATGCATTGAGCCGGATCGTCGACGCCGACGATATTTTGTTTTATCCAGCTGACCAGACATTGACGGCAATCATGGCCTTGGGAAGCCCGGAATTCAAAAGCGAGCGCCTTTTCACACTTAAGCAGCTGATGACAGGAAAAGCCTATCTTGTGGTCACGACCGTTCAAGGGCTGTGCCAAAGACAGTTGACACCGAAAGATTACGAAAACAGCGTCAAAACGCTTCAGCGCGACAAGACATATGAGATGTCCGACATTGTCCAGTTTTTGATATATGGCGGATATGCAAGAGCCTATACGGTGGAAAAACCGGGCGAATTCAGTGTCAGGGGACACATCATCGATGTGTTCACCTTGAACAACGACCAGCCTTATCGGCTGGATTTTTTCGATGACGTTTTGGAGCAAATCAAAATATTCGATGTGGAGACACAACGTTCGTTCGCTGATGTCGACAAGGTGGAAATCGCGCCAATGCACGAACTGTTTTATACCGACGGCATGAAACGACAGGCCATCAAGGCCATCAAGACGTTTTTTGAAAGCAAGAGACTTTCACAGCGCGAAACAGAAAAGCTTCATCAAGACCTCGAGTCTTTGGACATGAGACAACGTATCGACGGATTGAATATTTATATCCCCTTTTTCAACCCGCAGGAAACCACCCTGACCGACTTCAGCCCCCACAAGCATATTTACATGATTGATGTTCACAAGATGATCATCAACGAGACAACCACGCAAAGTGACTTGGACACATATGCGACGACCATGAACGGACGGGCCTTTTTGGACATTCCGTTCCGCCTTCCCCTGGAACGCTTCTTGAACATGCCCCATGTCGAAATCGATAACTTCGGCCTGAATAGTCCGGCCGGTGCCACCGACCTTGGTGTTTCCGAGGTGAATCGTTATCAAGGGAATATCAAGCTATTCGCGTTGGACATCAAAGACATGTCAACCTATCGCATTGTCGCCGGACTGACGACAAAAACATATCAGAAAGAACTGGCGGATGAACTGAGAAAACAAGCGTATGTGGTTGAAACGACACTCACGGAACAACCGGGCATCTATGTGTTGGACGAACCGCTGCATGGCGCATTCATCTCGAAGCACGACAAATTGATGATGGTCGATGAAGGACATCTTTACGCCTATCGGGTTCGTCCCGCTGTCAAATACCGCAGCGTATTGAACCAAGCGACGAAGATTCGACGCATCGAAGACTTGACGGTTGGCGATTTCGTGGTCCATTATGATTATGGAATCGGCCAATATGTCGGACTGAAGACCATGGAGCTCAGTCAGGAAAAACGCGACTATCTCCACATTGTTTATGCCAATGACGAAGCGCTATATGTGCCGATGGATCAAATCGACATGGTGTTGAAATTCAGCGCTCATGACGGCGCCCGTCCCAAACTGTCAAGGCTCGGAGGCAAACAATGGTCGAAAACCAAGGCCGCCGTCCGCAAGCGGATCAAGGACTTGAGCGACCGTCTCATCACACTGTATGCACAACGCCAGCACAGTCTTGGTTTTGCCTATGCACAAGACACCGACATGCAACAGCTGTTTGAACTTGACTTCCCGTACCAGCCCACCAAAGACCAGGAAAAAGCCATCATCGACACGAAGCACGACATGGAACAAGAACGACCGATGGACCGGTTGATCTGTGGCGATGTCGGCTTTGGAAAAACCGAAGTGGCGCTACGCGCCGCCTTCAAGGCTGTCCTTAACACCAAACAAGTCATGTATCTGGTGCCGACAACTGTTCTGGCGCGACAACACTATTATACGTTCAAGGAGCGGTTTGAAAAGTTCGGTGGCAACGTCGCCCTGCTCAGCCGGTTTGTCAGACCGAAAAGACAACGGGAAACACTGGATAAGTTGAAAAAGGGCTTCGTGGATGTTGTCATCGGCACCCATCGTCTGTTGTCGGAAGATGTCGTTTTCAAAGACCTCGGACTGTTGATCATCGATGAAGAACAGCGGTTTGGCGTTGAACACAAGGAACGCATCCGTGAAATCAAAACAAACGTCGACACATTGACACTTAGCGCCACACCCATTCCCCGGACACTTCAGATGTCCATGATGGGATTGAAAGACCTGTCAATGATTGAAACACCGCCTTTGAACCGTTACCCCGTCCAGACTTACGTGGTGGAAAGACATGAAGCGCTTGTCAAAGAAGCCATCAACAGAGAGTTGGCGCGTGGCGGGCAGGTTTTCTATCTTTTCAATCAGATTCAAGGCATCGAGGGCATGGTCGAAAGACTGCAAAGACTGGTCCCTGATGCCCGTATTGCCCATGCGCACGGGAAACTGAGTCGCGACCAGCTTGAACATGTCATCGGTGACTTCATCGAACACCATTATGATATCCTGGTTTCAACCACGATCATTGAAACGGGTGTCGATATTCCCAACACCAACACGCTGATTGTGCATGAGGCGGATAAGCTGGGGCTTGCCCAACTCTATCAAATCAGAGGACGGGTTGGCAGAAGCGACCGGATTGCCTATGCCTATTTGTTATATGATGCAAGGAAGAACATCAACGACGAAGCCAGAAAGAGATTATCGGCCATTCAGGACTTCACGGCCTTGGGAAGCGGCTACAAGATTGCCTTGCGCGATTTGTCGATCCGCGGGGCAGGCGATGTTCTAGGGGCAGAACAGTCAGGTTTCATTGATTCGGTCGGACTTGAACTTTATATGAAACTGTTGGAAGAGGCTGTCACCGGTGAAACACTCGAGCGCCCCAAGGAAACAGCCGTCGACGAAGTTTACGCGCCCAGGCATGTGGATCCTGAATATGTCAGTCACGACGCAGTCAGGATCGAAATCCATAAAAGGATCACCGGCATCAACCGTCTTTCCGATATCGAAGATCTTAAACTGGAACTAAAAGACCGTTTCGGTGAGATTGACGCCGATCTGCTGCTTTACATGTATGAAAAATTATTTAAAAAAATGTCTGCCAGACTCGGTGTCCAAAAAACCATTCGCGAACATCAACAGGTCACCCTTGTGTTGTCGGTCGAGGCATCAGAAAAAATCGACGGACACAAATTATTCGAAAGGGCGAACCGTTTTTCAACACCCATCCGTCTGGGTCATGTCAAAGGGCACGTCAACATCACCATGGTCACCAAGGGGGAACCCCGACACTGGCTCTATCTTTTTGACGCCTTTTTAGATGATTTTCTCTACGAATAGAAGCGGTTGATAAAACATACGAAGGAATCAAAGGGTATGTTATAATTGAAGTAATCAACAACAAAATCAGAACCACGATCCAAGGAGGTCAATATGTTAGCAGACATCATTTCAGTGTGTCAAAAACTCAACATCCAACATGACGAGATCATTCCGTTCGGGACCAATAAGGCCAAGATTCATCTCAAGGCACTCAAACGGCTTGACAAGAAACCGGACGGTAAGCTGATCCTGGTGACCGCCATCAATCCGACACCGGCGGGCGAAGGCAAGACCACAATATCGATCGGCTTGGCCCAAGGCTTGCAAAAAGTGGGCCAGAAGGCTGTTCTTGCCTTGCGTGAACCCAGCTTGGGACCCGTCTTCGGACTCAAGGGCGGCGCCACCGGAGGCGGCTTGGCAAGCGTCCATCCTTCGGAAGAAATCAATTTGCATTTCACGGGCGACCTTCATGCCATCACGTCAGCCAACAACTTGTTGAGTGCGCTGATTGACAACCATATCTTCCAAGGCAACGAACTCAATATCGACCGTGTCGTCTGGACACGTACCATGGACATGAACGATCGTAGTCTCAGGTCCATCGAAACGCCCTTGCGCAAAGACGGGTTCGTCATTACCGCGGCCAGTGAAATCATGGCCATCCTCGCTCTCGCCAGCGACATCAAGGATTTGAAGAACCGCATCAATCGCATCTTGATTGGCTATGATCCAAACGACAAACCGATTTTTGTATCCGATCTTGGTGGCGCAGATGCTCTGACACTGCTGTTGAAGGAAGCCATCCATCCCAATCTGGTCCAATCGACAGAAGGGGTTCCGGCCTTTATCCACGCCGGACCATTCGCCAATATCGCACACGGCTGTAATTCCATCGTGGCGACACGACTGGCACTCAAGCTCGGTGATTACACCGTGACCGAAGCCGGCTTCGGGGCCGATTTGGGCATGGAGAAATTCCTTGATTTGAAAATGCCTCATCTGAATAAACAAGTGGATGCCATCGTGATTGTCGCCACCCTGCGCGCACTCAAACTGCACGGTGGTGCAAAAGATTACCAGGAAAAAAACATGGATGCGCTCAAAGCGGGCGTACCCCATTTGAACAAACATTTGGAAAACATCAAACAATATGGCATGAATTATGTCATCGCGTTGAATTATTTTGATGTTGATGATGATGAAGAGCTTGCGTATCTGATGAACTGGGCCAAGGACAACCAGCATCCGATTGCGTTGTCCAAGGGCTTCGTAGAAGGCGGAGAAGGCATGATTGAACTGGCCAAGGAAGTCATGAAGCAGGCTGACCGCCCCGCAACGTTCAAGCGTATGTACGAGCCGACCGATCCGCCCAAGGTCAAAATTGAAAAAATCGCCACCAAACTATATGGCGCCGGGGAAGTCGTCTTCTCCAAAAGAGCGCTTGAGCAACTTGCCAATTATGAAGAACTCGGATGGAACTTGCCGGTCTGCATGGCGAAAACACCGTTATCCTTGACAGGTGATCCGGCCATCAAGGGCCTGCCCGAGCAGTTCACCTTGAACATTCAAGCAGTCCGACCTTCCCTCGGTGCGGGGTTCCTGGTCGCTTTGACAAAAGGCATCATGGTCATGCCTGGACTGAACAAGACACCACGTGCGCTCGATTTCATCATCGATGACGAGGGCAACGTTGCCGAGAAAGGCAAGTGAGCCACATGATTTTATTAGACGGACGCAAGGTTGCTTCCGAACGCAACCTTCAATTGAAAGACAAGATTGCGCAGGCGGTTGCCGTCCACGGACGGGAACCGGGACTGGCCATCATCATGATCGGTGACAATCCGGCAAGCCTTTCTTACGTCAAAGGCAAAGGAAAAGCTTCCGCGTTGGTCGGCATCAAACATGAACTGCATCAATTGCCTGACACCGTCACCGAAGACGAAGTCATCGCCTTGATTGAAAAACTGAACCAGGATCCGACGGTCGATGGCATGATCTTGCAGTTGCCGATTCCTGACCATCTGGATGACGCCAAACTCATCGATCTCATTGCCAGAGAGAAAGACGCCGATGGCTTTCACGTGGTGAATCAAGGGTATCTTTACCAAAAGAAGCCCACCACGAAGCCGGCGACGCCCAAAGGCATCATGACGCTGCTTTCCGCGTATGACATCAATCCCAAAGGCATGAATGCCGTCATTGTTGGAAGAAGCAACATTGTCGGATTCCCTATCGCCAGGTTGTTGATGGACGCAGGTGCCACAATCACGATCTGTCATCGCCAGACCAAGGACATGGCCTATCATACAAAACAAGCAGATCTGCTGGTTGTGTCAGCCGGACGGGCCCGTCTGGTCGGTGCGGACATGGTCAAACCAGGCGCTATCGTGGTCGATGTCGGTGTCAACCGCGTCGATGACAAACTGGTTGGCGATGTCGACTTTGAAGCAGTCAAAGAAGTTGCTTCCCACCTGACGCCCGTACCGAAAGGTGTCGGACCCATGACCATCAACGCACTGCTCGAAAACACGTATGAATTATACATGGAACATCTTGTTGCGAACAAAGTTTGAACACGTCTGTGAAGAATGTCGGTTTTAGCCTTTACAAACGCAGGTCGTGTTGCTATAATGGGAATGTGTTGAATCGCCGCATCGTCTATTTGATCTGAAATATCGCGATGCCAGCAAACGTCGTGACCACGGGTGTATGACAAAAGGGGTTGTCATAGACACGGTGCTCAAAGATGCGGACGAGGCAACACGGCCCAGGAGGAACACGATAGGGGATGAGTGGCTTAATGATAAAGCAAGGTTGTGTTCCCCCCCAAAAAAAACACCCGATGTGATGGGGTGTTTTTTTTGAACCGGGTTTGATACAATAAGGATGAGATGAAAAAGGAGACAAAACCATGAGCATATGGCACAACATCAGTAAATCGAGAATTCAACCAGACGAATTCATCGCATGTATTGAAATCTCCAAAGGAAGCAAGAAAAAATACGAATTGGACAAAGAAACGGGCATGATTATCTTGGACCGCATTCTTTTTACGTCGACCCATTACCCGGCAAATTATGGCTTCATCCCCCGGACTTATGCAGACGACAACGACCCGCTGGACGTGCTGGTGCTGTGTCAGGAAGACATTGAGCCCCTCAGCCTTGTGGATTGCTATCCGATCGGTGTGATGAAAATGGTGGATTCAGACCAGATTGACGAAAAAATCATCGCCATTCCGTTTGGCGATCCATCGTTGACCCAGTACAAAGACATCAACGAGCTGCCGACGCATCTGTTGACTGAAATGGGGCACTTCTTTGAAGTGTATAAGTCGTTGGAAGGCAAAAAGACATACATCCTTGATGTCGAAGGCGCCGAATCCGCCAAACAAATCATCGCCAAATCGATTGAAAAATACGAAGAAGTGTTCAATAAGAAGGACTGACCCACATGGGAAGAGCATTTGAAGTACGTAAGGTGGCCATGGCTAAAACCGCCGCCGTCAAAAGCAAGCTGTATGCCAAATATGGCAAAGAGATCTACATGGCGGCCAAATCAGGCAATCCTGATCCTGAAAACAACCAATCTCTAAAAAGAATCATTGAGCGCGCCAAACGCGATCAAGTGTCTGCGGATATCATCAAACGAGCCATCGATAAAGCCCAAGGTGGCAGTGATGAGAGTTATACATCAGTGCGCTATGAAGGTTTTGGCCCCGGCAACAGTCAATTCATCGTCGAGTGTCTGACGGACAATGTGAATCGTGCCATCGCCGAAGTGCGCAACTGTTTCACCAAAACCGGTGGAAAACTCGGCATTTCAGGGTCTGTCATTCATCAGTTCAACCACCTGGCCGTCTTCGCCCTGACCGACATGACGGAAGACGACATCTTGAACATCATGATTGAGAAAGACCTTGACATCAAAGATCTTGAATCCGATGAACAAGGCATCACCATTTATGGCGAGGCCGCGGACTACAACACCATCCGGACAGCCTTGGTGGAAGCAAGACCCGGCCTTGAGCCGGACACCGACACCATTGCGTGGCTACCCATCACGGAAGCGACGCTTGAAAGCGATGAGGAAAGAGAGCGGTTTGAAAAACTGCTACAAATGCTGGATGAAATCGATGATGTCCAAGAGGTCTATCACAATATTGTTTCATGATTCCTGACACTAAATTAAACAAAATATAAAAAGCCTTTATAAAGCGAATAACAACCATATTTGACGGATTTCGATATTTCCCGGAACCGTCTTTTATTTTGCTGTTTATTATGTTATAATAAAGCGAGAAACCAACCAGGAGAAACCAATGTCCCTTCAACAACGCGATCGTCAAATCGCTGATAGTATACGTTTAGAGATGCAAAGGCAGGAGGAGCACATCGAACTGATCGCTTCCGAAAACTTTGTGTCTTATGCTGTTTTAGAAGCCCAAGGATCCATCTTTACCAATAAATACGCCGAAGGCTATCCCAAGAAGCGATACTATGGCGGATGCGAATATGCCGATGAGATCGAAGATGCTGCACGCGACAGGTTAAAGGCCCTTTTTGAGGCTGAATATGTCAATGTCCAGCCCCACTCCGGCTCACAGGCAAACATGGCGGCTTATCTGGCGCTGATCAAACCAGGCGATCTCATTTTAGGCATGTCTTTAAGTGAAGGCGGACACCTGACACACGGCTTCCACTTGAATTTTTCCGGAAAATATTATCGATCGGCCTTTTATGGTGTCGACGCCAAGACTGAACGCATCGATTATGAACAAGTCTTGAAGCAGGCACGTGCGCTCAAACCACAATTGATTATTGCGGGCGCCAGCGCCTATTCGCGCGTCATTGATTTTAAAAAGTTCAGAGAGATCGCCGATGAAGTCGGCGCTTATCTAGTTGCGGACGTGGCCCATATCGCAGGCTTGATTGCCGCCAAACAACATCCGTCACCACTGCCACACGCCCATGCGGTCACATCCACCACGCATAAGACTTTGCGTGGTCCAAGGGGTGGCATTGTCATGACAAACGACCCCGATGTCGCCAAAAAGATTGACAGAGCAGTCTTTCCAGGCACCCAAGGCGGTCCGCTGATGCACGTCATCGCGGCCAAGGCAGTGGCCTTCAAGGAAGCGCTTGACCCGTCTTTTGTCGCCTATCAGAAGCAAGTGATTATAAATGCTAAAGCTTTGGCCGAAGCACTCAAAGATAGAGGCTATCGCATCATCAGCGGAGGCACGGACAACCACCTGATGCTCGTTGACATCAAAGGCAAACTGGGCATCACCGGATTGGATGCGGAAAACACGCTTCACCGTGTCAGCATCACCTGCAATAAAAACGGCATTCCGTTCGATACGGAAAAACCGGCTTATACCAGCGGCATTCGTCTTGGCACACCCGCCATCACCACCCGCGGTTTCAAAACCGAAGACATGAAAGAGATCGCCAGATGGATTGACGAAGCCTTGACACATCGAGAAGATGCTGAAAAACTCGCAGCCATCAAGGCCGAGGTGCTAGGCATGACCAGACAATATCCGCTTTATGCGAAGGGAGAACGCCCATGATTGCAAAAACACGTCTCATTCCCGACGGTAAAAAAGAACTTAAAAAGCTGTCGATCCTGCATTACTTGAATGCGGATTATGTCTATTACCCCGTCACCAGTGAACGCTGTCCGGACGGAGAAACATGTGTCATCGGCGGACAATTTGTCAAAGTCGGTGAAGTCATCGGGACCCGCAAGGCCTCGTTCTTCGAACAACCGATTCACGCCACTGTCAGCGGTGAAGTGCTCGGATATGAAAAACATGTCGACCAAAGCGGCGGTCTCGTGGATTGTCTGATTGTCAGAAACGACAAAAAATACGAACCTCATGAATCCATTGTCGAGCGCAATGACGCCGACATTGAAAAACTGAGCAGGGAAGACATGGTCCAGATTGTTAAAGATGCCGGGCTTGTCGGCCTTGGCGGGAGCGCTTTTCCCACCTATATCAAGCTGGCCACCAAGGATCCGATCGATGTCGTGCTCGCCAATGGCGTCGAATGCGAACCTTATCTGATCAGTGATTACAGTTTGATGATCAATCATCCCGAAGAAGTGATTGAAGGGTTGATTTTAGCCATGAAGACCGCGAACGCAAGACGCGGCATCATCGCCATCAAGAAGAAATACAAGGAAATCGAAGAACGATTGACCTTTGCCTTGAAAGCATACAGCCAGCACGACATCAAAGTGGTCAAGGTCGGAAACCACTATCCTTCCGGATGGGAAATCGAAACGATCAAGAGTGCGTTGGGTATCACCATACCACAAGGCGAACTGCTTTCCAAATATGGTGTCTTGAACTTCAATGTTTCCACACTCCAAAGCATCTACAGCGCCATCAGACTCGGCCTGCCCGTATTGGAGCGGACGATCACGTTAAGTGGTAACGGCATCCAAAACAAGACTTTCAAAGCCCGTATCGGCACCATGTTGACGGATCTGATTGAGTTGGCGGGCGGATATGTCGATCTCGACAAACCGAAAGTGATGATTCTCGGTGGACCGATGATGGGTGTGAATGTGACACGCGACGATGTTGTCATCACACACACGACCACCAGCCTGATCGTGCTCAACGAGGAAACGGAAATTGAAGAACCTTGTGTCCGCTGCGCCTCGTGTGTCTACTCGTGCCCCGTCAATATCAAACCAGTTCAAATCATGAACGCATACAAGATCAGAAACAAGGATACGGTGAAAGCCCTGGAAGTCGATTTGTGTATTGAATGTGGCCTGTGCTCGTTTGTATGCCCGTCAAAAATTCATTTGACCGAATACATGCGCAAGGCGAAAACATTGGTCAAGTAGGAGGATGAACATGCAAACCGTCAAACAAACCAGTCCCTATGTGCGCAAGGCAGTCAGCACGAAGCGCATGATGACCGATGTGTTGATCGCGCTGATTCCGGTTATCGGTTTTTCCATTTATCGATTCGGTTGGGATGCGGTCATCCGCATCACAGTATCGTTGGTCGTCATGATTGGCCTGGAAGCCATCATATTCGGCATGATGCAAAAACCGAAAAAACACGATCAATACTGGCCACGATTGAAATCAAGATATGAAACCTATACCATCAACCATGTCATCGTGCCCGCCATCAGCGCCATCATTTTCGCGTTGATTGTCCCAAGCCAGATCCCCATTTATGCGGTGGCCGTCGGGGCCGCCTTCGGGATTGTCGTCGGTAAGATGATTTTCGGCGGCACGGGATCAAACATCTTTAATGTTGCGGCTGTCGGGCGCATTTTCATCGGCTTGGCATTAGCCAACATGTTCGCAGGCGCCTATCCTGATGTCGACCTCATTGCCGGGGGCACCGCCTTGGCAAGCGCACGAGGTGCGCTTGGATTCCCGAATACGCTATTCAGTTATTCGCTCAGGGATCTTTTCTTTGGCAACATACCGGGATCCATGGGCGAAGTCAGTGCGTTTGCCATCATCATCGCAGGCGCTTATCTGCTCATTCGACGATCCGCGGATTATCGCGTCATCTTGTCAGCATTGCTGACGTTTGTCATTCTCATGACGGTTGCAGGACTGAGCATGTATCCCGGACACACGCTTGAGTTTGTCCTTTTCCATCTTTTCTCCGGGGGATTGATGTTTGGTGTCGTTTACATGATTACCGACCCGGTCACGTCACCCATCACGCGCCCGGGACGCTGGATTTTCGGTATGTTGTTTGCAAGCCTGACTGTCTTGATTCGTCTGTTCGGGGCTTATCCCGAAGGGGTGGCGTTCGCCATCTTGTTTGCCAACATGTTTGTCCCGTTGATTGATTTTCCCAAATGGTCCACCAATAAGATCAAACCCGTCTTTATCGCAAGCTATGCGGTCATGATCATACTCCTGAGTTTGATTGTCTACTTTGGGACAGGAGGTGTCGCGTGATGAAAAAACTGTTTGAAAACAAACTGTTTCACTACACCTTTGTCCTGACCATGGTTGCCATCGCATGTGGTTTGGCAATCGGCATCGCCAATGCCATTACGGCACCGATCATCGAAGAGAATCGATTGAGGGCACAACTGGCAGCCTATCAGGAAGTCATGCCCGAAATGGACGCCTTTGAAGAACTCAGCACGGCCGGTGATCCCGCCACCATTATTTCCAAAGTGGCCGCCAAGGATGCTGAAAACACATTGATCGGCTACATCTATGTTGTTGCCGGAACCAATGTCCACGGCAACATGCGCATGGTCGTGAGCATCAGTCCCGAAGGCATCATACTAGGCGCCGTGTTTTCCGAAATCAACCAGACCTTGCTTGTCAACGCAACCCGCGAAAACCTGCAACGTTATATCGGTTCAAGCATCAGCAACCTGGTTGCTGACGGCGACATCATCAGCGGTGTCACGGATAGTTTGGACACAGTCAAGGCATTGCTGAGCGACATCGCGACCGCGCATGCGGCCATTAATGCGACCAGTCGCGATACCGGTGTTCAGACACGCGATGAAATCAGCGAGGTGACATCATGAAAAAAGAAAACCTCTTTCTACTCGTCAATACCATCATCTTGCTCGGTATCTCACTATTGATTGTCCTGGTCATCACACCGTCCGTCACACGTGAGACCAAGGACAAGCTTTTCGGCCAAACCATCACACTCTCGGCACTTGATGAGGAAAGTTTCATCACAGAGATTCCCGAACAAGGCAATTATCGGATCATCCGTTCTGTCCAGACCGCCTATGACCGCTCAGGCCAAGCCATCGGCAAGGTCTACACCGTCATGATAAAAAATGATTTCATTTTCGACTATGAGACCGACACCTACGGCTATATCGAATTATTGGTCGGCATTCGTGACGAAAAGGTTTATGTGGAAATCGTGCACCTGCGTCAAACCAAGGCATATTTGCCAGATATCCAGGCCTACATATACACCGCTTTCGACGGTGTGCACTACCTTGATGTCGAACACATCCCGGAAGTGCTTGACAGTGCAGATCTTGAAGCCGGCGCCACCTCCCAAAGCAACCACGCCATCAAGGACGTTGTCTGGCGGACAGTCAAACTTCATTTTGAAATTGAAGATCCGATTGATGATACCGATCCTTTCGAGGAACTCTTCCTTGAAGACTTCGGATACAGCGCACTGGACGAGGATTTTGTTCCAACGGCCATCGTGTTGGCCAAATACGACATTTATGATGAAGAAGAAGGATTGCTCGGTCACGTCTATCAACTATATAAATTCGGCACCTATAATGATGCGGGTTCATCAGGCAGCATCACGATTTATGTGGCCCTTGATCCGGATGGCATCATCCTTGGCTATTTGTCGCCGACCGATGAATATAACCATACCGGTGGGGCATACCGTGGACGTGTTCTGATTTACTTGGGTAGCATCATCGGCAATCACATCAGCGATTATGATGATGATGCAGACATCAGAGCGGATGCGACATACTCGATCCAATTGATTGATGACATGCTCAATGCGTTGAAAGGGGTGTTCATGGGATGACCGAAGTTAAAAAAGCACCCGCCAGGAAGGCGGCCAAGAAAGCAGAAAGCAACTGGGATGTTTTCGCCAAAGGTGTCTTCAAAGAAAACGCGTTGTTCATCATGGTCCTAGGCGTTTGTCCGGCCCTGGCGGTGACAGCGACTTTTGAAGGGGCTTTCGGCATGGGCATTCTTGTCATGCTGGTGTTGACGTTTGCCAACACCACCATCTCTTCGATCAGAAAAGTCGTGCCTAATGAAATCCGCATTCCCATTTACATCGTCATCATCGCGACGGAAGTCACGATCTTGAAAATGTTTGTCGATGCGTTCGCACCCGCCTTGGCACAAGAACTCGGCGTATTCATCGCCTTGATTACGGTCAACTGTGTCATTTTGGGCAGGGCTGAATCGTTCGCTTCCAAAAACACGGTCGGCAAATCCATCCTTGATGGTCTTGGCGTCGCCCTCGGATTCACCTTGGCGTTGGCGCTGATCGGCCTGTTCAGAGAATTTTTCGGAACCGGCATGCTGGCCTTTGGCGTCACGTTACCATTGCCGTTCCAATACACGCTGTTTGAAAATGCCGGTCTTGACCAATATGCCTTTGCCGTGCTGGCACAATCGCCTGGTGCGTTCCTGGTGATGGGCCTGCTTCTGGCTGGCTTCACGGCATACCGTCAAACGAAAGGGGCGAAAAAATAATGTCTCTCATCGCTGTCTTGATTTCTGCCATGCTGATTAACAACATCGTCCTGATGCAGTACCTGGGACTATGTCCGTTCTTTGGCATTTCAACCAAGATGAAATCAGTCGTTGGCATGGGCCTTGCGGTGACGGTTGTCATCACGCTCTCGGCCGCCATCACGTATCCGATTTATCATTTTGTGTTGAAACCACTCAATATCGTGTATATCGAAACCATCGCCTTCATCCTGGTGATTGCTTCGTTGGTCCAGTTGACCGAACTGGTCATCAAACGTTTTAGCAAACCGCTCTATAAATCACTTGGCGTCTACTTGACATTGATTGCCAGCAACTGTGCGGTTTTAGGTGTGGCCCTTAAAAATGTCGCACAACCCAAGACGTTTCCCGAAGCCATGATGTTTGCAATCGGATCGGGTCTTGGCTTCGCCTTGGTCATCATCACATTCACCGCTTTGAGAATGCGTCTTGATAGCGCAAATGTACCCAAAGCGTTCAAAGGCATGCCCATTGCCCTCGTCTCAGCGGGACTGATGGCGTTGGCGTTTCTTGGATTGGCGGGGATCATATGATGGAATTTTTCATTGGCTTTGCAGTGGTCGTCGGCGTGATCGCCCTTTACATGGGTTCCATGTTTCTCAATGCGAAAACCGAAGTGCCTGAAGAATGCCGGGAAGCCTATCTGGAAGCCCAGTCTTGTGACACCTGCGCCATGCGCAGCGGCATATGCGGCTTCAAAGACGTATTGGAAACCATCAGGAAGAAGGAGGCCGGACAATGATTGAAATCTTATACCCCTTGTTTGTCCTCGGCGTGATCGGCATCGTCCTGGGTCTGGGACTCTCGCTGGCAAACCAATATCTGACGGTTGAAGAAGATCCCAGGATTGATGCGGTTGAAAAATTGTTGCCTAACTATAACTGCGGTGCCTGTGGCACACCAAGCTGCCGCGCGTTTGCCGAAGGCATCATCAACGGCGAGGTCAAAAACCTGTCCAGATGCAAACCTGGCAAAGCCGACAAACACTTTAATCCGATCCTCGAATACTTGAAAGAACATCCGAATCCAGACGGATCCATCGTCGACGTCAAGATTTAGGACATTCAAAATGTCCTTTTCTTTGCCGGTGCCTGTGATATAATTAAAAGCGCCAACAGGAGTGAAAGCTTATGCAAAAAATCATGTTGATCATCATCACCCTGGCAAGCATCCTCATGCTTTCAGGGTGTCGGACGACCGAGCCGGAAGACGCGCTCGAGCGATACAACTACGCATTTTATGATTATATGGACACGTTCATCAGCGTCTCGCTTACCAGCGCGGATGCTGAAGAAGCGCTTGGGCATCGACACGCCATTGAAGCGATTTTTTCGCTTTATCACTATGTGTCGACCGCGTATGAACCGCTTCCTGAAGACGCCCCCTATCTCAATAATATTTATGCCGTCAACCAACAGCCTGGCGTGGCGTTTGAGATTGATGTCGAACTCTATGATATATTGGTGAAGGCCCAAGCATACCATGAACTGACAGACGGCTATTTCGACGTTTCAATCGGCAAGATCATCGATGTCTGGAAAGCGTTGGCCCAAACATACAAATTCAGCCACCACGATCCGTTCGAGATTCCAAAAGAAGCATTTGATGATGCCCTTGATGCGCTTGAACTCATTGAAGTTGTCGAAGATCCGTTCGAGGTGTGGCATGACGATGGCCGATATTATGTCAGAATCAACAGTGAACACGTCAAAATCGACTTAGGTGCGATTTCCAAAGGTGTCGCCACCCAAAAGGCGTATGAATATTTGCGTGAACAGGACATGACCTATTTTTCCATCAGCGCCGGAAGCAGCTCGATCACTTTGGGGCAAAATATCAACCGGCAAGATGAAGAGGGCGTGTTTTATGTGTCATTGGCCAACCCCATGCGACCTGAAAATCCGCGCGATGAACCGACGACTTACGGCATGATTCATGTCAAAGACACAGGCGTGACAACGAGTGGAAACCATGAACAATTCGCCCTTTATGAAGGGCTTCGGTATCACCACATTGTCTCGCCGTTCACCAAGCGACCCATGCATCATTATCATACCGTGACCATCATCGGCTACGATGCCGGATTGCTGGATGCCGTATCAACGGCCCTGTTTTCGATGGCACCGGCGGTGTTTGATGCCTGGATGGAGGCTCATCAGGAAACATGGGGCATTGAAATCATCCGGTATGACACGGATGGCACCATCAGCACATTCTTGATGGATACGGTTTTTGAAGAAAGAAGATAAGACCATGCAGGCAAGCGACAACATCCGAAACAAACGCGATTGGTTAATGGTTGTGCTGCTCTTCGTCATTTTAGGCGGCGCCTTTTTGGCTTTTCGCATGCTGGCCTTTACCGAAGACGCAACCCGGGCCCACGTTTTTTACGGCACGTCTTCAGAACCGATTGTCACCATCGATTTCATCAAGGGTGACATCATCACGCATTATCGTCAACCGGTTCCGGAAGGATATGACGATATTTATCCGCTGATCGACAGCCAGGCACAGACCATCACGCTTTTGGGTGATTTCACCGTCGGTGGAACAAGACAACGCGTGGTCATCCGCTATGATTTCGTGCGTCGCAGCGTGCAAGTGATTGAAGAACAAAGTCCCAACAATATTTGTAGCAGGGAAGGCGAATCATCCGGCTGGCCTTTGATTTGCCTGCCCAACCGCGTCCGGATCGAATTTGAATCAACAGATGAGGATTTCATCGTATGAGCCATGCACAGAAAATCCGCAAAATGACTTTGCTTGCCAACTTGTTGGCAATCGCCATTGTCCTCAACATCATCGAATCCGCCATCCCGGTCATTCCCGTGCCCGGCGCGAAACTAGGTTTTGCCAACATGGTCACATTAATCATCTTGTACATCTACTCTTTCAGGGATAGTATGACGATATCGGTTAGTCGGGTTGCCCTGGTCGCGATCCTGACCGGCAAACTGCTCGGCCCTGTGTTCTATATGGGATTGGCGGGCGCCGTGCTGGCCGTCCTGTTCATGGGACTTTTCAAAAAGACCGATTATTTCGGCGTTCTCGGCATCAGTGTCATCGGTTCGGTTTTTCATTGCATCGGTCAGATCTTCGCCGGCATCTTTGTCATCGGCAGCATCGCCGTGCTGGCTTATCTGCCCATCATGTTGTTTTTGAGCGTACCAGCCGGTGTGCTCACAGGCGTGATTGCCAAAAGGTTTCTTTCGTTATGGCAAACTTGGGACAAGCAGACAGCTTCATGAAAAAAAAGATGAATGATGCTTGATAAATGATGGGTTGGATGATATAATAACGTAGCGAAACTTACTATGGCCAAAAGGTCATGGCGGAAGGAGAATCATCGTGAAAGCAGATATACACCCCAAATACGAGGTTGTCAACGTCAAGTGTTCAACCTGTGGTGAGGAATATGAAATCGGCACAACAGCGAAATCGTTGCGTCTCGACACATGTTCAAATTGCCATCCGTTTTACACGGGCACACAGACGTTTGTCCAGGCCGCAGGACGGGTTGAGAGATTCAACAAGCGTTACGGCATGAACGAGAAGAAGAAGAGCAATGAATAACGTGATGTCTTGTCACGTTTTTTATTAATAAGGTCAAAGGGGATGTGGATATGTATCACACCTATAAGAACGGCTTCATCGAAGTGGTTTGCGGACCGATGTTCGCAGGCAAGACCGAAGAGCTGATCCGCCGGATCCGCAGATTGGAATATGCCAAACAAAACGTCTTGGTGTTCAAGCCGGCCATCGATCAACGATATGAGGCCAACCAGGCCATCGTCTCGCATGATTTGAGCCAAAAGCCATCCATTGTCGTCACACACAGCAGCGAGATTGATGCATACATCAACGACGACACGGACGCGGTGGTGATTGATGAAGCCCAGTTTTTTGATGAGGGCATCGTCAATGTCGCGGAACGGTGGGCCGACGCAGGCAAACGCGTCATCGTCGGCGGACTCGACACCAATTTCAAAGGCGAGCCTTTCGGCCCGATGCCAGCCCTTTTGGCACGTGCCGAATTCGTCATCAAATTGACGGCGATTTGCGTCAAGAGCGGCTTGCCCGCCACCCGCACACAACGCATCATCAACGGCAAGCCGGCAGCGTACGATGACCCGACCATTCTCGTAGGGGCCAAGGAGTCATATGAGCCAAGATCCAGACACTATCATGAAGTTCCCGGAAAACCAAAACCATAAAATCAAATTCATGAAAGCCGCCCTGGCGGAAGCCAAAAAGGCGGCTGACAAAAACGAAGTGCCAGTCGGCGCTGTCGTGGTTTACCAAGGCAAGATTATTGCCCGCGGACACAATCAACGTGAAAGCAGGCAGGCTTTTCACAGCCACGCTGAATTTTTAGCCATGATGAAAGCAGCCGCCAAATTAAAAAGCTGGCGCTTGGAAGATTGTGAAGTCTATGTTACAATGGAGCCGTGCCCGATGTGTGCGGGTGCGATGATACAAGCACGCATCAAGTCGCTCTATTACGGGATTAAAGATCCTAAAGCCGGCGTTGCTGAAAGCCTTGTCAATTTGTTTGACCTGCCGTTCAACCACCACATCAAGATTGAAGGCGGTTTATTGGAAAACGAAAGCAAAGCTTTGCTTCAAGCGTTTTTCAAACAGTTGAGGTCATCGTGAACCAAGGCCCCATCAAGCATCATCATTCAATAGTAGGGTGTGAACCTGGTCAGGTCTTGATCGAAGCAGCCATAAGCACTTTTATTATGTGGATGATGATGCTTGATGGGGTTTTTGAATCCATCGGTGTACAACCCTGTGAAAACCATGAATCATGATATAATAGCCATAATGGAGGTCATCGTATGAAACTGAATGCAAAGGTTTATAAAAACTTGACGGGAGAACCCTTCGAAACGCAAGTCATCAACGGCAAACAAGTCGAATTTCACTATATGGACGACACCCCTTACCTGGTGACATATGCCTCGCGTGGGCGTTTCGCCATCTGGGCATCTGATGGTGTCAACTACAAGGTTTTGATTGAAAGCAAATATCACCAGGCCATGAAAGATTTCTATCAAGAAAACGTCAACGTGATCTGGCTCGATTTCCTGGAAAGGATCGGACAGATCAGCCGCAAGGTCAATCTGATGTTCATCGTCCCCACATTGCTTCTTTATATCGTGGTGGCGATCGTCGCATCCATCCTGTTTGAAGGACAGATGCTCCAAGTGTTGCTGGGCGTCCTGGTCCTCATCATCATCAGCAACATGATTCAAAACCGGATTGTCGGTAAAAAGGTGCGTTTGGAAAACCAGGCCGCCCAAGACCGTATCCGCGCCTTGCTCGGACCGACTGAGTTCGACCGCCTGATCCAGGCGCAACAAGATCATTACGAGAACTATTTCAAGTTTGAAGACCCCGCACCAATCGAAGGTGAGGACACCGTACCGGAAATCGAAGTCGTCTCCGAAGACGACCAGGACAAGGACGATAAACATGAGTAAGCATGCCATAGATGCCATTCGTTTTCTTGGCGTCGATGCCGTCAACCAGGCAAACAGCGGACACCCGGGCATCGTTCTGGGCGCGGCGCCTGCGGCTTATGCATTGTTTACCGGGCACATCAATATCGATGTCAAGAAGCCGAAGTGGTTCAATCGTGACCGCTTCATTCTTTCTGCTGGCCACGGCTCCATGTTGTTATACGCCATCAATCATCTGGTCGGATACGCCATCAGCATGGAAGACATCAAACGGTTCAGGCAACCGGGTAACACGCCGGGACATCCTGAATACGGACACACCGAGGGTGTTGAAACGACCAGCGGTCCTTTGGGACAAGGTCTTGCCAACGCAGTCGGCATGGCGCTTGCGGAAGCACATCTGGCAGCACGCTTCAACAAGGAAGACATCACGTTGGTTGATCACTACACTTACGTTCTTTGTGGTGACGGAGACTTGCAGGAGGGTGTCGCGCTTGAGGCCGTCAGCCTCGCCGGACATCTCGGACTGGGCAAGCTGATTGTTCTTTTTGATTCGAATGATGTTCAATTGGACGGTGATGTCCAATTGGCATATAGTGAAAATAACAAACTCAAATTTGAAGCCATGGGATGGCAATACATCTTGGTTGAAGACGGCAATGATCCACAGGCGATCAACCGTGCCGTCAAACGCGCCAAGCGTGAACAGGCCAAGCCGAGCTTAATCGAAATCAAAACAGAAATCGGTTATGGCACCAAAGTCTCAGGCACCTCGAAAGCACATGGTTCACCCATTGGTCTTGATGAGGCCGAAGCACTGAGAAAACGCCTTGAATGGCCATTTGAACCTTTTGAAGTGC
Source organism: Acholeplasmataceae bacterium (assembly GCA_007692425.1). Classification (GTDB taxonomy): domain Bacteria; phylum Bacillota_I; class Bacilli_A; order Acholeplasmatales; family Acholeplasmataceae; genus RECG01. The sequence goes on along the minus strand of RECG01000010.1, from coordinate 5,840 downwards.
CGGAAGAAGTCTACGTTCATTATCGTCGGAAAGTGACCTTGCGTGGTCAACGCGTTCACCGCACGTGGCGTCAAACGCTGTCCACCTACCAAGAAAAATATCCGCAAGATCATGCCCTGTTCCAATCATTCTTGACAGGCGAGACACCTGTAGATGACCACGCATTCAAACATCTCCTTGAAGGTGAGGGAGACGCCACCCGCAATGTCAGCGGCAAGATCATCGAGCAACTTTCAAAACAATATCTCAACCTGATCGGCGGTTCGGCCGATTTGAGTTCATCGACCAAGGCCAAAGGTGCCGACGGTCATTTCAGCAAGAACCACCGGCTTGGCAGAAACATCAATTTCGGTGTGCGCGAACACGCCATGGGTGCCATTGTCAACGGCATGGTCTTACATGGTGGATTGAAAGTTTTTGCCGGCGCTTTCTTTGTCTTCAGTGATTACATGAAACCAGCCGTACGACTCGCGGCCATCATGCGCATTCCTTCCATTTTCGTCTTTACCCATGATTCGATCGCCATCGGCGAAGACGGACCGACACACCAACCTGTTGAACAATTGACAGGACTCAGGGCGATTCCGGGATTGAACGTCATACGTCCGGCTGATGCGGCCGAGACACTTGGCGCATGGCAATTGGCGATGGCGGCCAAAGACACGCCGACGGCGATTGTTCTGACAAGACAAACAGTCAAAAATGTCAAAGGCACCGACGTCGACATGGTTGCCAGAGGCGCCTATGTGGTGTCGCCGGAAAAACAGAAACTGGACGGCATCTTGCTGGCATCAGGATCAGAGGTTTCTTTAGCGTTAGACGCACAAGAGGCACTGCGGGCGAAGGGCAAGGATGTCCGGGTTGTCAGCATGCCCTCACACCATCTGTTCAAACAACAAACCAAGAAATATCAAAAGCACATCTTGCCCGGCCAAGTCAAGACACTGGCGGTTGAAATGGGCAGCAGCATGTCATGGCACGCTTATACCAAACACGTCTTTGGCGTTGATACTTTTGGTGCAAGCGCGCCATATGAAACCATGATGCAGACATTCGGTTTCGAAACGGAAAACATTGTTCAACGCTTTTTAAAGATTTGAACAAAAGAAGTGGATGACACATGATCTATGACGGCATCGTCGTCGGCGGCGGACATGCAGGTATCGAAGCCGCTTTGGCGATGGCAAGAATGCATAAAAAAACCATGCTTGTCACAGGCAACCTGACCAAGGTTGCTTCTTTACCTTGCAACCCATCGATCGGCGGTCCTGCCAAAGGCATCGTAGTGCGTGAAATCGACGCACTTGGCGGACAAATGGCCAAAAGCGCCGATTTAGGACAAATCCAGATCAAGATGCTCAATGCTTCAAAGGGCCCGGCCGTTCGTGCGCTTCGCGCACAAATCGACAAGCTCAAGTATCCCGGCATCATGCTCGACGTACTTCAAAACACTGCAAACCTGACCTTGATCGAAGCATTGGTCAACGCGTTGATCATTGACCATGACACGGTCAAGGGCGTGATACTTGATGATGGACGACGTCTTGAGGCGAAGACGGTCATCCTGACCACAGGCACGTATTTGAACAGCCGGATTTTGATTGGCAAGGAAAACACGCCTGGCGGACCGCACGGGGAGCCGACGACATTCGGTATCAGCCGCCAGTTGCGCGATCTCGGTTTTGAAGTCGTCCGATTGAAGACAGGCACGCCACCACGAATTTATCAAGATTCCGTCGATGTCTCTAAAATGACAGTCCAACCAGGAGACGGTTTACGACAAACCTTCAGTTTTGAAGGTAAATATGCGACAGACAACCCTCAGGAACCGTGCTATTTGACACACACATCGTCTGCCACGCACCGACTGATTTTCGATCACTTGGATGAATCGGCCATGTACAGCGGGAACGTCGAAGGTGTCGGCCCCCGTTATTGCCCATCCATTGAAGACAAGGTCGTCCGTTTTCACGACAAGGCAAGACACCAACTATTCATTGAACCGGAAAGCCTGGCACTTGACGAGTATTATGTCCAGGGTCTTTCAACCAGCCTTCCCCGCCATGTCCAGGAAAAGATGCTTAAGACTATTCCGGGACTTGAACACGTCCGTGTCGCCCGCTACGCTTATGCCATCGAGTATGATGCCATCAATCCCATACAGTTGATGCCGTCATTGGAAACTAAGCGCATCCAAGGTCTGTTTTGCGCAGGCCAGATCAACGGCACCAGCGGTTATGAGGAAGCAGCCGGACAAGGCATCATGGCAGGCATTAACGCTGCCTTGAAACTAGAAAAACAGGCACCTTTGATTTTACAAAGACATGAAGCCTACATCGGTGTCTTGATTGATGATCTCGTGACCAAAGGCACGCTAGAACCGTATCGTCTGTTGACATCACGCGCGGAACACAGGCTGTTGCTCAGGCACGACAACGCAGATTTGAGATTGAGCGCGTATGGGCGACGCATCGGCCTTCTTGATGATGAAAGCCATGCGCGGTTTAAAGAAAGACAAACAAACATCGACGCATTGGAAAAGAAAGTCAGGGCGTTCCGCATCATGCCAAACGAGGCCAACAACCACTATCTTGAATCACGTGGGACCGCCCCTATTCATGAAGCGGTGACCATGGCTGATTTGCTCAAAAGACCGGAGATCGACCGGCGCGACATCAAGCATTTTCTGGCTGAAGAACAAGCCGATGATATCAGTGAACAAGTCGAAATCATGATCAAGTATGAAGGCTACATCGATAAGGCAAAACGCGAGGCCGATAAGATGATTCGTCTCGAAGGCAAAACAATTCCTGCACATATCGATTATAATAAGATTAGAAACATCTCATCAGAGGGGCGCGAAAAGCTCGCCAAAATCAGACCGGAAACAGTCGGACAGGCATCACGCATATCAGGCGTCAATCCCGCTGACATCTCGGTGCTCCTTGTTTATCTTGAGGCGGGGAGTCACGCACATGGCACTTGAACAAGACGTATTCGAACTTATCGGCATCAGACTTGATGATCGACAAAAGCGGCAGTTTGAAAGCTATTTTGAATACTTGACCGAGTACAACCAAATCACCAATCTGACCACGATCACCGAACGTGAAGATGTCAATATCAAACACTTCATCGATTCGTTGACGCTTGCCGGAACGGTCCCTATGAAAGATTGCATCACGTTGTGTGACATGGGCTCTGGAGCGGGATTTCCCGGCATTCCACTAAAAATCGTTTATCCGCATTTGCAGGTGGTTGTCATTGATTCACTCGGCAAACGCATCCGCTTCTTGGAACAACTTCTCGAGAGACTCGCGATCACGGACGTCGAACTTGTCAACGACCGGATCGAGCATGTCGCCCGCCAACGACCGATGCAGTTTGATCTGGTGACCGCCAGAGCGCTCGGCAACTTATCTTTGATTTGTGAGTTGGGATTGCCGATGACGAAAATCGGCGGACGCCTGGTGGCGTTCAAAGGTGAGAACATCAACGAAGAATTGGATGCGTCAAAACCAGCCATCAAGATTTTGGGCGGCACACTTGAAACCGTCAGGACCTTTGCATTACCGCGACAGTACGGTAACCGCGCACATGTCGTCATCAAAAAAATCAATGAGACAAAAGGCTATCCCCGGCCTTTTGCGGACATGATAAAAAAACCGTTGTAAACCGGAGGCATCTCCATGGGTAAAGTCATCGCCGTTTCAAACCAAAAAGGTGGAGTCGGCAAAACCACGACCAGTGTTAATTTGTCGGCTGCGCTTGTCCAACTGGATAAAAAGGTATTGCTGATCGATATCGATCCCCAGGCCAGCACGACCACAAGTCTGGGCATCAACCGAAGCATGCTTTATTCAAGCATATACAAGGTTTTAATTGGTGAGAAGCCGATACAAGACAGCATCATCCATTTGGACAATTTATTGCTGGATGTGATTCCGGCCACCATCGATTTGGCACATCTTGAAGTCAAGCTGGATCACGAAGACCGCGAGCATCTCTTGCGCAACAAACTCAGCGTTGTCACCGATGATTATGACTACATCATCATTGACTGCCCACCCTCTTTGGGATTGCTGACCTTGAGTGCGCTTTATGCATCGGACTCGGTGTTGATTCCGGTCCAGTGCCAGTTTTTGGCGATTGACGGACTGACCCAACTGCTCAACACCATCCGGATCGTACAAAAGAAACTGAAAGTCAACAACCGGGTCTTGCAAATCGAAGGGGTGTTGCTGACCATGTTGGACAAGCGCACCAAAATGGGATGGGAAATCGTCCATGAAATCAAAGACTATTTCAAAGATGGCGTGTTCGATACCATCATCACCAGCAATGTGGCCGCCCAAGTCGCGCCCACCTATGGTTTGCCGGTATTGACTTATGCACCCAAGTCACCGGCAGCAAGACTCTATTATTCTTTGGCAAAGGAGATTGTGGAAAACAATGGATGAACAAAAGAAAGCCAGAACCCTGGTTGACCTGCTTAAAGAACACCATGTTGACGATGTCCTTGAAGGCGAGGTCATCGATGAAATCGAACTCTCTGAAATCAAGCCCAATCCTTTTCAGCCAAGACGGATGTTCGACCAGGAAAAAATCAATGAGCTGTCACAGTCAATCAAAGAACACGGTGTCTTCCAACCGGTCATCTTGAAAAGGACCCGTGAAGGCTATGTGATTGTTTCCGGCGAACGACGATATCGTGCCGTTCAACAGGTCGGTTTGAAGACCATACCGGCGATTGTCAGGCAATACGAAGAATCCAAAGTGGCTGAAATCGCCTTGGCAGAAAACCTGCAACGGGAAAACCTGACCACCATCGAGGAAGCCGAAGCGTATAAGATCGTCATGCAAAAACTGAATTTGACACAAGGCGAACTGGCTGAAAAAGTCGGCAAAAGCCGTTCACACGTCACGAACATCCTTGGACTGTTAAATCTGCCTGAAGAAGTCCAAGACATGATGTTACGTAACCAGCTCAGCATGGGACACGCCAGGGCGTTAAGCAAACTTGAGGATCAAGAAAAAATCATCAAGCTTGCTCAGACGATCGTCCAAAAGGATTTGAGTGTCCGCCAGGTCGAAGAACTGGCGAAAATTGAGGAAAAGAAAAACAAGATCCAGATCAAAAAAGAACATCGTTTCAAACAAGAAGAGCGCCAACTGACAGAACGGATTGGTTATCGTACCAGGATCAGTGACAAGAAAATCACCATTTTCTTCGATGAAGAGCAGCTCGAAGACGTCATCAAACGATTACTCAAATCATGAAATATACCGTCGGAGACATCATTGTCACCAAAAAAAACCATATCTGCGGCAGCAACGAGTGGATCGTGCTTCGCACCGGCATTGAAATCAAAATCCAATGCAAAGGGTGTCAACGCGAAGTCATGATGCTGAAAGCCGAACTGGACCGCAAGACTGTCAAGATCAACGATCAAACGTCATAATCGCGCAGCGTTGACCATACGTGACCATCCAGGTGCGCTCCTGCACGGGTTTTCACACGCCAAAAAACCTGATTTCGGCACGCCCGGGGGCGGCAGGCATTCAATAAAGCGGGTTTTGTGATAAAAGTGGTTGCATTTTCATCTATCTTACGATAGAATATTAAAGCAAGTCAAAATCGGAGGGGTAGCGAAGTGGCTAAACGCGGCAGACTGTAAATCTGTTCCCTCAGGGTTCGGCAGTTCGAATCTGTCCCCCTCCACCACTTTATGTGATAGCCTTGATGGAAAGATTGTCTTTCCAAGAAGATTGACAAGGTTATTTTATAATGATAGAATGAAAAAGCACGCCCGCCAGGCGGGGGTGCGGCAAGGGTCTTT
>RECG01000028.1 GCA_007692425.1 Acholeplasmataceae bacterium | reverse complement strand
CCACCGATTTTGGACAGTTGCATCGAAAACTCGCTGATACGGGCGATGTCATTCAAGGAATCGCCCATCTCCAAGAGGAAACACGAGACGAACTCGCCTCGTTTCTTTTTGCCGGTATTGAGCAGCGTCGGTGTCGCCGGCGTGAAGTCTTGGGCGATCAACGACGTGATCAATCGTTTGGCAAGGTCGATGTCGCCGTTGGCATGATAGAGCGCGTTGATGGCCAGACGGTCTTCATAGCGTTCCAAGAATACTTTGTTATCACGGGACTTGAGGGCATAGTCGTTATAAAACTTGAAGGCCCCCATATAGGTCGGAAAACGGAACTTGGCCTTGTAGGCGATGTCATAGACGGCCTGGATCTCTTCAAGCGTGTAACGTTTCAAGAAAGCCTCTTCGTAATAGTCGTTTTCAACCAGATAATCCAACTTCTCCTTGAGAGAATGGAAAAACTGTGTCTTCTTATTGATTTCATTCAAAAAATAAGATTTCACAGCTTCTTTGTCTTTGTCCAGATCCTTGATGGCCCCGTTTCCATCAATGATCTGGTTGTTGAGCAGAACCCACTCAGGTATGTAGTTTTGTTCCATGTCTTATCCCCTTTTCACACTTATTTTTTGGTTGCTTCCGGATCAATAAAGGCATTGATGAAATAAGGTGTACTCTTATTATACCGATGGTTGAGTGCATCGACATGGAATTTGCACTCGGCAAAGGCTGTTTCGTCCAAAAAAGGATAACGGACACTGCGGATCTGGCTCTTGCCGGCATCGGTTTCAACCACGAAAGCCAGCGCTTCTTCAAGTCTTTTGACCAGGTCCAGCGAGCGGAGCCTGATGCCCATGGTCATCTCGATCAGGTCATAGTCGTCATCCGTCAAAAGATGATAGGGCAGTTTCATATCAATGTGATAACCATCGACCAGGCCGCGGTCATGAAGGTTTTTCATTTTGGCCAGTTCAAGTCCGGTGGTGTAGATGATGACCGGTTTTTGGGTGGTCTTCCTGATCAGTCCAAGATCGCTGATTAAAGATTCAAGTGGCGCGAGCATGAGCTCTCCGCCACTTAGAATGATGTTATCAAAAAGATGGTCTTGTTTTTGGATGTAAGCGACGACATCGTCGATTTCATAAACCTCGTCATGCACCTTCTCAACCAGTTCTTCATAATTGAAGCAACGGAAACAATGGAACATGCAGCCGGTGAGCGCATGGATGAGTAGGGACGGTTCGTCCTTGATCTCATCAAGCGTCAACATCAGCTTGGGGAGATACCTAATCATGATTGGTGTCTTCTTCCTTGAAACGTCTTCGCTGGGCCCAATCCAGGCGTCTCGCCTTACTCCAGAAATTGTATTGCCCTTCGTAATAACCCTTGTCGTTGATACGGATATTCTTGCGGGCGATCATGCGGACATAACCGATGACGCGGCTGTAGGTGGCGATGTCATCGCTGTTGCAGACCGGACAATGATGGATGTCCCTGGCATCGCTGGCGACAATCTTCTGACCACAGTCGAGACAGCTGGTGATGGTCGGTGTCAAGGTGATGTAATTGATCGGTTTCTTGAACAAGTTCTGCAAGTATCTGGATAAGACTTCAGGACGGACTTTTGATTCCAGGAAGTGATGCAGGATCGACCCCGAGGTCGCGTAACCCTGGAATTCAGAGGCGTTTTCAATTTGTCTGGTGAAGTCTTCTTCCGAGAAAGGTAACATGCATCCGGATGTCAGATAGACACTCTCGCCTTCACCCTGGACAAAGATTTCACGACCGTGGGCACGGGCCCATTTGACATCGCTTCTGGCCAGCTTGATGCCGGCATTTTCGGCGGGGGCATATTCGATGCCGCAGGCAACATGGTCACGGACGATGAACTCGTTGATGATCGAAGACATGTACTGCATCAGCTCATGGGCATAGACCTTGCCGGCCGGATCATTCATGCCTTGCTTGTAGCCGATGTTGATGAGTCCTTCGTGCATGCCGGTCACCGCGAAGACATTGAAATAGTTGTTCAAATTCTCATTGAAGGCAAAGAAGGTGGGATAGAGTTCCTTGTGTTCTTCGACCCAGGCCCGTTTGGCCAGATGTCCTTCTTCCATGATTTCGAAATATTCACGAATCTTGGTTTTAAGCAGATCGTCATCGTGTCCGAACTCAATCAAGACCCGGTTCATGTTAAGGTTCAAAACCTGGATGGCGCCAACATTGCCGACCGATGAACCGAAGATGCCGCCACCAGCACGTGACAACACGCTCAGGTCGATATTGAGGCGGCAGCACAAACTTCTTGAGACACCAGGGTCCTTGGGTTTGATGTAAGGGTTGATTTTCGTGTAATAAGGATCGGTGAAGGGGCGGGTGCGGAAGTTTTCGAAATAGACGCCACCCCATTGATACATTTTCTCCAAGAGATGCAGGAAAACCTCATTGTCATAATTAAAATCATCATCAATCTGGACCGTGATGAGCGGGAACGTCAGGGGAATGCCGTCCTTGGTGCCTTTGGCCATGGCGTTGATGAAAGCCATGTTGATGCGGTCGAAATACTCGGACGGAATTTCCGAATAAGTATAGTCCATGCCTTCGCCGCCGATGACGACATATTCATCCTTGATTTCTTCAGAAGGCTTGCCAAACTCGAGCGTGCAGTTCGAGAAGGCTGATTCGGACCCGGAACGAAGCGGCAGGTTGAGTTCATAGATCAGTTGATACATCAGTTTGGTCAAGGTGCGGTCGGTGTAAAACTGGCGGTTCTTCTCTTCTTCATAAAGATAAGACGCCAAAATGGTCGTCATCTGTGAAAGCATGACGGCACCGGACACCTGCTGGCTCATCAGCGTCACGACGTTGCTGAAGTGGCGGACCACCGTCGGCAAGGATGAGGCCGCTTCGGATTGAAGCATGTTTTTGGCGATACTGGGAATACCCTTGGTCGCGATATCCTTGCAGGAGACCGACTGACAGTATGAGGACAGCTGTTTGTCATGGATGTAGATCACGCCCTCGTCATAAAGCTCCACCAGACGACGGGGCAGGATGTATTTCATCAAATACTCCTCTTCCGCCTTGTTGGAGATGTTTTTTCTTAACAGTGGCAGGGAAAAGACAAAATTGCTGTTTTCCCGTTTCAAATAATCCGATCGTTTATCTTCTTCGTTACCAATGAACTTGTTGATCAGTTCATCCGTGGTTTTGAACATGGCCATGATGGTCGCTCCTTTGATGGGTGTTGGAATGGTGATGGCGATCAAGCCATTGCTTGACCTTTGTGACGTCCTCAGGCATGCCTGAAGCTTCGAATTTCAAGACAAGCGGGATGCCGTATGTCACGGCGATCTTGTCTCCGGCCGCGCCGAAATTCGCCCCCCAGTTCCGATTTCCTGTGACAGCGACACCGATGACAAGGTGATGATAGCAATCCAGAAAGGCGGCAGCCTCCCTGGTGACTTCACCAAAATTGAAGGATCTCGTGATAAGCAAGAGCGGGGTGTCTGCCTTCGTTTCAAATGTCCGGATGTCTTCGACCGGATAGCCTAGTTTGTCGGCGAACCGCTTCCCTTGGCCGGTCAGACTGTCATAAACGACGATCATGAGCGTACTCCTTTGAATGAAAAATAAAAAGCATACGGCGTATGCTTTAACAGTGGGACAAGTGACGGCAAAAGAACACTTGTGTGCGAAATGACAATCATTTACTTATCCCCTATTAAAGCCCAACGGGGATGACCCGTTTTGCTGTATACCCATTATAGTGGATTTGCAACCATATGGCAAGGGCTTTTTTAATGAAAATCGCTTACATGTTTTTTTTCATTTTGATGGTGACGGTGGTTCCTTCATTAACCTTGGATTGGAGGTCGATTTTACCTTGATACTTGAGAACGACATGTTTCACAATGGCGAGTCCAAGACCGGTTCCACCTTCCTTGCGTCCCTTGTCAACGCGATAGAATCGCTCGAACACACGCTGCTGATGGACGGGTTCGATGCCAAGACCCTGATCAGCGACTTTGAAGATGATGTGATCGTTGTCCAAATGAAGTTGAATGTCAATCAACGTGTCAGCCGGGCTGTATTTAATGGCATTTTCAATCAGGTTTTTAAAAAGCTTCTGTAAATCCAACGGATCACACATCATCTCGATGTCTGAGGCTTGGATGGATAGTGTCATGTTCTTATGGTCTGATATCGGTTTGAGCGTGATGACCACCTCTTCGAGCAGATGGTCAAGCCGTTGTCTCGTATAGGTGGTTTCCTTGATGTTCTCAAGTCTCGAGAGCATGAGCATGTCTTCGACCAAGGTGGTCATCGTTTCACTCTGTCTGACGATTTGCCTGGCTGTGTCTTCGACTTCTTCTTGTTTGACCAGTTTGTGTTCAATCAATTCAGCATATCCCCTGATGGCGGTAAGCGGTGATTTCAGTTCATGCGAGGCATGCGAGAAGAAATCGCGTTTCATTTGCTCGACCGCCCTTGACTGGGTGACATCACGACACAACAACAAGACGGTGGCATCCTCATGCGCGGATCCTTTGTCGGCAACGGCAAAAGCGCGGATTTCATAAACGCTGCCGTCTTTCTTATAATCAAAGGCGCTTTCCTTGCGGTTTTGGTTGACATCGGTGACCGCCTGCTTGATCTCCGTCGAACGGATGCCGTGATAAGCGGGGTTGCCGATGGCCTCATCGTCCAGGTCAAAGAGTGTCCGCGCATCCTTGTTGGCATAAAGCAGGATGTTTTGATGATTGAAGAGCATGACGGCTTGCTTGATTTCGTTCAAGACGCGGCTGAGTTGTTCCTGATAGCGTTCGACATTACGGACATGACGCGCGATGTCAAGACTGATGTCGTTCATTTCATGGATGATCTCATTGATTTCGGGATAAGGATGAAACGTGGTCATCACCTGGTATCGTCCCTCTTTGAGGGCCTTCATGCCTTTTTTGGCTTGTTCCCATGGGGCAAGCAGGTTTTGATTGAGTTTGAACAACCCGCCTGCATAAATCAAGACAAAGGCCAGCCCGGTCAAGGAGAACCATAAAATCAATTGATTGTAGGCGGCCGTCTGGGTGGCTGCAGGGACGCTGATCCGCAAATAATTGCCATCTTCCATTTCTCTGGCGATGTAAAGCATGGTCAGATTGACGGTGGTGGAGTAACGGGCTTTGACGGTGTCTGGTTCAACCAGTTCGGGACGACTGCTCTTGTCTGTGCCCACTCGGTCATCATGACTGTCCGCAATCACCCTGAACTGGGGATCCAGCACCGTGATACGACGGTCATGTTCACCGGCATAATCCAAAACGAACACCGCGGCATCATCATCGTGGTTGTTGTAAGCCAGCTCGACTTCCGCCATGATCATGCGCATGAAGGTGTCTTGTTGTTTCCATTGAAAGCGATACAAGACGAAAAGGGCGACCGCCAGAAAAAGCAGAAACGCCAGGATCACCAGCATGATGTTGTTGCGGATCAGTGCTTTTTTCATCCGATTTGATAACCGACACCGCGGATGGTCTTGATGACCGGATGGGCTGCGTGCGTGTTCAGTTTCTCCCTCAGTGATTTGATATGCATGTCAAGGGTCCGGGTCTCGCCGATGAAATCCGTTTCCCAGACATGCTTGAAGATGTCTTCTTTTGACACCACGGTGCCTTGTTGTTTGAGCAACAGTCTAAGAATGGCGTACTCCTTGTTGGTCAGGTAGACCTCACGACCATCGACAAGCAATTGGTGTTTACGGTCGTCAAGGATGATGTTGTCGAGTTCATGAACGTTTTCATCTTTTTGTTTGCGTAATTTGGTTTGAATGCGGGACGTCAGCTCGAGGACACCAAAGGGTTTCGTCATGTAGTCATCAGCTCCGGCATCCAGGGCAATGACCTTGTCCATCTCGTTTTGCAAAGCAGAAATCATCATGATGGGAATGTCTTGATCGCGACGTCTGATGATTTTAAGAAGGTCGATGCCGGACATGTCGGGAAGCATGACGTCAAGCAAGACCATGTCCGGCCTCGTTTTCTTGAATGTTTCCAAAAAGGCTTCGCCCGTGGAAAAAGCCAATCCTGTCATGTTCGCATTGGCGATGGTCTTTTCAATGATATAGGCGATCGCCTGGTCATCTTCGACAAAATAAATCAGTGGCATCTGAATCCTCCTTAAAACAACGGGGTCTGCTTATGCTCGCCCGTCACCATGAACACGACCCACTCGGCAATGTTGACGGCATGGTCGCCGACACGTTCGAAATACTTGGCGACCATCAGGACATAGATGGCCTCGTTGGGATCAATCTTGTCCTGTTTCAATTCAAGTGCGATCTTGTTGACCGCCTTTTGGAATAATTGATCGATCTCGTCATCGGCATCAATCACTGATTGGGCGATGGTCTGATCGACTTTGATGAGTGCCTGGATGCTTTTTAAAACCATCGCCTCGACACCTTCCGCCATGCGGGTGGTGATCGGCATCAGGCGGGGATTATGCAAGTCCTCAAGATGCAAGGTCATCTCGGCGATGTCGCTGGCATGATCGCCGATGCGTTCCAGATCGGTGATCAGTTTCAAAATGCCAGTCACCAGGCGCAGATCACCGGCCAAGGGTTGTTCACGCCAGATGATGCGTAATGCATCACGGGCGATTTCTTCTTCCATGCGGTCGACCTCGTCATCGAGTTGGATGACCCTTCGTGCCAGTTCCAGGTCGTTAGTCTTGAATGCCTTGAGACCTTCTCTAAGATTTGCCAGCGCCATATCAGCCATGGCGACGACTGCCGTCTTGAGTGCTTCAACCGCTTGTTCAAGCGCTTGTCTTAATGTCATGGAATCATCTCCGGATATCAGGGTTTGCTCGTGGTTGTGCTTGTTGCTTTCATTTTATCATCAAATGCTTGAAAATCAGCAGGCCTCGGGTTTAATCGGTCATCATCCGAACCGTCCAGTCACATATTCCTCGGTCTTTTTATTGTTCGGATTGGAAAACATGAGACGCGTGTCGCCGAATTCCACCAGTTCGCCAAGCAGGAAAAAGGCGGTCATGTCAGAGACACGGGCGGCTTGTTGCATGTTGTGGGTGACAATGACGATCGTGAAATCACGTTTGAGTTCGACAATCAGGTCTTCAATCTTCTGCGTGGCGATCGGATCGAGCGATGACGTAGGTTCATCCATGAGGATGACTTCCGGTTCCATGGCGATCGTACGGGCGATGCAGAGGCGTTGTTGCTGACCGCCGCTGAGTGCCATGGCCGAACTTTTAAGCCGGTCTTTGACCTCTTCCCAAAGGGCGGCTTGACGCAGGGCGTTTTCGACCAGAGGGTCGAGCACTGTCTTATTTTTGACGCCTTGACAACGGGGACCATAGGCCACATTGTCATAAATGCTCATTGGAAACGGATTCGGTTTTTGAAAGACCATGCCGACCTTTGTCCTGAGTTCGATGACATCATAATCGGGTGCGTAGGCGTCCTTGCCTTCGAAACAGACTTTCCCGTTGATCTTACAATCGTCAATCAGGTCATTCATGCGGTTCATGATCCGTAAAAAGGTAGACTTGCCACAGCCCGAAGGTCCGATGAAGGCAGTCACCTTGTTGCGTTCGATGCACATATTGATGTTCTTGATGGCTTGAAACGAGCCGTAATGCAGGTTGATATCATCCATTTTGAAGATGGCGTTGTTTTTTGTGTTCATCATGACCTCCTAAATCCATACCTTGTTGAGATTTCTAGCAATGAGCTTGACGATGAAGTTGATGATAAAGACAACGATGAGAATGATGATGGAAATGGCGGCAGCCAGTTCGAAATTGGGTTTCTCGCCGCCCATCACGGTCCAAATATGGACCGCCAGCGTGGTCGACCTTTCGGTCAGGATGATCTGGTCCTTGATGGCGGCACCGACGGCGAAGATGAGGGCCGCTGATTCACCGATGATGCGTCCGATGCCCAGCAACACACCGGTCAACACCCCCGGAATGGCATTAGGGAGCACGACTTTGAACAAGGTCTGGGTTTGGTTCGCACCGAGTGCAAGTGATCCTTTTCTGAGATCGTCACTGATGACCTTGAGCGCTTCTTCCGTGTTTTTGATGATGACCGGCAACAAGATGACGGTCAGGGTGAGTGCGCCTGAGAGCACGGATCCTCCCGAGGTGTTGACCGTGTTGTTCAGAAGGGGGATGAAGACCGCGGCACCGAGCATGCCATAAATGATGGAGGGCACACCGGTCAAGAGGTCAACCATGGTACGGATGGTGTTGGTGATTTTGTTTTTCTTGGCGAACTCATTGAGATAGACCGCGGTCGAGACACCGATCGGAATGGCCATCATCAAAGTCAGGGCGATCATCCACAAGGTCGTGATCAACGATCCCCTGATGCCTCCGCCTCGGATCTGGACGGTCATTTCCCTGATCTGGACGGCATTTTCAAAACTGTCATGCATCGACTCAGCGCCGGAGCGCATGAGGGATAATTTGCCACCTTCGAAAAAGACTTTCTGGATGACCGTTCCGGTCCTGACTGCGACAATCATCGGATTGCCTTCCTCATCACGGTTGTTGTTGTCATTGGCGGCCAGCAACGGTGAATCCGGATGGATGTAAACGACACGGACAACCGGATTGCCTTCACGGTCGACATCGTCCTTGATGGCGATGCCCCAGGCATATGAGTAATACCAATCTTCATCCAATGATGATGGCTCGTAATAACCAGGTTCCACTAAGACCGACACATCGGTGTTCAGCGACCTTGAATCGCCTGTAATCATATCCCACGAGACCAGATGCAAGCCGGTCGTCGTGACATAATAGATGATGGCACCAAGGATGAAGATGCCGATGCTGCCCAGGGCATAGACCCATCCTTTGGCGATGCGTTCACGCCAGATGCTTCGTCTCTTACGCATCGAGATTCCCTACCTTTCGCATGATTGCCCGCAAGGTGAAATTGGTGATCAAGATGACAGCCATCAAGACCAAGCCGACCGAAAAGCGGATATCATAATCCAGTCCGGTCGTATCCTTGAGACCAAGCAGCATGCGTGATGTCAGGGTCGCGGTCGTGCCGAAGAGACTGGTCTGGATACCTGAAAAGGCATTGCCTGAGACCATGGCAACCGCGGTGGCCTCGCCAAGGGCGCGTCCCACACCAAGGATGATTCCGGCAAATATGCCGCTTTTGGCTGATGTGAGCACGACCTTGTAGTACGTTTGCATCTCGGATGCGCCCAGGGCGAGCGAGCCCTCGATGATGGTGGAATCGACCGAACGGATGGATGTTTCTGAAATCGCGGTAATCGTCGGCAGGATCATGATGGCAAGGACCAGCACCGTGCTCATCAGCGACAAGCCTGCTGCTGTCTGGACATTGAAGACACCGGCGGTGGCGATGGTGATTTTCGTGATGATGCCCAGGCCGAAGACACCATAGACAATCGATGGGATGGCCGCCAACAATTCGACAACCGTCCGCATCACTTTCGACACCGGCTTGGGAGCGACCTTGGCGATAAAAAGGGCTGTCAGCACTGCAATCGGCACTACCAGCATGATGGCAAGGAAAACCGCGATCAGCGTATTGACGATTGCATAGCCGATTGCGTAACCTGATGTATTGAGGAGAGGTCCGTCCAACCATTGCATGCCTGTCAGAAAACGGATCGGATTGACCGGTGGCAAAATCACGGTTCCGAACAAGTTATTATATCCTTCGTACTGACGGATGAACGGACTGACGCCTTTGAAAGCGATGAACAGCACAATCATGACAATGAACGATGCCGATAACAGCGAACTCGACAAAAAGGCGGCTTTGAATAGCTTGTCGGTGCGGTTTTTATGTCGAATGTTGGCCGGGGTGACATACGTTCGGATGCTGTTCATGGGCCTATCCTTTCTTGACAGTGAAAACACTAATCAGATGACTAGTGTTTCCACCCTGTGATATGAATCTCATCAAACCATGAATCATGTGAACCTCTTTTAGGACAAGTCGCTCCAATTGGTGACTTCACCTTTGTAGATGCGGGTCAGGACATAAGCAGTCACACTGATGTAAGGATTGTCCTTGTGGACGATGGCGACAATCGCGTCAATCGCGACAACACCGGTGATCCGGTCAGGCGTGAGTTCGCTTGGTGTGAATTCGCGTGAGGAGAAACCGACCATGATCGAAAGCGCGTCGCCAATGCCACTGGCATCACCGTTCGTGCCACGGAAAGCGTTGCTCGAACCGGTGTGGTTGTGTTCGGGCACGACGTTACCGCACTTGGCGGAAAAATCAGGTGAGATCGTGGTCGCGATCTTTTCAACCGAGTCCGAGCCGCCGATCTTGAAGGTCAGACTTGAGTTGTCCAGCTGGCAGATCGGATGATCAAGACGGACAGTTTCCCAAGGTTGGCCGGATGTCAAATCAACGATGCCGCCCGCCTGGGCGATCTGGGCAAGCCCTTCGGTTGAATTCATATAGGCCACGAAAGCGAGCGAGATGGCTTCGTATGCGGCGGCATCCGCCCCATAGACACTGTAGTCGTCACGAAGCATGTAATTGAAACGACGGGAGAGCTGGTAAGCACCGCTTAAGACGTTTTCTTCAGTTGGTGCGACACCTTCGAAGTAAAGACCTTTGAACAAGGCTGTATTCAAAGTTGAAAGTGAGACATAACCGATGGCATATGGATCATTTTGGACCGCACCGACCTGTTCAAGATTACCGGCTACGATAAAGCCTGGGGCCAGAACGGCGTCGTTGTTGCGGGCGGCGGAGAAGCCAATGCCATTGAAGAATCCGTCACGGGTGCCTGAAGAGGTGTCACGGGTATAAACCTTGATGGCGCCATTGAAATCCTGTCTGGAGACCAGGTCGCCCCAACGGGTGATCGCGCCACTGTATATCTGTCTGAGATCATAACCGGAGACACTTCTCAAGGGATTGTCCTTGTGAGTGATTGCCACGATCGCGTCAATCGCAACGATACCGGTGATCCGGTTCGGTGACAATTCGCTTGGTGTGAATTCGCGTGAGGAGAAGCCGACCATGATGGAAAGCGCGTCGCCGATCCCGCTGGCATCACCGTTCGTACCACGGAAGGCGTTGCTTGAACCGGTGTGGTTGTGTTCGGGCACGACGTTACCGCACTTGGCGGAGAAATCAGGTGAGATCGTGGTCGCAATCCTTTCAACCGAGTCCGAGCCACCGATTTTGAAGGTCAGGCCGGAATTGTCAAGCTGGCAAACCGGATGCTCGACCCGGATGTCTTCCCAAGGCTGACCGGCGTTGACATCGACAATGCCGCCTGCCTGGGCGATCTGGGCAAGACCTTCGGTCGAATTCATGTAGGCGACAAAGGCCAGTGAGATGGCTTCGTACGCGTCTGCATCAGCACCATAGACACTGTAATCATCGCGTAACATATAGTTGAAACGGCGCGACAACTTGTAATCTCCGCTCAACACATTCGCTTCTGTCGGTTCGACCGTATCATACGACAGACCGTTAAACAAGGCTGTGTTCAAGGTTGAAAGCGAGACATAACCAATGGCGTATGGATCGTTTTGAACCGCACCGACCTGTTCAAGATTGCCGGCCACGACAAAGCCCGGTGCCAGGACGGCATCATTATTACGTGCTTCGGGAAAGCCGATACCGTTCATGAAGCCGTCCCGGGTACCGGAGGAGGTATCACGGGTGTAAACCTTGATGGTGGCGTTACGGTCAAAATCGTCACCATTTGCATCATCGCCGCCTACACAGGCGACAAGCGTGAACATCATGATCAACAACATGATCAAACCTATTTTCTTTAACATTTTAAAATCTCCTTCTTTGTTTTGTCCACGCTCATTGTAACGGATGACGCGTAATGAAAAAAGCAACAAGAGGTAAAGACTTTGTAAATAGCAAAAACACCCGCCGAAGCGAGTGTCCTGATGATGAACTCATGACTTAGCGATTGACCTTCCGTGTCATCCGTCGATAACTGACAAACAAGCTAAGCAAGGCAAGCACGGCCGCAATCACCATCATCCAGAACATCGACAAATTCATCCCCATCAGGCCGATCTCGTTGGTGCCATAAAAGAGCTGGATGCTGGCGACCGCCTCCGGTGGTAACATCGTGTTCAAAAGTTCATAAGGATGTTCGAGCAACACGCCTCGCAAAAGAATGGTCATGTGTGTGAAAGGTAACAATGAAGACACCTGTGTCATGGCCGTGCCAAGTACGTACAAGGGCATGTAAATACCGGCAATGAAGCCTACCAAGGTGCCGAGCACGCCAGCCAGGGTACCATAGGCATTGACTGATTTGAGCACCGTGGTCAGTAAAATCATGAACGAACAGGAAATGAAGGTGAAGAACACGACCAAAAGCGATGTCACCACAATCGTTCTGAATGCATACCAATAACCGGCGAAGATGCCGACGTAAAGAATGGTCAATCCCCACATGACAAGGGTCAGGACGGCTGAGACCAGGATGGCAGCCAAAAAATAACTGACGATGATCTTGTAGCGCTTGACAGGCGTGACTAGAAACGCATCCAACCGGTCTTGTTCGAGGTCAAGGACGATGTTGCCCATCATGCCGAGCGACAAAGACAAGGTGTTGACGACCAACACACCACCCATCAGGACACCGACGACCAGATAGGTTTTAAAACCATCGGTGAAGGCATCCATGCTCGGGTCGCTGATGTATGAGCGCCCGATGAACAAGAAATAAAGCGTCAACAGGATTAACACGCTCAAGAGCGAGGTGAAGACGGCGGAGCGGTCTCGCAGGAAGCGGAGCATGTGACGTTTGGTCAAGGCGGTGATTTCAAACATGATGCTCACCACCAATCACGTTGATGAAAACATCATCCATCGTGCCTTTGATGACTTCGAACTGTCTGATGTTGTCTTTAAAGGTTTCAATCAGGTCAATCGCGTCATCGGCATCCTTGACCATTATGATGTATTGATCAGCGACTTTTTGATGATCGCGTTTCAACTTTACCAATGACTCGACAAGAAGGCCTTTGTCTTTCGGAACAACCTTCAAACGGTCATGGCTATATTGGGCTTTTAATGATGCCGGGGTGCCTTGGGTCACGATCCGGCCCTTGTTGATGATGACCACGTGGTCGGCGTTGGCCGCTTCTTCCATGTAATGTGTGGTCAGGAAGATGGTCAGATGTTCTCGTTGCCTGAGTGTCTCAATCACTTGCCAGACAATTTGTCTGGTTTCCGGATCAAGACCGGTCGTTGGTTCGTCTAAAAGCAATACTTCAGGATTGGAAAACAGCGCTCTGGCGATTTCCGCTCTTCTTTTTTGTCCGCCCGACAAGGTTCTAAAGCGTTGGTTGGCAAAATCATGCAGATTCAAAAAATCGGCAAGCTCCTCGTAACGGGCTTTGACCTTTGCTTTGTCAGGCAGATAAAGCGCACCTCGCAAGATGAGGTTTTCCTTGACCGTCAGGTCCTCATCTAAAACATTGCCCTGGAAGACGACACCGATTTTGTTGCGTATATAACCGGCATCTGTCTGGTCATTGAGAAACACCTGGCCGCTGTTGGCTTGAAGCACGGTCGTCATGACATTGATGGTCGTCGATTTACCTGCCCCATTGGGACCGAGAAAGGCAAAGAGACTGCCTCTCTTCACGGCAAATGACACATCATTGACCGCCTTGATCGCGCCATAATGCTTGACCAGGTTTTCAACACGTATGATGGCGTCCATGATTGTCTCCTTACTATGTCTGTCGTAGTACTTTAATGATAACACAATGACATTTTCAGGACAAGACTTTTTTTAAGAATTGATACAAAAACCCGTCATTGATGTTTAAACCGAGATGCTGCAACGTGTCAATGCAAGCAGGAAGACGGCTGCGTAACAGAGGATGAAACTGACGGGTGAAAGCACGACACCCAATATGGTTTTGAAGATGCGCGCTTGCGCGAAACGATGCTTGACACGTTTGAAAAAATGGATGATGGCGATGATGCCATACAGGAAGTGGATACCGTGATAAATCATGAAACCCATCATGACATTAAGCAAGGCTTCCGGGGCTCTTTCACCGAGCCGGATCAACAAGTAACCCAATCCGATTAGGACACCATTGAGTCCGATCATGGACAAGGTGATGATGAGGTAGAGACGTTGCCGTTTTTCATATGTCTGCAAGCCTTCTTGACCTTCCATACAAGACTCCTTTTTCTTTCATTATAGTCTTCTTGCTTACTTCAAGCAAATGAAAAACAGGAGGTGCGCTCCTGTTTCATTGGTTGTCGATACGATTTGCGATTCACGACAAGGTGAATACCTCTCTGAGAATGGCCAGCGCCCAATCGATATCAGGCTTGGTAATGACCAAAGGTGGGGCGAAACGGATGGTATGGACATGGGTTTCTTTTGCCAGAATGCCCTTTTCCTTCAGTGCTTCGGTATATTTTCTGGCCTCGCCGGCTTCATCGGTCAGCTGGATGGCGATCATCAAGCCTTTGCCTCTGACTTCCTTGAAGAACGGTGAATCGATGGCCTTGATGCCTTCCAGGAAATACCGGCCCAGTTCGGTGGAACGCGCATCGAGTTGTTCATCGACGAGCACGTCGATGGCGGCCTCGGCGACGACGCAGGCCAGAGGATTGCCACCAAAGGTACTGCCATGTGACCCTGGCGTGATGACATCCATGATGTCTTTGCGGGTGATCGCGGCTGAAACCGGCATCACGCCGCCACCAAGCGCCTTGCCGACCAAAAGGATGTCAGGCTTGATGTCATCATGCATGAAGCAAAACATTTTGCCGGTACGGCAAAACCCGGTCTGGATCTCATCGGTCATGAGCAGGACATTGTGTTTGGTACAAATGTCCCGTACTTGTTTCAAGTACCCTTCAGCGGGAATGATGACGCCGGCCTCACCTTGGATCGGTTCGACCAAAAAAGCGACCGTGTCGGGTGTGATGGCTTTCTCAAGTGCTTTGGGATCATTAAAAGGAATGGTGACGAAACCCGGTGTGAACGGACCATAATCGGTTCTGGCGATGTCATCGGTGGAAAAGCCGACGATCGTGGTCGTCCGGCCGTGGAAATTTTCCGTACAGGTGATGATTTGCGCTTTGTTGGCAGGAACCTTCTTGACCTGGTAGCCCCAGCGGCGGGCGATCTTGATGCCGGTTTCAACCGCTTCGGCACCGGTGTTCATCGGCAAGGCGACTTCAAATCCGGACAAATCGCACAACTTCTTGAGAAATGGTCCCAACCTGTCGTTATGGAAAGCACGTGAGGTCAGTGTTAACGATTTGAGCTGTTTTTTCATCGCCTTGATGATACGGGGGTGGCGATGACCTTGGTTGACCGCTGAATAAGCAGACAGGCAGTCCATGTATTTCCGGCCTTCGGGGTCCCATACCCAGATGCCTTTGGCCTTACTGATGACGACCGGGATGGGCTTGTAGTTTTTAGCGCCGTACCGGTCTTCAAGCATCATGCAGTCTTGTGAGTTCAACATGTGTTTCATCCTCCCTGGATGGTTTTTTGCGATGCCGTCTCTTTGCAGGCGGTCCGCCAAAAAACAGACACCTTGCAAAAAAACGTGGTTTGTCATGATCGGTTGTTTCTCTTCATGTCTATTCTATCATGCTTCAAGCATCCACGACAACCCCGAATGAATGGCTTCGACTGAAAGCTTGAGATGGACCAGGGATTCGTCTCAAATGCTGGTCAGTCCGTTGAAACGAAGGATCAGGTAACCGGCAAACAAGATGGGCACCAGGATGCTTGCGGCAATGATGCCGACATCACGCCATGTGGCTGGAACCTGATCAGCAGGTCTGCTGGCGGCGATGATGGCGTCATGTTCGGGAATCTTCAAGAGTTGATACATCGCCAAGACAAAAGCATAGGTGAAGGCCCCCGCCCACAAGGTGTCAGACACATAATGCTCACCATAAGAAACCCTGGATACCATCATTGATGATCCCGCCACGACCGGCAGCGTCATGCCAAGCCCCCATTTGGCGGTTTTACGCCAAAAACCGGGTGCGTGGCGAAACGCAAAAAAGAAACCGACCGAGGCAAAGGCGACACTGGCGTGTCCGCTCGGGAAACTGGCATCAAGCAGACCCCAGTGTGAAAAGGCGATTTCAAAAGGACGGTAATAGATGCCGTCGCCATTGAAGTAGGCCATTGGCCTGGGTCTGGCAAACAAGGCTTTCAAAACGACACTGTTGAAGAAGCCTGCACCCAAGGCGGTCGACACGACCAAAAGCAGGCTGTGACGACGATAATGCCTGATCCGGTCGAAATAAGGTCTGGTGGAAAAAGACAACAAGAAAAGCGGGAACGCAATCATCAAAGGCAAGGCGAACAAGATGGCGTTCATCGGAAAGTAATAGAAAGCGAGATACGGGATGTCTGGTCCGATCCATAACCCCTCGGCATTCTGAAAATACCGACTGACGGTCAGATCGAGGCTGGTCGTCCAAAACAAGATTGTCATGAATAACATGAAAACAAGCAGGATGATGTTGAACGCGACCAATGCTTTGTCATGATCAGAAACGCGCATCAAGATGCTCCTTTGTATGATGATGTGATGTGAAAACCAAAGGTGATCAACGCATGTGAATCAAGTCTTATAAATCATATTGGCTCAGGAGTTGTGCCGGTGTCTTCTTCAAGATGCCTTGGACGGACAACACACCGAAAAGCATGTTGGAGACATAAATGAACAGGGCGCCGAAGACAGCCGTGATGACATTCATGTAAAACATGTATGACAAGATGGTGATGTTGTATGTACGGATGACAAGGGCGACCCCGACCAGGTAGCCAAACAAGGCGCTGACCGTGGTCAATACCGCGACTTCGATGTAGAACGCCCGTTTCAATCGTTCATTGGAAATGCCAAGAGCCCGATAGACGCTGATCTCATAAATCCGGGAAAGCATCGAGGAACGCATCATGAAGAAGATGCCCATGCCGGATAAAAAGACAATGAATAGGGAAACAAAGAGGATGGGCAACATCTTGGCGGCGGTATTTCTGGCAATCAGTACGCTGTCACCGAAATCCCATTGGGCGACAATGCCTTCGCTTCTGAGCTGGCCGACCAGCCGGCCCGGTTCGGCGGTATGGACATAGACCTGGCCGATGGACTGCATGAAGATGTAATACTCGATATCGGTATTATAACCGACAAAGGGCTGGACGCCAGGCAAATCCAATACGCTTTCATCGTATAAGCCTGAAAGCGTGTAGACGCGGTAACGGTGGGTTGACCCTTCGTGAAAGGCAAACGGAGGGATGACGATGCCGAACCATGAGCTGGGCGCGAGTAGTTCGCGCTGGCCTTCAACAGGCATGCGTCCGTGGGTCAGGACCACACGTTCATTAAACAATTCATAGGAGACATAAGAGGAAGCGACCTGGAAGGGACCGTGTGCCAATAAAGTGGCGCCGCTTCTGGTGGCATAAATACGTTGGGCCCTGGTATCGGTGATGCCGACGATCGTGAAGGTCTTGTCATACAAGTGGACCTTTTCGCCTAAAAGCTGCCGCATATGCCAGATGCCCTGACGGGTCAAGACGTTGTATTGACCGTTGGTTTTCTCGTAGACCAGTTTATCGATGACGAACTCGTAATCGTGTTCCGGCATGCGACCCGCGATGATCTGGTCCGGTCTGATATGATCAATCAGGTCGATCCGGCCTTTCAGATCATAGGTCGTCTGCTGACCGGTGATGGAAGGTATCGTGATCCGGATGGTCTCACCTTGGTAAGGATTGATGAAAAACGTGTCATCACCTTCACCAAACTGCGCGATGGTTTCATAAGGAAGACTATAAGTCTGTTTGACGACCGTGACATTGGCTTCTAACTCTTCGACAAAAACTTCCCGGTTGAAGAGATAGTTGCCAAGGATCGAAGCTGAGAAGGCGATGATCATGCCGGACAGGATGAATCCCAACAACATGATTTTACCGGTGTAGCGCATCCGGGCGATACGCTTGAGTGCTGCCTGGATGCTGTCTTTGATGGAGAATACGAGACCTTGTTTTTTCTTGTCGAGCTGTTCATGGTCAAGCGTGTCCAGATTGAACGGTGTATCGATCAACCGGTTTTCCAAATGGTTGCCGTATGTCTCATCCTTGACCTCGATGCCGTTACCGGGCATGATCAGTTTCATTTTACGGATGACACCTTGGACATCAAGATAAAGTGTGTCATTTTTGTAAATCAATGCCACCTGGATATCCTTGGTCAGATCGATGTCATCACGATTGGAATAGAAGGTGATGTTGTCTTGTTTTTGAACATGTTTGAACTCTTTCAGAAAGAGCGTGTCTTCTTCTTCAATCTCAAAGGTCCGTTCCGGAATGTTGGGTTGATCATTGATGATTTTCCCATCTTTGAGTTCGATGATGCGGTCACCGTAATAGCGCGCCATCTCATGCTCATGGGTGACGAGCACGACCAGACGTTCCCGGGAAATCTTCTTGATGATTTTCAGAATGTCGATGGTTGTTTTGGAATCAAGATTGCCGGTCGGTTCATCCGCGAAGATGACACGCGGGTTCTTGACCAACGCTCTGGCGATGGCGACCCGTTGACGCTGGCCACCGGAAAGTTGGGAGGCCTTGCGTTTGCGATAGATGTACATGCCGACCATGGACAACATGTAATGGACACGTGTCTCGATGGCTTGCTCATCATGGATGCCAAGCATCCTGAGCGGCATCGCGACATTGTCATAGACGCTCATTTCGGGCAGCAGGTAATAGTCTTGGAAGATGAAGCCGATCCGTTCGGTACGGACCTTGTCCCATGTTTTGGCATCATCGGTGGAAATGGTCTTGTCGGCAAGTTTGATACGGCCCGACTGGGCGACATCCAGGCCGCTCAAAACATTGAGTAAGGTGGTTTTCCCAGACCCTGAAACACCTGAAAGCACCACCAGACCCTTGTCGGGCAACTGGAGGGTGATGTCATTCAGGGCATGGACTTCATGGCGTTGGTTGCGATGAAAGAATTTATGGATACCGGTTGCTTTGATCATGCTCGCTCCTCCGGATCCTGGTTCAAGGCGGAAATGACCGAGAACTTGAAATATTTCCTGTTGTACATACGGGCGACCTGGATTGATAACAGGATCGAGACCACGAACAGGATGGTGTACTGATGGAAAAAGAGATGGCGCATCGATTGACGCATGGTGTAACTATACAAGGCGGTGATGTTCAAGATGCCCACCGTGATGAAATAGGCGATCACACCGGAGATGACTTGTTCAAGCACGACCTGTTTCGACAAGTATTGACGGGTCGCACCGATCGAACGGATGATGGCAAAATCCTTCTTGCGGGCAAGACTGATGTTTTTGATGACGACACCGACCACGGTGTATAAGGCGAAGCCGATCGAGCCGACGATGAAATAAGCCAGCGACTCGAATTCGGACTGGGTCAAAATACGTTCTCTGGAGGTTGCCGACACGATATGGTAAAAGACACGGAAATCATCGTGGTCGATCATGTCGGACAGACGCTTGCCATCTGTCAGGTCATGGACGTTGAGCACCAGTGAACGCGGTGCATAATCATCACCGAAATAGACATCGATGAGTGCTTCCTGGAAAGACGTGCTCATGTATATGACCGTGTTGGTCGCATCCGTCCGTTCGACGTCGACGATATCGACCTGGAACATCTCGACATGTCCGAAATAAGGTCCGAAATAAAACTCATAGTCGACAATCTGCACTTCCATCGGATCAGGCAGGATATGCGAGGGGATGCGGACCGTGCCGGTCCGCATCGTGTCGTCAAATAGGATTTTGATTGATGAGAACGGACTTCTTGTCAGACGGCCTTCCTGGTTGTAGTAATAATAATAGGCGATGCGATTGGTCACTTCAAGCAAGCCTTCCAAAGCGATTTCTTTGGACAAAAAGATATCTGGGTGGAAATAGACCGATTTGGTATTGCCTCTGATGGTCGATCCTGAGATGGTATAGATGGTCCCCGGTGAACGGATGTATTGATAGTATTTACCGAAAAAGAGCAGTTCGTCTCCGATTTTCAAGCCATAGGTTTCCATGACAAGGTCGCTGACAATGACTTCGTTTGGTCCCGGCAAGGTGCCTGAGGTGATGTCTGAAAGGTTGATGACGCTGGCGTTGTCCATCTTGATTTCACCAATCGGGTAATTTTCCAGACGGGATGTCATGCCGGGAAAACCGACCGCGACATAGGCTTCATAAGCAGTCTCATAAATACCGATTGAACGGATGAGGTTGTACCCGTCAAACAAGGACGGGTCAATGACGTCCTGGTCTCTTCTGACCAGCCGGAGCTGATGGCTTGAATCGCGTTCCGCCACCGCCTCGCCGACAATGATGTCTTCGCTGTACATCAAAAAAGCATAAATGAAAATGAAAATGCTGATGATCAAAATCTGTAAGAGCAATTGGAAGATGAAACGCTTGGGTGCGGCAAACAGATTTCTCAAACTGGCATTCACCAGTGTTTTAAAGGGAATCGGGCGTCTCTCTTGGAAGATGGGTTTTTCTTCAATTTTTTTGGTTTCCAAAAGATGTCTGTCTTCGGTGATTTCGCCATCACGCATACGGATGTGGCGGGTGGCATATTGCTCGACATGGTGGAACGTATGGGTGACGAGGACGACCAGTTTGTCTTTGCTGATGTCATGTAACAGTTTCATGATGGCCTTGCCGGCTTTGGAATCGAGGTTGCCGGTCGGCTCGTCGGCGACGATGACCGGGCAATCCTTGGCGATGGCACGGGCAATCGCACAACGTTGCTTTTCACCACCAGACAGTTTGCTGGCCTTGTGATGGGTACGATGAGAAAGACCGACCTGTTCGATCAGTTCAAGTGTACGGTTTTTTTGTTGTTCTTGCGGATAGCCCTGAAGTTCAAGGGCGAGAATGATGTTTTGATAAACGGTGTAGGATTCGATGATATTGTAGCTTTGGGAGATGAAGCCGATATGGGCGGCCCGATAGGCCTCCCAATCAGGACCGCTGTAGTGCGATGTTTCTTCACCAAAGAGATACATTTCGCCTTCTTCGTAGTCATCAAGGCCGCTGATGATGTTTAAAAGGGTCGATTTTCCCGACCCGGATTCACCGGTGATCACCACGAACTCGCCGAGATGGAATTCAAGGCTGACTTTGCGGATGCCGACACCGACGGATAATGTGGTTTTATAATACTTGGATACGCCTTCTAATCTAATCATATGCAACCCTCTCCAGCAAGGACTATTGTATTATGAATGCGCGTCATTGTCAAACGCTGACCCTTTTGGGCGGATAAACCGGCATGATGGCTTCGTATTATGGTAAAGTATGGGTCTTTCGCATCGCCAATGATGGTTTTTGGCAAGTCAACAGCTTGATGAAAATTGAGCTTTGGTTTGTGTCATGGCTCGAGATGCGATAAAATGAAAGGGAAGTCTTCATGGTCAAGGAAAGGATGTGTCGACATGCATGATACCAGCATGTTTCCGGTCAAGGTCAAAACCAAAGGAAAGGTCGCGGCCGGTCAAATCATTATACATGGCGATTATCGCTTCAGTATCTTGCTAGACGGGGTGATCCGGATCGAATTCGACCGGAGTCGCCGCTTTGTCGATGAACCCACCCAGGCCATCTTGCATCGCAACCAAGGCAACATCCCTTATGAAAAAAGGCTGACCAAGGATGTGCTTGCCATTGAAACCGGACGGTTTGTCCTGACCTGTCATGACGGGGCTTCGAACACACGGGGCGCTTTTTCCATCATGTGCAAACAGACAGGCCATGTCCATGAACATGGCGATGACATCAACATGTTGCCCGGCACAGGGCGCACCCTTGATGATGTCTCGGGTCCGATTCCGCTTGGGACAGGCGTGGTCAGTCGTGACGGCATCGCCATCTTGGATGACGGCGACAGCCTTTTGCTGGATCAAAACGGTTGGCCGTATCCCCGGCCACGCCGGACCACCGACCTTTATGCGTTTGTCTATGGCCATGATTACCTGGGGGCCTTGTCGGCTTATTATCAGCTTTCCGGTCCGGTCCCCCTGATTCCCCGTTTCATGCTGGGCAACTGGTGGAGCCGTTATCATCCTTATACCGACCGGGAACTCCTTGACGTGGTCGATGGTTTCGCGGATGAAAACATTCCCTTGTCGGTCGCGATCGTCGACATGGATTGGCATATCACGGCGATTCCCGGTGTGCAGGATTACCATCAAGGGTGGACCGGTTATACCGTCAATAAAACACTTTTCCCGAAGTTTCGATCGTTTATCGGCGCGCTTCACAAGCGTGGTGTCAAGACCGCCTTGAACTTGCATCCGGCAGGTGGTGTCAAACCTTATGAACAGCGCTACAAGGCTTTCGCTGAAGCGGTCGATGTTGATCATGAACGCAAGGAGACCATCCCTTTTGACAGCACTGACCCTGTTCATATGAAAGCCTATTTTCAAGTCTTGCTCGAACCTTTTGAACGGATGGGCATCGACTTCTGGTGGATTGACTGGCAACAGGGTAAGACTTCCAAGATGACAGGTCTCGATCCTTTATGGATGTTGAACCATCTCCACTTTCATCATCACGGACGTCTGCCCCGCAAACGTCCTGTCACCTTCTCAAGATGGTCGGGCAAAGGGGCACAACGCTATCCCATCGGCTTTTCCGGTGATGCCCACATCGATTGGAAAAGTTTGCATTTCCAACCGTTTTTCACAGCTTCGGCAGCGAATATCGGTTTCAGTTTCTGGAGTCATGACATTGGTGGCCACATGGCCGGTGCCGAGGAGCCGGAACTCTATGTACGTTGGCTGCAGTTCGGGTGTTTCAGCCCGATTTTAAGAATCCATTCGACCGCCAACAGGATGTCGGTGCGTGAACCGTGGCGTCATGAAGAACCTTATCGTTCCATTCTCGGTGACTTCATGCGTCTAAGGTTCAAACTGATTCCTTATATGTATACTGCTGCTTATCTCAATCATGCCCGTCATGTGCCGATGATCCTGCCTTTGTATTACATGGAACCGGAAAATGACAAGGCATATCGTCAGCCGAACACCTACCTTTTTGGTTCTGAGTTGCTGGTGCACCCAGTGACGAAACCGATGCAGGCATCGACCCGGCGCGTGCTTGAACGCATTTATCTTCCAAAAGGATCATGGACGAACATCTTTTCGGGCATCACTTATGAAGGCGGCAAGACCCATGCCATGGTCTTTGCGCTTGATGAGACCGGTGTATTCGCCAAAGCAGGCGCGATTGTTCCCCTGGACGGCGGCCCCTACCAAAACCAGACCGACAATCCCAGACAGCTGACCATCCTGGTCTACCCGGGGGCGGACAACACTTATGTCTTGTATGAGGACGACGGCAAGTCCCAGCGTTATTTGGGGAGAGACGCCTTCATGACGACTTATACACTTAGTGAAACAGAGGATACGCTTCGTTTTGTCATGGCGCCTGACACGCCAAGAAGGCCTTATATCCCGGCAAGACGGCAGGTCGAAATCGTCTTTCACGGGATTCAGGCTGATTCTGATATCCATGACATCCGGCATGCCGACACCGGGACAATCGTGTCGCTTGGAACTGTCAAATCAACTGAAACCATCGTCATCGATTTGTATGAAAAACAGGTTTTGGATGTGAATCTTCCCGTGTTGGCCAACATCGAACAATGTTTGATCGGCATGGCCTTGGACCCCTCTGTTAAAACCAGGATATACGAGGCTTTTGAGCAACAACACAGTCAAACTGCGATCAAAAAGTTGCTTGAAGACATCGGTGAGGATCATCGCGCCATTCTTCTGGCTTATCTTGGCATGATGAAAAAACGTTAAGATTGTTCTATGTCCTTTCGAACAAAAAGCAGCCTCTTTCAAGGGGCTGCTTTTATCAATCGTCAATCTTTCAAGTCATCTAGGACCAATCTTCGATTTCACCAAAATCCGGCAGTTCGATGACGGTTGAACCGACGTCTTTGATCACGATGGTCACAACAATACCTTCCTGGTCACCAGCACCGGTAAGCACCATCGTCATCTCGTCATCGGTCAACGTGATGACCATGCTTCCAACGTCTTCAGTGTCATCAAAGACGTCAACATAATGTTCGGGTCTCAAGGTATACGTGTTACCATCGACATCAAACCATCCGGTTTCAAGTGCTGTTTCAAACATTTCATCAAAAATGGTTGTGATGCCGTAGTCGTCCGGAAAACGTATCCATTCATCATCACCATAAAGCATGTATGAAAACCATTCGCCGTCTTCTTCGATGACATACTCTGTATACTCGTACTCATCGGATGACATAAACATGTACATGACATTGCCATCAATCATTTGAATGAGCGTTGTGTCTTCACCGACTTCAAACACACCCGTGATTTCGATGGTCAGATTCAGTTCTTCGCCGAAGATGCCTGCAAACCAATCCTCCAAATCACCCGTGCCACCTCGGCCCCGACATGCTGAAACAGCCAACAAAAGCGTCAGCATCAAAATAAATACCGCTAGTCTTTTAAACATCGAATCCCCTCTTTCTATTTTTATGTTTGACCGGCATGACCGGCTGTTGCCTGTTGGCGTTTGTCATCGACGCAAGCCTATGAGGTATCCAATGACTTGAACAAGATGAACGGCAAAAAAGGATTTCTATGAATCAAACATGCAGCGGAGAGCCGGCTCCCGCTGCATGTTGTTGGTTAATCGTTGCTCTTATTCATAGTTTATCTTATTTAACATGAAATTGCAAACTTGTTTTGATTGGCAACCTCTTCATCATCCTTTCGGTATGGTGACATAGGTCGATTGAAAACATTGCAACCTGGGAAAAAAGTCTTAGAGACTTGCGTTGTCTTTTTTCCATAGTTGATCATATGCATATCCGGTCATTTGTTCACAAAGGGCGATTTCGGCTGCGGTCGCTTCAATCGGTTCCTGTTTTCTTCTGGCTTCAATTTGTGCGCTCAACACCTTGAAGGCATCCTGTGTGACCGGATAAATCCGGATGAAGACAAAAGTGAGCAACAAGAACAAGATTGGCAACAACACGAACATCAGACGGATGCCCATGACGGCCGTGGCGCTCTGGACAGCGAGGCTGCCGTCGTAACCGATCAAAAACAACAGCGCACCGACGAGACCCAGCGCCATGCCATTGGCGATCTTGCGGGTGAAGGTCGCCATGCCTGAGTAGGTGCCTGCGCGTCGTTCGGAAGTAATCAATTCATCGACATCGGCCATGTCAGCCAGAATCGCGAATGAGGTGACCGTGCCTCCGGCTGTTCCGAATCCAGCCAGGAACGAGAGGAAGACGATGGGCAGGATGGGTGCGCCTGCGTAGGCGAAAAAGAGCATGGCCAGGCTGGCGGCGATCTGCAGGGGGAATCCGATCATGACCGGGAGGGTCTTGGCATGTTTCTTGAGCAGGAATTGATAGAGCACCATGGCGATCAGCTGTGCGCTCAGGACACCGGACATGACAAACACGTATTGGTCGGATTGACGTAAGACAACCGCCAGGAAATAGATGACAAGGGCCATCATGAAATCAGCGGATCCTTGTGCAAACAGGAAAATGCCCAGATAGATGCGGAAAGAACGGTTTTTGAAAACTGAGACGGCGTAGCGGATCCCGTGACGTTCCACTTGTTTGTCGGTCTTTTCAAGTTCCCATGTGTTGAGAAAGCATAGCAACAGGCTGACAAAGAAAATCAGACCAAAAACGATGCCCATGATCATGAAGCCCTGACCTCCGCCACCCGCACCGCGGATGATGATGTCAGGCAGGAGTCCGGCCAGGATGGCGGACAAGGCTGAGAAAATCATGCGGAAGCCGGTGTATTGCCCACGCAAATGATAGTCGCTCACCATGTCGGGCAACAAGGCGTTGTAAGGCACCATGACAATCGTGAAACCGGTGGAGAACAAGATGAAGGCGGCCAGATAAAAGACATATTGGGCGCCTGCCGATCCGTTGAAACTGAACCAGAGCAAGGCGAAGGTCACCGCGGCGACAAAGCTACCGACCAAGAGATAGAGACGCTTTGAGCCGAAACGGGAGCGGGTCTTGTCGACAATCGCGCCCATGAGCGGATCGGTGACCGCATCCCAGATGCGGCCGATCAACGGGATCGAGCCTGCCCAAAAAGGATTCATGCCGACGATGTCGGTCATGAAGACCAAAAAAAGAATGCTGATGATGAGGAAGGCGCCACCGCCATAGATGTCGGCGATACCGTATCCCAGTTTTCCTCTGATGCTTCGTTCGTTTACGTTCATGGATTCAATTCCCTTTCATGGATGGTGTGTCATTTGTCCGTGTGATGGTTGAGGTAAACATCGTGTTGAAGGTGGGTTGATTCACACCGTTTGGACAAGCGGCTTGTTGGCATTATTGTAACATGTAATCATGACATTTGTATCAATGAAATATCAATCATTCCCGGCATAAAGAAGGGTTGACAATGTCCTGCATCTTCGTGCGCGTTATATGTTATAATAGAGACACAAGCTTGCAACATTTCAAAACGATTGTCATAATGAAACGGAGTGATGGCCATCAGCGTCATGTTGAATATGCTCAAGAACAAGGAAGATCTGAGCATGACTGAACGTGCTGTCTTGGACTATTTGATTGAGAACAAGGCTGTTCTCAAGGATTTTAGTGTGGAAAAAATCGCTGAGGCGGCTTACACGTCACCTGCTTCGGTGGTCCGCATGTGTAAAAAACTCGGTTATCGCGGTTTCAAGGATTTCAAGATTGATTTCATCCTGGCCAACGCGAAGGTCGAAATCCCCGAACAACGTGACCACGAAGACGTGATTCTTTCCAAGGACGCCAATTTCGGTCGGATGACCATGGAAAACAACATCCGCGTGCTTGAGGATACCTTGCGTCTATATGATGAAAAAGCCCTGCAAACAGCGGCGAAGACCATCATGGAGGCACGTAAGATCCTGATTTTCGGCAAAGGTTCATCCTACCTGGTTTGCAAGGACCTTGAAATGAAACTCAGACGCATCAACAAATTCGCCATCGCCCAGGGCGAATCGCATGAGCAGTTGGTTGATGCAACATTCATCAATCCAAAGGATGTCGTCATCTTTGTGTCCAATTCAGGGAAGACGAAAGAAATCATCAGCGCGGCTTTGTTGGCGCGTGAGAAAAAGGCCAACATCATCAGCATTGTCAAGTTCGGGTCCTCGTTGCTGGCCGATTTGTCCGACATCGTTTTATATACGTCATCATTGGAAAGCGAGTTCAGAAGTGCGGCCACCACTTCCCGTATGTCACAATTGTGTGTCGTCGATGCCTTGTTTGCCAATTGTGCCTATATTGACATCGAACGATCGGTCAAGACCTTGGAAATGACCTTTGAAACCTTCAAACGCTATAAACGTTAAACGCATAGGGATATGCGTTTTTCATTCATGGAATGATGAGCAGGTCTTGATGTCGTCAACGATTCATGCTATCATGGTTTCACCAAACTTGATCATCATCTTGTACACCCAGGAGGAAAGACTTGCATGTATCCGTACTTGGAACTAGGTGATTTACGCATTCAGACTTACCATATCTTGATGGTCATCGGTTTCTTGATCGCGATTGCTGCGGTGTTGATCATCAACAAGCGTCATCCGCTTTATCATTTACCCCCGAAAGAGATTTTGTTTTTGTCAGCTTTCATCATCATCGGCGCCCTGTTGGGCGCACGTATTCTCTTTGTCTTGACACATATCGGCACGATGATCCAGGATCCCTCGATGATTTTGCCGGTTGTGTTCAGTGGCGGTCTCGTCTTTTATGGCGGGTTGATCGGTGCCATCGGTATCGCTTTCTTTTATATCCGCCGATATCGGCTTGATCCGTTGAAGTATGTGAATTTGTTCATCGTGGCGTTGCCACTTGGTCATGGGTGCGGCCGTATCGGCTGCTTCCTGGCAGGTTGTTGTCATGGCAAACCGACTGAAAGCATCTTCGGTGTCGTCTTTCCGTTCGAGGCTTCTTATCCTTATGCCGGTGTGCGGGTGCACCCCACCCAGTTGTATGAAGCCTTGTTCAATATCACCTTGTTTCTGACCATGCTCTTTCTGTTTTTCAAATACCGGAAACGTCATCGCCCTTACATCTTTGTTTCCCTTTACCTGGTCGCTTATGGCACCTTCCGGTTTTTCAATGAGTTTTTAAGAGGTGACGAGATCCGTGGTGGTCTCTGGCTGTTGTCGACCTCGCAATGGATCAGCTTGATTCTCGTCACGATCGGGATTTTGGTTTACCGTTTCAATCGTGATGGGGCCAAGATGGCTGACAAGGGTCAGCCGACCATCGCCTGACGTGATGGAACATGAGTGTTTGTCAATCAGATGAGCCGGCATCTTTCTGCCTGGCTCTCTTTTTTTTATTTTTGAAAAAAACGACCGAAACACCACTCGCGCATTGTTTTCACACAAGGATGAATTATATAATGAAGACAGATGGATGTGATCCCATGAACAAACTGGCAGTAGGCATCATGAGCGGTACCTCGCTTGATGGCATTGATGTCGCAATCGCCCGGATCGAGGGTGATTTTCCGCATATCCGTCTAGAAACGGTCGGCTTCATGACCATTTCCTATGAACCTGGCTTGCTGTCGAGAATCCGCCAGGTCATCAACAACCAACATGTCACCACCGCCTTGGTCTGTAGTCTGAATGTCGAACTGGGCATGGCGTATGCCCAAGCAGTCAAAACGGTTTGTGCTCATCATCATGTCGCCCTTTCAGCATTGGATTTCATCGCCTCGCACGGCCAGACCGTCTGGCACATGCCTGATCCTGAAGATGGACAGGTGGCGTCAACCCTGCAATTGGGTGAGGGTGCCGTCATCGCCGCGACATGTCAGACCACTGTGGTCAGTAATTTCCGGCCGGCTGACATGGCCGCGGGCGGACAGGGTGCACCGTTGGTCCCTTACGCTGACCATGTGCTTTTCAGCCGTGAAGACAGACACCGGGCAGTCTTGAATATCGGCGGCATCGCCAATCTGACCGTGTTGCCCAAAGGTGGCGGTCTTGACCAGGTGTTCGCGTTTGATACCGGACCTGGTGTGATGGTCATGGATGGCTGGTGTGACCATGCGTTCGACTTGCCTTATGACAAGGATGGTTTGCTGGCTTCGAAAGGCCGGCTCCTGCCCGATTTGCTTAAATACTTGATGGAACACCCTTTTTTCGTTTTGACACCCCCGAAATCAACGGGTCGCGAACGGTTCGGTGAGCCGATAATCAGCCATCTCATTGATCTCTGCCAAGACATGGACAAGCACGATGTGCTGACCACGTTGGTCCATTGGACCGCCTTGTCGATTGTCCAGGCATGCCGGGATTTTGTCATGAACCGGGTGCCGCTTGACGAGTTGTTGATCGGCGGCGGCGGTGCCTTCCATCCCTTGCTGGTGAGCCTGATTACGGACCATTTGCCTGAAGTCAAGGTCATGACCTTGGAACAAACGGGCTTTGACAGCGCCGCCAAGGAAGCGCTGGCCTTCATCATTTTAGGTCACGCGACGTTGTCGGGGCACCCGGCCAACGTGCCAGGTGCGACGGGGGCGAAAAGCGCCGTCGTGCTCGGCCAGATTCATCCAAAACCATTCACATCGGATTAGCGTTAATCCTAAGGAGACATCATGAGATTGATTTTCGCCTTTGACGGCGGGGGCACCAAGACCCATCTTGCCGTCTTCGACGACCAGGGCCATGTCTTGTATCAGAAACTGGGCCTTGGTTGCAACCACCAATCGATCGGCATCAACCATTTTAAGAAGGTGATCGGCACCTTGTATCAGGATGCCCTTGTTGAACTTGATGTGCAACATCGTCAAATCGCAATGGTTTATCTCGGCATTTCCGGTGCCGACCTGCCCGAGGATTATGAAAAACTGGAAGCAGCTTGCCGATCCATGTTCAACCAAACACCGTTTGTCGTCACCAATGATGCTTGGATCGTGATGCGTAGCGGTCTTAAATCAGCTTTTGGCGCGGTCGCCATATCAGGGACCGGCACCAATGCCGCCGCCATCGGTCATGATGGCAAGAAAGCCATTTTGCGTTCTTTGGGGTTTGTGTTAGGCATTTATGGCGGCGGACTTGACATCGCCAGAGCGGCCTTGCATCATGCCTTCAGGGCCGATGAACTGACTTATCACGACACCTTGTTGAAAACGGAGATTCCCTTGTTGTTGGACTGCCGGACCATGGCCGAGGTCGTGCCCTTCTTTTATCCGACATACCGTCTGCCACGTGACGTCATGGGATCGATCACCGCTTTGGTCAACCGTCTGGCGTTGGCTGGCGATGTCGTCTCACAAGATATTTTGCGTGAAGCGGGGTTCCATGTCGGTTGGCAGACCGCCGGTGTGATCCGACAGGTCGGCAGCGAGCATGAAACGGTGCCTGTGGTCGTCGGTGGCAGGGTGTTTCAAAGCGAGAGCCCTTGTTTCTTGGAGGCTTTCGAACAGCAATTGAAAACCATCGTTCCGAAAGCTTATATCATTCATCCCGTCTACCCGCCGGTGGTCGGGGCCTACCTGTTTGCATTGGACCATCTAGGCATCGCCCAGGATGAAAAGCTGGATCAAACATTGAAAGAAAGTTGGCACAATCATGAAAAAAGCGATTGACATCGTCGTCATCGGCGGGGGTTCTTCCTACACGCCTGAATTGATCGAAGGGTTCATCAAGCGCTACACGGAAGTGCCTGTCAAAAGCATCCGTCTGGTCGACATCGAAGAAGGCAGGGACAAACTCCATATCATCGCCGCATTGGCTGAAAGAATGGTGGCAAAGGCTGGTGTTCCCATCACGATCAGTGCGACACTAGATCGAAAAACCGCCTTGCGAGGGGCTGATTTTGTCTGCACCCAGTTCAGGGCCGGTTTGATGGAAGCTCGCATTCTAGATGAACGGATTCCGGCCAGTCACGGCATGTTGGGACAAGAGACGAACGGTGCCGGCGGTCTTTTCAAGGCACTACGTACCATTCCTGTCATCTTGGATATCATCGATGACATGAAAGTGTGTTGTCCTTCGGCCTGGTTGATCAATTTCACCAATCCGGCCGGTGTCGTGAGCGAAGCGGTTTTCAGACTGACTGATTGGCATCGCTACATCGGATTGTGCAATGTGCCGATTCATCAACTGCATCATTTCAGCGAGGTCTTGAAGGTCAAACCGAAAGAACTCGTTTCCGAGGTTGCCGGACTCAACCACATGTCTTATGTTTTGCATCTTTACCATCAAAACAAGAATTGTCTGCCGGCGGTCATCGATAAGATCGGTGCGAAGCAGCAGACGATGGCAAACATCGATCCGCTTGCTTTCTCGCCCACCTTCATCAGACAACTCGGGGCTTATCCGAACCCCTATCACAAATACTACTATTTTCAAGAGGAGATGCTGGCCTCGAACCTTGAACAATGCCGACAGGGCAAGACCCGGGCGGAAGTCGTCAAGACCATCGAGGAAGCCTTGTTCAAACAATATGCTGATCCGGCCTTGGCGGTCAAACCCAAGGAACTTGAACAACGCGGCGGTGCCTATTATAGTGATGTCGCCTGCAACATCATCACCTCGATCGTGCGGGACAAGCGTGACTACCAGGTGGTCAACACGATGAACCAAGGACACATCACCGACCTGCCTGACGGCTGTGCGGTGGAGATTACGGCCCGCATCACGAAGGACGGTCCGATGCCGGTGCATATCGGTCGTCTGCCGGTTGCCATCCGGGGACTGGTCCAGCACATGAAGGCTTATGAGGAACTGGTGGTGGACGCCGTCGAGGAACGTGATCTTGACAAAGCCCTGCTGGCGCTCAAGATTCATCCTTTGACCACTTCTGTGACGGTGGCGGAAAAAGTCTTTGATGAGCTCGTCGAGGCGCATCGGCGTCATCTCGGTTATTATGAGGAGGCAACATCATGAAGCATGTCATTCATGTTGAAACCAACAAACCTGTGACTTACTTTGATACCACGGCGCCTGTCGTGATGCCTGACCGTTATACGCCAAAGCCATTTCGGGCCTGGTGGGTCTCGAATGTCGTCAATATTGATTTGCCGACGACACAAGATTTTGAAGATTACCAGCGTCAGGTCATCCGCATGC
>RECG01000019.1 GCA_007692425.1 Acholeplasmataceae bacterium | reverse complement strand
GCGGATTTTGGCGAATGCATCGCCAATAACGTCATTCCTGACAAGAAACGTTTGTCGAAAGAAGAAGCCGACAAGATCGTGCGCGAATCGATCAATCCTTTCATTGTCAAAAACATCGATGTCAAAACAGCCAAACGCCAACCCAAACCAGCCTTCATCACCTCGACTTTGCAACAGGATGCTGTCCAGAGTCTGGGCATGAGTGCAAGTCGCGCCATGATGGTCGCACAAGCCTTGTATGAAGGTAAACAGATCAATGGCGACATTGTCGGTTTGATCACTTATATGAGAACCGACTCAAACCGTTTGGCCGCTCCCTTTGTCAGGGAAGCCAAACAGTATATTGAAGCAACTTTCGGCGCGTCCTACCAGGGGCGATACCAGGTTAAAAAACAAGACAATGCACAAGATGCACATGAAGCCATCCGGCCGACCAGTCTGGCCCTGACACCCGAGAAGATCGCCGATTATCTGACGCGTGACGAACTGAGACTTTACAAGCGTATTTACCAACGGACGGTCGCCAGTCTGATGGCGCCTGCCACGTTTGAAATCACCAAAGTCATGCTTGAAACACATGGGCATCGTTATGTGTTGGAAGGTAGCAGACAGACCTTTGCCGGACATCTGAAGATGTATACAGATATGAAGAGCAAAGACAAGACGCTTCCACCTTTGACCTTGAACCAGGCACTTCAAGCCAAGACTGTCGTCGCACATGAAAAAGTCACGACACCACCCACCCGCTACAGTGAAGCGACCCTGATCAAGGAAATGGAAAGCAACGGCATCGGCCGTCCTTCGACTTATGCGCAAATCATTCAGACCTTGAAACAACGCAACTACGTCACCCTTGCTGAAAAACGTTTCCAGCCGACCGATCAAGGTCGATTGACAGCCGAACAACTTGAACTGTTTTTCGACAAGATCATGGATGTCGATTATACGTCTCGCATGGAAAAAATTCTTGATGAAATCGCGGTTGGCAAAAAAGATGGCGTCGAACTGGTTTCCAGTTTTTATAGCAGCTTCATTCCCATGGTCGACCACGCCCACAAAGAGATGAAAAAGATTGGTCCCAAACTGACAGAAGAACTTTGTCCAAAGTGTGGAAAACCGCTTGTCATCAGGAAGAGTAAATACGGCGAATTCACTGCATGCAGTGGTTTTCCTGACTGTAAATATGTAAAAAAAGACATAATTAGCCCTAAGATGAGTACGTTTAAGCGAAAAAAATAGAAAACCGCTTTACAAACCGATTTAAACATGATATGATGATTATGCATCCGGAACGGGATGCTACTTATCCCCTATTGACGTGTACCTAGTACACAAAATCCCCTGAAGATCCCCCGCCACTTTTTAGGCGGGGGATCGCTTTTTATTTCTTTCTAAAATGGCTTGTATGATATAATGATGACGAACGCAAAAATGAAGGAAGTGTATGCAAAATGAAAACATTTAAAGGCAAGCCGGTTACCTTGCTGGGACAAGCCAGGCAAGTCGGCGACAAAGCACCCGACTTCAAAGCACTTAATACCAAACTGGAACTGATGGGTCTGTCTGATTTTAAAACACCTTATGTGATTCTCAATGTCGTGCCCTCGCTGGATACCACCGTGTGTGACCGGCAGGCACGAACAGTCAACACTGAACTGACAGAACGCAATGATGTGGTGGTCCTGACCATCAGCAACGACCTGCCTTTCGCACAAGCCCGCTGGTGTGGCAGCGCAGGACTGTCGAATGTCATCACCTTGAGCGATCATCTCGAGTCTGACTTCGGCATGAAATATGGAACCTTGATCGAGGAACTCAGACTCTTGGCCAGAAGCGTCTTCGTGCTTGACAAGAACCGGACGATCATCTATGTGGAATATGTCGATGAGATGAGCCAACATCTGAACTTCGATGAGTTGCTGTCCTTTGTCAAAAAGATGCCGAAAGAATAGTCTTTCGGTTTTATTTTGGATTGTGTTATAATGAACGCGGAAATCAGGAGTTGACACATGGGTCTTTTCAAGAAATTGTTCGCCAAAAAACCAAAGCATGAACGGTATCAGCTCGGCTTGCATAAAACCAAGGAAAGCCTGGGAAGCCTCAAGGCCATTCTGGCCCGTTCAACGACCATCGATGATGAACTGTTTGATGCACTCGAAGACTTGTTCATTCAAGCCGACATCGGCATCGACACCGTCATTGCCTTTATTGACGAACTTCGTAAGGAAGTCAATCAAAAACAGATTCATGATCCGAATGATCTTGCCGAAATCATCGTGGACAAGATGTTCGAAATTTATCTCAAAGGCGACATTTTACATACTGATCTGCGTTATGATGACAATCAGGTCAATGTCTATTTGTTCGTCGGCGTGAACGGCGTCGGCAAAACCACCACCATCGGCAAACTCGCCAAACAACTCAAAGACCAGAAACGCAAGGTCATGATGGTGGCCGGCGACACCTTCAGGGCCGGCGCGATCGAGCAAATCCGGTTGTGGGGTGAGAAAAGCGGCACCTTTGTCTATGCCAAAGAAGCCGGTGCCGATCCGTCAAGCGTCATTTTCGATGCGATCGAACTCGCCAAGCGCGAGGCCTATGACGTTGTCTTGGTCGATACGGCCGGCCGTCTCCAGACGAAAGTCAATTTGATGGCCGAACTGTCCAAAATGCGGCGTGTCATCCAGAAAGCACTACCCGACGCCCCTCAAGAAACCCTGCTTGTCATTGACGCCACCACCGGCCAGAACGGCATGCGTCAGGCCGAGGTGTTCAAGGAAGCGACCGATGTCTCCGGCATCATCTTGACCAAATTGGACGGAACCGCCAAAGGCGGCATCGTCCTCGCCATCCGACATGCCTACGACTTGCCAATCAAATATGTCGGTCTCGGCGAGAAACTTGACGACCTGGTCCTGTTTGATATCGAGGCCTACATATACGGCCTGTTCAAAGATTTTTTCTGAGGATATGTTCATGGAAGTATTGATGAAAAAAGAACAACTCAACGCGCTTTTCGCCTTGTATGAACCGTTGTTCACACAAAAACAAATCGCCTATTTCAAAGAATACTACCACGAGGATTTTTCGCTGCAGGAAATCGCCGAGCGTCATGATGTCAGTCGTAACGCGGTCCATGACCAGTTGAAAAAAGTGGCAGAAAACCTTTTAGACTATGAAGCAAAATTGCATTTGCTGGCATTACAAAACCAACGCCTGGCATTGATTGAAAACATCGAAAAAAACAAAGACTGGTCATTGCTGGACGTGTTAAGAAAGTTGGATGAATGATGGCCGAAACCAGTTTAAGCACACGCCTGCAGATGGCTATGCGCCGTCTGACCGGCCGTGGCTTTCTGACCGAAAAAGAC
Organism: Acholeplasmataceae bacterium; assembly: GCA_007692425.1. Taxonomy (GTDB): domain Bacteria; phylum Bacillota_I; class Bacilli_A; order Acholeplasmatales; family Acholeplasmataceae; genus RECG01. The sequence goes on along the minus strand of RECG01000019.1, from coordinate 91,932 downwards.
ATCGATGAAATGATGCGCGAAGTGCGTCTTTCTTTGCTTGAGGCCGATGTTAATTTCAAAGTGGTCAAGCAATTCGTCCAACATGTCAAAGAACAGGCCATGGGTGAGAAAATCCTCAAAGGATTGAATCCCGGCCAACAAGTCGTCAAAATCGTCCATGATGAACTCAAACGGGTCATGGGTGATGAAGCCGAAGGCATCCGCTACACCCCCGACGGTCTGACCACGATCATGACGATCGGTCTGCAAGGTTCAGGGAAGACCACCGCCATCGGCAAGCTAGGTGTCTATATCCGCAAGAACGAGAAAAAGAAGGTCTTGTTCATCGCGGCCGATGTCTACCGTCCGGCAGCCATCGACCAGCTCGTCACGATTGGCCGCCAAATCGACATCGATGTCTATGAACGCGGTTTGATCGATGCCTGCACCATTGTCAAAGAAGGGCTTGAACATGCCCGCAAGGAACGGTATGATGTCGTCATCATCGACACCGCCGGACGACTGCACATCGATGAAAAGATGATGCAGGAACTGCACGATGTCAAAGCCCTCGCCAAACCCAATGAAGTCCTCTTGACGGTCGATGCCATGACCGGTCAGGACGCCGCCAACATTTGTAAAAGCTTTCATGATCAATTGACGGCCACCGGTGCGATTCTGACCAAACTTGACGGTGACACCCGTGGTGGTGCCGCATTGTCCATCCGTGAAGTCTCAGGCATCCCCATCAAATTCGCCTCCAGCGGTGAAAAGATGGATGCGTTCGAAGTGTTCCATCCCGAACGGATGGCATCCCGCATCCTCGGTATGGGCGATGTGCTCACCTTGATTGAAAAAGCGACCGAGTCGATTGATGAAGATGAAGCACAGAACATGATGGAAAAACTCATGTCTGACACCTTCAACTACAACGATTTGATGAAACAGTTCAAAATGATCAAACGCATGGGCTCTTTCAGCAAGGTGCTCGGCTTCATGCCCGGCATGGGAAAACTCAAGCAGGCCGCCTCGCAAATCGATGACAAGCAGTTTGAGAAAATGAGTGTCCTGATCAACAGCATGACCGAAGCGGAGCGACGAGAACCCAGGCTGATCGACACCAGCAGTCGTCGTCGTGATCGTATCGCCAGAGGTTCAGGCATGTCGGTGGCCGAACTCAACCGTCTCAGGCAAGCGCTTGACGCCCAAAAAAAGATGATGAAAAAGATGATGAGCATGGATGAAAGAGAGCTTGAAAGTCTTTCAAAAAATCCAACGAAGGCTATGCCAAGCCCTAAACAGAAAAAAGGAAAAGGCAAGGGAAAAGGTCAGTTCAAGTATCGCTGATCTTTTTTTTATCCACAAAAGTCGTGGAGAAGTTATCCTTGTATCTGTGATACAATGATGACGTGAGGGAGGGTTCGCATGAAAAAACTCATTCTGATTGACGGCAATTCGATCATGTTCAGAGCCTATTACGCCACCGCATATCCAGGCGCCAAACTGATGCAGACCAGCCAAGGCGTCTACACCAACGCCCTTTTCGCTTTTGCCGGCATGTTTGAAAAAATCATCAACGGGGAAGACGTCCATGCACTGGTGGCGTTCGACACCAAGGAACCGACCAAACGACATGAAGCCTACGAGGCCTACAAGGCCGGTCGGATCAAAATGCCGGAAGAACTGGCCATGCAGATTCCCCTGATCTACCAATACATCGCTTTGAACGGTGTGCCGTTTTACAGCAAGCCCGGCTATGAGGCCGATGACATCATCGGCACCCTGGCGACCGAAGGCAAGCAAAAAGGCTACGATGTCCAGATCTTTTCAAGTGACCGGGATTTGTTGCAGCTGGTCGATGACAAGGTCACCGTCAATCTCTTGAAAAAAGGCATGAAAGAAGTCGATACCTATCATCCGGCCAAGTTGCAGGAGACCTATCAGCTCACCCACGCCCAGATGATTGATCTCAAAGCCTTGATGGGCGATGCTTCCGACAATATTCCGGGCATTCCCGGTGTCGGTGAAAAAACCGCCATCAAGTTATTGCAGACCTACGGCACGCTTGAAGCGCTGTTTGAACAAAAAGATGCCATCACCGGCAAACTCGGTGAGAACATCCGCACCCACGAAGACCTGGCAAGATTGTCCAAGCAACTGGTGACAATCGACACCCGGGCCGATATCGATTGCCACATCGACGATCTCAAGATCAAAAAGACCGATATCAAGGCCTTGACCGATTTCCTCGCCCAATATGAGTTACATGTTTTGATCAGACGCATGGACACCTCGGATGAACCCAGGAGCACCTGGAAACATCATCCGGTGACACAAGCCCATGAACTTGACCCATTGCTCAAACCAGGCTTGTCCATTCACTTTGAACTGAGCGAATACAACTATCATAAAGCCGACCTTTGGGGTGTCGGCATCTCTGACGGCGACACCCATTATCATATCTCACCGGACCTGGCCTTGAATGCCTCGTCCTTCCGGACGTATCTGGCAGATCCGAAGATGACGAAAAACATGTACGACTGCAAAGCCGCCAACGTCTTTCTACGTCGTCACGGCATCAAACTCGAAGGTGTTGCTTTCGATTTGTTGCTGGCGGCCTATCTCGTCAATTCACATCTTGGCAAAGAAGAGTTCAAGCGTATTGTCTCCACCTTCGGTTATGATGACATCGACTATGATGATGACATCTACGGCCGGGGTGCCAAAAAAGGCTTGCCTGAACCCGGTCTCTATCAACGACACATCGCCGCCAAGGCCAAGGCCATCCATCTGCTTCGTCCCGAACTCATCAAACAACTCGAGTCACAAAAACAACTGCATCTGCTCAACGCGCTTGAACTGCCCTTGTCGGCCGTTCTGGCCGACATGGAGCATGAGGGACTGTTGATTGATCAAGCAGAACTGGACCGTCAGGGAAAAGCTTTGCTTGAACGGATCAAACACATCGAAAAAAAGGTCCATGAACTGGCAGGCAGGGAGTTCAACATCGCCAGCCCCAAACAGCTTGGTGAAGTCTTGTTCGAGGATTTGAAACTGCCTTATGGCAAGAAGACCAAGACCGGTTATTCAACCAATGTCGACGTCCTGAACGCGCTTGTCGACAAGCATCCGGTCATTCCCGCCATCATGGCGTACCGGCAACTGACAAAACTCTATTCAACTTATGTCGAAGGCATCCGTCAAAACGTGTTTGAAGACGGCAAGGTCCATACCATTTTCACCCAGGCGTTGACCACCACCGGCAGACTGTCTTCATTGGATCCCAATTTGCAGAACATTCCGATCCGCACCGAAGAAGGCCGGCAGATCCGCCGCATCTTCATCGCCAGTCCCGGCCATGTCTTGCTGGGTGCGGACTACTCGCAGATCGAACTGCGTGTCCTGGCCGACATGGCCGATGTCAAAACACTCATCGAAGCCTTCAACAATCATGAAGACATCCACACCAAGACAGCCCAGGAAGTGTTTCATGTCGATCAGGTCAGCGCTGAACAGCGTCATGCCGCCAAGGCGGTCAACTTCGGCATCATCTACGGCATCAGTGCCTGGAGTCTCAGCGACGACATCGGTATCACGCCGAAAGAAGCACAGGCTTATATCGACCGTTATTTGGACATCTATCCGGAAATCAAGGACTACATGGAACGGATTGTGGCGTTTGCAAAAGAAAACACCTATGTGGAAACGATCATGAAAAGACGCCGCTACATCCCTGAACTGACTTCGCCGATCCATGCCCAACGTGCCTTCGGTGAACGGACCGCCCTCAATGCACCGATCCAAGGCAGTGCGGCTGACATCTTGAAAAAAGCCATGGTCGATCTCGACCGTTATCTCAAACAACACCGTAAACAATCGCGTATTTTGCTTCAAGTGCACGATGAACTGATTTTGGAAGTACCGGAAGCAGAAATTGAAGACATGGTCACACTCGTGCCCAAAATGATGAAAGAAGCCTTCAACCTGAAGGTCGAACTGGTCACCTCGTGTGACACCGGCAAGACCTGGTTTGATTTGAAGTAGGTACCCCGCATGCCCGAACTCCCGGAAGTCGAAACCGTCAGACGCCAACTCATCAACCTGATCCGCGATGAAACCATCGCGCGTGTCGAAGCACCTTTTCCACCAATCATCACCCATGATCTTCATTGGTTCCAAGACACCATCAAAGACCAGGTCATCAGGGATCTTGACAGAAAAGGCAAATTCCTGATCTTCATGTTGGACCGCCATGCCATGATCATCCATCTGCGCATGGAAGGCAGGTTTCATATCAAGAAAGATGAACCCGTCCTGAAACATGAACATGCCATTTTTCATTTCGCAAGCGGACGAAACCTTCGCTATCACGATGTCCGCAAATTCGGCCGGATCACATTGGTTGAAAAAGACCGCGTCATGCATCATCCCGGAATCGCGGCGCTGGCGCCCGAACCCAAGCATCTTGACGTCAATCACTTCTACCGACGCTTGAAACACAAACGTGTCGCCGTCAAAACGGCTTTGCTTGATCAAAGGCTGGTCGCCGGTCTGGGCAACATTTACGTTGATGAAACTTTGTTTCATGCCGGCATCCATCCCAAGCGCCTGACGTCATCGCTGACCAAAAAACAAGTTGTTCGAATGGTGGAACACGCCACGCATGTCCTGGCCAGGGCAGTCGAACTCGGCGGTGCGACCATCCGTAGTTATCAGGCCATCACCGGCGTTCACGGCCGTTTCCAAAACGAACTCGCGGTTCATACCAAGAAGGATGAACCCTGTCCCATATGTCAGACACCCATCATCAAAATCAAAGTAGGAGGACGAGGAACTTATGTCTGTCCGAAGTGTCAACAATAGACCATTGATTCTCGGCTTGACCGGTGGTATCGCCACCGGCAAATCTACGGCCAGCGCTTATTTCAAAGCGCAAGGCCTGGTGGTCGTGGATTGTGACGAAATCGTCAAAAAGCTTTGGCAGGAAGACAAGACCATGGTCAAGGAGATCAAGGATGTTTTCGGGTTTGCCGTCGACGCGCCAGAGGCGAGAAGACGTTTTTCAGAAATCATCTTTGAAGATGCGTCCAAGCGTAAAGCACTCAACACCATCATCCATCCTTTGGTGTTCAATGAAATCGAAAAACAGCTTCTTCAACATCGTCATGAACCGGTCATCATCATTGACATGCCCCTGCTTTACGAGGTCAAATACCAATCCAAGTGTGACCAGGTCATGTTAATCTACATCAACAAGAAAACCCAGATTGAAAGACTCATGAAACGCGATGGTCTTTCCCGCAGCCAAGCCCTCAAACGGCTGGCTTCGCAAATCCCCATCGGTGAGAAGAAAGCGATGGCCGACATCGTCTTTGACAACTCAGGCACACAGGAACAACTGATTGAACACATCTCGACATTCATAAAGGAACTGCAAGATGAAAAACAATAGCAGCTTCCAGCTGCACATCCAATCTGATCTGAGTGCGGGCGATTTCAAGGTGCTCGCCCTCCTTTATCAACCATTGATGGGTCTTGGGGCGCACGCCCTTTATGTGACCTTTTATCAATTATTGAACAGGACCGGCATCACGTCGATGACGCATGCCGAGCTTTTTGATCTTTTGGATCTGCGTCAAGCTGATTTCCTCGGCATGCGCCACAAGCTCGAAGCACTCGGTCTATTGACGGTCTACCAAAAAGAGGATCAATTCCGTTACTTTTTGAAAGCGCCGCTGACGGCCAAACAGTTTTTGGTCGATACCGTCTTCGGCAGTTACCTGCAAAGCGAGATCGGCGAGAAAAACACGGCATTGCTGGCTGGCATGTTCAAGATGGATGTTCCCGATGTCAGCGATCACGACAACATCACCAAAGCCTTTGACGCCCTTTATGAATTCAAGAGTCTCGGTCTGCTCAATGTCAGACATCCCCTGCAGGGCAGGCAGCCCAACGGGGGCAGCCACATCACCTACAAGTTTGATTATGACGGGTTTGTCGAACGCATCCCCGAACGACTGAAAAACAGCCAGCTCTTGAATGTCCGTTTCAAGGAACAAATCACCAAGATTGCCTTTGTCTATCAGTTCGGCGTCGAGGACATGGTCGTCATCTACGAACAAGCCGCCCAATCGAGACAAACCGTCAACTTCCATCAACTGAACATGAAGGCCAGATTGCATTACCAAAAACAAAACCAACAGTTGAGCATCCAGGAAAAGGATTTGTCGGAAACCAACATCCTCAGTCAGATCACACCTCAAGTCATCATCCAGAAATATGCCCGTACCGACCAACAAGGGCTCGCCCTGTCGACAGCCACCTCCCTGCTTGAGCGCAATCATGTCGAACCCGGCATTGTCAACGTCATCCTGATGCTGGTGCTCAAACACAAGGATGGCGTCCTGCCTAATCTCAACTACATGGAAAAAGTCTTAATGGATTGGCTTAACAAGGGTGTCCAGACCACGCAAGACGCCATTGCCCACTCACAACAGCTCGAATCACAATGGCAAAAGAAAAAACAGATCCGCAAAGTCGCCGAACCGGATTGGCTCGATGATTACATCGCGGAAATTGCGGAAATGGAGGGGTGAGCATGACCATCGAAGAAATCCGTCAAGTCGTCAAGAACGATGCTGAGACCAAACACTTGAACATCAGCGACGTCGATCTTTATAAAGTCTATCAATACATCGTTGAACGCGATGAACACGTCGACCGTGACGGATACAGACCCGTCTTGAAAACAGAACCTTATATTGAAATCGTCTATTTGCCGACCAAAGAGAAAGCCGATACGATCAAGAAAAACAAAATCAAGCAGAATCTCAAATTTTACGACAGCGAAATCTATATCCAGGATGCCAGTCTTGACCGCTTCGAGGTCTTTAACGAAGAACGTGAAAAGATTTATCGACTTGCCAGTGATTTCGTCAACCTTTATCGTAAAGACCGTTTTCAAAAAGGACTTTACATCTATGGCCGATACGCGACCGGCAAAAGTTACCTGATGTCCGCCATCGCCCAAAACCTGGCAGAAAGGAACATCAGCGTCCTGTTTGTTTACATGCCTGATTTGGTCCGAAGCATCAAACAAGGCATGAATGAAGGCAATTTGGAAGCCCGTATCAATCAGCTCAAACAAGCGGATGTCCTGATGGTCGATGACATTGGTGGTGAACACATGTCTGCCTGGTTCCGTGACGAAGTGCTCGTTCCGGTCATGCAATACCGCCTGTCGGCGCAATTGCCGGTTTTCATGACGTCGAATTTCGAGTTTGTCCAGTTGATTGACTTGCTGGCGGTGACCAAGGACGAAAGCGACCGGGTCAAGGCAACACGTCTGATTCAACGCCTGAAAGACCTGATGGTTTATGTCAAGCTGACCGAAGGACCGGCCCAACGCCAAAAAGGCTTGAAAAAGATGTAAATGATGATATAATAGAAGCAACGATGAAGAAGAGGACACGGCCCGGACAACCCTTAGCGACGCAGGACGGTGAAAGCTGCGAACTGCCCGGTTCACTCCCTTGGAGTCGGCTGAAAAAACCAGCCCGGGTCATGCCGTTACCCATATGATAAGCGCCAGATTGTTCTGGAACTAAGGTGGTACCACGATGTTGTCGTCCTTGGCTATGCCGGGGACGTTTGTTTATAGATAAAGGAGTGAGAAAGATGCGCATTACCTTTCCAGACGGGAGTCAAAAAACTTATGACAAGGGCATCACGCCCAGAAAGATCGCCGAAGGCATTTCGCCTGGCCTGGCGAAACGTGCGCTGGCGGCGGTGTTCAATGATGACAATATCGAACTTGAACGTCCGCTTGAGGAAGATGGCCGATTGGAGCTGTTGACCGAAAAGGATAAACGTAGTCTTGACGTGCTCAGACACAGCACGGCACACCTGATGGCCCAGGCCATCACGCACCTGTATCCAGGTGCCTGTTTCGGCGTCGGTCCCGCCATTGAAGAAGGTTTTTATTATGATGTCGATTTCGCCGGACACAAGGTCAATGATGAAGATTTGGAGACCATTGAGGCGGAAATGGTGAAGTTGGCGAAGGCAGACTATCCGATCGAGCGTCATGAGGTTTCCTACCAAGAGGCGAAAAAAATGTTCAAACACGATGTCTACAAGCTTGAATTGATCGAGGAATTCAAGGATGAAGGGCTGACGGTCTATACCCAAGGTGATTTTACGGATCTTTGCCGGGGTGGCCATGTCACCAGCACCAAGGCCATCAAGCATTTCAAACTGTTGAGTCTGGCCGGTGCCTATTGGCGCGGTGATTCGAAAAACAAGCAACTGGTCCGTGTTTACGGCACCGCCTTTTTTGACAAGAAGGGCCTGGATGACCATCTGGTCATGCTGGCTGAACGCAAAGAACGTGACCATCGCAAGATCGGCAAGGAACTCGGCTTGTTCATGAACAGCCGGGAGACTGGTGCAGGCCTGCCCTTCTGGCTGCCGAAAGGCGCGACCATCAGACGTGTCATCGAACGTTACATCACCGACGTCGAACTCAGTCTGGGTTACATGCATGTCTATACGCCGATCATGGCCAATGTCGAGTTATACAAGACGTCCGGTCACTGGGACCATTACCGTGACAGCATGTTTCCACCGATGGACATGGGCGATGGTGAAATGCTCGTCCTTCGGCCGATGAACTGTCCGCATCACATGTTGATTTACAAGAACGACGTCCACAGTTATCGCGAACTGCCTTTAAGAATCGCCGAACTGGGCATGATGCACCGTTATGAGAAAAGCGGTGCCCTTTCCGGTCTGCAACGGGTCCGTGAGATGACCTTGAACGACGCCCATATCTTTGTGCGTCCCGATCAAATCAAAGAAGAGTTAAAGCGCACCACCGAGCTGCTCTTGGCGGTTTATAAAGATTTTAACATCACGGACTATACCTTCCGTCTGAGTTACCGTGATCCTGATAATACGGAGAAATATTTTCCTGATGATGCGATGTGGGAAAAAGCCGAAAAAATGATCAAGGAGTCACTTGACGACATGAAACTTGATTATTATGAAGCCGTTGGCGAAGCCGCCTTTTACGGACCCAAACTGGATGTCCAGGTCAGGACCGCGATGGGTCATGAAGAGACTTTGTCCACCATCCAGTTGGACTTCTTGTTGCCTGAACGGTTTGACCTGACCTATGTCGGTGAAGATGGCAGGAACATCTACCGGCCGGTGGTCATCCACCGTGGCATCGTCTCGACCATGGAGCGGTTTGTCGCTTACCTGACGGAAGAATACAAAGGGGCTTTCCCCTTTTGGCTCGCACCTGTACAAATCATCGTGCTGCCTGTCCACGTCGGTCATCATGGCGATTATGCCAAGGATGTCCAACACCAACTCGAGAAACAGGGTTTCAGGGTTGAAAGCGATCTGCGTGAGGAAAAACTCGGCTACAAGGTCCGTGAAGCCCGGACAAGCAAGATTCCTTATCTGCTCGTCCTGGGCGACAAGGAAAAAGAAGAAGGACGCGTCACTTTCCGCGCCTATGGTTCCCAGGAACAAGTCACGGTCACGTTGGCTGACTTCATGACGATGATTCATAAAGAAACTAAAAATAATTTGAAATAATAGATATTGTACAAATAATAATATTGTGGTAAACTATCATTGCCAATGATTGTTTTCAACACGTTTGAAAGGACGTGACGTCGATGCTTGAAGTTAAAAACGCCAAAATGATGTATGGCGACCTGGTCGCTGTTCATGATTTGAGTTTCACCATCAAACCAGGTGATATTTTTGGCTTGCTCGGCACCAACGGTGCCGGCAAGACCACCACTTTCAGAATGATCATGGGCCTGCTTGATCCATCGGTGGGATCGGTGACGTATAACGGCGAAAAAGTCGGTTATCACACCGTCAACGAAATCGGCTACATGATCGAGGAGCGTTCGCTGTTGACCAAAATCACAGTCAAGGAACTGATGCTTTTTTTCGGCCGGCTCAAGGACATGGAGCCGAAAACGATTCTACAACGTCTGGATTACTGGCTGGAACGATTCGGCATTACCGAATATCGCGACAAGAAAATCAAAGAATTGTCGAAAGGGAACCAGCAGAAGATCCAGTTCATCTCCGCCATTATCAACAACCCCAGGTTGCTCGTCCTCGACGAACCGTTTTCGGGACTGGATCCAATCAACATGAAGATGTTTGTCGATGTCATTTATGATTTCCAAAAACAAGGTGCGATGGTCGTCTTTTCATCGCATCAGCTCGACCACGTTGAATCCTTTTGTGAGGAAGTCATCGTCCTTGAAAAGGGACGGGCCGTCATCGAAGGACGCTTGGACAAGGTCAAGAAAGACTTCAAGAAGCAGACCATCCACATCATCGGTGATGTCGACCTGGATCGTCTTGCATCCATCGAAGGCGTCTATCATGTCGAGAAAAATGCCAAGGAAGTCATCGTCAAAATTGAAAATGAAGCCGTCGCCAAGGATGTCTTTGACTATGTCAAGGCTTGTGACAACATCACCAAGTTTGATGTCGAACAGGCATCTTTGAGCGAGATTTTTATTGCAAAGGTGGGCAGAAGCCATGAAGAAGTTTAAATTCCTGGTCGAATACGGCCTGAAAAAACGCGTCTTTCGCAAGGCTTTCCTGATCGCCAACATCATCATCGGCTTGTTGTTGATCGCGATCATCAACCTGCCCGTCATCATCGGTTATTTCAGCCCGGAAGAAGACCCGGTCCTCAACATGAATGTCCAGGTCTATAATGAGACCGCGGAAGATGAGCTGGCAGCCAAACTGTCCAGCCAGTTGAATGAACCTTATGAAGGCTATGAATTCTTTATTGTCACATCCGTTGACGTGATGCCGGATCTTGAGACCTTCTGGCTCGATGAAGATGTTGATTTCCTCCTTGTCTTCACAGGCGATTTCACCTCGCCAACCGTCGCCTTGTATAGCAAACAACCTTATCTGAACAACATGTTGTTCTCGCAAATCGAACTTTTGGTGATCAGCGAACAAATCGTCGGTTTTGAACGTCCTGTCTTCATCGCGCACCGCGCGCCTGATTACGAAGATCCGGATGAAGCGGCGATGCTGGGCTCCATCATCAGCTTTCTGGTGCTGCCGATGTTCATCTTGATCACGATGGGCACCCAGTTCGTCGGCGTCGATATCATTGAAGAAAAATCGACCAAGGCGATTGAGACCATCATCTCAAGCGTACCCGCCAAGATTCATTTTCTAGCCAAAATCACGAGCAGCATGTTCTTCATCATCATCCAAAGCATCCTTTTACTGATGTATAGCATGATTGGTGCGTTGATTGGCGGTGCGGCCGCCACAGGCGGCGTCAATCTGCCAGATGGCAACACGTCGCTGCTTGACTATCTTGGTGACCTCATTCCCCATTGGCCGATGGTCTTGTTGTTTACCGGCTTGTTCATGATTGCAGGCACCTTGTTCTATTTGATTGTCGCCTCCCTGTTCGCTTCCATGGCGACCACCCAGGAGGATTACCAGCAGTTTCAGGCACCTTTGATGATCATGTTGGTCGCAGGGTTCTATATCGGCTTGTTATCACCGTTGTTCGGCGGAACGGCTTTCTTGAAAGTCATGGCCTTCGTGCCGTTTTTCACACCCATTGTCGCACCCATCGCCTATGCTTCCGGCGTGCTCACGACACTTGAGGCTTCGATTGCCTTTGTCGTTATCACAGGTGTCATGATCGGCACCATGTATCTGGTGGCACCGGTCTACCGGGTGGCCATTCTCAGTTACGAACAGACCAAGTTCTTCAAACGGATCCGCAACTATGTCAAAAAAGCCTTTGCCCGGAACGGCAATGGCAAGAAAAAAGGCTGACGTCAGCCTTTTTTTATCGATAGAAAGTTTCAAGCAGGGTTTTGACTTCCTTTTCGCTATCTGCCTCGAGTAAACGATTTTGTTGGGTCTTGATCAATGACAGGTCCATCTCAGCAAGACGCTTGCGCATGGCCAGGATCGATGTCGGAATCATCGACAAGCTCCTCACACCGAACGCGAGCATCACCGGTCCGGCCCACTCATCGGATGCGGCTTCACCGCAGACGGCGACAGGAATACCTTGTTTGTTTGCGGCATCCGCGACCATCTTGATCAGTTTGAGCACCGAAGGATGGAGCGGCTGATACAGATAGGACAGCTTTTGGCTGGTCCGGTCCGCCGCCATCGTGTATTGGATCAGGTCATTGGTGCCGATCGAGAAGAAGTCGGCCTCCTTGGCGAGCGAAGCCGCCGCCAGGGCGCTCGAGGGCACTTCAATCATCAGGCCGACCGGGATGTTCTTGGATACCGTCACACCTTCGTCAACCAGTTCCTGCCTGACGGTGTCAAGCCATTGTCTGGCTTGAACAAACTCATCCCGGGTGGCGACCATTGGAAACATGATGGACAAATTCCCATGGACACTTGCTCTTAACAAGGCCCTCAGCTGGGTCTTGAACAAGATGGGATCATCGCCATAACGTCTGATTGCACGATTGCCTAAAAAGGGATTTTGTTCGAGGGCGATGTTGAGATGCGGAATGTCCTTGTCGCCACCGATATCAATCGTCCGGATGACGACCGGTTTGCCGTCCATCGACTCAAGCACGGCCTTGTAGGCTTCATATTGCTCGTCTTCGCTTGGCAGGGTTGTCCGGTTCAAAAAAAGGAACTCGGTCCGAAAGAGACCGATACCCTCGGCATCGTGCTCATGGACATGGCCCAAGTCATAAGGCGAGGCGATGTTGGCGTGCAGGGCGAACCTGCCACCATCTTTTGAAACGGTTGCTTCGCCCTTGACAGACAAAAGGGCGGTTTTTTCTTGTTCGAAGCGTGCCCGCTTGTCTTCATAATCATGTTTCAGTTCAGGATCGGCATCAAAGATGATGTCGCCTGCAAGGCCGTCAATGATGACATCCTGGTCTGGTTTGGCCGTTCTCATGAGCCCGTTGATACCGAACACGGCGGGAATCTCCATCAAACGGGCAATAATCGCGCTGTGCGAAGTCTTGCCGCCCTGCTCGGTGGCGATGCCTTTGACATAAGCCGGATCGACTTGGGCGATTTCATATGGCGCGAGATCTTCGGCGACAATAATGACCGGCGTCCGGATGGCGGTATAATCGATAACCGGGACACCAAGGATGTTCTTGATCAGGCGTCTCGAGACCGATCTGACATCAGCGGCACGTTCCCGGAAATAAAGATCTTCCATGTCTTGAAAGGTATTGATATAGCGGTCGATGACGACCTTGACCGCATGGGCGGCATTGACTTTTTCTTCCTTGATGACCGTTTCAATCGCTTTTTTGGCCTCCGGGTCGCCGGCAATCAGCTGGTGGGCCTCAAAAATACGGGTCGTTTCAACGGTGAAACGTTGACGACAAATGTCGATCACGGCTTCCAGTTGACGGATGGTCTTATCGACGGCAGCACGAAAAAGGGCGATCTCCTGCCCGGGGTCGGTGATCTTTCGCATGGTGGTGTCCAGTGCCAGTGTCTCGACTTTGAGCACGTTTGCCAGACCGATGCCTTTGCAGATGGGCATGCCTTTCAAATGCATGATGTCACTCCTAGGTTCATTCGACCTCAAGGCTATATAAAGCGGATGTTTCAGCGGGATGTTCCCGAATGGTCAACTGTTTCTTCTGGACGAACACGACCGTGGTGGCGAGCGCTTCGAACGGAAGAGCCAGCAACGAGGCGTCAAAACGGGCCATGATGTCACCCTGTCTAAGGATTTGACCGGGTTCGACCAGCACCTCGATGACGTCACCACGCAAGCGTTCGTCAAACCCGAGATGGATCATGATCGATACACGGTTTTCCATGCGGATGGCCATGACGTGCCGGGTCGGATAAACGAGTTCAACGATACCGTCGACCGGTGCACGGACCACATGGTCGTCCGGATGAATGACAAAGCCGGGACCTAAAAGCCCTTTGGCGAAGGTCGGATCAGGCGAGGATGAGACATCGGATACCTTGCCTCGCAAGGGCATCAGAAACGAAAACGGCATGTCAAGGGCTCCTTACAGTGACGTCTTTGTCATTACTTTCATTGTATCTTTTTTACCCACTTTTCGCAATCAAGAAAAAAGGTAAACGTTCTTACCGGCAATCAAGGGTGCTTTTTGTTATAATAAACATGAGGTGAGCACATCATGACATACGAAGACTTGAAACAACGGCTTGAAACGGTTGTCGACCCTGGTTTCGGGAAACCATTCAAGGACGTCAACGGCATCAAAAAACTGGTCGTCGGACCGACCGGTGTGGTCGAAGTCGAGATTTATCTGAAAGACAAAACAAAACATGAACAACAACTGAAAATTGAAATCATCAGACTCGTGAAAGTCGAGTTGGGGTTCCCTGGCATCAAGATCGCTTTTTTTGACTCTGAATACCTGCCTGAAGGCGAAAAGCCCATCAAGTATCTGGCCATTGCTTCCGGCAAGGGCGGAGTCGGTAAATCCACGGTTGCCGCCAACCTGGCTGCCGCCCTGATCCGTCAAGGTAAAAAGGTCGGCATCATTGACGCCGACGTCTATGGCGCTAGCATTCCCCATGTCTTGAAAATGGAGATCAAGCCTTTGACGGCGACCGAAGAAGAGAAGATGATTCCTTTGACAAAAGACGGCATCGAAGTCATTTCCACCGAGTTTTTCATGCCACCGGAAAAACCGCTCATGTGGCGCGGTCCGATGCTAGGCAAGATGCTCGTCCATTTCTTCGGTGGCGTCCAATGGCAGGACGGCATCGATCTGATCTTGATCGACCTGCCGCCCGGCACCGGTGATGTCGCGCTTGATGTCAAGACCTATGTGCCGAAAAGCAAGGTGCTTGTCGTAACCACGCCCCACGTCAACGCCGCCCATGTCGCCGTCAAGGCCGGCCTTGGCGCCCAGCAGATCAATCATGAGGTCATCGGCGTGATCGAAAACATGAGCTATTATCTCAATGCCGCCAACAACACACGTGAATACCTGTTCGGCAAGGGTGGTGGCGAACTGGTCGCCAAAAAACTGGGTGTGCCGCTCATCGGTCAGATTCCGATCGGCCAACCTCAACATGGTGACTACCTCTTTACAGCCAAAGAAGAAACCGGCAAGATCTATGACGCCATCGCACAAACCGTCATGACACAAATGACATGAAAAAAGGGACCATTTCCATGGTCCCTTTATGTTATTCGTTTTGCAAATCCTTGAACTTCAAAATCGGTTGTCTGGCCGCTTTCGCTTCATCAAGCCGTCTGACAATGGTGTGGTGCGGCGCGGTCTTCAAGGTCTCCGGATCATCGATTGCCTCCTTGGCGACCTTGCGCATGATGTCGATGAAATCATTCAATGTTTCTTTCGACTCGACCTCGGTCGGTTCGATCATCATCGATTGCGAGAAGATGAGCGGGAAATAAACAGTCGGTGCATGAAACCCGTAATCCAGCAACCGCTTGGCGATATCAAGTGTCTTGACACCGGTCGATTTGTCCTTGAGTCCGTCAAAAACGAACTCATGCATGCAATGTCCGTCGATCGGCAGTTCGTAAAGATCTTTGAGCGATTCCTGGATGTAATTGGCGTTCAAGACGGCATAAGGACCGATCTTGCCGATATGTTCCTTGCCAAATGTCATCAGATAGACATAAGCCCGGATGACGACACTGGCGTTACCGAAGAAGGTGCCAAGCGAACCGATGGAATCGCTGGCGTTGTCTAGCACATAGACATCGCCTTCTTTTTTGACAACCGGATCCGGCAGGAATTCAACCAGGCGTTCACAGACGCCGACCGGGCCTGAACCCGGACCGCCGCCGCCGTGTGGCGTGGAGAACGTCTTATGTAAGTTGATATGGGTGATGTTAAAGCCCATGTCACCCGGTTTGGCTTCGCCCAACAACGCATTCAGGTTGGCCCCGTCATAATAAAGCAGGCCACCCGCCTCATGGACGAGTCTGGAGATTTCAAGAATGTCTTTTTCAAAGACACCAGCCGTATTTGGATTGGTCAGCATCAAGCCGGCGATATCGTCACCAAGCACTTCACGAAGGGCATCCATGTTGATGGTGCCATCCAGATTTGACTTGATTTCGACGGTTTCAAAACCGCAGACCGTCGCGCTGGCGGGATTCGTGCCATGGGCCGAATCGGGCACGATGATCTTCGTACGTTTGGTATCCTTGTTTTTCTCATGATAGGCCTTGATGATCATCAGCCCGGCCAGTTCGCCATGCGCGCCGGCGAACGGGTTCAATGAATAAGCCGCCAGACCTGACAGTTCGGAAAGCATGCGGGCGGTCTCATGATAAATCTTGAGCAAACCTTGGACGGTGTGTTGCGGCTGTAATGGATGGATGTTGGCGAAACCCGGCAGGGTCGCCAACTCATCATTAATCTTGGGATTGTATTTCATCGTGCAGGAACCAAGCGGATAAAAGCCGGTCTCGACACCGAAATTTTTCTGCGAGACATTGGTATAATGACGGACCACGCCAAACTCGGACACTTCCGGAAGTTCAGCCTTCTTGGCACGCAGCAGTTGCTTCGGCAAGGTCACGTCAGGCATGTCTTTTTTCTTGAAATGGTAGCCGATGCGTCCCGGATTCGACATTTCGAAAATCAAGCGGTCGTAATATCTCATGGTTGCGCCACCACCCTTTCGACAAGCAGGTCAATCTCGGCCAAAGTGCGTTTTTCCGTGACGGCGAAAAGCAGGTTGTTGTCACCCAGATGCAAAGGACCGAGGATGCCATGTTCAAGCAAATCCTTTTCAAAGGCATTGACATCAAAATCAGCTTTCAACGTGAATTCCTTGAAAAAAGGCTGGTCATAAACGTTTTCAAAACGTCCTGTCTTCAACAATTTTTGATAAAGAAGATGCGCGCCTTTCATCGATTCCTCGGCGACCTGGACCAAGCCTTCCTTGCCCAATGCCGCCATGTAAATGGTCACAGCCAGCGCCATCAAGGATTGGTTTGAACAAATGTTGGAATTTGCCTTGGCGCGCCTGATATGTTGTTCACGGGCTTGCAAGGTCAAGACGAAAGCACGCTTGCCATCGACATCGGTGGTGATGCCGCAGATACGTCCCGGCATCTTGCGCATATGCTTCTTGATGGTCGCGAGATAACCGACATAAGCGCCGCCGAAACTCATCGGCAGCCCTAAAGATTGCAAATCGCCGGCTGCGATGTCCGCGCCGTACTCACCTGGTGTCTTCAACAGCGCGAGCGCTTGTCCATCGGCGCTCATGATGAAAAGACCACCAGCTTCATGAATCACATCAGCAAACCCGTCATAGTCTTCAATCAGGCCGAAGTAGTTCGGATTTTGGACAATCAGACCCATCGTGCCTTCAATGCCTTGTTTGACGGATGACAAATCGGTCACGCCGTCCTTGGCAGGCACCACCACGACCTCGATGTCGCGGTATCTGGCATAGGTCTTCACGACCGCGATTGTTTTCGGATGGACGGTTTCACTGATCAAGATTTTAGACTGTCCGGTCTGGGCATACGCCATGAACATCGCTTCAGCCACCGAGGTCGAACCATCATACATCGAGGCGTTTGAGACATCCATGCCGGTCAGTTCACAGACCATGGACTGGTATTCGAAAATGTATTGGAGGGTGCCTTGTGCGACCTCCGGTTGATAAGGCGTGTAAGATGTCAAAAATTCCTGACGGTTGATCAGGGTCTTGACAATGCTTGGCGTATAATGGTCATAACTGCCGGCACCCCGAAACACCACAAGTTGTTGGTTTTGGGCGGCCAGGTCCTGCATGTGTCTGGTCAACACATCATCACCAAGCGCTTCAGGCAGGTCATAACCGTCTTTGATTTTCAGTTTTTCAGGAATGGAGGCAAACAAATCATCGAGGGATTTCGCCCCGATGACCTTGAGCATCTCTTCGATATCCTTTGGTGTATGTGGTAAGTATTTATGCATCATTTCACCCCTTAGATGTCACATGCTTCAACGTATTGTTCACTGGTCAGCAGTGAGGATAATTCACTTTCATCCTGGATTTCAACTTTGGCGATCCAGTTGGCATAAGCATCTTCGTTGAGCAGTTCGGGCGCGTCCTCGAGTTGATTGTTGACTTCGACGACGGTGCCGGAGATTGGCAAATAAAGATCGGATGCCGCCTTGACCGATTCAACCGCACCGAAAGCATCACCTTGCGTGAAACTTTTACCGGTCTTGGGTAATTCGATAAACACGATCGAACCCAGGTTTTCCTGGGCGTGGTCGGTGATGCCGACCAAGGCGTGCTTGCCTTCAACCTTGACCCATTCGTGGCTCTTGGTGTAATATAATCCTTCTAAAATCATGATGCAAACCTCCTATTTTTTATAGTTCTTGAGATGGAATTTTCGATTTCTGACCTTGGCTTGAACACGGTTGTTTCTGATTTGGACCGACAACGCCGCACCGATGGCCGTATAAGCCATGTCGACTAAAGCGAGCGCCAAGGGTTTTTCTTGGTTGGGAAGCAGGTAACCGGTCGTGATGACACCGACTTGTGTGTCTTCATGATAAACCGGATAACCATGTCTGGGAATGCCTTTCTCCAATAATTCAAGTCCGACAATCTTACGTGAGAGCTTGTCTTTGAGCTCGGCTAAAGCATCCCTGCCGATGAATGGCTTGTCAAGCTTGATGGCGAATCCGAGTCCTGCCTCATACGGATGGATGGACTCACTGATCTCATGACCATAGAGCGGCAGGTTGGCTTCGAAACGCAATGTGTCACGGGCACCAAGCCCGCAGGGCACGGCACCGAGGGTCGTGGCATTGTCCCATAAAGTACGGATGGCGTCATGCTGTCCATAGATTTCAAAACCGTCCTCACCGGTATAACCGGTCCTGGAGACAAGCACATGGCCGTCCCCATAAGGAATGACGGTAAACGTCATAAAAAGCAAATCCGGTAATTCAACCCCCAGAATCGCATGGATTGAATGTTGTGCTTCAGGTCCTTGGAGGGCAATCTGGCTGAACCCTTCAGACAGGTTTCTGATGTCGACCGCATACCCTTCGGTATGTCGGTTGACCCAATCCCAGTCTTTGTCGATATTGCCGGCATTGACCACCAGCAAAATCTCATCAGGTTTGATGACATAGACCAGCAGATCATCCACCACGAAACCTTGCTCATCACACATCAACGCATACGTGACTTTGGATAAATCAGCAGTGACAGTGTTTGTCACCAACCGGTTGACATAGCCGAGGGCATCCTTGCCTGTGATGAGGAATTCGCCCATGTGTGAGACGTCAAAAATGCCGAGTCCGGTCCGTACGGCGAGATGTTCCTGCTGGATCCCGGCATAAGAAACCGGCATGTCATAGCCAGCATAATCAATCATTTTCGCGTTTAACGCAAGGTGCTTATCATGCAATGTGGTTTGTTTCATCAACGCACTCCTTTACGTGTTCATGGTTCTATTATACATCAAAACCACGCTTTTGAAAGCGCACGCATCTGAAAAGTTTTGATTTTATCAAATCAAAAGCTGACAGGCCTAAAAAGATTAAAAAACCAGACCGAAACTGACGATGATCAAGATTAAACCAATCAGGAAGGAAGCCAGATTGGCTACCACGGCATAGACACTTGCACGTCTCTTTGATTGTTCTTTGAGCCACTTGATATAGACATACAATTCGATGGCCAGAATGAAGATCTCACCGATGATCAAGACAAAGATCTCCCCGAAAAAAGGTGCATACCACCAGTGCATGACAAACATGAAGATGGTCAATGTCACCTGGGTGACCACATTGGTGAGAATCACGAGCCTATAGCTTGATTTCAGCCGGTAACCGAACGCGAACAAAATCAGGATTTCAATACCGATGGTCAGGATGACACGCAAGAGGAAATCGGTGGTCATGCCGGCCACCGGCACCAGTTCGGTAACCGTGCCGGCAGCTGTGAAGTCTGTCGCCAGATCAACATCCGTCAAATCATAGACCAGACGGGTTTGAAACAACCTCGTGACCACCACAGGCGATGTCACATATGTGCCATCCTCGAACACCATGATGATCTTGAACTCCCGGGGCGGGACATAGGTATAGGCATAGACATGGTCATCGAGTTGACGATGATAGGTCGGACGGCCCCGATACAACCAGCTGGACACATAGCCGTCTTCTTCAAAATCCAATAACAACCAAGGAATGAAATCGCTGCAATAACCAAAATCATCCAGACATTCCTCGAGTCGTGTCTCAGCGTAATCACGCCAAAACTCGTCAATTTCACCAGGAAACAACAAATCAAGAAAATAGGGTTGGTCGACACCACGGATGTCAATGGTGATGCCGCTTTTCGGTCCGATATCGGCTGAAACCGTGAAAAAAGGCACGGTCATCGCGACCAACATGACGGCTACGAGTAACATGGTTTTTCTCATCGTGCACCCCTCGACAACGTTTGTTCTCATTTTATCATGAAAAACCGGGAAACAACATACCAATCAGACCACATTTCGTTTATAATAATGATAAAGGAGCTGGTATCATGTTAATCAACAACATTTTGTTGCATGTCAAGCGTGACGAGGTCAAAGACGCCCGGGCCAGCATCATCATCACCCATGGCATCGCCGAACATTCGGGACGCTATGACGACATCACCAAAAGTCTCAACGAGGCGGATTACACCGTCATCCGCTATGATCTTCGGGGACACGGGCAAAGCCAGGGTCGGCGCGGCGCGCTCAAGTCATGGCGTCAACCGATTGAAGACCTACATGCCCTGGTCATCGCGGAGAAGAAAAAGAAGCCCAAAAAGATTTTTTTGCTCGGCCATAGCCTGGGTGGTTTGATTGTCAACCTCTACGCGGTCAACCACCATGATGTCGACGGCATCATCAGCAGTGGTGCGGTGACCCATTATCTCAAAGATGTCCTGCCGCTCAGAATCATCGGTTTCAGATTGATTGGCTGGGTACCCAAAAAGACCCATTTCGCCGATGACCAGCTGGCACGTATCAAGGCGGTTGAAGATGACTATATCCAAGATCCGCTCAACCTGAAAAAATTCTATCTCTCGATTGTCGGTCATATGATGGTCAAAGGCGTCCGCCAACTCAACCGCAATCTCAAACAATATCAAACCCCCGTGCTCTTCATGCATGGCGGCACCGACAAGATCGTGCCGTCGTCATTCAGCGAACGGCTGCACCAACTCATTCCTGCCAAAGACAAGCAGCTGATCATCTATCCGGACTCGTATCACGAGATTTTCAACGACCTTGATAAAGCGCAGGTTTTTGAAGACTTATTGAACTGGCTTGATGAACGGGCGCCCAAGCCTGAGGTCAAATCATGATCATCGCCTGGATCGGAACCGGGGTGATGGGCAGGCCGATGGCCCTCCATCTGGCCAAGGCCGGCCACCAGGTGACGGTCTATAACCGTACCACGGCAAAAACAGCAGGCATGGCACCCGATGTCAAGATTGAAACCGACATCCCTTCATGCGTCAAAACGGCCGATGTCGTCTTTTCGATGGTCGGTTATCCCGAGGATGTCGAAGCGGTCTACCGGACTGTCATGAAGCATGCCAAGCCAGGTGCCATCCTGGTCGACATGACAACATCTTCGCCCAGTCTGGCGGTCAAACTATATCAAGAAGCCCGAACCAAAGGCTTTGACATGCTCGATGCACCGGTCACCGGCGGCGATCTCGGCGCCATCAACAGGACCCTTTCAATCATGGTCGGTGGCGACAAGGATGTGTTTGAAAAAGTCTTGCCTTTGCTTGAAAAACTTGGCGCCAGGATCAACCACATGGGTGGTCCCGGCAGCGGTCAACATACCAAACTCGCCAACCAGACGGCCATTGCCGGTGCGGTGGCGGGGGTTGCCGAGGCCCTCATGTATGCCAGTGCGAAACAACTCGATCCTTACCGGGTCATCAGTGTCTTGACCGGTGGATCCGCCCATTCATGGCAAGCCGAGATCAATGGTCCGAAAATGATTGACAAGGATTATCGTCCCGGTTTTTATGTCAAGCATTATCTCAAGGATCTGAAACTGGCGTTGGCCGAAAAAGAAGACTTGTCCCTGCCGGTCCTTGAACAAGTGACACGCGCCTATGAACTGCTCGCGAAACATGGTTATGCCGACATGGGCACGCAAGCCATCATTGAGTATTACTTGCGGAAAATGTTGTAAATATACAAATAACTTGTCGTTTTTGCATTTTTTTTGTATTTATCTGACACCAGATAAGTCATCATATCATGAGATTGCTGAAAACCCGGGCCTTCATCTCAAGAGACATTTCATTCGAACTTAGGAGTGTCAACATGTTTGAAAACACCACACAGCTGACCTATCAAAAACATCTTGAACTACTGAGGTATGGTTTCAAGGCCAAGCTGCCCAAACTCTTGATTTTTCATGGGATGGGCGCCATTGTGTTCCTGCTTGGGTTGTATACCAACCAGTTTTTCAGCATCATTTTAGGTGCCACCTTTGCCATCATCTTCGCCCCCTTGGTTTATCTGCTCGAACGAATCAGGTCAAAAAAAAATCATGCAAAATCGCCCATATACCTGAAAACACCACACCTTCATTTCGTGTTTGACATCGACCGGATCCGCATCCGCATGCTCGAGCGTGAAGAAGGTGAAACAATGCTTCGCTATGACGAACTGTTCAAAGTGGGCGAAGACCGACATAACCTCTATCTCTATCTATCACCCATGCAAGCCTATATCCTTTCAAAAAAGACATTCACACTTGGCAGCGCGAACGATTTCAAACAATTCATATCTGAGAAGAGCATCCCGCACAAGCAGTTGAAAATCTGATTGAAAACACAAGACAACATATGAAAAAAGGCATATCAGATTTGCGTCCGATATGCCTTTTTGATGAACAATCATGTCATGCTATCTGATGATCAGGCTCTTGCCGGTCATCTCTTTTGGTTTCTCAAGACCCAACAGTTCAAGCAAGGTGGGCGCGACATCACATAACGCGCCGGTATCGACTTTGATTGACGTGTCAGTGATGGTCACCGGCACCAGGTTGGTCGTATGGGCGGTATGCGGATTGCCCGCTTCATCACGCATTTTTTCGGCATTGCCATGGTCAGCCAAGACAATGGCTGTCCCGCCAATCGACAAGATGGCTTCCACGACTTCTTTCGTGCATTGATCGACCGTTTCAACTGCTTTCACGGCTGCCTCGATCGAGCCGGTATGACCAACCATGTCAGGATTGGCAAAATTGAGAATCATCGTGTCATACTGACCGGACTTGATGGCTTCGATGGCCTTGTCCTTGACTTCAAAAGCACTCATCTCAGGCTTGAGGTCATAGGTAGGCACTTCGGGTGATTCGACCAGGATCCGTTTGCTTCCAGGCAGTTTCTTTTCAGCGCCACCATCAAAGAAGAAGGTGACATGGGCGTATTTTTCGGTCTCGGCGATTCTCAGTTGTTTCAACCCTGCTTTGGCGACCACGTCGCCAAACAGATTGTCAAGCGTCTGCAGTTCATAGGCCAAAGGGCCTTTGACGGTTTCCGCATAATGCATCATCGACACCAAGAAAATATTTTCAGGCACGTGAGTGGCGTCAAACGTCGCCTTGCCCGGCGTCGTATAAACCGACACGGCATCCGGGTTGGAGAAGACTGTTGACATCCGGATGGCCCTGTCAGGCCGAAAATTAGCGAAAATAATGGCATCATTGTTTCCAACCAGACCGGCTTTATCCACCAAAAAAGGGATGATGAACTCATCGGTCACACCAGCATCATAAGAGGCTTGCATACCTTTGAGCGCATCCGGATAGGCCTTGCCGGTGCCGCGCACCATGTTGTCAAATGCCTTTTGGATGCGGTCCCAGTTGTTGTCGCGGTCCATCGCATAATAACGACCTGATACGGTCGCGATACGAATCCCGTGATCCATCATGTCCTTGAGATAATCGATGCCGCCGGTCGGCGGCGTGTCCCGTCCGTCCATGAAGGCATGCAGATAAGCATCCTTGACATGTTCTCGCCGGGCCAGGTCGAACAAGGCCTTGATGTGGGTCGGGTAAGAATGGACACCACCGTCGCTGACCAGTCCGAAGACATGAAGCTTGCTTTGGTGCTTTTTGGTATGGGCGATGGCAGCTAAAAAGGCCTGGTTTTCAAAAAACGAACCATCCTTGATGGCGACATTGATGCGGGTCAACGACTGATAAACCACCCGTCCGGCACCCAGATTCAAGTGGCCGACCTCGCTGTTGCCCATTTGACCTTCAGGCAGACCGACATGTTCGCCGCTTGCCTGTAGCACATTGGTCGGATAAGTTTTGAAAAATTGGTCCAAAAAAGGTTTCTTGGCCAATGAGACGGCATTGGAAGGGCTGTCTGGTGCGAGACCATAACCGTCCATGATGATCAATCCTGCAAATCGTTTATTCATAATCATGCTCCTTCGTGTAACATCATCTCTATTATACACAAAAACGGCATCCGATACGGATGAAGGTGAGTAAAAAACGTTTTCACAATGGAGAGAAATGATTGCAAAATGGAAAGTTTATGATAGAATAAAGGTAACTGAATACTTCGGGGCAGGGTGAAATTCCCGACCGGCGGTGACAGTCCGCGAACCTTCGGGTTGATCCGGTGTGATTCCGGAACCGACAGTATAGTCTGGATGGGAGAAGTTCAAGTCTTTTTGACGTTGTTTTCCATCGGCCCGCAAGTGTGCCGATTTTTTGTTCCTTGGAGGGAAGGGTATGACCAATTATATACGAATTAAAAAAATGCTTTACGTGGTATCATTGGCTTCAATTGCCATCGTGTTGGGATTGATGGAGATTCCCTGGTTCATTCCATCAGGACCTTTTGCGGGATTTCTCAAATTGGATTTCAGCGAAGTGATCATCTTGATGTCAGTTTTGATTCTCGGTCCGAAAGAAACCATCGGAGTCATCTTGTTGCGCTCATTCACCCGACGGGTTGCCTTTGGATTCAGTGAGTTTGACATCATCGGTGAGATTATCGCCATCTTTGCCTCATTGTCGATTGTCCTGGCCTATATTTTATCCAAGCGTATCACGGGCAACAAAGAAAGACCATTGATATATGAAGTCAGCATTAACAACAATCATGTTTCACGCAAGGAATGGGTGGTGACCACCGGTTTGGTGATTCTAACACTTTCGCTTGCCATGATCATAATCAATTATTTCATCACCACACCCGCTTATTTGTCTTTGATGGGTGTAAGCCAGTCAGGATGGTGGATTTTCAGCTTTCATCCAACAGTGTT
Source organism: Acholeplasmataceae bacterium (assembly GCA_007692425.1). Classification (GTDB taxonomy): domain Bacteria; phylum Bacillota_I; class Bacilli_A; order Acholeplasmatales; family Acholeplasmataceae; genus RECG01. The sequence continues at coordinate 66,635 of RECG01000019.1, read as the reverse complement.
CTCGTTCGTGCCAGATGCCGGCCGGTTCGCGCTATTCGGTTATGACATCCAATTCACATTTTTGAATTTCTTATGGTTTGTCGTGATCAGTTACACACCCTTCAATATCACGAAAGGCCTGTTGGTCTCAATCTTGTTTCTTTTAATCAAACCACGGATGAAGTACTTGGAACTTTAAACATTTGACAAAACATGCCGTTGCCGAAACGGCTTTTTTGTTGTTCAGGCAAAAGGTAAACGCTTTTATACCAGGGTGACTTTCAAATCATCACCGATTCATGTATAATAGATATGGCTAAAATAACAGATCAAACCATATAAAGGAGTGTGTCTATGCCATACATTAGTGATATTTATGCACGTGAGGTATTGGATTCGCGTGGTAATCCGACCATCGAGGTCGAAGTCTTTACCGAGTCCGGTGCTTTTGGCCGTGCCATGGTTCCATCCGGTGCCTCCACCGGTGAACACGAGGCCGTTGAATTACGCGACGGCGACAAGAAACGGTATTTGGGCAAAGGTGTCCTGAGCGCCGTCAACAACGTCAACGAGGTGCTCGCCCCCGAATTGATCGGTTATGACGTGACCGACCAGGTCGGCGTCGACCAGCGCATGCTTGAACTCGATGGCACCAAGAACAAGGGCAAGCTCGGCGCCAACGCCATTCTTGGCATTTCGATGGCGGTCGCCAAGGCTGCCGCTGATTTCCTCGGTGTCGAACTCTACCAATATCTGGGTGGTTTCAACACCAAGCAGCTGCCGGTGCCGATGATGAATATCATCAACGGCGGATCACATGCCGACAACAACGTCGACTTTCAGGAATTCATGATCCTGCCGACCGGTGCGCCTTCCTTCAAGGAAGCCATCCGCATGGGCGCTGAAATTTTTCACAATCTCAAGAGCGTCCTGAAGAGCAAGGGCTACAACACCTCTGTCGGTGATGAAGGCGGTTTCGCGCCGAACCTTGGTTCCAATGAAGAAGCACTTGAAGTCATCATGGAAGCCATCACCAAGGCCGGCTACAAGCCTGGTGAGGACATCATGCTCGCCATGGATGTCGCCTCTTCCGAATTCTATGACAAGGAAAAGAAGCAGTATGTCCTGGCCGGTGAAGGCGGTAAAGCCTTCAGCAGCGAGGAACTCGCGGACTTCTATGTCAAGCTGGTGGAAAAGTATCCGATCATCTCGATCGAAGATGGTCATGATGAAAACGACTGGGAAGGCTGGCTGTACATGACCCAGAAGCTCGGCAAGAAGATCCAGCTCGTCGGTGATGATTTATTTGTCACCAACACCGAACGTCTTTCCACCGGTATTGAAAAAGGCATCGCCAACTCGATTTTGATCAAGGTCAACCAAATCGGCACATTGACCGAAACCTTTGACTGTATCGAAATGGCCAAGCGTGCCGGTTACACATGCGTGATTTCGCATCGTAGCGGTGAAACCGAAGACACGGTGATCGCAGACATCGCGGTGGCCACCAATGCCGGACAAATCAAGACCGGCAGTGCGTCAAGGACAGACCGCATCGCCAAGTACAACCAGTTGCTTAGAATCGAAGACCAACTCGGCTCGACCGCGCAATTTCTTGGCCTAAAATCATTCTACAATTTAAAATAATCACACCTTTCATGATGGAAAGCCCCTGTCAAAAGGGGCTTTTTTCATGCGGGTTCCCCACAAGGACTTGTGCTATAATGGAAACGAGGAGATCACATGAGCAAATTATACATGCGCTTCTATGAGGAGCAGACCCGAAAACTACATCAAGATGAACTGAAGGACATTGACCTTGCTCAATTCCCTTTTTTAACCAGGCAGGACCCTTATGTCATGCTCAAACCGGATATTTTGATCGGCCGCCTCGACCATAAGCGCACCTTCGGCTTCCTGCGTCAGACCACCGATGACATCTACATCGAGCAAGCCCATCTTGGTGACGCCATGCATGATGACATCGTCCTGGTCAGGGATGGCATGAACCCCAAGGTCGAACTCGTCCTTAAACGGGCGTTGACGACGATTGTCGCCACAGTCAAAAAAACCAAACGCGGTTTCCAATTTGACGCTGAAATCCATCTTGACCGTCCCTTGTCCGTGGACAAGACCGATGGTCTGGTGACCGGACATGTGGTCATGCTCAAAGTCGATGAGATCCGCGCCAAGAGCATCCACACCCATGTGGACAAGATCATCGGACACCGCAACGATCCCGACATTGAAACCATGAAAATCGTGTATGCCTATCAATGGCCGTTGTCTTTTGACGACAAGGTCATGTCATCACTTGAAAACCTGGTCATCGATCATGACCATGAACAACACACACGTCTTGACCTGACCCGTCAGTTGATCGTCACCATCGATGGCAAGGATGCCAAGGATCTTGATGACGCCATCAGCCTGGAAGTCAAGGACGACCATTATCATCTTGGTGTCCACATCGCGGATGTCAGCCATTATGTCAGGCCTGATACACCGCTTGATGAGGCCGCTTATGAACGTAGCACCAGTGCTTATCTGGCCGACCGCGTCATGCCGATGCTGCCCCATTTGTTATCCAATGACCTATGTTCGCTCAACCCCCATGAACGGAAGTACACCCTGTCTTGTCTGATGGTGCTTGACCAAGAGGCGAAAGTGGTGTCCCATAAGATTGAAAAAACCATCATCGAAAGCAAAAGAAGACTCAATTACGATGAAGTCAATGCTTTCTTGAAGAAGGGCGTCACCCTCAGCAACAAGACGCTTGAAACGATGTTGACACAGATGAACGAACTGTCGCAAAAACTTAAAAAATTACGGAAACAGCGTGGTGAAATTGAGTTTGAAAGCACAGAAATCGGTTTTGTCCTCGACCAGAAAGGTCGTGTCCTTGACGTCTACGAACGGCTCACGGATGAAGCCGAGGAACTGATTGAATCGTTGATGCTGGTCGCCAACGAAACAGTAGCCGCCCATATGCATCATGCCAAGCTTCCGGCCCTTTACCGGATCCATGAAAAACCGGATGTGGAAAAACTGAGGACCGCCCTCTTGACCATTCAAAAACTCGGGATTCCGGTCAATTTGAAACAGCTTGGCAACCCCCGCCCTCTTCAACACCTGACCAAGAGCACCGCCCAGACAAATTATGGCCCCATCATCCATATGTTGTTGTTGCGTTCGATGCAAAAGGCCAAATACAGCGACATCAACGACATCCATTATGGACTTGGTGCCAGACATTACAGTCATTTCACCTCACCGATCCGGCGTTATCCCGATTTGATGTTGCATCGCATGATCCATCTTTTCGTGCTCGGTGAAAGCAAACGTTATGCCAAAGACATCAAGCATTACGACTATATCATGCATGACATCGCCCAACACACCTCCGACCAGGAGCGCAAGGCCATCCAGATGGAACGGGATGTCGCCAAGCTCAAGAGTTGTGAGTTTTTGCTTGACAAGCTCGGTCAACGATTCAAGGCGACCATCACCCAGATGATGCCTTCCGGCATGTTTGTCAGGCTGCAAAACGGCATTGAAGGGTTTGTCCCTTTACGTGAACTCAACGATTATTTCTCTTATCATGAAGCCAATCTGGTCTTTGTCGGCAACCGGGGCACACGCTATCGTTTAGGTGATGAAGTCACGGTCGAACTCGTCGGTGTCGATCTTGCCACCCGCAAGATCGATTTCACCATGGTTGACAAGACCCGGTCTAAAAAAAGAAGGTCATCATCATGAAAATCATCACTCAAAACAAGAAGGCCCGTTTTGAATATTTCATCGAGGACACTTATGAAGCCGGTCTCCAGCTTTTAGGCAGCGAAATCAAATCCATCCGGCAAGGCAAGGTCAACGTCAATGATGCGTACGTCTCTTTCAAGGAAGGCGAGGCTTACGTCAGCAACATGCATATATCAAAATATGATTTCAGCAACCGGCACAACCATGAAGAGACCCGTCCCCGCAAATTGTTGTTGCACAAACATGAAATCACCAAACTCTTCAGCAAGACCCGGGAACAAGGTTACACGGTCATACCCTTGAAACTCTACATGAAAGAAGGACTTGCCAAACTGGAAGTCGGTCTTGCCAAAGGCAAGAAGTTACATGATAAACGACAAAGTCTGAAAGATAAAGACCAGGAAATGCGCATGCGCAAGATCCTGAAACCAAGGTGATGCCATGAACAAACCGGTCATTGGCCTGGCGCTCGGTGGCGGCGGGGCCCGCGGAAGTTATCAGATCGGCATCCTCAAAGCGCTTGATGAAGCCGGTATTCTCAAAGACATCCAACACGTATCCGGCACCTCCATCGGCGCCATCAACACCTTGTTGGTGATGGCGCGTCTGAGCCATGAACGGATGTGTGAAATCTGGGAAAGAATCGAGAATGCGGATGTTTACGGACAAGGTCTGGCCCGTCTCAAGGATGACCGGCTAGGTTTATTCAGTTTGCAGAAACTCTATGATGAACTGGTCCGTGAAATCACCCTCTCGGAAATCCGCGACAGTCGTGTTCATGGTTACGCGACCGCTGCCAAGATCCGTAAAGACAAGCTGATCGAACAAGTCATGATCCACCGCATGGAAAAAGAAGTCTTTCACTTGAATGATTTCAAGGATCCCCACAAGGCGGTGCTTGCCTCGGCATCCATCCCTCTTGTCTTCGGCTCGACCACGATTGACGACAAGTCCTATGTGGACGGCGGCGCGCTTGACAACTGCCCAGTCCAACCTTTACTTGATGCGGGATGCAACATCATTTTGGCCGTCCCGATCCATAAATTCTTCAAACCGCAAAAATATGAGGATGCACCTGTCTTGCTGGTTGACTTTGAACCCCGCTATCTCTTTCATAAAATCCCTTATGACGTGTTTGATTTCAAACCTGAAAGTGTCAAGGAAAAATCGGCATACGGTTTTGAAATCGGCAAGGCCATGCTCGACAAACTGATTCATCAAGGTCATCTTGATGACCATCACCGCTTCACGGTTCCGGACAATCATCAGTATGTCCGTCTGGACAAAGATGTGGAACATACTATTCACAAAACGATAAAAGGAAAGGAAACAGAACATGGATCTTGAATTTGTCAAAGCGTTTCAACAACTGAGCAATCCGCTATTCGACTGGTTTTTCTACATTGTCACACAAATCGGCGACCAGTATGTCTTCATTGTCATCGCCGCCATTCTTTACTGGACCATCAACAAGAAATACGCGCACGCCTTCGTGCTGGCCTTTCTGATTTCCGCCATTCTCAACGCCTCATTAAAAGAAATCTTTCAAAGACCACGTCCTTTCACCCAGGAAGGGGTCCGTGTGCCCGACCTGCCCGGTGTTGAAACAGCCGGCTATTCCTTTCCGAGCGGACACTCACAAGCCGCCGGTGTCATCGGTTATACCATGCTTGAAGGCAAGCGTCGGACAAACCTTTCCTGGTTGATGTACAGCGCGATTTTCATTTTGATTTTCGTGCCTTTGTCACGGATTTATCTTGGACAGCACTATCTCAGTGATGTCATCGTGGGGACCTTCCTCGGACTCTTGTCCGGATACGCCGCGTTCAAATTGTCGCCTTTGATGAAAGACAAAGAACACTTGGTGACCCTGTATCTGTTGGCCATCATTCCACCGTTATTGTTTTTCGTCACCGACCGCAATCTCGTCATCGCCGGTGGCGGCATGACCGGGTTTGCCATCGGTTACGCTGTTGAGAAGTTGAAAGTCGGTTTTGAGGTCAGGGCACCTTTGTGGGTGCAGATTGTCAAAGTGGTGACCGGTCTGGTGGTCGCGATCTTGATCAAAGAAGGGTTGAAAGTCGTGTTTCCCGATACGAGTCTCTTTGATTTCTTCCGCTATTTCCTGATTGGCATCTGGGCTGCGCTGGGCGCACCGTGGGTCTTCAAACATGTCCTACCCTATCATCAAAAAGCCGTTTGACGCATTAACCAACCAAGAACTATATCAAATCATCGACCTACGCAACAAAGTCTTCATCATGGAACAGCAGATCCTTTATCTTGATACGGATTACCGGGATCAGCCGAGCGTCCATTATTTCATGTTGGACAACGGCAAGATGATCTGCTACCTCAGGCTCATCCCGCCGGGACACAAGTTTGACGAATATGCCTTCAGCCGGGTCGCGACCGATCCTGATTACCGCAGCAGGGGACTGGCCCGGACGATCATCATGGCCGCCATGAACGACATCAAGGGTCAACCGGTCCGGATTTCCGGGCAGGCCTATTTGCGTGACTATTATGAGTCATTCGGCTTCAAAGTCGTCAAAGGACCTTATATGGAAGAAGATATTCTTCATTTTGAAATGATTCATGAAAACCGATAACCCTTTCTGATGCTTTACAATCGTCATGCCCTGTGTTAAAATATGATTGCGATGAACAAAAGGAGTAACAGGTGTGTCTTGAACCAGAGACTTCGTGGTTGGTGGAAACGAAGCATGGCCCCTGTGAACGCTGTTTGGGAGCAACCGGTCAGTCGGCCTTAACGACATAAGAGGGCTAGCATTGCTAGAACTAAGGTGGTACCGCGTAGATCATACGTCCTTAGATATTCTGAGGGCGTTTTGTTTTAAAGGAGGAGTCAGCATGAAGACCATGACCGCAGCTGAAATCAGAAACACCTGGCTTTCGTTTTTCGAAAGCAAACGGCACCGGATCGAGGCGTCCGCCTCGCTCGTGCCCCAAAACGATCCGACCCTGCTTTGGATCAATGCCGGTGTCGCCCCGTTGAAGAAATACTTCGACGGCACCGAGACACCCCCCAACCCCCGTCTTGTCAATGTCCAGAAGTGCATCCGCACCAACGACATCGAGCATGTCGGGAAGACTGCGCGCCATCATACCTTCTTCGAGATGCTTGGCAATTTTTCGATTGGCGATTATTTCAAGAAGGAAGCCATCCAATGGGGTTTTGAGCTCTTGACCGATCCAAAATGGTTCGGCTTTCCCCAAGACAAGCTCTACATGACCTATTATCCGGATGACGAGGAAGCCAGACAACATTGGCTCGACTGTGGCGTCGATCCCACTCATGTCATCCCCAGAAGCGATAACTACTGGGAGATTGGTCCCGGCCCCTGCGGACCGGATACCGAGATTTATTTCGACCGCGGCGAAGCCCATGACACACGCGGCATCGAACTGCTCGAGCAGGATATCGAAAATGATCGTTACATCGAAATCTGGAACATCGTCTTCTCACAGTTTAATGCCAAACCGGGACTGACCCGCGACCAATATCCCGAACTGCCCAACCAGAACATCGACACCGGTGCCGGTCTCGAGCGTTTCGCCTGCGTCATCCAAGGCACCGAAACCAATTTTGAGACCGACCTCTTTTTCCCGATCATCAAGCACACCGAAGCCTTGAGCGGCGTTCCCTATGAAGGCCAGATGGCCTACAAGGTCATCGCCGACCATGTCAAGGCACTCGTCTTTGCCATCAGCGACGGCGCGATTTTATCCAACGAGGGACGCGGCTATGTCTTGCGTCGGTTGTTGCGTCGGGCCGTCAAATACGGCCGTCAACTCAACCTGAACGAACCATTCCTTTACCGGTTGGTCGATGATGTCGTCGACACCATGGGTGTCTTTTATCAAAACCTGCATGAGACCAAAGACATCGTTGCCAAACTGATTTTGAAAGAAGAAGAGAAGTTTTTAGAGACCATCAACGAGGGTGAGAAACACTTGATGGAGGCCATCGCCAAAGAAGGTGACACAGTGTCCGGACAGACCGCCTTCAAACTCTATGACACGTATGGTTTTCCGATCGAACTGACCTTGGAATACGCCGAAGAACTAGGCGTCAAGGTCGATGAACACGCTTTTCAGCAAGCCCTCGAAGAGCAAAAAAAGCGTTCCCGCAGCGCCCGTTCCGTCAAGGGTGGCATGAAAACACAGGAAGAAGCCTATCTCAAGTTCAAGACATCGTCCCTGTTCATCGGTTATGAGACCTTGCAGGCTGAAGCCAAGGTCATCAAGGTGTTCCCTGAAGGCATCATCCTGGACCAGACGCCGTTTTATGCTGCCAGCGGGGGCCAGGTCGCCGATGAGGGCACGATCAACGGACTGACGGTCACCGATGTCATCAAACTGCCCAACGGTCAGCATCTGCACGTGGTCGAAGGTGACTTGACGGAAGGTGACGAGGTGCTCGCCATCGTCGATGCCAAAAAACGGCAGCGCACCATCCGCAACCATAGCGCCGCCCACCTTTTTCATCAGGCCATCAAAGACATCATGGGCAAACATACCAACCAGCAAGGGTCACAGGTCGCCCCCAAAGCCTGGCGCTTTGACTTCAACCATTATGAGACCGAAGGCGACCAGACCATCCTTGAAGTCGAACGTCTGGTCAAACATCATATCCATGACGAACCGCTTGATGTCAACATCCGGCACATGTCACTAGATGATGCGAGACAATATGGCGCGTTAGCCTTGTTCGGCGAGAAATACGGTGATGTCGTCAGGGTCGTCGACATGGGTTGGAGCAAGGAGCTTTGCGGCGGCACGCACGTCGACAACACCCGGCAAATCATTGATTTCGCCATCACTTCCTATGAATCGATCGGCTCAGGCATCTACCGCATGGAAGGGGTGACAGGCCCGGATCTCAAAGCCGACATGACCACCTATCTGGAGCCGATTGACAACGAACGGCAATTGCTTGAAGACAAGATTACAAGACTTTCGCCCAAAGCCGACCTGCCCAAAGCACCCGTCGTGACGGGCAGTTATCAAGATATCATCAATGGCCGGCAACACCTATCATTACTTAAAGACATCATCCGTCAGCTCGAAAAGGAAATCAACCTTCAAAAACAGCATGACGTGCTCAAACGTCTCGATGATTTCATCACCGATCCTGCGAACAAACGTCAACTGGTCATCACCCATGACATCGATGGCAGGATTTTGAAACAGTTGATGGACGCACTCTATGATAAAATAAAGGCAGAGGTCATTTTCATCGCGAATGTCAATGATGACAAAGTGACCTTCCTGTGCAAGAGCGCCCTCGGTAATGCCGATGTGCTCATTAAAAAAGCCGCCGGATTGACCGACGGTTCAGGTGGCGGAAAGCCGCACATGGCCCAGGGCGGCACCTCGCACAAAGACAAGCTTGAAGCCGCACTCAAAGCCATCGAGGAACTGTTATGAAACGGTATTTAGGACTTGATCTCGGCAGCCGCACACTCGGTGTCGCCTTGAGTGAATCGGGCATCATCGCCCACGCCTTGGACACGCATCGTTTTCCGGATGGCGCTTATGGCGATGCCATCGACATCATCATCAGCTTGATTGATGCACACGACATCAACGTCGTGGTGCTTGGTTATCCCAAGCACATGAACAATGATGTCGGCATCCGCGGCAAGATCAGTGAATCCGTCAGGGAAGGCATTCTCACGCTCCGACCCATCGAGGTCGTCTTGTGGGACGAACGTCTTTCGACCCAGACCGCCATCAAGACGATGGTCAAGGCCGACCAGTCACGCAAAACGCAAAAGCAAAAGAAAGACGCCCTGGCTGCTGTCATCATTTTACAAAACTATCTTGATTACCAATCCAGAACATAAAAGGAGATGATCATCATGTTGAAAGAGAATCAAATCATGGTTACCGATGAGAACGGTGTCGAATCCATTTGTGAGATTTTGTTCACGCACGAGGTAGACGGCAAGCAGTATGTGGTGTTTGAATTCGTCGATTCCGAGGAAGTCAGCGCCGCCATCTATGTCCCCGGTGAAAACGAACAAGAAGGCACATTCGAAGACATCGAAACCGAAGAGGAATGGGCCATGCTCGACGATGTCCTGCAAAAGTTTTATGATGAAATTGATGCAGAACTCGATGAGGAAGAAGACGAAGAAGAACCCGCCTGATCGATATCAAAACATGCAAAAGCCCGATCGGCACCTGTCATCCGTGACGGGGGGCTTTTGTTTTTAAGACGGAAGGAAAACCAGATGAGATTGCTGACCACGTTGCATGACAAGGCCATGATGAAGACACTGGCCCCTTTTGCGGGCGGTTTTGTCGTGGGTAACGACGCCACCGGCACCAGGCTGACCGTCAGTTTCAGCCTGTCTGACCTTAACGCCATCATCGACGAGGCCGGTGCTTTGCATCAAGAAGTCTTTCTTCAAGCCAACCGGCTTTTCAGCGATCAGGAATTAGACCGTTTCACACACGATATGCGTCAGCTTGATCTTGACCGTGTGACCGGTGTGATTGTCTCAGACCTGGGTGCGGTCCGCCTGCTCAAGGCATGGGGGCACGCCGGCAAGGTCGTCTATCATCCCGATACCTTGTTGACCAACCGTCATGATTTCAATTTTTTGAGCCGCGAAGGCATTTTCGGGGCGTTCGTCGCCAAAGAAATCACGCTCGCGGACATCAAGACCATCGCCGGATCAACGTCCTATGCATTGTTCATGCACGGCCATGGTCATTTGTCGATGTTTTACACCAAGCGTCAACTGGTGGAAACATACATGCGGTTCCACGGTGATGACCATCCTTATCATGATGCCCGCAGTCTTCGTTTGATTGAAGAAACACGGCTTGATGACGCCATGCCCGTCCTTGAGGACGAGGCGGGAACACATGTCTTCCGGGCCAAGGTCATGTCAAGTCTTGACGACTTGCAAGACCTGGCAAAGCTGGTCGATTACCTGCTCATTGACACCATCTTCAAGGATGATGATTATGCGCTCAAGGTCTTGCCGCTATATCATGTAAAAGAGAAAAATGACGCCGTCATCAAAGTCTTGCAACAGACTTATGATGAAACATGGGATGACGGCTTCCTGCATCAAAAAACCATCTATCTCACCAAAGGATGACCCATGGTTGAACTGCTTGCTCCGGCCGGAGACCTTGAAAAACTGAAAATCGCATTACTATATGGTGCTGATGCCGTCTATGTCGGCGGACAGTCTTTTTCCTTGCGCGCCAGGGCGTCTAATTTCAGCCTTGATGATATCAAGGCAGGTGTGCGTTTCGCACACGACCTCGGTAAAAAGGTTTATGTGACGACCAACATCATCCCCCATGAGGAAGATGTTGAAGGCCTGGTGCCTTACCTGCAGGCACTCGAAGCCTGCCAGGTGGACGGTCTGATTGCGGCTTCGCCCCATATCATCGAACAAGCGATGGCACACACGCGACTCGAGATCCACCTGTCCACGCAACAATCTGTGACTAACCATGAAACCGTCCGCTTCTGGCAGGATCGTGGCGTCACACGCATCGTGCTGGCCCGCGAATTGGACAAACAGCAGATCAAAGCGCTTGCCCAGGCCGTCGATGTCGACCTCGAGGTCTTTATCCACGGCGGCATGTGCATGTCTTATTCCGGGCGATGCAGTCTATCTGACAACCTGACCGACCGCGATGCCAACCGGGGTGGATGTGCCCATTCATGCCGCTGGCACTATGCTTTTCTGGCAGATGGAAAACCTGTTTTTGACACGCCCTTCTCGATGTCATCCAAGGATTTGGCAGCCTTGCGTCAAATCCCTGATTTAATCGATGCCGGCGTCACCGCCTTGAAGATCGAAGGACGCATGAAAAGCATCCATTACATCGCGACCGTGGTCTCGACCTACCGTCGTTTGATCGACCAATATCTTCAAACCAGGTCCATTGACGACATGAGTCCGTTTGTCAGCGAACTTCACAAAGCTGAAAACCGGTTGACCGCTGAAGGCTGGCTCGAAGGCGAGCCCGGCATCGAAGGACAACTATTCAACATGCGCAGCGAACAACCGACCGGTCTTTTCATCGGTCTGGTCAGAACTTATGATGCCGTATTCGGTGAAGCCGTCATCGAGCAACGTAACCATTTTGTCTTAGGTGACGAGATCGAGGTGCTTGAACCGGATGGCTCAATCAAGCATTTCGTGCTTGAGGCGATGGAAGATGAAGACGGTATCGCCATCGATACCGCCCGTCATGCCCGGCAGATCGTCCGGATGCGTCCGCCTTTCCCGGTTTCTCCTTATGCCTTGCTCAGGAGGCGGACATGAACATGTTGGACAAACAAGGTCAAACACTGCCTTATGTGATTCAGCGCAAACCAATCAAAAACACCTATTTCCGCATCAAGAGTGACCATGTCCTGGTCACCACCAACCGGTTCATGCCGGAAAAACAGATCATCGCCTATCTTCGTCAACGCTTTGATGCCCTTTACCATAAACTGAACCAACAACCCGGACATGAGCCGGATGATGTCATCACGTTATGGGGTGAACGACATGGCTTGTCATTTGTCGACCAACCCGTGTTCCGCTATGTCATCGCAGACCGGCAGGTCATCGTGCACGGCAGACGGGAAGACAGTGATGCACTCAAAAAGGCGATTTATGCCAAAGAGCTTGAAAAGCGCTTGAACATGCTTGATGCCGACATCCGGCAAACGCTTGACAGACACGACATTCCCACCCGGGCCGTCAAGATCAAGTATCTCAAATCGAAATTTGGCAGTTATCATAAACGAAAACAGGAAATCACCTTGAACAGCTATCTGGCCCGACTCAAACCGGTCTACCTGCTTTATGTCGTTTATCACGAATATGCGCACGCCGTGATTTTCAATCACTCACCCGCATTCTATACATTGTTAGGACGACTCATGCCGGATTACAAGGTCTGGCAGAAAGACTTGAAACTTGTAGCAATTCCCTGAAAAATAAGGTATAATATGTTAGAAATCCCAGGAGGTACAGCATGGCAATCAAACAAACCTATCAACTGACGCAGGAAGGTGTCGACAAGCTTAAAGAAGAACTCACCAATCTGAAAGACGTCAAGCGCATCGAAAATCTCGAAGCCCTCAAGGAGGCGCGCGCCCAAGGCGATTTGTCAGAAAACGCCGATTATGATGCCGCCCGTAACGAGCAGGCACGCATCGAAGCCCGCATTCTCGAGATTGAAAACATTATCAAACACGCCAAAATCATCAAAACCACCGACGAAGCAATTGTCAATATCGGCAAAACCGTCAAGGTGCGTTTTATCAAAAACGGCAAAGCGGAAGAACAAGTCCGTGAATTTCACATGATCAGCAGCCTTGAAGCCGATCCGAAAGTCGGCAAGATCTCGATTGAATCGCCCATCGGCAAAGCCATCAAGAACCACCAAAAGGGTGACAAGGTGCAGATTGTATCAGACACCGGACAAGAGTTCTTCATTGAAATTGTTGACATCAACTAATGGCTTTTTATCAACAATGCATTCCAGATGCGTATGCGGCATCCATCTTTGAAATCCCATACGACACATTGACAGCGCAAGGCATCCATACCTTGCTTTTTGACTTGGACAACACGATCATCAGCTATGACCAAGAAGTCCTGGATGACCGTCATGTCGACCTGCTGGCACGTTTAAAAGAGACATTCAAGATCGTCATCATTTCCAACAGTGGCCACCGGCGCGTCTCCAAAGCGCTGGCACCGCTTGAACCACATGGCATCCCTTATGTCTGGCATGCCAAGAAACCGTTCAAGTCAGGATTCAAGAAGGCCCTGCGCCTGGTCGGTGCCACCAGAGAGGAAACGCTTGTCATCGGTGATCAGATGATGACCGATGTCTTGGGTGGCAAACGAACCGGCTTGAAAGTCTTGTTGGTCGGGTCCGTGAAACGGACTTCCGATCATGCGATCACCCGTTTCAACCGCCGTTTGGAGGCCCGGGTCCTCAAGACCATCAAGAAAAAAGAACCGGCACTCTATGAGTCCCGTTTGAAAGCCTATGTCGACAGCCACTAAATGCAAGGGTTGCGGCGCAGTCCTGCAACGTCAAAAACCGGATATGCCCGGCTATGTCTTGTCTTTGGAACATCTGTATTGCCAGGCGTGTTACCGCCTGCTTCATTATGGTGAGGCCAACAGCCATTTTCATCCCGAAGACATGCCATCTTTGGCCAAGGACGCCTTGATTGTCATGATCAGTTCGGTCCTTCACCTTGATTTGCTGTTTTCGCATCCGGTTTATCGCTATCAACCGAAGGCGACCTATGTTTATGTCATCAACCAGATCGACTTGTTGCCAGCAAGCACCAATCTCGACCTGCTACTTAAAAACATCACCCGCAAGGCCGGACTTCACCACGTGCCATATCAGGACATCATCCTGATGTCGGCCAACAACCGGCACGACATCGACGCCTTCAAGGATTATCTCAAACGTTTCAAACAACAAGACATCTATCTGCTCGGTGTCCAGAACAGTGGTAAGACCACCTTGTTCAAAGCCTTGTCCAACCAGACGGAAGCACTGGCCTTCAAAAAAGCCGGTCTGACCCAGCAGGCGCTGACCGCGCCCTTCGGGTCGAAAACCTTGTATGACATGCCTGGTCTTTATCAGGAAGGCTACATCCATACGATGTTGCCTTATGCCACCTACAAGGATCTGATTCCGGACCGGGAGATCAAACCCAGGGTATATCAGCTCCAGCCTGGACATGCGGTGTTTCTCGAAGGCCTCATCGCCCTTGCCAACACCGGCAAGGACATGGTGTCGGTCGTGTTGTATGTCAGCAGGCTGGTCGACATCCATCGGACCAATCAAGCCCGGATCGTACCGCTTTTAGATGACCGCAAACGCCAGTTCCGCGTGCATGTCGATGCGTACGCGGAGCGACCCATCAGACTGCCTGCCGGCAAACAGCAAATCACCTTGGCCGACATGGGCATGGTCCATCTCACCGGACCCGCCCATGTGACAGTGACTTATCCCAAAGGCATGCATCTCAGCCTGACGGAGGCGTTGTTTCAATGATTGACGCCATCCGGAAACGTGTCGTTGACAAACTCAAAAACGATCCCGGACGGCTTGGCCATGTCCAAGGCGTGGTCGATACCGCCTTGAAACTGGCCGGCATCCATGATGTCGACCTTGAAAAGACAGCCATGGCCGCCTGGTATCACGACATCATGAAAAACGATGATGTCAACGACCAGACCGCACTGCTTGATGACACCATCATCAAACGCTATGCGGATATGCCCGTGCAATACCACGCCCATGCGGCGGCCGTCGCGCTTGAACGAGACTTCAACATCCGTGATCCGGAGGTGCTTGACGCGATCCGTCATCATGTCTGGGGCAGGGCCGGCATGGGCCGGCTTGAACAAATCATCTTCGTCGCTGATTTGTGCGAACCCGGTAGAGGGTTCATCGATACCGAAGCATTGTATCAGCTCGCCACCAAGAATCTTGACAACGCCGTTCTCATGGCCATGAAGATCATCATCGACCATCTCAACCAATCGGGATTGAGGCCTCATCCCGAACAACTCGAGGCTTATCACCACTACCAAAAGGAGGAATGACGTGGAGAAACTTGATACCATCATCAAGACGCTTGAAGATTTGAAAGTCAGGGACCTGGCGGTCTATGACTTTGAAAACAGATCGCCCTTTTATGATTATTTCGTCATCGCCACCACCAACGAGCGCCAAGGTAACGCCGCCATCAACTATTTGAAAAAAGCGCTGATGGCCGATGACATCAAACATGTCGAAGGCAAAGGGGGCACCTGGGTGTTGATTGACACGCATGATGTCATCATTCACCTTTTCCGTGAAGAAGACCGCGTCTTTTACGGATTTGATCAACGACTGATGGGTGTGAAACGCATTGTCTGACCGTTTTGCCCGTCTTTATGACACGTTGATGGCGGATGTTGATTACCAAGCCATATACGATATGATCAAACCTTATTTGAGCGAACACGACACCATCGTCGATGCGGGTTGCGGCAGCGGTTATCTGCTCGCCCTGTTACTGGCGAACGGTCATGAGGCCATTGGCATCGATGCCGATCCCATGATGTTGTCGCTTGCGCGGGAGCGTCTGTTGGAACAAGGTCTTTCCACACCGCTTTTTGAACATGATTTGCGTCAAAGACTCGGCATCAAGGTGGATGTCGTCTTGGCCATGTTTGATGTCATCAATTATTTCAAAGGCATCAAAACAGTCCTGCAAAACATACATGCCGCCTTGAAACCCGGCGGGCTGTTCATCTTTGACCTTTATACCGAGGCAGTGCCCGTCCTTTATCGGGATTTCGTGGAGGAAGAAGAGGACCCGATGCCTTACCGCTGGACCATCAAAGCCGGTCGGAAGATGTTGCTTCATCACATCAAGTATGCGGGTGGTGAAGCCGTCATCAGGCAATATGTCCATCCCCTTCATGAGGTTTTGGATATGCTCGTGACGACCGGATTCAAGGTCAAGGTCAGCAAAGGTCCCGACCCCCGCAAACATGTCATCATCGCCCGTCGAACGGGCGATTTTTTGTTTTAAGCAAAGAGGATGGTTTCTCCTAATATAAGGCAGGAGGGATCATCATGAAACAAGCGTTCTATCTGACCTTGCTGGTCACCGCTGTTTTAAACGTATGGCTTTTTCCCACGACCGACCCCGTCATCCACGAAGACCAAGCGGCGATGCTGCCCCCTGCGTTTACCGTCGAGATCATGGGAGAAGTGGTTTTTCCAGGCACTTATCATTTTTATGAGCCGGTCACGTTGGACACGGTCATCACCCTGGCCGGTGGCTTGACGGATGAGGCCGATTGGAACGGGCTTCATTTCGGGGAATTGATCAGTGGTAAACGCCAGGTCACCGTCCACCGGAAACAAACCCAGGAGTCAAACCCGGTCTTGCTGGTCAATGTCAACACGGCATCATTCCAGGAACTATTGCTTGTCCCCGGCATCAACGAACAAATCGCGGTGTCGCTTCTGGTCTATCGTGAGTCGCATGGTCCTTTCCAGCATGTCGACGATCTGATCAAGGTCAAATACATCGGTCCGGTCACGCTTGAGAAAATCAGACCTTACGTCACGCTTAACTGACCTGCATGTCCTGGGACTCGGTCTTTTCATCTTTGTCCTGGGGTTGGTGCATCCGTGGGTGTTGATCGTCTTCCTGGGCTACACCTGGTGCTTGCGCAAGCAACTGCCTTTGATCTGGCTGTCGGTGCTTGCCTCTTTGATTTTTGTCAGATTCACGCTGTTCATCCAACACCCGGTCCCGGAACGGATCGACGCGAAAGTAAAAGTCGTCAACATTGAGACCTTGTCATTTCAAGACCGTCTCACCATCCGTCACGAAGGGGGTCTTTATCATGTGCGCCGACCCCACGGCGCACATGCCTTGGGCGATGCGTTGTTTCTCCGCGGACAGACACGTCTCTACCGCAGACAAACCGTCCCTTTCGGATTCGACGCCCACACCTTCCATCTGGCCAAAGGTGTCCGTGGCCGGATGGTCATCGATGAGGTGACTCATGTCACGACCGGCTTCTCACTCTGGCAGCCACGGCAGACATGGATCGAGCGCTTTGACGACCTCGCCTCCAAAGATTATCTCCAGGCGTTCATCTTCGGTGAACGCGCATTCGACCATGAACAACAAGCCGTCTTCAGGGCCACCGGCGTTCTTTATTTATTCAGCGTGTCAGGACTCCATCTTTATGTCTTGATGGGGATTGTCAGACGCATGCTGTTTGTCTTAGACGTCCCGACCCATCTCCAAACGATCATCATGTTGTTGTTTTTCGGTGTGTGTCTCTATCTTCAAGCCTTTTCGATCGCGGTGGTACGTCTCTTTCTTAAGTTTGTGTTTGATGGTCTCAATCGTCGTTTCGAATGGGGATATGTCCGTCTTGATGGCTTGTTTGTCGTCTTTTATGTCATGTTGCTTGTCAACATCGCCTGGCTGTTTCACCTCGGTTTCTTGCTTTCATTTCTCATCTTGCTGGCATTGACGCTGACCGAATCTTCCTATGAACATCATGAGGGATACATGAAAGGCTTGAGGATTGTCATCATTGTCCAGTTGACGGCCCTGCCATTCTTTCTGCGGGTCGCCCCGTTGTCCTGGGTGTTGATGCCCGTGTTCATCTGGTGGTTGACCAGACCGCTTTTCCTCGGTGCGTTGATTGTCGGCGTGATGCCTGCTTTCGATCAACCTTATCATCGGCTGACCGTGCTGTTTGAAACGTTCATCCAGGCCCTCGAACAACGCCATGTCGTGTTTGAGTTGCCGGCCTTGCCGCTTGTCTTGATGATCACGTACGGCGTCATGCTCGCCTTTCTGTTGATGTCAGAGCGTCCACTGGTGTTCATCAGACGACTGGCCTTGCTGGCCGGCGTCTTCGTGCTGGCACTGGTTTACCATCTCCATCCGCACGACGTGAAAGTCTATGTTTTGGATGTCGGTCAAGGCGATTCGATCGTCATCCAGAGCCGGACATGCAACGTGGTCATCGACGCGTATGTCGGCGTCGTCTCATTCTTAAACAATCATGGTATCCACCGGCTTGACTATCTGGTGCTCACCCACAGTCACATGGACCACATCCGCGAAGCAGATGATGTGCTTGGCCGGATCCGCACGGATCGACTGGTCTTGAGTCCCTATGATGATTATCCGGTCAGCCACGTCCATGTCACGCGTCCTGCAGCCGGCACGCTGTTGCATTGTCATCCGTTTGTCTTCCATGTGCTGGGGCCGCTCCAGGATTATGGATCCCCCAACAACAATTCACTGGTCTTGCAAGTCAATTTGTCAGGCACAATCTTCATGTTCACGGGCGACATGGAAATGGAAGCTGAGCATGATCTCGTCGATCATTATGGCATCCGTTTGAAAAGCGATGTCTTGAAAGTCGGTCATCATGGCTCGCGGACATCGACCACGTCACGTTTTCTTGAGCATGTCGATCCGACGGTCGCCGTCATCTCACTCGGCTTTGAAAACCGGCATCGTTTTCCCCACGATTGTGTCATGGCCAGACTGGCCGGTCACGGTGCGCTCATTTATCGCACCGACACGATGGGCACCGTCCTTTTCAGTCGTCTCAAAAAGCGCGAAAAGTGGGTGCTATACCTACCATTCGACGCGTGACTTTGGTATAATGAGAACAAGTCAGGAAGGAAGTGTCCCATGGCTGAATTGATCTATCTCTATCACGGCAAAAATGATTTTCTGGTCAGCCGGGCCATCGAAGACAAAATCCGCTCGTTGGCTGTCGATGACATCAACATCATCCGTTATGATTTGTTGGAAAACAGTTCTGATGACGTCTTGGAAGACTTGCAGACGGTCTCCTTTTTTGCTGAGCGCAAAATCATCGTCGTAGACAACCTGCAGGCACTCGCGAAAGAAGAAGACGACATCATCAAGGCCTGGACAACCTACTTGAAAAAGCCCAACCCCGACGTCACCCTGATCATCGCCCTTGATGAAATCCTGCCGGAATCGACGCCCCTGGGTGAAGCGCTTTTCAACCACGCCTATATCGAAGATGTGCCCGACATCGATAAAAAGGATTTGCCTGACTTTATTAAAAAGCATTTTCAAACACACGATTATCAAATCAGCGACGAGGCAGTCGAAGCCTTGATCGAACGGGTTGGTCATGACTTGTATCTGTTTTGCCAGGAAGCGGAGAAGTTGATGCTTTTTGCCTACGAAGGCAAACGCATCCAGACCGATGACGTCATCGGCCTGGTCAGCCGAAACCTCGAAGAAAACATTTTCGAACTGACCAACGCCCTCTTGGACAACAACCAAGCCAAAACCATCGAGATTTTTTACGACCTGGTCGCCTTGAACGAGGACCCCTTGCGTATCTTGTCGAATATCGCCGGCAAGATCCGTGAGCTGATGCATGCCAAACTGCTGCTCGACAAAGGGTATCGCCAGGACCAGATCGCCAATCATTTCAACATCAAAAGCGGACGTGCCTACTATTTGGTGAAAAATGCCAAGGCATTGTCTTTAGACATGCTCGAGAGACACCTGAAAAAACTGGCCTTGCTCGATTTCGAGATCAAGTCCGGTAAAATCGAAAAAAAGCTCGGTGTCGAGCTGTATTTATTAGGAGCGTGAACGCATGAACCGTCATGACAAGATCCTGGTCTTTGATTTTGAAACGACCGGTCTTCATCCCCAGTTCGACCAGATTATCGAAATCGGCGCGATTGTCTTGTCTAAAAAAGACAATGGTTTCGAAGAGGTCGATCATCTTAATATCCTGGTCCAAGTCGGTCATCCATTGCCTTTGAAAATCACCCAGATCACCGGCATCACCGATGCGATGCTTCGGACCGATGGCGTGTCACCTGAATCAGCTTTTCAACAATTGTTCAATCTTTATGACGCGCACACGTTGCTGGTCGCCTACAACCTGCAGTTCGATTTGTCGTTTTTGCATGCGTTCATCCGCCGTTATTGGCAGCCGCAATTCGAAATCAAGAACGATATCCTCGATGTGATGGCCGTCTATCGTGACCGTCACCCTTATCCACATCGTCTTGAAAGCGCGGTCCAGACTTATCAGGTCGATGTGAAAAACACCCATCGCGGCATTGACGATGTCCGGGCGACATATGCGGTCCTTAAGGCCATGCAGGCGGAACAGGACAACATTGACGCCTATGTCAATGTCATCGGCTACAATCCCAAATATGCGGTCTCGGGCCTGCGCCTGCCCCATGTCCGTTATGTCCCGCAAAGAGGCGGGATGAGGGAGATTGAAAAAAGCTGAAAAAAAAGACACATCCGGGATGCATCTTACATGTTATTGATCATTTGTGCCAATTGGGATTTGTGTCTGGCCACGAAGTTCTTGTGATAAATACCCTTCGTCAAACCCTTGTCCAACTTCTTGTTGGCCAACGACAGCGAAGCGACCGCTTTTTCCTTGTCATTGGCTGCAACAGCACGCTCGACATGCTTGATCGCGGTTTTGACAGATGACTTGAAAGCAGCGTTCCGCAAACGACGTTTTTCATTGGTTTTATTCCGTTTGGCTTGTTGTTTGATGTTCGCCATGATTTCACCTCCCATAACGCGCAAACTTATTGTACCAAAAGGCATTTCAAAATGCAACTGCAAACCACCAAAATATGTTAAAATAGAAACAGATAGAAAGAGGAGCGACAGATGACACTTGCCAATAAATTGACCCTTTCGAGAATCTTTGTCATCCCCGTCATGGTCATCGTCATTTCCATTGATGTGCTGGCCGCAGACAGCGGCTTTTTAGGGTTGACCCTCGGAGAGTTGATTTTCGGCATCTTGTTTGTCATCGCCGCCTGGACCGATTATTTTGACGGCCTGGTTGCGAGAAAAAACGGCCAAATCACCAACTTTGGCAAATTTCTCGATCCGCTCGCTGACAAGATGTTAATCGTGACAGCCTTGCTGGCCGTCATGCTCAAACAACCCGACCGTATTCCGATGTGGGCGGTCCTGATTGTCATCATGCGTGAGTTCATGGTGACCGGCATCCGTCTTCTCGCCGTCGACAAAGGCAAGGTCATTGCTGCTTCGCCGTTCGGCAAAGTCAAGACATTGGTGACGATGCTGGCCCTTTTCATCTTGCTTTTCAATGATTTTTCGATGCCTTTGCTGGTCGGCAACCTGGTCTTTTGGCTGGCGATCATCCTGACGGCTGTCAGCGGGATTGACTATCTCATCAAAAACAATGCCACCATTTTCGAACAAGTATAAGTAAAATCATCAACGTGACACTATCATGAGTTGGAGGAACATTTCATGGACAAGGACAAACGTGGCCAAGCGCTTGAAAACGCAATGCGACAAATTGAAAAACAATATGGAAAAGGTGCGATCATGCGTCTGGGTGACGAGGCTGACCGTCATGTCGCCGCGATGCCCACGGGATCGCTTGCCTTGGATATCGCCTTAGGGATCGGTGGTTACCCCAAAGGCCGGATCATCGAGATTTATGGGCCGGAAAGCTCAGGGAAAACCACCTTGGCGTTGCATGCCATCGCCGAAGTCCAGAAAAGGGGCGGCTATGTGGCGTTCATCGATGCTGAACATGCGCTTGACCCCCAGTATGCCAAAAGACTTGGCGTGGATATCGACAACCTGATTCTCTCACAACCCGATACGGGCGAGCAGGCCTTGGAAATCGCTGAAGCGCTGATTCGCAGCGGTTCGGTCGATGCCGTGGTCATCGACTCGGTCGCCGCGCTGGTACCGGAAGCGGAAATCAATGGTGAGATGGGGGATTCCCATGTCGGTCTGCAGGCCAGGCTGATGAGCCAGGCGATGCGCAAACTGTCAGGTGCCATCTCGAAATCAGGCACCATGGCGATTTTCATCAACCAGATCAGGGAGAAGGTCGGCATCATGTTCGGCAATCCCGAAATCACGCCGGGCGGGCGCGCCCTCAAGTTTTATTCGTCGGTCCGTCTGGAAATCAGACGAAGCGAACAAATCAAGAACGGTGCTGATGTCATTGGCAACAAGGCCAACATCAAGGTTGTCAAAAACAAGGTCGCACCCCCGTTCAAGGTGGCGGCGGTCGACATCATTTACGGACAGGGCATCTCCAAGACCGGCGAACTGGTCGATCTCGCGACCGACCTCGACCTGATTCAAAAATCGGGTGCCTGGTTCGCCTACAAGGGCGAAAAAATCGGTCAAGGACGAGAAAACGCCAAACAATACCTGGTCGACCATCCCGATGTCTACGATGCGCTCCATCAACAAGTTCTTGATCATTACAATATTAAGTACTCAGCATAAAAAAAAGCCCTGTTCCGGATGGACAGGGCTTTGATTTAATGATCAATTGACGGTGTTGGGATTGATGTCCTTGAGGGGATAACGGATGTAAATCTCGCGCTGTGTCGGAATGTCAGCAATCGTCTGCGTGTAATTCACACGCAGATACAAAGTCGGCTCTTCCACCGTGACAAACCACAATGGACTGACCGGCAGACGATAGTTGAACTGGACCGTGACGTTTGTGCCCGTGGTGGCAATCGCCTGCATGACCGGGCCCAGTGCACGCATGGGCACCCAGTCGGTCTGCAACAACGAGGTCACCCTGACCTGGCTAATGGCGAAGCCTTGTTCGACTTCATAACCGATACTGAAACGATAATAACCGCCGCTCAGCGAGCCATCTTCGTTTTCAACCGGATGCCTGAGCTCGAGCCATTCGATGGTCAAGGTAATGGGATTGGTGTCATCAATATCCTGAAAATCCTTGATAAAAACGGTCTCCTCCGTCACTTCAAGATCAAAGTGAAATTGGCGGTTTGCCGTATAAGATCCGATATAGGCAATCATCACCAAGGCAATCGGTGTCAACACCAGAAACATGAGTGTGACAACCTTCAAACGATTTTGGTGGACCCAACTCCAGAAGGTTTGTTTGGTTTGTGTTTTGGGCATCTTGAGTCTCCTTCATACATATTCATGTACCATTATACAATACATTCGCCAAAATGCGAGGGATTTCTACATCATGACCATGTTTTTCACCGATTGACGGCCAATCATCAATCAAAACCACATCCATCCGGTTATTTGATTGACTTGAAAGCCTATCTAAGATATAATATTAAAGTGACTTGAAGTCCAATCATTTTGAGTCAGCCAGTCGTTACAATCAAATAAATGGAGGTGTTAGAATGTTAACCATAGCATTCACCGATGTATCAATCATCATCTCCATTTTGCTAGCAGCCGGTACGTTTGTCTTGGGCTATCTCATTCGCGTTTGGCATCGCGAACATGGCCTGAAGAAAGCGCGCCAACAAGCCGAAAAAATTGTTGAAGATGGAAAAAAAGAGGCCGAGAAGGCCAAGCGTGAAAGTGTTTTAGAGGCGAAACAGGAAATATTCGCCTTACGCAAGGAATTTGAAAACGACATGCGCGAGCGCAGACAAGTCGTCGTCACCCTTGAAAACAAGGTCACGCAGCGTGAAGAAACATTGAACCGTCGAGCCGTCCATTTGGACAAACGCGAAGAAACATTATCTCTGCGTGAAGAAAAGCTCGATGAGCGAAAAGAACAACTTGAACAATTGAATAGCAAAGTGGAAGAAGTATTGAAGCAACAAGAAGCAAAACTGATGGAGATCTCAAGCCTGTCTATTGACGAGGCCAAAGACATCATCATGTCACGGGTACGTGAAAACCTTGCCGATGAAATCGCAGGCTACATCAAGGATGAAGAAGATCGTGCCAAGGATGAAGCACAAACCCGTGCCAAACAACTGCTCTCGCTCGCCATGCAGAAGTATGCCAGCGAGACCACCACGGAACGCACTGTCTCGGTCGTCGATTTGCCAAACGACGAAATGAAGGGACGGATCATCGGACGCGAGGGACGCAACATCCGGACCATCGAAGCGTTGACCGGTGTCGACCTGATCATCGACGATACGCCTGAGGCGGTCGTGTTGAGCGGTTTTGACCCGGTACGTCGAGAAATCGCCAAACGTGCCCTGACCACCCTCGTCTCAGACGGACGTATTCACCCCGGACGCATTGAAGAAGTGGTTGAGAAAGCCCGCGTCGAGGTAGACATGTTTATTCGTGAAGCTGGCGAAGATGCCGTCTTCACCACCGGTATCGGCCGCATCCACCCTGATTTGGTGAAGCTGCTGGGCCGTCTCAGTTTCAGAACCAGTTATGGACAAAATGTCTTGAAGCATTCAATCGAAACCGCCTTCCTCGCAGGCAAATTGGCCGCGGAAATCGGTGAAGATGAAATATTGGCCCGTCGTGCCGGATTGTTGCACGACATCGGCAAGGCTGTCGACCACGAGGTCGAAGGCGGACACGTCGAAATCGGCGTCAACCTGGTCAGCCGTTACAAAGAACCGAAAGAAGTCATCGATGCCATCGCCTCCCATCATGGCGACAAGGATGCAGAAAGCAACATCGCGGTCTTGATTGCCGCGGCAGATGCCCTCTCCGCCGCCCGTCCGGGAGCGAGAAGCGAATCGATGGAGAATTATATCAAGCGTCTTGAACAACTGGAAACCATTTCCAATGACATTCCAGGCGTTGAGAAATCGTATGCGATCCAAGCCGGCAGGGAAATCCGCGTGCTTGTCAAGCCAGAGCAGATCGATGACCTGTCAACCTTCAAGATCGCCCGTGAGATCAAAGAGCAGATTGAAGAGAAGATGACCTATCCAGGCACCATCAAAGTCACCGTGATCCGCGAGACCCGTGCAACCGACGTTGCCAAATAAGAGGCTTCGGCCTCTTTTTGTTAGAAAGGAATGTTTATGAGAATTTTGTTTATTGGTGATATCTTCGGCAAGGCCGGCATCGAGATGCTCGAAGCCACCCTGCCCGAGCTGAAAGCCACCTATCAACCCAATCTGATTATCGCCAATGCCGAAAACGCGGCCTCGGGCCGCGGCATCACGCAAGACCAATACAAGACCATGATGACCATGGGCATCCATGTGCTCACCATGGGTAACTGGGTCTGGGGCAACAAGGAGCTGTTCGCGTTTTTGGAAGACGCCAACATCGTCCGTCCCGTCAATTATCCGGATGCCCCTGGCAAAGGCTACCAGGTGCTCAATTATAACAACAAGCGCATCCTGGTCATCAACGCGCTCGGCAGGACGTTCATGAATCCCAATCTCGATTGTCCGTTCACACGGACCAGCCAGGTGCTGGACACGGTCGAGGCCGATGTCGTATTCATCGATTTCCATGCTGAGGCGACCAGTGAGAAGATCGCTTTCGCCCATGTCTTCGATGGCCGCGTGGATGTCATCGTCGGCACGCACACCCATGTCCAAACCGCTGATAACCGACGTTTGCCCAAGGGTACGCTCTACATCACCGATGTCGGCATGACCGGTCCCCTCGAAGGGGTCATCGGCGTCCAAAAGGAAATCGTCATCGAACGTTTTACCAAAGGCTATTCAACGTATAACAAGACCGCATCCGGACCGAGACAACTCAACGCGGTCATCATCGATCTTGTTCAACACACCATGGAGCGGATCCAACGATTCATGGCGCATGATTAGGAAGCAGCACGACCCAGGCAGGTGATGACATGAAAGACATTGACATCGAATCCTATTTCAAACCTGACCTGAAAAAGGCCAGAAAAAGAAGCAGAGGGACCACCGAGGAGGTCCGTTTTGACTTGGCCGATGCCCATGAGCAAATCGGCTTGGGCAAGACCTACCTGATCCAGACCTATGGCTGCCAGGGCAATGAAGCAGACGGCGAGACCATGGCCGGCATCCTCGAGATGATGGGTTTCACACCTGCCCAAGATGAGATGGATAGCGATCTGATCATCATCAACACGTGTGCCATCCGCGAAAACGCGGAAAACCGGATCTGGGGTGAACTGGGCAGACTCAAGGCTTACAAACGGAAAAACCCGGATCTCATGCTCGCGCTGGCGGGATGCATGCCTCAGGAAGAATATGTCGTGGAACGGGTCCTCAAGACGTATCACCATGTCGATCTTGTCTTTGGCACCCACAACATCTACAAACTGCCTGAGTACATCGCCACCGCCATGTTCGCCAAAGAAAAGGTGGTCGAGGTCTATTCCCAGGAAGGCGGCATCATCGAAAACCTGCCGAAGGTCAGAAGCCACCGCTTCAAGGCCTGGGTCAACATCATGTTCGGCTGTGATGAGTTCTGCACGTATTGCATTGTCCCCTACACCCGCGGCAAGGAACGTTCAAGGTCAAAAGATGAGATCTTGGCCGAAGTGCATGAACTGGTCAAAGAAGGCTACCAGGAAATCACCTTGCTGGGTCAGAATGTCAACGCCTACGGCAAGGATTTCAAAGACAAGGATTATACGTTTGGTGACTTGCTGTCGGATTTGGACAAGACGGGCATCGCCCGCATCCGTTTCATGACAAGCCATCCCCACGACCTTGACCAAAAGACGATGAGGGCGATGGCCGAAGGCGGACACATCATGCCGTTTTTCCATTTGCCGGTCCAGTCGGGCTCGGATAAAATCTTGAAAAAAATGAACCGGCATTACACCAAGGAAAGTTATCTTGCCGTTTTGAACCAACTCAAGCAAACCGTTCCCGGCATTGCCGTGACGACCGACATCATCGTCGGTTTTCCCGGCGAGACCGAAGCGGATTTCGAAGACACCCTCGACCTTGTCGAACGGGCCGGCTTCGACGGTGCTTTCACGTTTGTCTTTTCAAAAAGGGAGGGCACGCCAGCAGCCACCTATGACGATGACACCCCGCTGGCACGCAAGAAAGAAAGACTACAACTCCTCAATGAAAAAATCAACGCCGCCTATCTTGCAGGCAGCAAACGATTTCTGGGTCAGACCGTCAAGGTGCTGGTCGACGGCGTCTCAAAATATGATGACCAGGTATTGGCCGGATACAGTGAACACAACAAATTGGTCAACTTCAAGGGCGATTCCGCCTTGATCGGTCAGATTGTCGATGTCAAAATCACGACCGCCAAGACATGGTTCCTGTTAGGAGAAACCGTATGAATGAAAAAGAAAAACTGTTAGCCATGATTCGAGAAAATCCCTCTATCAGGCGATATCGCCAACTTGAAGCGATCATTAATCAAGATTCCGAGATCCAAGTGAAGATGGACACGCTCAAACAGATGCAACAGCAGTTGGTCAATGCCCGCGAAATGAATAAGAAGGAAGCGGTCAAGCATTTTGAACAACAGGTTGAAACGATGATCGAGACGATTGAAGATTATCCGCTCATGTCCGAGTATTTCGCCTTACAAAGCGATATAAATGACATGATGAAGGCCATCATGGAGATCCTTGAAACCGGCATCAATGATGATTGGGAACAATAGGGACGCCACGAGCGTCCTTTTGTTTGTCAAAAACCTGAAACATTTGATAAAATGATTGAAATATTATAAGATATAAATAGATAGTATTAAACGGAGGTCGCATCATGGCAAGATTAACCAGAGATTCAGAACTAAATTTGGGAAACAAGAAAGTCAAGATTGATGACGTCCTGAAAACCATCATCTACCTGCCTGCGGAAAAGGTCAAGGCTTTTTTCAATGACATCGGCCTGAATGCTCCCCGCGAACTCAGGATGTTTGTCTTGCGGGAAATCCTCAGGGAGCGTGTCGCCCAGACACGCAAGAACCGTCTGACGTTGGCTGACGAGCTCAATTATCGCTTGTCATGGTTTTCCGAGTTTACCGAAACACAGTTGGAAAACCTGCTGGTCTTTTATGACGACCGCGACCTCGACAAGCAATTTCTAGAAGAATTCTGGACCGACCTTTTCTCCTATATGGTTGAAAAGGGTGTGTTGGCCAAAGACCTCCGCCGCCTGGTCGACGAAAGCGTCGACCATGTTAAAAGTGCCGGACTCGTCTTTCCCAACATCAGAACCTATAACCGCGAACTCAAAGACCTGTTCTTCGACAGTTTCGGCCGGATTGACGGACTGACCCAGCAAAAATTCAGACCGGTCCTCTTTAAGAGTTCAACCTTGTCTGAAGTCCGTGACCTCGGTGCCAAATACGGCGTCGATGTCCCACGTCGTCTGAAGAAAAACGAACTGGCCAACATCATCATCAACGAACTTCAAGAACGCAACACCCATACCGATGTATTGGAGACCGAAATCCGTGGCATGTCCGTGTTGCAGATGCAGCGCTACGCCATGGACCATGACATCAAGGCATCGACCGAACTCAAGAAAGAGGAAATCATCGAATACATCCTGGCCAACGCGAAGGAGACCAAGGAAACGTATTTCGTTCCTGAATCACAGGAAGTCTACGAGATGGAGCCTGACCAGGTCGCTGAACAACCGGAAGCCGAGGACACGCCCACACCCAAACCTGAACCCGTCAGCGAAACCCCTTCTGAAGAAGCACCCCCGAAAGACGATGTCGAGGAAGAGGACGCACCTGAACCCGTCCAAGAAACACCAGTTGCCAAGCAATCGGGCCAATATCTGCAGGCCCATGAGGTTGACCATCAAGTGTTTACCAATCTTTCCGAGTTGGTGGCAGAACTCCGCCGTTTGCGTGAACTCGTTGAAGAAATCGTCCATCCGGCCGAAGCCATGGAAGGCGAAGCCTCACCGGTCGATTTCGACGAGTCCAAGCCTGCCACCGGCGTCCCGGGCCGAAAAGAGCCTGTCGTGTTAAACTCGGCCGAGTTTTACGGCAATGTCAAAACACTGAAGAAAATCATCCGCAACGATGAAGCGGACGACCGTGAAACCTTCATCGAAGCCTTCAAGAAACAATCTGGCATCGGCGTGGCTGTCGATGCGGCACCACAAGTTTATCAACCGGAAAGTTCCGGTAGCAAGGCCACCCGACGATTTTTCAAAGTCATGTTTGTCATCCTGATTGTGCTGGCGATCATCTTTGGCACCATCTTCATCCTGCTTGGTGCATTCGCCGCCATCGGCCGGGCGACCAACGCCGCCTTCATCGACAATCTTCTGACCGGCATGCAAGACACGCCGATCATCGGCATGATGCTCGGTTGGATCGATGCACTTTTGGATATGCTCGGCATGTGACCTGAGCAAGGGGGTTTGACATGGACACACGACAAAAGCAAGATTACACCCCGATGATGCAGCAATATCTTGATATCAAAGAAGACTACGCTGACGCGATAGTCTTTTTTAGACTGGGCGATTTTTACGAAATGTTTTTCGATGATGCCATCCTGGCCTCCAAGGTGCTTGAGATCGCCTTGACATCAAGGGATGCCGGCTCGAAGGTCCCCATGTGCGGCGTGCCCCACCATGCCGTCAAGGCCTACATCCAGAAATTGATTGAAAAAGGGTTCAAGATCGCCATCGCCGAACAGGTGACCGAACCGGGCAAGGGACTGGTCAAACGTGAAGTCGTCCGCCTGATCACACCCGGCACCGTCCTTGAAGACGGCATATTAGATGACAAAACGAACAATTTCATCGCCAGCATCATCCTGACCGAAAAAGATTATGTGCTCACCCATGTCGACATCTCGACCGGCGAGAGTTTTCTGACAGACGGACTGTCCCGCCAGGATGCGCTTGACAGGGTGCAGAGCCTTGACATCCGCGAAGTCGTGCTGCCGGTCCATTTCGATGAGGACGCGGTCCGCTTCCTTGAAGACAAGGAACGTCTGGTCTCGAGAAGCGGAGACTTCACCCTGAGCCATTCCCGATACATGGAAAACCTGACCCGCGAACAAAAAAGAGCAGCCAGCCACCTGTTGAACTATCTGCATCAGACCCAGAAACAAGACATCCATCATCTGATGCCGTTTGTCATCATCGAACGCACCCATCACATGGCGGTCGATTACCGTGTCAAAAAACATTTGGAAATCAATGAATCCTTCACCGGCAACACCCAGACGACACTGGCCCATTGGCTTAACAAGACCCAGACCGCGATGGGCTCGAGACGTCTTTTAAGCATGCTTAACCATCCGCTTGCCGACCAGGAAGCCTTGAACCGGCGTTATGACATGATTGACGCCTTGACGCCTTATCAGCCACGTGAAGAAGTGCTGGAGCGGCTCCGTTACATTTATGACATCAACCGCATCATCGGCCGGGTCACGTTCCAGACCAGCAACGCCCGCGACCTCTATCAGCTGAAAGAGACGCTGTTGCAGGTGCCGGGACTTAAAGAAGCCTTGGCCAAATATGATCACCCGATGATTGATGAGGTCTTGCAGGAGATGGACGCGCATGAAGCGCTGGCCGCCCATCTTGATGCCGCACTCATGCCCGATCCGCCCTTGAGCATCAAGGAGGGCGGCATCATCAAACCGGGCTGGCATGAAGACCTGGATGCGCTACGTGACATCGACGACCATGGCCGGTCATGGTTGTCTGAATTCGAACAAACCGAAAAAGAACGGACCGGCATCAAGAACCTGCGTGTCGGTTACAACCGTGTCTTCGGTTATTACATCGAGGTTACCAAAGGCAACGCCGCCCTGGTCAAGGAAGAATATGGTTATGAACGCAAGCAGACCCTGACCAACAGCGAGCGCTTCATCACGCCCGAACTCAAAAGCAAGGAAGATGACATCCTCCATGCCAAAGAAAAGGGCATGGCGCTCGAGTACGCCTTGTTCAAAGAGATCCGCGACCATGTCGCCACCCATACGCACAGCCTGCAGGAACTGAGTCGTCGCATTGCCGATATCGATGCGTTCCTGGCCTTGGCGATCGTCAGTGAAAAACACCGCTTTGTCAGACCGGTGCTCCATGAGAAACGTCAGGTTGATGTCATCAAGGCCCGTCACCCCGTGGTGGAACGGTTCACGCAGTTTGTCGCCAACGACGTCATCATGAAAGAAGGCGAAATCTTTTTGATCACCGGCCCCAACATGAGCGGCAAGTCAACGTACATGCGCATGTTCGCCATCATCGTCTATATGGCCCAGTGCGGGTGTTTCGTGCCTGCTGAGTCCGCCGCTTTACCCGTCTATGACGCCTTGTTTACCAGAATCGGTTCATCGGATGACCTGGCAGGCGGCAAGTCGACTTTCATGGTCGAAATGGTGGAAAGCAACGAGGCCCTGATACGCGCCACCGACAAGAGCCTGATCTTGTTTGACGAGATCGGCCGTGGCACCGCCACCTATGACGGCATGGCGCTGGCCCAGGGGATGATTGAATACATCCATGAGAAAATCAAGGCCCAGACCCTCTTTTCCACCCATTATCACGAATTGACGGTACTTGAACAAAGTCTTTCGCGTCTGACCAATCTGAATGTCAAAGCCAGGGAAGAAAACAACACGATGGTCTTCCTGCACCATGTCGAACGAGGCGCAAGCGACAAATCATACGGCATCCAGGTCGCCTCATTGGCCCATCTGCCGAAAAGCCTGATTGCGCGCAGCAAGCAGATTCTTGAAGCACTCGAACAAAAAGAGAACCGGACCGTGCTGGATTTGTTCAATTATGAAGCCTTTGAAGAAGCCAATGGTGACGTCGTCGATGCCGACGACCTCTCCATCCTTGAAGAGTTGCTTAAACTTGATACCGACCAGACCACGCCGTTGGATGCCCTGATCATGCTCAAACATTATCAGAGTCGCTTGAAAAACAAGAAGTAAAGGACTGATTTGATGCCGATCATCAAACAAATGGATGCCAGACTGGCCGACATGATCGCCGCCGGCGAAGTGGTCGACCGTCCCGCCTCCATCGTCAAGGAACTCGTGGAAAACGCGATTGACGCCAATGCCAACCGCATCACCGTCGACATCGAAGCGATGGGCATGAAAGCCATCATCGTCACCGATAACGGCAGCGGCATGGACGCCGAAGACGCCCATCTGGCGTTTTTACGTCACGCCACCAGCAAAATCGCCCATCCCGGTGATCTCAATCATATCGCGACCCTCGGATTCAGGGGTGAAGCGCTGGCCGCCATCGCCGCTGTCAGCAAGGTCACCTTGAAAACACGGCAGAAGGATGCCGAAGGTGTCTATGTCACTTATCATGGGAGCAGCCTGCAAGGCGAAGGCGCCGCGACCTTGAACGAAGGAACGGTCGTTGAAGTCACCGACCTCTTTTTCAATACACCGGCCCGTTTCAAATACATCAAGAGCGAGCAGGCTGAAAAACACGCCATCATCGACATCTTTGATCGTCTGGCGCTGGCCAATCCCGGCATCCGCATGACGTTGACGATGGATGGCAACATGGTCAAACAAACCTATGGCAACAATGACTTCTATGCCTTGATCGACCAGATCCACGGGTCGCGCATGACCCGGGACATGACCGTTTTTGAAACCGACATCCAGAAAATCAAGTTGACCGGTTATCTGCTTTCACCGCAGATCAACCGGGCCCGCAAGAAGGATGTCCATCTCTTTGTCAACGGCAGGACCATCAAAAATTACGCCCTGGTCCAGGCCGTCATCGACGGCTATCACAGTTTTCTGATGGTCAACCGTTATCCGATCGCCCTGATCCATCTCGTGATGGATCCGAGTCTTTTGGATGTCAATGTCCATCCCCAGAAAACCGAAGTCAAGTTCGCCAACGAGAGCCTGCTGGCCTATCACATCGAACACCAGGTCAAGAACGCCCTGCTCAAAAAGAACCACCGGCTCCCGGAAGGTCTTAAAACGATTGCCAGTGAGACCATCGGCGACATCCACATCCAGCAACTGGACCTGGATGCACCGACCCGTGGCGACAATCAACCGGCCGCCACTGCCGACACCCCGAAACTGCCGACCTTCGATTATGTCGGCACTTATGCCGGCACGTATTTGATTTTTCAAAATGACGAGGGCTTGTTCATGATGGACCAGCATGCCGCTGAAGAACGGATCCGTTACGAGCATTATTTCAAAGCGCTGGCCCATCCGGTCAAGGCGACGCGGCCCTTGATGATCCCCTATCCATTAAACCTGCTGAATAAAGACCTTGACCAGATCAGGCACCACCGTGCCGTCTTCATCGCCCATGGGTTCGACTTTGATGACGACGTCACGCTGACCGGCATCCCGGTCTGGCTGATCGAAGACGAAGTCGACATCGCCATCGAGACGATGTTGTCGATGCTCGAAGAAAAAACCGAAATCGACTTGTCGGTCTTGCGTGACCGTCTGGCTAAAGACATCAGCTGCAAAG
This sequence comes from Acholeplasmataceae bacterium, assembly GCA_007692425.1. GTDB lineage: Bacteria > Bacillota_I > Bacilli_A > Acholeplasmatales > Acholeplasmataceae > RECG01. Next base: position 33,149 of record RECG01000019.1, on the reverse strand, counting down.
GCGCGATCAAGGCCAACCAACCGTTATCCAGGATTGAGATCGACGGATTGGTGGCCAACCTCAAACGTTGTCAGAATCCTTACACGTGTCCACATGGCCGTCCGACGGTCATCAAACTTTCCGAACATGAAATCGAACGTATGTTCAAGCGGGTGATATAATGAAAAAAGTTATTGTGATTGTCGGTCCGACGGCATCTGGTAAAACAGTCTTGTCCTTGCGGATCGCCCAGGCGGTCATGGGTGAGATTATCAACGGTGACGCCGTCCAGGTCTACAAGGATCTTGATGTCGGCTCAGCCAAGATTTTGCCCCGAGACATGGCGGGCATCCCCCACCATCTGGTGAGCATCCGCGATCCCAAGGATGCCTACACCGTCTATCATTTTCAACAAGATGCCAGGGCCTTGATCGACACGATCAAGGTTCCGGTCATTGTCGGAGGAACCGGCCTTTACATCAAGGCCGCCCTTTACGATTATGAATTCATCGAAAGTGCCAGGGATCTGGCGTTTGCGGAAGCGAACGCCCATCTGACCAATGCCGAACTCCAAGACCTCTTACGGGAAAAAGACCCTGACATCGCCATCGATGTCAACAACCGCAGACGTCTCTTGCGGGCGCTTGAACAAGCCGTCGCGGGGACACCCCGTTCCAGCAAGACACGCAAGGATGTGCCACTTTACGACATGCTCGTCCTCTATCTCGATCTTGACAGGGACGTCTTGACCGAACGGTTGCGACAACGTTTGGATAAACAGCTCGAGGAAGGGTTCATTGAAGAGGTCAGGATGTTGGCCGGCAAAGGCATTGCCGTCAACGCGATCGGCTATCGTGAACTTTACCGGTATTGTCAGGGAGAGATTGATCTTGAGACCGCGAAGGAAGCCATCATCAAGGCAAGTCGCAGACTCGCCAAAAAACAAAAGACCTGGTTTTTCAACCAGATGAGCCCGAAGCTGCTTGATGCGCTCAGTCCGACCTTGTTCGCGGACGCGATGCGTCATGTCCAGGCTTTTTTGAAGGAGTAGGTCATGAACATCTATCTCATCGGCATGCCCGGTTCGGGTAAAAACAAGGTGGCGGCCGCCTTGGCTGAAAAGCTGAACCGGCCTTATCTTGATCTTGACGGGATCATCGAACAGGACGCCCTCATGTTCATTGATGAGATTTTCGAACGTCATGGTGAAGACGCATTCAGACGTCTGGAGACCAAAGCCCTGGCCGACATCACGGCAACCGACGCCGTCATCGCCTGCGGCGGAGGCATCGTCACCCGACGCGAAAACAAAACACTGATGAACGGACGCGTCATTTTGCTGGATGTCGATTTGTCCATCATTCAGGAAAGATTGTCGCAGGGCCCACCAAGGCCACTGCTTAAAACAATGTCGCTTGAAGCGCTTCATGAAGCACGTTTCCTTCAATATCAGGATTTCGCCGACCTGGTGGTGTCCAACGACGGCGAGCTCACGGATACCGTTTCCTTTATCATCAAAACCTTGCAGGAGAACCCCATATGAAAAACATTCTTGTCATTCATGGCCCGAATCTCAACATGTTAGGCAGACGTGATCCTCAACATTATGGCACGCTCACGCTTGAACAGCTTTATCAAGCACTCATCGATGCGTTTCCCATGCTTGACTTCACGTTCTATCAAACGAATCATGAAGGCGAAATCATCGATTTGCTTCAAGATGCCTGCGACCAACCTTACGATGCATTGCTCATCAATCCGGGTGCTTACACCCATACCAGCATCGCCATCCGCGATGCCCTTGAAATCTTGACGGTTCCCAAGGTCGAGGTCCACCTTTCAGAGGTCGACAACCGGGAGCCTTTCCGACATGTCAATGTCATCCGGGATGTGGTGGACGCCACCTTTGCCGGCCGCCAATTGGACAGCTATCTCGAGGCCGTCCGTTTTTTAGAGGCCAAAGCGGTTGTCTAAATGACAACAATCGGCTATAATGAAACAGGCAAACCCAGAAGGAGTCCATAATCATGATCAGCACTAATGAATTCAAAACCGGCCATACCATCATGTTTGAAGGCAATATTTATCAAATCATTGAGTTTTTGCATGTCAAGCCCGGCAAGGGCGCGGCCTTCGTGAGAAGCAAGCTGCGCAATCTGAGAACGGGCGCTGTCGTTGATCATACCTTCAATGCCGGCACCAAGGTCGAACGGGCCCAGATCGACAAGACCATCATGCAGTACCTGTACGCATCAGGCGACCAGCATGTCTTCATGAACACCGAGACCTATGAACAACTTGACATCCCTGCCGCTCAAATCAAGCATGAACTCAATTTCATCTATGAGGGCATGGAAGTCCAGGTCATGTTTTACAACGGTGTCGAGATCCTCGGTCTCTCATTGCCCGACAAGGTCGTGCTTGAAGTCGCGGATACCGTCCCGGGTGTCCGGGGCGATACCAAGACCAATGCGAGCAAGGATGCCGTGATGCAGACCGGTCTGCTGGTCAAGGTGCCGATGTTCATTGAACGAGGCGAACGCATCATTGTCAGCACCCAAGACGGCAGTTATGTGTCAAGGGAAAAGTAACCCTGTTGACATCGATTCATATGATGAAATAGCGACAATCAGTCATCAATCAATCGAGAAGGTGAGATGCGAGTAGGCACAAAGAAGACTACTGGCATCTTTTTTTGGTTTGATCATGACAAAAAACGCAGATTTTTCGAGAAATATATTGATTTGTGCATCTGATGTGATTGAATGTGTGTTTTTGTCTCTTGCATTCTCACATACATGGAATGTATGCTATAATGAATCGGGTGAATACAGATGGAACGATTGCAAAAAGTCCTCGCACAAGCCAATATCGCCTCACGCCGCAAAGCCGAGGAAATGATTTCGGCAGGTCGCGTCAAGGTCAATGGCAAGGTGATCACGGAACTGGGTTTCAAAGTCAGCCGCAAGGATGATATCGAAGTCGACGGCAAACAGATCATCATGGCAGATCTTTGCTATTATCTCTTGAATAAGCCGACCGGAGTCGTCTCCACGGCTGATGATGACAAAAAACGCAAGACCGTGCTTGACCTGCTTACGGAAGAAGACCGGGCCACCCGTGTCTATCCCGTGGGACGCCTTGATTTTGATACCGCCGGCCTTTTGCTTTTAACCAATGACGGCGAACTGACCCAGATCCTCACCCATCCCGGACATGAAGTCGAAAAAGAGTATCTGGTCCGGGTCGACGGCATCATCATCCGTAAAACCATCAAAAAACTGCGCGAAGGCGTCATCATCGATGACGACTACCGGGCGGTGCCACGCGCGGTCCGCCTGGTTGAACTCGATAAAGGCCATCAAAGCACCCTGTTGTCCATCACTTTGGTCGAAGGCCGTAACAAGCAGGTCCGCAAGATGATCGAGGCCATCGGCCACAAGGTCAAGAAACTGACCCGTGTCCGTTATGACTTTCTGACATTGGAAGGGGTCGAACGAGGCACCTATCGTCCTTTGAAAATCCATGAGATTAAACGTTTGTATGCACACAAACCTTTGAAAATGTCTTGATCACATCGTTGCACATCACGCTTTTATGTTATAATTATCTATGTACGGAGGTCATGTATGTCTGGATTTCGGGTCGCCATTGACGGGCCGGCAGGTTCAGGGAAAAGCACCATCAGTTCAACCATTGCCAAAACACTCGGTTGGACGCACATCGACACGGGTGCGATGTATCGGGCGGTCACCTTGCAGGCGATCGAGCTCGGCATCGATCTCAACGATGAAGCGGCATACCGTTTTTTAGAGACCTGCCATATCCATTATGACCATGACCGCATCTACATTGACGACCGTGACGTGACCGAAGCCATCCGTAGTGACAAGGTCACCAGGAACGTCTCACTGGTCTCGAGCTTCCCGTATGTCAGGAAGATGTTGGTAGGCTTGCAGCAAGCCGCGGCCAAGACGACCGGCAACATCATCATGGATGGCCGTGATATCGGCACCGTCGTCCTGCCGGATGCCGAACTGAAAATCTTTTTGACCGCGAACGTCGAAGAGCGCGCCAAGCGCCGTTACGCCGAACGCGTCCAAAAAGGCAAACAAGAACCGATGGCACAAATGATCGAGGAAATCGTCAACCGCGATCGCAAGGACTCGACCCGCGAAGCATCACCGCTCAGGCAGGCCGAAGATGCCATTGTCATTGACACGACATCCTTGACCATCAAAGACGTGGTCAAGAAAATCATAGCATTCATAGAACAAAAGGAGAACGTACATGGAGATTAATGTGTTGAGGGTCGGCCACGTGGTAGAAGGCACGGTCATCAAAGTTGAAGAGAACACGATCTATCTGGACGTGCAATACACGACAGAGGGCAAAATCCATCTGGATAATTACGACAAGCCCGCACCCCAGACATTTGAAGGTCTGGTCAAGATCGGTGACAAGGTCCGCGCCCGCGTGATGAAAATCACGGATGACCCGGCCCAGATTCTTTTATCACGTCTGCCCTTGTTGTCAGACGAAAAATTTCTGAAAATCGAATCTTTGGTGGAAAGCGGTGAAACCGTCAACGCCAAAGTCAAGAAAATCCTTGAAAAGGGACTCATTTTGAGTTATCTTGAGAACGATGTCTTCCTGCCTTACAGCCTGCTTGATTTCGACCTGGTCAAAACCAAGGAAGAACTGCCTGGCAAGACACTTGAAATCCAGATCATCGAAGCGACCATGCGCGGTCGCAGCCGACGCATCGTCGCCTCCCGCAAGGCCATCTTCGAACGTGAACGTCAGGAAGCCTATGAGACCCGTCTCAAAGCCAGACAGGACGAACTCGAACACATCAACACCGGTGATATCCTCAAGGGCAAGGTCGACAAACTCGAACCGCATGCCGCGACCATCCGTTTCGATCATGTCGTCGGCTTGTTACGCATCTCCCAGGTAAGCCATTATCGCATTGATAAGATCGAAGATGTCTTGTCACTCGGGGACGAAATCGATGTCAAGGTCATCAAGAAGGAAGGCAACCGCCTCGACCTCTCCATGAAAGCCTTGATCAAGACACCTTACGAAGAGTTTTATGACACGCACAAGGTCGGTGACACCGTCACGGGCACGGCTTTTCAAAAACTGCCGTTCGGCATCATTGTCGAAGTCGACAAGGATGTCAGGGGCTTGTTGCATAAAAACGAGTATTCCTGGAATCCAAATGACAATTTCGACGCCTTTGTCAAAATCGGTGACGAGTTGACATTGTCCATCGTCAACCTTGATCTCAAGAAAGAAAAAATCTCCTTGAGTAAAAAAGCATTGGAAGACAACCCGTGGAAAAACGTCACCGTCAAACGTGGCGACGTGGTCAAGGCCAAAGTGCTTGAAGTGACCAAGGAAGGCCTCAAGGTCATGGTCCAAGGCGCCGAAGGGCTGATTCCCAGCAACGAGTTGTCAATTGAGAAAATCGGCCGTCCTGATGAATATTTCGCCATCGACGATGAAGTCGATGCCGTCGTCATTGAAGCCAACCGCGAGCAATGGAGTTTGAAACTGTCCATCCGCCGTGTGCTTGAAAAAGTCGAACGTGATTCCTTTGAGCAATATCTTGAAGACGAAGAACAAGACGAAGGCGTCACCATCGGTGACCTCTTCGAGGATGAAATGAAAAAATAGCATCATAAAGAAGGTTTCGACATGCCATTCAAAGTCGCCATTGTCGGCCGCCCCAATGTCGGCAAATCGAGTCTGTTCAACCGCTTGGTCGGCAGCAGGCTCTCGATTACCGATCCATCCGCCGGCGTCACGCGTGACCGCATTTACGCCAAGGCGGAATGGCTGACCAGAAACTTCAGAGTCATAGATACGGGGGGCATCGATCTCGGCGATGCCCCTTTTTTGAATCAAATCAAAGCACAAGCCCAGGTGGCGATGGATGAGGCCGATGTCATCATTTTTGTCGTGGATGGCAAAATCGGACCCAATGACGCTGATTATTATATTGCCAAACTTCTCTATAAGGCAGAGAAGCCTGTCATCCTTGCCGTCAACAAGATCGATGATGTTTCGCAAATCAATCACACCTACGAGTTTTATGCACTCGGTCTGGGGGATCCGATCGCCATCAGCAGCCATCACGGCATCGGCATCGGTGACCTTTTGGACCAGGTCATCACCCACATCACGGATGATGACCCCGTTTATGAGGACGATGTCATCTCTTTTTCGATCGTCGGCCGTCCGAATGTCGGCAAGTCGTCCTTGACCAACGCCATCCTCGGTGAGGAACGTGTCATCGTCAGCGAGATTTCCGGCACGACCCGTGACGCCATCGACACCCCTTTCAAGAAAGACAAGCGTTCGTATGTCGTCATCGACACCGCCGGCATCAGAAAACGCGGCAAGGTTTACGAAGACACCGACAAGTACAGCGTCCTGCGTGCCTTGTCCGCCCTTGAACGAAGTGATGTGGCGCTGTTGGTGCTGGACGGCGAGGAAGGCATCATTGAACAAGACCAGCATGTCGCCGGCCATATCGCCGATCACCACAAGGCCGTGGTCATCGTCGTCAACAAATGGGATGCCGTCGAAAAAGATGAACGCACGATGAAAAAGATGGAAACCAAGGTGCGTGACCATTTCAAGTTTCTTGATTATGCACAGGTTGTCTTTGTCTCCGCCAAACACAACCAGCGCATCCAAACCATCTTTCCCGCCATCAACCTGGCCTATGAACATTATCACAAGTCCTTGAAGACCAGTCTCTTGAACGATTTGGTCCATGATGCCGTGGCCATGAATCCACCGGCCATCTTCAACAGGGGCAAGGCCCAGTTCAATTACGCGACCCAGGTCGCCGTCAAACCACCGACCTTTATTTTGTTTGTCAATAATCCTGACTTTGTCCACTTTTCCTATTTACGCTATTTGAACAACCAACTGAGGGATGCGGTTGATTTCACCGGCACCCCCATCAAACTCATCCTGCGAAAGAAGGCTTGAATATGAACATCACCATCATCGGCGGGGGTGCCTGGGGCACCACGCTTGCCCAGGTGTTGACGGACAACGGTCATCAACCCCTGATTTATGACATCAACCAGACGACCATCGACATCATCAACACCCATCGTCATCCTTTTTATGATTGCCAGATTCCGACCAACATTAAAGCAACCAATCATCTCGATGAAGCCCTGGCGTTTGCCGACTGGCTCGTCTTGAGCATGCCCAGCAAGGCGGTGCGTGATGCCTTGTCAGCCATCAAACCCCATCTCTTCCGCCCTGTCGTCATCATCAATGTCGCCAAAGGCATTGAACCGGACACGTCCAAACGGATCAGCGAGATCACCAAGGAAGTCATCCCGCCTGAATTTCTCAAGGGCTATGTCGTCCTGACCGGACCGTCGCATGCCGAAGAAGTGATTTTGCGTCGTCCGACCTTGCTCGTCTCGGCCAGCGAAGATGAAGCCCTGGCCAAACAAGTCCGGCAAGTATTTAACAACGAGGACTACCTGCGCATCTACACCTCGACCGATGTCATCGGTTGCGAGCTCGGTGGCGCCGTCAAAAACGCGATTGCCGTCATCAGTGGTGCATGTACGGGTCTCAATCTCGGCGAAAACGCACGTGCCGCCGTCATCACCCGCGGCATCGTCGAAATCGTCCGCGTTGTCGAAGCGATGGGCGGCCGGAAAGAAACCGCCTTCGGCCTGACCGGCATCGGTGACCTGATTGTCACCGCCTCATCCGAACATTCCCGTAATTTCAGGGCCGGCAAGAAGATCGGCCAAGGCATGACCGTCGCGCAGATATATGCCGAGGAAAAACAGACCATCGAAGGTATCCGCACGATCGAGGCAATGCATCATCTGGCGGCCCAAAAAGGGATTGAATTGCCGCTGATCGAGGCCGCATATGGCATTTTACAAGGACGCGTCAGCGCAAGTGAAGCAACGAGCCATTTATTGAAAAGAACGCTTAAATCCGAGGATTTTTGACAAAAAATGCCTTATTAAGCCATAAAAAAGCATTAAAACAGCGCAAATCATTGCACAAACTGCAAATATTTGTTATAATTAAGCCATCTTGAAAAGGGAGGAAAATCAATGAACAAGACAGAATTGATCTCGGTAATTGCAAATCGTGCGAATGTCACACAAAAAGTCGCAGAAGATGTTCTTGAAGCTTTCACAGACACTGTATCTGAAACATTGGGCAGACGTGGTGAAAAGGTTGTCGTCACCGGATTTGGTACCTTCGAAGTCAGAAACCGTGTACAAAGAACAGGCAAGAACCCGCGCACTGGCGAACTGATCACTGTTCCCGAACAGAAGACACCAGCGTTCAGAGCCGGCAAACTTTTGAAACAAGCCGTCAAATAAGCTTATCATGTGATCAGAAAGCACCTATCGTGATGATACGTGCTTTTTTTTCATCGAAATCATTAAAATCGGTTAAAATATAAGGTGAAGGCGGTGTTTGCATGGAGATTTTCTTGAAGGCATCGGAAAACAATGTCGAATATGTCAAGGCGCACATGACGCACCTTGAAATGGTCGACGACAAAAAGAAAAACCTCTTGCATTATGCTGTCCTTGGCAGCGCATTTGATGTTATCCATTATTTGCTCAGCCAGGACATCAACATCAACCTGGCTGATGAACATGGCGAGACCGCCTTGTTCGACTGCGCCCGCAAGGGCAAGCTTGACATCGCCAAACTGCTGATTGCCAAGTTCGCCCAGGTCAACATCGAGAACCGGCACGGTGAAACCGTGCTCCATCTGGCTGCCGCCAAAGGCGATATGGACATGCTCAAGTTGTTGATTGAAAGCGGCGCACATACCAATAGAAAGACCTATGATGACAAATTGCCAGTCCATTATGCCATTCAAAATGGAAAAAGTGATGTGATTGCCTACCTGCTCAAGGAAGGCGGACAATCCTGGCAGACCAAGGATTCGGCCGGCAACACCTTTTTGCATGTCGCGGCCAAGACCTCGAGCGTGGCCGTTCTGGACCTGCTTTTAAACCAGAATCTTGATCCCAATGCCCTGAATGACCAATTTGAAACACCGATTTTCAACGCGGTCCGTTTCGGAACGATTGAAACCATCCGTTTGCTTCTGGCTAACGAGGCCTACATTGAAATCCTGAACCGTCGTTATGAAACACCGCTCGACACGGCCATGATCTTTGATCGGAAGGAAGAACTGAAATACTTGCTTGAATACATGGCGACCCCTAAATATGAAAGACTGGTCGAAAAGCAGGCTTTGGCTTTGGCGGTACTCAACCGTGATCACGTGAGTCTCCGGCAACTGGTCGAAAAAGCGGTGCCGATGCGGCGTGACCGCCGTCAGAAAACCGCGCTTGACTATGCCAAGGAATACAATCTTTCCTTGTGTGTGGGCCTGTTGCGTGATGTCGAAGTCAACGGCGGCACTTAATTCATACCATGAACACCTCGAAAGAGGTGTTTTTTGATCGACAAGTCTTAAAAATCGTCTGTTCTTTGCCTGTCAGGTGGTTGTGTTGCAAGCGCTCACATGGTATAATGATAGATGGTTTTCACGTACAAAACAGGGAGGAAAACATGACTTATCGCATCCTTGCCATCAACCCGGGATCGACCAGCACCAAGCTGGCCGTTTATGAAGATGAACGGTGTGTGTTTGAACATTCGGTCAAGCACACGACCGAGGAAATCATGGCATACACCCAGATCATCGATCAGTACCCTTTTCGCAAGCAAACCATCTTGGATGCCCTGGCTGAAGCGGGCATCGACCTGTCCGGCTTGTCAGCGGTCGTCGGTCGTGGCGGCATGCTCAAACCGATTGAAAGCGGCACGTTTGCAGTCAATGACGCCATGGTCGATTATATGAAAAATGCGACACGCGGCGAGCATGCCTCCAATCTCGGTTGCGTGCTGGCCAAGGACATCGCCGACCGGTATGGCATCCCGAGTTTCATCGTCGATCCGGTCGCGGTCGATGAAATGGACGACATTGCCAGGATCACCGGCATGCCGGAGATCCAACGTGACAGCCTCTTCCACGCCCTCAATCAAAAGGCCGTCGCCCGCAAGGTCGCCAAGGATCTCGGCAAACCTTACCACGATCTTAACATGATTGTCGCCCATCTGGGCGGCGGCATCAGCGTCGGTATCCATCGCAAGGGCCGTGTCATCGATGTCAACAACGCCCTCGACGGTGATGGACCGATGTCACCGGAACGAAGTGGTTCCGTGCCCATGGGACCTTTGTATAAAATGATCTTTTCCGGGAAGTACACCTTGCCGGAAATCAAACGCAAGAATTATGGCAAAGGTGGACTGGTGGCCCATCTCGGTACCAATGACGGCAGCGAAATCCGCCGTCGCATCGAAGCTGGTGATGAAAAAGCCCGTGTCATCTTTGACGCCATGTGCTACCAGATCGCCAAGGAAATCGGTGCCGGTGCGACGGTGCTCAAAGGTGACATCGACGCCATCGTGCTGACCGGCGGACTGGCCCATGACAAACGGGCCGTCGACCAGATTGAAAGTCGTGTCCGTTTCATCGCCAAGGTCCTGGTCTATCCGGGCGAAGATGAAATGGAAGCCCTTGCCTTTGGTGCGCTTCGCGTCCTCAAAGGCGAAGAAGAAGCCAAAACATATGCGTAAGCAGGTGATGACATGAAAACCATGCAAGATTTGATCAAGGCGGCCCAGCTGCTCAAACCGAAAACGCTGGTGGTTGCCGCCGCCAATGACCAACCCGTCCTGGAGGCCGTCCACATGGCCAGGAAAGCCGGCATCATCCAGGCTGTTTTGGTCGGCGATAAAAAAGCCATCCAAGCGACATTGTCGCAGCTAAAGATTCCCCAAAGCGATGTGCAAATCATCGATGTCGCGGATGAGACCCAAGCCTGTGAAGAAGCCGTCAAGCTGGTTCACAAGCACAGCGGACATATCCTCATGAAGGGGTTTGTCGACACATCTGTCATTTTGCGTGCTGCACTCAACCGCGATTATGGCCTGCGCACGCCCAACCGCCTGTCACACGTCAGCGTCTTGGAAATCCCCAAGTATCATAAAATTGTTTTGATGAGCGACGGCGGGATGAACATCGACCCCGATGTCGACACCAAACAGGAAATCATTGAAAACGGACTTGAAATCGCCTATGCCCTCGGCATCAAGAAACCCAATGTCGCCTGTATCGCCGCAGTTGAAAAAATCAACCCGAAGATGCAAGCCACCCTGGATGCCGAGGAACTCGTCAGCCGCTATCGGAACGGTCGCATCAAAGGCTGTGCCGTCGGCGGCCCTTTCGGCTTTGACAATGCCATCAACAAGGAAGCCGCCTTGCATAAGGGCGTCACGGATCCGATGGCTGGCAATGTCGACTTTCTGCTGATGCCGTCAATCGAATCCGGCAACATCTTTTACAAGAGCATGATGTTTCTGGCGGGTGCGAAAAGCGCCAGCATCATCGCCGGCGCCAAAAAGCCGATTGTGCTGACCAGTCGTGCCGACGCGACCGAAGACAAGTTTTATTCGATCGCCCTGGCCTGCCTGGTGGCAGACAAACAATAACATCAAAAGAGGACAGACATGATCATTCTCGATGGCAAGACCCTCAATTTGGAAAGTCTGAAGCAAATCGCCCGTCATCATGCGCAGGTCGCCATTGACGAGGCTAGCAGGACACTGGTCGACAAGGCCAGTGCTTTTGTCGCGGAAGCCGCCCAAGGCAAGACACCGGTCTATGGTATCAATACCGGTTTCGGCGAACTGGCCAATGTGACGATTGACAACGGCAATGTCGGCGAATTGCAGATGAACTTGTTGAAAAGCCACGCCTGCGGCGTCGGTGCACCGCTGTCTCAAGACATTGTCAGGGCGATGCTCGCCCTCCGCATCAATGCCTTGGTCAAAGGCTATAGCGGCATCCGTCTTGACACGCTTGACAAAATGGTCGAACTATTGAACAAGAATGTCATCCCGGTGGTGTTTGAGAAAGGCAGTCTGGGCGCGAGTGGCGACCTGGCTTTGCTTTCACACATGAGCCTGCCGCTTGTCGGACTTGGCGAAGTTTGGATTGATGGTGTCAGAATGACGACCAAGGAAGGATTCAGACAGACAGGCATCAAGCCGCTCGAACGGCTTCATGCCAAAGAAGGCCTGTCTTTGATCAACGGCACGCAGGCGATGACTGCGATTGGCGGTCTCGCACTTGCAGACGCCTTTGATGTGCTCGAGGCCGCCAATCTGTCGGCCGCCATGTCTTTAGAAGCCTTGACGGGGATCATCGATGCCTTCCATCCCGTCATTCATGAAGTCAGGAACCACCAAGGCCAGATGGAGATTGCCAAAGTCATCCGCACCCATCTGGAAGGCAGTCGTCTCGTGACCGGACAAGGTGAGAAACGGGTCCAGGACGCCTATAGCCTGCGGTGTATCCCGCAGGTGCACGGCGCTTCATTGGAAGCGTTCCAACACGTCAAGGCCATCATCGAACGGGAAATGAACGCTGTCACCGACAATCCCATCATTTTAATAGATCAACAACGTGCCATCAGTGCCGGCAATTTCCATGGCCAGCCCCTCGCCCTCGCTTTCGATTACCTGGGCATCGCGCTGGCCGAACTGGCCAACATCAGTGAACGCCGCTTGGAACGGATGGTCAATCCCCATTTGTCCAACGGGCTCCCACCCTTTTTGATCAAGGTGTGCGGTCTGAATTCAGGTTTCATGATCGTCCAATACGCGGCGGCCTCGCTGGTCAGCGAAAACAAGGTGCTCGCCCATCCGGCTTCGGTCGATTCGATTCCTTCATCGGCCGGACAGGAAGACCATGTCTCGATGGGGTCGATTGCCGCCCGCAAGGCCGGCATGATCCTTGAAAACACGCGTCAGGTGGTAGCCATGGAGATGATGACAGCTGCCCAAGCCATCGACTTTAGAGATAAGGATAAACTCGCCAGACAAACTGCCAAAGCACACAAGATGATCCGCCAAAACATTCCCTTTATTGCCTCGGACGAGGTGATGCAGCCCCATCTGCACAAGATGGATGCCTTATTGGCAGACCAGGCCTTTATCGATGCATTGTTGCATGCCGACAAGGAGTGAACCTGATGACAATAGACCAGATTTTCCCATCCCTGCCTGAACATCCAACATTTAAAAAGGGCATCCGGCGCGCACCCAGGCGCGCCTTGCTGTTATCGGAAGACGAATGCCGGCAGGCACTCAAGAACGCCCTGCGTTATATCCCCGTCAAATGGCATGAGACGCTCGCCTCGGAATTCGCGAAAGAACTGATGACCATGGGACGGATCTACGGTTATCGTTTCCGTCCGGACCATGACATCAAAGGCTTGCCGGTCGACAAGTATCCCGGTAAGACCTTGGAAGGCAAGGCCTTCCAGGTCATGATCGACAACAACCTTGACGTCGATGTCGCGCTTTACCCCTATGAACTGGTCACCTATGGTGAAACCGGACAGGTCTTGCAAAACTGGATGCAGTATCATCTTGTCAAGGCCTATCTCGCCCAGATGAACGACCACCAGACGCTGGTGGTCATGTCCGGTCATCCGCTTGGTCTTTTTGACGCACACCCACGCGCCCCGCGCGTGATCACGACCAACGGCTTGATGGTCGGCATGTATGACAACCAGGAACAATTCAACCGGGCCGCCGCGCTCGGTGTTGCCAATTATGGCCAGATGACGGCCGGCGGCTGGATGTATATCGGCCCGCAGGGCATCGTCCATGGCACCTATTCGACCTTGCTCAATGCCGGTCGGATGAAACTGGGCATCGCCTCGGGTGATCTGGCCGGTCGCCTGTTCGTCTCATCCGGTCTGGGTGGCATGAGTGGCGCGCAAGGCAAGGCGGTTGAAATCGCCGGGGGTGTGGGCATCATCGCCGAAGTCGACCGTTCCCGGATCGAGACCAGGTTCGCCCAAGGCTGGGTCTCCAAAGTCGCCCATGATCCTGGTGAGGCTTTTGCTTATGCCAAGGAAGCCATGACGCAAAAACAGCCTTTGGCCATCGCCTTTGATGGCAATATCGTCGATTTGTTACAACACGCGGTCGACAAACACATCGCCATCGATTTATTAAGTGATCAGACGAGCTGTCACGCGGTTTATGAAGGGGGCTATTGCCCGCAAGGCCTGACCTTTGAACAAAGAACCAAACTGCTTGATGAGGATCCCAAGGCTTTCAAAAAGGCCGTTGACCAAAGTCTTATCCAACATCATCAGGCAGTCAAGACACTCGTTGAACGCGGCACCTATTTCTTTGATTATGGCAACAGTTTCTTAAAAGCGCTTTATGATGCCGGCGTCAAGGACATCTGTAAAAACCAACGCGACGACCTTGACGGTTTCATTTATCCTTCCTACGTCGAAGACATCATGGGACCGGTCTTGTTCGATTATGGCTACGGTCCTTTCCGCTGGGTTTGTCTATCCGGTCTTGATGAAGATCTTGACAAGACCGACCAGGCGGCGATGGCGATGATCGATCCTGAAAGACGCTTCCAGGACAAGGACAACTACAACTGGATCCACGATGCCGACAAGAACAATCTGGTTGTCGGCACCAAGGCCCGCATCCTTTATCAGGATGCCGCCGGCCGACTCAAGATCGCCCTTAAGTTCAACGACATGGTCCGCAGACAAGAGACCGGCCCCATCATGCTCGGTCGTGACCACCATGACACGGGTGGGACCGATTCACCATTCCGTGAGACCGCCAACATCAAGGATGGTTCCAACATCATGGCTGACATGGCGACTCAGGTCGCTTTGGGCAACGCCGCCCGTGGCATGAGCCTGGTCGCCCTCCATAACGGCGGTGGTGTCGGCATCGGCCGGTCAATCAATGGTGGCTACGGCATGGTGTTAGACGGTTCCGAGCGGGTCGATGCGATTCTCAAGGAAGCGTTGATCCACGATGTCATGACCGGCGTCGCCAGACGTGCCTGGGCCGGCAACAAGGCCGCGCTCGAGGTGACCGCCCGGTTCAATCAAGATGAAGCAAACGCCCAGGTCACATGGCCGGAAACGGCTGATGAGACATTGGTGACACAGACCATCAAGCAATATTTCAAAGGAGGACGATGACATGACCCCGATTGTACAATGCGTACCCAATCTTTCCGAAGGCAGGGATTTGGCTAAAATCCACGCCATTACCGAGCCCCTGAAAGACCAACCTGGTTTCAAGCTGATCAGCCTTGAACCCGATCAAGACTATCATCGCACCGTCATCACCTTGATTGGTGACCCCATGGCCATGCAAAAACCGCTTTTGGCCTTTTTCAAGAAGGCGGCCGAACTGATCGACATGAACACCCACCAAGGTGAACATCCACGCATGGGCGCGGTTGATGTCGTCCCGTTCATCCCCATCCAGGGAATCACGATCGAGGATTGCATCGACCACGCTGAAACCTTGGCCAAGACAGTCGCCGAAACCTTGGACATCCCCGTCTATCTCTACGCTGACGCCGCCAAAGAGCCGTCAAGAACCCGTTTGCCCGCGATCCGGAAAGGCGAATTTGAAGGCATGAAAGACAAGATCAAGACATCTGACTGGAAGCCTGACTTTGGTCCGGCGGCCATCCATCCGACTTTCGGTGTGGTCGCCATCGGCGCACGCATCCCTTTGTTGGCCTATAACATCGATCTGGCCACGGATGACATGAAGATCGCGAAAGCGATCGCCAGGGCCATCCGCCAATCAACCGGCGGTTTTCAATACGTCCAGGCCGGTCCTGCTTTTCTTGAAGACAAAGGTCATGTGCAGGTGACCATGAACATCCTGGATTTCAAGAAAAACCCGGTATACCGGATTTTCGAGACCGTCAAGATGGAAGCGGCCCGCTATCAGGTCGACGTGACCGCTTCAGAAGTGGTCGGTTTGTTTCCCAAAGCCGCCTTGACCGATTCCCTCAAATATTATCATGGCGTCACCGGTCAACCTTTTGACAAGGACATGACGCTTGACGACGTGGTCGACGCCTCGATCCGATATCTTAAACTGCGTGACTTCGACAGGTTGAAAATCATCGAAGCCAATTTATCATAAGGAGCGTCCGTGATGATCGCCGATCTTGTCCTCTACAACATCAAAACATTGTATACGCCCCATCATGAGCCACCGCTCAGACATCAGGAGCTGAATGACATCCTGAGTATCGATGATGCCTATCTCGCCATCAAGGATGGCGTGATCATCGGTTTTGGCGCGGGCGACGGTGCGCAGCATATTGATGAGTCGACCACTGTCCATGATCTTGCCGGCGCCATCGTCTGTCCCGGGTTCATTGACGGTCATTCTCATCTGGTCCATGCCGGTTCCCGCGAAGATGAGTTCGCCCTTTTACGCGAAGGTGTCCCTTATCTTGACATCCTGGCCAAGGGTGGCGGCATCCACGGCACGGTCAAAAAAACCCAGGAGGCCACACCGGAGGCCCTTTTCAAACAGGCCTATACGTCACTTGACCGGATGATGGCACACGGGGTCACGACACTTGAAGCCAAAAGCGGTTACGGGCTTGAACGCGCAACCGAACGCAAACAGCTTCAGGTGGCACGCCAACTCAACCAACAACACCCGGTACGTCTGATCTCGACCTATATGGGCGCACACGCCTTGCCGAAAGCTTATACCAACAAACGCAAGACCTTCATCGACCAGGTCATCCGCGATCTCGATGTCATCAAAAAGGAAGACCTGGCTGAAGCTGTCGATATTTTTTGTGAGAAAAACGCCTTCACGGTCCAAGAGGCGAAAACCATCCTGACCGCCGCCCAACGCAAAGGCTTCAAGGTCAAGATTCACGCCGATGAAATCGTCTCTTTGGGAGGCACGGCTTTAGGTGTCAAACTGGGCGCGACCAGCGTCGACCACCTGATGGCCATCACCAATGACGACATCGAACGCCTGGCGGATAGCGATACTGTCGCCAACATCCTGCCTGGCACATCCTTCCATTTAAACAGGGCGTACGCGCGCGCACGCACGATGATTGACAAAGGGGTGGCTGTCGCCGTGGCCGGTGACTACAACCCCGGCAGCTGTCCGACCGAGAACTTCATGTTGATCATGCAACTCGCGGCCAACCAGCTGAAAATGAAACCGGGCGAAGTCTTGTCCGCCGTGACGTTGAACGCCGCTTATCATCTTGGTCTGTCCGGACAAACCGGCTCGATCGCCACCGGCAAACAAGCCGACCTGGTCGTGCTGGATGCCCCCAATCTCGCTTATACGCTTTATCATTTCGGCATCAATCATGTCAAAGATGTCTACATCGGTGGTCAACGCGTCGTCCATGACCGCCAGATCACAAGGAGGAACCCATGAAAAAACTGATTCAACACACGCTCAAATCATTTGTCCAAGAAGTCGACAGTCCGTCACCGGCACCGGGCGGAGGCTCGGTCGCCGCCCTGGCCGCGACCCTCGGAACCGCCCTGGCCCGCATGGTCGGCCATCTTTCCATCGGCAAGAAGAAGTTCAAGGCACTCGATCCAGACATCCAGGAACGTTTCAGCCAGGTGTTCGAGTCGTTGACCGCCATCGAGGAAGAACTGCTTCACCTGGTTGACAAGGACACCGAAGCCTTCAACCTGATCATGGCGGCTTACCGGATGCCCAAGACTGATGATGTGGAAGTCCTGGCCCGCCATGAGAAAATCCAAGCCGGCACCAGGGAAGCCATCAAGGTGCCTGCCATGGTCGCCAACCTGGGGCTTGCCGCCCTGGAACGTCTGGACATCATTCTCACCTATGGAAACAAGCAGGCCGTCTCGGATGTCGGGGTCGCAGCGTTGATGTTGGCAGCCGGCATCGAAGGGGCCTTGTTGAATGTCATGATCAATGTGTCATCACTTGATGATCCGGAAGACATCGAAAAACATCAGGCGACCACCCAAGACCTGCTGGTCCGCACCCATGCCATGAAAACAGCATTGATGCAAAAAGTGCACGACGCGATTGCTTGACCTGACAATCCATATCGCCATCATCAATCAAAAAAAGACCTAAACGGGTCTTTTTTTAGCATATTATAGAAAAAAAACGATTTTTATATTAAAAAATAACGCTTCTATTAAGCCATCAATTAATAATATCAATATAAAAATTAAAAAAATTAACTTTTTTTCAAAAAAAGGGTTGACAAATGATATCGAATTGAATATAATTAAGGTGTAAGTTAAAAAAATCAACTGAAAAACGGAAAAGGAGAAACAAAATGAAGACAAGAATTAGAAAAAATGAAATGAGAACCAAGGTCATCAACATGATGCACATGATTGAATCACACGGAAGAAAGGAATTCGAACTATGGCTAAACTATTAAGAAGCGATCCAGTCAGAACCAAAATCTACAAACACATCCACACACTCGAAACCATTGAAAGAAAGGAGATTCTCTCATGGCTAGACTAATTAAAAACAACCAAAAAAACATTGAACCGATCAAATACAACCACAAGCTCGACCACACCACAGACAGAAAGGACTACCTCCTATGGCTAACCTGATCAAGATCCTCGCCCTCTTCGCCGTCATTTTCATGCTTCAGGCATGTGACATGACACACGATCCGATTCCCGTCATCGACGACAATCAAGCCATCATCGCGCCTGAGGATTCCCACACTTTTGTGGAACGTGCCGGTAGCATTGATGACCAATCCGCTTTCATCCAATTCAAAGGATTTGAAGGCAGCCAGACATTGCTTCAATTCACCGGTCATGACACACGGTCCATCACCGTTTCCCAACACGTGACCGAAGGTCGCTTCATGGTGGTCCTCATCGACCCTTATGATGTCGTCACCTTGCTTCGCGAAACCACTGACATCCAACTTTCCCAAGGTGTTTATCGTATCAAGATCGTCGGTGAAGGTGCCAGCGGCACCGTCTCCATCAACATCCAACATTCCTGACCTCCTTATTCCGGTTCCATCATAGAAGAAAAAGCCGTTCGTGAAAAACGAACGGCTTTTTCGTTGATCCTCAGTGGTTCTTTGAATCATGCCAGACGCTTGATGGTCCGCTCCGACGGGGCACAGGCATATCGCTCATAGGTCAATGAGAAGCCACCAATCAAGATCAACATGATCAAGGCGATGGCATAAGCATTCAAGAAAGGTGCCTCGGCCAAAGGTGGCTGAGACAAGTACATCGCGTTCGGATCAGGCAGACCGAAAGCTTCATACAACGTGTTGACGATGACGCCCGCGAAACCATAGAAAATCAAACCGAAGGCGAACACCAGCGTGTTGGTCAGGCGGATTTTGAAGTAGCCGGCAATAAAGAGCCATGCCGCGCCGATGAGCATCGTGCTGTGCGACACCAGGCTCTTGAAGACGCCCCATTCAAACATGCTGGCGGCTCCTAGGTAATAAGATGGATAAAATAAAGAGATCAAGGCACCGAAAACGCCACCATAAGCCGTGACGATCGCAAACGCTTGAAACGATTTGCCTTGCTTGTTGGCCCAAAAGGCGGCCACGACCAACATGTACATGGATAGATTGCAAAAGAAAATCGGAAAAATCATATTGGCTGCGACATTGGCAGCGCCATGACGCAAATAATCAACCCAAAGCGGACTGAGATGTAAGAAGAAGGTCGACAAGGCGAAAAACTTCAAGAAAACATCCTTGGTGAAGGCTGATTTCAAATGTCGCTTGCCTAAGACCAGCACGATGATGGTCAAGGCGAGTGACACGATGATGTAGGCGATATGGTTAAGATCAAAGAGTTGTCCCATTAAATGCCTCTATGTTTGATCTGTTTGATGCTATTATACCTCAAAAAGGACCATCACTCAACCCCTTTGATGTGACGGTTCGCATGGTTGGAACGAGTGATCGTTATAAGATCCTGCGTTTACTGGCAAGATAGACGGAAAACAGCAGATAGATGGCGATCACGTATGTCCCTGACAAATCAATCCAGTAGCTTACCCACAGGCCACTGAAGACAATGGTGGATCCCAGGGCGATGATGACACAAAAATCGACCACGGTCTTCGCACCATAAAGGCGGCTTTGGGCGAGCATGATCGGATGAGGGGTCTCACGGTCGAACTGTCGATATCGTCGCCAGAACGAACCATTGACCAGCAACCCTAAAAAAGCGATTGACAAGCCAAGATAGGCGTTGCCTGTCGGGATAACGGGTGCAGTTGTCTTGATGACCGCGAGCATGATGGTCGAAATCGCGGAAAAGCCAATGACCAAGGCGATGATGAGCCTTGCCGTGTTGTGGATGCGCTGCTCATGGTGTTCCTCGACCTGATGACGGGCGAGATAACGATACATGAGCCAGACGGTGACCAACACCAGAAATTCGATGGTCCGCCTTAAAAAGTCGGCCATCTGGGTTGACGCATCGGTCATGGTCATGGCGATGCCGGTGACCACCGGTCCCCAGATGCTCAAGGCGATGGCCAAAACCATCGTTTTTTCTTTGCGGTCCATCAGGATCTTGTTCATGACAACCATCCCAGATAACCAAACAGGATCGATAAGAGGTACA
Organism: Acholeplasmataceae bacterium; assembly: GCA_007692425.1. Taxonomy (GTDB): domain Bacteria; phylum Bacillota_I; class Bacilli_A; order Acholeplasmatales; family Acholeplasmataceae; genus RECG01. The sequence continues at coordinate 12,600 of RECG01000019.1, read as the reverse complement.
TGGTCAAGGCGACACCCAAGGGCACGGTCAACGTATCAAGACCATCTTTCGACATCAGTTCAAGACCTGAGGCGATGGGGGCGACCACCACGGCGACAATGAAACTGAACAACCATGGTTGTTTTGCATACAAGGGCATCATCAACAGCACGACCAAACCGGTCGCGATCGTATTGGCATTGCTGCCGAACCAGGTCTTGGCCCGGTCGACACCGGGAATCCGGATTTTCGTTTTACCGAATTGCTTGCCGAAAAGGGCGGCTGCGGCATCACCGATGCCCCAGGCGATGACCGCGACCGGAATGACGTGACGATACTGTGGACCGAGCATGCCCCAGAACAAGGTGATCAACAACACGAATGACAAGGCACCGTACAGCAAAGACTTGCGCATTTCACCGCCGTTTTTGTCGCGATCGACAAAATAACGGTTGTATGCCCGTCTTTTTTCGATCACCGAAAACAAAGGATAACCGACAATAATCAACAAGGCACTTGGCATCAAGGCCAGATACCACGTATCAAAAAGATGCACCATCAAGAAAATCGATGCCGCATAGCCGATATGTTGAAATTTTCGCACCCATTCATCCGGCCACTTGCACCATCGTTTGAAGACGATGGGCATCAAGCCGAGGATGCAGCCATGGTAAACCAAGATCAATACGGTATACAGGATGGGCAGTCCCATGGTTTCGCCACCTTGGATCAAGATTTCAAATCGATATTTTAAATAACCATTTTAATTATAACCTGTTTATGGTATAAACAAGGTATGAAACACCAATTGAAATCATGTTTGAATCCGAGGTGAAAGATTCATGGAAGAAAAAGATATCCGCCGCCGGTTGATTGACAACACCAAACAGCTCCTACAAGACAACGTCACCGTCACGATCAAAGACATCGCCGAGGCGTCTTTTGTCAACATCGCCGCTGTCAATTACTATTTCGGCAGCAAGGAACGGCTCATGCGCATTGTCATCGAAGAAACCATCAACGATGTCAAGCAGTACGTTGAAACACAGGTCATTTTCCGTGATCGGGGACAACCGACGGAGAAAACCTTGGAAGCCTTGATGACCTATATCTACAATTTCTCGCTTGAAAACATGGGCATTTTGCATTATCTGTTTCTCTCTCATGAGTTCAAAGACCGGTCTTCAAGCATGCTGGTCGACACCTTTCTTTCCGATAATACATTCACCAAGCAGGTCTATCAAAGTCTGGAACGGACACTTGGCATCTCCGACCCGAAAGAGTTGTTCGCGAAATACATGATGCTCTTTTCGATGTTCTCGATTCCCTTGTTCATCCAGATCTCGCAGATGCGGGCCATGGGACCGATCGCAATTGATACCTTTCGTGATCCCGAGTTCCGCCAATATTACATCAAGAACATCATGCGTGTGATCCGCCAGTAAACCACCTGCATCAATGAAGGTCAGAGTCAAACAATTGTCTCAACCATCACAATAAACATGATTCCTTGTCATACGATCATTCAATCAAATAGAATAACGAGGTTGCTCATTCTATTTGATTCATGGAAGCGTTGCGATGAGGAACTGATTTTGGTGAATGTGAACAACGCATTGGTCTTGGTTCTGGATAATGGACTTCAAATGCGTTTTTAGTCATTTAATACGAGTATCACGGGTGGGTATATTCGTTGATAAACAAGGACGATGCGCAAACCAATCATGAAAAGTGTTGCGAAGACCTACCTTGATTATTTTCTGACAAAACGAACAAAAAAAAGAAATATTGAATTTAGGTAGACTATAACGAACAAAAATGTTAATATAGAGTCGTAAGGAGGTGGTCGTCATGATGATAAGAGAAGACTACTTAAAACAAATACGCCCGTTTTATCATAAAAATCTGGTTAAAGTCATCACAGGTATTCGAAGAAGTGGTAAATCAACCTTGTTATTACAAATACAACAAGAACTGATATCTGGTGGTGTCGACGCCAGTCAAATCATCCATCTCAACCTGGACTTTTATCAGCATGAACACCTGCGATACAAAGATGCCCTATACCAATATATCATCGATCATCTCCATCAAGAGAAATCGTATGTGTTTATCGATGAGATTCAAGAAGTCGAGGCATTTGAAACCATCATCAATTCACTGAATTCCTATCAAAACGTCGACATATACCTCACAGGCTCGAATTCGAAAATGTTATCAGGCGAGTATGCGACTTATCTGACAGGAAGATATGTATCATTTGAAGTATTTCCATTTTCCTTTAAGGAGCTCTCTATCTATTACCCGGAGAAATCTCAAGAGAAGATTTTCAATGACTACATTATTTATGGCGGATTTCCTCAAGTCCAAATGTTTTCAGGTGATGCTGAGAAGAAAACACTTCTTACGGATTTGTATCATTCGATCGTTGTCAAAGACATTGCAGAAAGACACAAGATTCGAAATGTCAGCTCTTTGGAAAAATACTTGTTGTATTTGAACAATACAACATCATCTTTGTTCAGTGCAGAAAACATCACAGCCTATTTCAAAAATGAAGGTCGGACAATTTCAAAAGAAACACTTTACAACTATATCAGATATGCTAAAGATGCCTATTACATTTATAGTGCTCAACGATACGACATCAATGGAAAAAAATTATTGACGACAAACGAAAAAGTATATATCAACGACCATGGATTTAGAAGCATTTTCTTTAACAATCAAAGAGACATTGAAAAAATACTCGAAAATATTGTCTATTTTGAACTTCTCAGAAGAGGCTATAAAGTCTATGTTGGCAATATTGACAATTATGAAATTGATTTTGTTGCGGAAAAGGGGAATGAAAAGATCTACATTCAAGTTTCTTATATGCTTTCAAGTGAAACAACGATGAAAAGAGAATTCAGATCATTACTAAAAGTCGCTGACCAATTCCCTAAATACGTGCTATCCATGGATCAACTCGATATGTCAAGTGAAGGAATCAAACATAGGAATATCATTGGTTTTTTGCTCGGAAATGACATTTGACGATGATCATCAGTCTCTATTCTACCAAGGAACATGAGAAGGGGCGATGTCGCGAAGAAGGCATGGTCATAGGCGTGTCATCCGTCAATGTGGCAACAACAACCCATCATAAAAACATCCCGTTGCAACCGCAACGGGATTTGTCATTCAAGATTCAAAGGTGTCAAGACAATGCAGCGCTTAGCGTCGCGTTGATTTCTCCTGCCGTCATCGTGCCTGTCGTCACATCCGAAGTTGCGATGTGAGACTCTTGCTCAACAGCCAGTGCGATGCTCAATTCATCATCATAATCACTGTTCAGCGCGGCAAGCGAGGCCAGTGTATTGAAACTGACACTGGTGTTTTCCAGCCATGAACGATCCACGACCCTGACACGTGCAAACCGATCAGTCGAATCGCCAGAGTGTCTGTAGGCAATGAAGTAGATGCATCCATCCACGACATCGTCATTCGTCCAATGATTGATGTAACAAATCCAGCGGACATCCTGGATATCGACATTTGTTTCAGCTTCGGCAATCAATCTTTGAAAAGCGATGACCGCCCGATCGTCAACATCATGTGAACCGTTTCCGTTACCAATCTGGTCATTGTCCTTTGAGCCTGAACCACAGGCAAAAAGCGATAATGACAACAACAGCACGACCGAAAGTACCAACATTCTTTTCATGGCTTATCCCCTTTATGTTTTTTTTTAATTGTAGCATGGTCCAGGTGGGGGATGCAACCCTATATTGACGTAAAAAACAGGTTACTTGTTGATCCATGTTTTGAAAAACAACTTAGGTGTGCGGTCAACAGTCCAAATGCCCCAGTGTTTTTCCGGTTCATCGGGATCATCAGATCCCTTCCAGGGTTCATCAAAGGCTTCGAAGATGAACATGGTCACCTTGTTGGTCTCACTCCATGCCAGCACCTCATCCAGATACCGTTTTTGATGGGCCTCGTCGGTTTCATGACGGTTCATTTTCTCATTGGCTTTCGTGGTCCAGCCGAACTCGGTGAAAAGGATTGGTTTATCCGGATAAGCCTGCCGGTTGTCTTCATAGTCCTTGATCGTGGCGGTGACCGCCTGATCAAAAGAGATGCGGTGCCATAGCGGATAGGAATGGATGCTCAAGAAATCAGCCGCTTCGGCGATCGGTGCACCTTTGGTCAGCCAAAAACCTGCTCCCTCACAAAACGTCACAGGCCGGTTGACCCTGGCCTTGACGTAACGGATATGATCGGCGAGTGTTTTAGGATCCATCAGATTCGGATGCCAGTCGGAGGTCGATTCGTTGCCGACCGAGACGGCCAGTACGACATCCTCATACGCATTGCACAAATCGATCATTTGATCGAGTTGGGCATAGTTACTGATCTTGTGAGAAGCGATTGCCTCCTCGCTATGCAAGCCACCCCAGGGACAACCCGGATTGGAGATCTCGCCTTTCGGTTCGACACCGAGCATCACCTTGAGCGCGATGCCTTCCTTTTTCAAGACGTCTAACACCGTCTTCGCATGGAGCGAGACATCATACATGCGGATGTAATCAAAATGGGGCTCAAGCATCAATAGATCTGCCAAGACTTCCTCATAAGAAGGATAAACACCCGTGATCGGGCTTTGTCCTTGTCGGTAACCGGAATAGCAGATGGCGCGTCCATATGGAATCATGAAATGTCCTCCTAATAAATGTATAAGATACCCAGCACCGCCACCAGGTTGGTGATGATGTGGATGATGATGACCGGCCAGATGTTCTTGCCGTTGCGGATATAGATAAAGCCGAAGACAAGCCCCATCACAAAGTAACTGATGCCGTTGACAAGGGCCTGCATGAACGATGCCTCGGCAATCAAGTGAATGAAACCGAAACTCAAGGTCGAGACCGTCAGGGCGATCCGTTCGTTCGTGATCAGACCGAAAATCGCCTTCCTGAAGATCATTTCTTCAACGATTGGACCGAGAATCACAGCCGAGACAATCATGAAGACCGCCCCGTTGGAATGCAACGTCCGGATGATGGTCATCTGATTGACACTGACACTGCTTTCAACTTGTAACAACGTGCCAAGCATGCTCGACAGCAGATTGGCGATCAGATTACCAGCCAATAGATATAGATAACCGACAATGATGATGGAGAACCATTGGTTTTTCTGCAATTTGAAACCGGACCAGTCTTCGACCAGGTCACGTTTCAAGAAACGAATCAAAATTGGTAACAAAATCACATAGACCAAAAAATTCAACACCGACAAGCCAAGCCTTGATAAAGAGGTCACCGGCCCCAGGACGCTTTCGCCTTCGATGGTGATGTCAAAGGGCAGCACGATGGTCTCACCATAAATATAAAGCACCGGTGCGCCGCTATCCCCCCAGGTGTCAATCCCGCCCGTGAACAAGGCTTCGACCAACAAGGGATCAAGGAATGTCTCCTCTTCAATCTCATCATACGAATAAAGCGTCTCTTCGATAAAGACGTTGCTTCGATGATAAATCAGGACATGGTCATGATCAAGGTCAATGGTTGACAAAAACCGGCCGTATTCCGCCCGTTTCTGGTCATAGATGTCACCATCCATGACCGCGAACCCGCGGTCCTCGATGATGAGTTGTTCCAAAATCAGGTCATGCTCGTCATAAGTGATGAGAAACGGTTCAAAACGAGATAATAGGCCGAATAAAAAAACAGCGACCAGGAACATGACCACCACATACATGATGATGGCAGTGCCATAGTTTCGTTTGTCGAAAGGATCTTTTTGTTCCTTCCGGGCTTTAATCTCGTCTTTGAATATGTCTTCGAATTCAATCAAGTTGTTTTCTTTCTTCATCTGAATCACCCACATTCCATTATATCGTAAATTGGTCGCTTTTCACACGCGAATGCAAATATTATGATAAACTAAAAGGAGAGAAAACTATCAAATGGACAAGGTGGAAACCATGAGGAAAATTTTAGTTGCCAGCCACAACGCCAACAAAATCAAGGAGTTCCGAAGCATCTTCAAGGGTTATCCGGTCGAACTGGTCTCGCTCGCGGACCTGGGCGACAAGGCCGAGGTCATCGAAAAAGGCATGAGCTTCAAAGACAACGCTAGGCTCAAAGCCCTTTATTTCGCCAGGAAACACGACATGATCACGGTCGCGGATGACTCAGGGATCGTCGTTGAAGCACTCGATGGCCAGCCCGGCATCTACTCAGCCCGCTACAGCGGTAAAGGGGACATGCAAAACAACCAGAAGATCTTGCGCGAAATGGAAGGCAGGGATAACCGCAAGGCCCATTTCTTCGCTGCCATCGCCCTCTGTTTCCCAGATGGCACCTGCCATGACTACACGGGTCGCGTGGATGGTCTGATCGCCAAGGAAGAAAAAGGCGAGAAGGGCTTTGGCTATGATCCGATCTTCTACAGTGAAACCTATCAGATGACTTTCGCCGAACTCGATTCCAAAATCAAAAACAAGATTTCTCATCGTGCCATCGCCCTTGCCCGGCTCAAGGAGGAACTCGATGACATTCTTGATCACCAGTGATGTCCACGGTGATGCCGGACGTTTGTTGAAAGTCATCGAGACCCACAAGGACATCACGGTTCATCTCAATGCCGGTGACATGTGCATCAAACCACACATTTATGAAACGCACCAGGTCATCACCGTCAAAGGCAATAACGATTTCGGCATCGACCTGCCCTGGTTTCGCCTGATCGATCTGGAAGACAAGAAAATCTTGTTGACCCACGGCCATATTGAACATGTCAAATTAGGACTCGAAAGACTTAAAGTCAAGGCCAGGTCACTGGCCGCCGACATCGTCATTTTCGGTCATACGCACCAGCGCCATCTGATGCATGAAGCAGGCATCCTGTTTATCAATCCGGGCGCGCTTGGCGACCGCCTTCACAGTTATGCCATCTACGAGGATGGCCAAGTAGAGTTTAAAAACATGCAGGATCCAAGATAAGCCAGTGACAACGGCCGGCCCCGCCGCCGCTGTCGCTTTTGGATGTCATCACGCATGACATCCGGATACGTTTGAACACGGATAGAAGGACACACATATGAGACTTGCCGATATCTTGAAACTTCCCAAAGAACCCCATAGCTTGTCCATCATCAAGGACTATCTTGAACAACCGCTTGGTCACGTTGACTATCAGGCGGCTTTCAGTCATTACTTTGACATCGGCATTGCCCTTGGTCTTGAGGACATGGTCTTCCATGAAGGTGAGCGGGTCATCAAGGAACTCGAAAACCAGGCGGTCACCGACCACCAGGAAAAGATGTTGAAACATGTCATCACAGCGGCCATCAAACTCGAGAAGTACGACGCCGCCAAAGTCTACATCGAACAACGGAAACAGCTGTTGCCGGTGCTCAAGCAATACTTGGGTGTCCTCGATGAGATCGCCTATAAGAAAGCCCTCAACCTGCCTTACGAAGACGATGTCCAGAAAGTCCTCAAAGACGTCATTCCGGATCCTGTCAAGATCATCTGCCTGGAAGAACTATATGCCATCCACAAGCATGAAGACCAACCGGAAAAGGCCCTAGAAAGCCTTTACAAACTTTTTGAACTGGACCAGCAACATAAGTATAACAATGATGAGTTGATGTTGTTACTCAAACTGAAACGCTTTGAAGAAGCCAGCGAAAAAGCGCTTGTCGCCTTGAAAGAACATCCTGATAACGCCTGGGCCGTCCAGACCCTTTTGGCCGCGTATGTCGCCACCGGTGAACACCACAAGGCGATGACGCTTGAAGCCAATCATGAAGACCTGATCGACAAGCAGGACGACGTCCTGCGCACCGCTTTTTATGAGCAGGCCATCGCCTTATATAAGAAGCTTGACAACAAGCTCTCGCTTGATGCCTATACGCGTAAACTGAAAAGCCTGCAACGGACGACCGACAAGAAAGCCAAGACCACCGCGACCGAACAAAAGGAAGTCGTGGTTGTCGAAGCACCGGCCAAGAAGACGATGAGTCGTGGCCACGTGCTCGAGCATCTCGACCTGGCCAACGACCTGATCGTCTTCTCCCACCAGATTGATGAGAAGCTGCCTCTGCGGGATTACCTGCGGACGTTCTTCATGCATCTGGAAGGCAAGATCAAAACCAAGGACATCGCCGTCTATCTTCATCAGATGATGCCCAATTTCTTCCACTACAAGAAAGAGCGTTTGTACGACAAGACACTGGGCAGCGCCCAGCTTGAAGACACGGTCCTTGCCAAAGTCTTGGAATCACACGAAGACATCTTCGAGGAAACCCAGACGATGCGCTGGCCTAAAAATGTCATCACCCAGAAAGACTATGACGACGATGTCAAGTTCGTCTATGCCTTTCCGATCGGTGATGCCGGGGCTGTGCTCTTCCATTTCGAAACGATCATCAAGGATCCCGGCGACCACTATGATCTGCTCAGACTGGTCGCGAATATTTTGTATGCCCATCTCTTGGATGAAAAGAAGACGAGCCGCTTCAAGCGTGAGAATAGGACCTATCAAGGCATTCTCGACAGTCCGCTCTTCGCCTTCCGGGAAATGTCCGAAGCCCGCTCGACCTATAACGAGGCCGCCCAGCAACTTTTCCATATCGACCGTCATCATCACCTGGAACTCTTTTTGCGTGATGTTTCTTATGAATACGTCCATGCTTATAAAGACGCGATCCAAAAACTGTTTGCCAAACCGGGTGAGACCAAAGAACTGCTTTATGTCTATCAAGGCAAGCACATCGTCGAGAAAATGGTCTCGATCAGAATCGGTGAAGACATTCATATCATGAGCCTGTTTTCTGATCAATCGGAAACGGTTGAAGCGACCAAGGAACTGGTCGAACAGGCCACGGTTGATCCTGAGACGGGGCTTGCCAACATGCATGCCTTGCATGAGGCCTTCGAAGACCATTTGACAGACAAGGCCAGTTTGTTGTTGGTCGAACTCGACCAACAACTCAAACACATTTATGGCAGCGACAAGATGGTCCATTACTTCAAGGAGTTCGCCCAGGTCACCAAGAAGTTCTTCCAAGCCGGTGTGACTTACCGCTTTGATTTCAACCAGCTTCTGGTGATTTTGCCTTTCAATGACATCCGGACCGTCACCAAGCTCGTCAAAGACTATTTTAGATATCTTGAAGGCTATACCTCCAAGATTTTACCGTATGAGAAATACCGGGGCAACATGGGCATCGTCCGTTTCCCGGTCGTCACGATTGACAAGAACAGAGACAAACTCTTCAGGTATTTGGATATCGCGCTTGACAAGGCCAAACGCGACCGCGAGGAACACTTTGTCTTCTTTGTCTACCGCGATTATGAGGACGAACTCTTTGAACAACAAGTCATCGACCATCTCAATCTCGCGATTGAGACCAAGAGCCTATCACTCGTCTTCAACCAGATCACGGACATCAAGAAGAACCGGGTCTGGCAGTATGAGAGTGAATTGTCGTTGCCGAATTTGACGATCGACAGCAAGTATTTGATGGCGATCGCCGGGAAACGAAACCGCCTCGTGGACTTGGAACGGTTTCATATCGAACGGGTCTGCACCTTTTTGGTCGCCCTTGAGAAAGAAACGGAACGGCTTATCAAGCTGACCATTCCGATTTCCAAAGAGACCTTTTTGGAACCGACCTTCAATGCGTATGTGTCAGGGTTGTTCAAACAATATGGCATCCCTTATGAGTTCATCCGCTTCAAGTTCGACATGGACATCCGGGCCAGCCATTACGCCACCCAGATCCAGGAACTGATCGACCATGGCATCTCGCTTGATACAACGTCATTGGACATGGCCTTGGCTTATCCCTTTCATGCGTTGCATGTCGAACACAAGAAGGCGACCGTCAAATGGCACAGTTACCTATCCAAAGTCAAGGAACTCTTGGATGGTTTCAACATGGCTTTGATTGTCAGAGGCGTCAAGACGAAAGACCAGAAGGAAAGCTTGGAGCGGCTTGGCATCCAATATATGGAAGGCACGCTTTATAAACAACTGCCTGGAGCGGTCCTGACGGAGAAGATCAAGGAAAGCCTATGATCAGACATGCGCTCAAAGACATGGTCGAAGACATCGGCAAAGACGAGAAGAACAGCCATGGCGCCCGCGCCGCGGCCGCTTTCGCGATGCTTGAGAACGTTGATCTGATGATTGAGGCTTATCATGAGGACTCAGACGCCGACAACGGCGCGGTGCTTTTGGATGTCTTTGGTTTGATGCAAGGCCTTTTTGTCGGTGTCGATGCCCTTTATGATTTAGCCATCGGCCTGACCAGATTCAAATATCATATCAACATCAACATCAACAAAACCCTTCATGAACTCAAATACATCCGTAACGACATCGTCGGTCATCCGACCCACCGGACCTATCCGGACGGGGGTGTCGGCTTTTCGATGCTTGATCTGGATGTCTTAAGCAAGGACTGCCTGACCTATAAGACCTATGTCTATCAGAAGAACAAGCTTGACATCAAGAAGCGAGAAGTCCATTTCAAGCCCTTGCTTGAGGCGTATGCCAAAGAACAGGAAAAAATCTTGGATGACATCCACGCCTACGTCACCCATGACGAAGTCATGACCGACATTCCCGAACAGGTCTTTAGACTGTTCGAGTCCTTGAATCAGAAACTTTTGGTGCAAATCAAAACCGAGTTCATCAAGACTTATAGACTCAAACCTACCTCGAACCACCGTTTTCTTTGGCGGGCCGGTCTTTTGGAACGTCTCATTCTCTGGGAGGAGCGCGATAAGGAACTCAATGCGCTCATCTTGTATATGAGCCGGGTCCAGGCCATCAAGATGCATGAAATCGCCCTTGACATGGAAAAGCGTCAGGCAAGGAGTCCTTATGTCAGCCTGCCCACGTTATTGAATGGTTTCTACCGCTTCATCAGAAGGCATGAGGACAAGGCCCTGCCTTTGATCGGCAATCTGCATGATGGCAACCATCCCTTGTTCGAAAGCGACGTTGAAGCCTTGAAAGCGATGTCCACCCACAAGTCCGTGATCAAGATCCTGGACTGGCTGTCAGCCGTCAAGGACGAGCAGAAGGTCTATCTGATCGGTTCGATGATCCGGGCCTACCGGCCGAAGACATCATCCGGCAAGTGACGAAAAGAAGGTGATCGCATGCGTGGTGTGCGTCTTTTGGACCGTACCCATCAACACCAGGTCGTCACCATCCTCATCGCGGCGTTCGCCGATGACCCGCTCTATGCGAAGGTTGCCAGGACACAAGAGGCAAGACGGGCGCTTGCCACGTTTTTGTTTAAAAAGGCAATCAACCAGCAGGAGCGTGTGTCCGGCTATGTTGACAATGACATCCTGATGGGTGTCGCCTGTGTGGAAAAGAAGCATTCCAAAACAAACCTGAAACGGATGAAGCCCTCTTTTCTTTGGCTGTGCATCAGGTTGTTCAGGCACCTTTCGCCTGGCGCGTTCCGTTTCATGACCCGGTACGGCCGTATCATCGAAACAGGCAGAAAAAGCCCCTGCCATACGCTTTTATGGCTGGCTGTCATGCCCGAGAATCAAGGCAGGGGGATCGGGACCGCCTTGCTTGACCATGTGCATCAAGAGGCTGAAGCCGATCCAAAGGCTGTGTTTGTCTATCTGGACACCGAGAACGAACGCAACCTTGATTATTACAAGCGCTTTGGTTATGCGCTGACCGGGGACACCTTGATCGATGATGTCAAGGTCTATTGCATGCGTAAGCCTTTGCGGGAAAACCAATCATGAATCCTGAAGTTGTCTTGATATCATTCACCATCATTTGTGATATAATGTCCTTGAGGTGAAATGAGCATGTCATGGAGCAACGAGACCCGCCTGATCGGCGAAAGGGTCAAGGTCGAAAATGAAAAAGGATTCGGGGTCATCACCCGCATTGATATGGAACGTGGTTTGATCTATGTTCTTTATAAGCGGATGCGTGAAGAAGCATATCCCTATCCTGAAGCGATCGACCAGCAAAAACTAAGAATCGAAATGAGAAAGTAGGCACTTGTGTCTGCTTTTTTCTTACGAAGACCTTTTGAAGGGAGGTGGCGTCATGCCTGATGTCTTCACGAAAGAGAAGCGCAGCGAGGTGATGGGCAAGATCAAAGGCAAGGATACACGGATTGAACGGATGGTCGCGAGATGGCTTCATCAGGCCGGATTACGCTACCGCAAACACAATAGGTCAATCCCTGGTTCACCAGATATATCCATCAAGAAGTATAAGATCGCCATCTTCGTCCATGGCTGTTTCTGGCATGGCCATCCAGGATGCAAGAAATACAAGCCACCGCAAAGCAGGTCTGCTTTCTGGGCGGAGAAGATCGCGCGCAACCAGGCGCGCGACCGGCAAGTCTTTGAAACCTTGAAAGCGACGGGCTGGCATGTCTTTTTGGTCTGGGAATGCGAGATCGAACAGGATTTTGATTTTGTCATGCACGAGATGAAGACCAAGATGGACGCCATCATGGCCTGAAGGCCACGCAAGACCAGTCCGTCGGCTTGATGTCAATCTTCAGGGATGATACAATCATCCCCGAATAGGGATACGCCTTTTCATGCGCAGGCCATTCATGAT
>RECG01000003.1 GCA_007692425.1 Acholeplasmataceae bacterium | reverse complement strand
GGTCGTGGCGTAATAACCGGCTTCATAAGCGGCTTCGGAGGCTTCTTTGTTGATGGCATCAAACTTTTCCAGAACGCTCTCTTCCTGGACATAGGACTGGATGGTGCGCTGTCCGGTGATCATTTCCTCGGCAAAACCGTTGAGTTCACCGAGTTTTTGGTTGCGGAGACGATATTTGCGTTTGACGATGCGGGAAAGGACCCGTGTCAGGATGATCGACATTGGCAACGTCACCAGAAAGACCAGCACCAGCACCGGTGACATGATGATCATCATGACAAAGGAAATGATGACGGTGATGAGACTCGTGGTGATGCTGATGACATCGGTGGCCAATGATGTGTTGATGGTATCGATATCGTAACTCATCTTGCTGATGATGTCCCCGGTCTGATTGTTGTCGAAGTAGGACACCGGCACACGATTGAGCTTTTCAAACAGGTCCTGACGCATCTTGTAGACCACGCGTTTGGAAATCTTGACCATGCTGATGGCCAAGATATAACTGAGTAGGGAGCTGAGCAGATAAAAGCCGATCATCAAACCGGCAAAGAGGAACACACGTTCAAAATCGACGCCATCTTCCATCGCTGAAATGGTGCGTCCGGTCAGATAGGGTCCGACCAAGGACAACAGGTTGGCGACGATGGTCAACACGAAGGCGGCAAACAACCGTCCTTTGTACACATACAAATAATCCCACAGGCGTCTGATGACGTATTTCTTGTTTTTGGCGCGTTGGCTGCCGTCGTTGCGGCCACGGCCTTGCTTGCCGGCATACATCATGCGTCATCACCCCCGAGCTGATAGCGGGCGATGTCACGATAAATGGTCGATGTCCGCATCAATTCCTGATGCGTGCCGGTGGCGATGACGGCCCCTTCATCGATTAATAAGATCTTATCGGCATCCTTGATGCTGGCGATGCGTTGGGCGATGATGATCATCGTCGTGGTCGAAAGCTCCTGCTTCAAGGCTTTCCGCATGTTCATGTCAGTTTTGTAATCAAGTGCGCTCGACGCGTCATCGAGCACGATGACATCCGGTTTGCCGGCCAAAGCCCTGGCAATGAGAACACGCTGTTTTTGACCGCCGGAAAGGTTCATGCCCTTCTGGGCCATCTGGTGTTGAAGATCGTGTTCTTTTTCATAAATGAATTCGGCTTGGGCGACCCGGGTCGCTTTTTCGATATCTTCATCGGTGATCTTGTCACGGTTGAACTGGATATTGCCATAGATGCTATCAGCGAATATGAGATCATTTTGAAAGACGACACCGATTCTTCTGCGCAATCCGGCCGCCTTCAAATCCTTGATGTTCTGGCCATAAATCAAAATCGCCCCTTCGTCAACATCATAAAAGCGCATCAACAGATTGATGATGGTCGTCTTGCCCGAACCTGTGGCACCGATGATGCCAAGCGTCTGGCCTTGATAGATGTCGAAGTTGATGTTTTTCAGATTGCTTTCCTTCTGGTTGTAAGAAAAGGACACGTTGTCAAACGTAATCAATGGTCGGGTGGGGTCTGGCCGGACATCTTCACTACCGTCTTGCATATCAACGGGCATGTCGAGCACTTCGTCGATCCGTTGGGCAGAAGCCGTAGCCCTGGATGAAAGGACAAAAATACGTGTCACGCTCATCATCGCCGTCAAGATGATCGTGAAATAGGTGACGAAGGCGATGATCTGGCCGATCTGAGCCTGGCCTGAAGCCAGACGGTAAGCACCGACAATCAGGACAAGCACAAGACCGATGTTCATGACCGCATTCATCAACGGATTGATCTTCGCCATCGTGATATGGGCGGTCAGCTCGGCTGTCACCGTCTGTTGGTTGGCATGCTCAAAAGCTGAGATCTCATGATCATGCATCGACAATGACCGCACAACCCGCGCACCGGTGATGTATTCACGCAGTTTACGGATCAACTGGTCAAGAAATTCCTGTGTCCGCTTGTACAATGGAATCCCTTTTTTGGAAGCCCCATAGACAATGACAATGATCAAAGGCAGCATCGCCACCATGATCAACGTCAACACCGGATCAAGCAACAAGGACATCAGGATGCCGCCAATCAGCAAGACCGGAGCACGCACACCGAGACGCTGCATGACTGCAGTGGCATTATACATGTTGTAAGTGTCGCTGGTCATACGGGAAATCAACGATGGCCTGGTCAATACATCAACCTGTCTGGCGGAAAGGTTTTCCATCTTTGCAAAAAGGTCGTGTCGCAGACCTTGAATGGCATATGAGGCGATATACTCTGCTTTACGGTTGGCACTGATGTTGAGAATCACACCCACAATCGCGATCACGATCATCAAACCGCCAAGTTGGAAAAGCGGCATCAAGTCCGGTTCAGCTGCCATCCGCAAAGCAGGGATCGTGGTGTCGATCATATACGCAATCAACCATGGCAAAAAAAGGTCCGCCAAGGCGGCCAGGGACTTGAACGTCAACGAAACGGTGAGCATTCGCCAATAAGGTTTGATGAGCCTGAAGATCATCCGCAATGGAAACACTTCCTTCTCTCTAAATAATATCATATTTTGGTTGTCTTTTGAGGGTTAATTTTGTATAATGGTTGTGCTGCCCCCATAGTTAAATGGTATAACGCAGCCATGGTAAGGCTGAATTGTAAGTTCGATTCTCACTGGGGGCACCATGTGTATCAGACAAAAGCGACACTCACATGTCGCTTTTTTATTTGTCTTCTTCCCCTTGTTCGTATAAGTATGGGACCGGGCTGCTGCATTCGACATAAGGTAACGGTTGATGCATGTGTTCAAGCAGGGCATAGGGGTCGAGCAGGACATCAAAGATCCAATACTGGCCGATATAGGTGTTGTCATGATCGGCCAAAAAGTCGCTGTGGTCTTCCAAATGAATCAAATGGGCGGTTTTCTTTGACAAATACGTCTTCAATTTTTCCGGTAAGCGACGACTCACCTGTTTTTCGATGTCCTGATATAGCAGCATCGCTTTGCATGCCTCTTGCTTCACATAGCGGTAGCAAACCAGTTCGTAGGCCGTCTGAAGCCCTTGTTCTTTGTGAAGATAGGGGTGGATGGTCAGTCGGTTGATTTTGCCGTCAACCACTTTGTCAATCGCCCTGCCTTGGTAGATGACACCTTCGAGATAGGTGTTGACCAACATGGTGTGGAACAGTGAATGACGCAATCTTGTCTGGCTGAGCAGACCGATGATTTTCTGCCAAAGGAATGTCTCGGTCTTCTCATGGTCATGCAAGGAAAACATGGTGTATTGATTGATTTGAATCAACTGGAAGACCGGATCTTGCTTGATTTTGCGGAAAGCGACGATGTCACCATAAAACATCTCGTTGCTTAAGAAAAAGGTCCAGGTGTAAAGCGCGCTGAGAAAGAGGGTGACCATAGTGGCCATCAGCATGTAGCCGATCAAGACGGGTTGTGTTGATGTCATTAACACGACAGCAAAAAGCACGAGCGAAAGAAAGGCGAAAGCCAACGTGGTGACAGGCGCGGCGATCAAGGCGTTGGCGAAACGTTTGACCACGCGTTGATAGGCTGTTTCATCTTCAATCGGTTCCAGATCAGGCACCACGAGTCCGCCAAACAAAACCCATAGCTTGGGTTTGATGGCAAAACGCCAGCCTTTTGGCGTGCGATGAAACACAAAGATGGTCAGATACAGGGCCCTGATACCGACGCCCTGAAGGCGAAAGGCAATCAAATGGGCCAGTTCGTGAATGGTCAATGTCAGATAAAACATGAGCACCAGCACCAACAAAAAGCCCCAAAATGTGGTGGCTTGCAGACCGGTCGTGATGTTCAACCACAAACCATGATAAGCCAGGGCGGTGAAACCGACCCCGGCCATGAATGAGACAAAGATGAATATGAGTGCCTTGATTGCTTTTTTCATGCCATCACTCCACGCTTATTATATCATAAAGACATCTGCTCCAAGGACTTGATTATGTCGGTGTTTCCGCTTGACAACTTTTGATTATTTTGCTATCATGAAATGGCATGGAGATGTGGACGTCGTATAATGGTTATTACACGTGCTTGCCAAGCATGAGATGGGGGTTCGATTCCCCTCGTCCGCTCCATATGATTACCTATGCGTCACCTGTCAATCAGGGTGGCGATTTTTTTATCGTTTGCTTTTCAAAACGTCCTCATCACATACCCAAAAAAAATAAAACCTATCAAATGATAGGTTTTGTCTTCTTATCTTTCTTTTTTTGGCAAGACTGTCAACAACACCTTGACACCCAAGACGATGATAAGGATGCCAAAACCGTTGAACAAGATATACTGGAACGGCGTGTTGATCGGAAAGCCGCCAAACAACGTGGTCAAGACCCCGAAGGGGATGTTGATCACCAGGGCCAGCGACAGCGTGATGGCCGCCAACGGACTAGCGCCGATGACCAGGGCGAGCAAGGCCGGCAACAGATTGACAATCGCATTGGCAGGATTGGTCAACACCAGATACTGATGGACAAAGACCAGCAGCATGATCCCCCATACCGGTGTGTCTTGATATCGCAAGGTCACCTTTTCCGTCAACAACAAAGACAAGATATGAAGAACCAGGTAGACAAAGATGACAAAGCCGATGATCAGATTGGCGTCAAAGGTCGTGGTGAAGGTCTCGAGCTGGACATGATAAGACAGAATGCCGCGGATCATGCGGCCGCCATAGCCCAGGTAAAGACTAAAAAGGAGCACCAGATGGGCAGCCAGGGTCTTGTCCTTGTATTGAAGCCAGACGGCGGTGCCCGCCACCATGATCAACGGGATGAAAACGCCTAGAAAAACCAAGATCTGACGTGTACCGCTGGCACGGAAGACAATTTCCATCAAACCGATCAACACGACGATGATCAGATTGACAGATGGGGTGAAGTAGGTTTTGAAACGTTTGATGAATGCGATCATGATGATACACGCTCCATATATGATGTCATGATTATTGTATCAAAGCCGATAAGGATATGTCAAAGTCAAATGACTCTTCAACTTGCGGGACTCTGCTGAAAATCAGGATATTGCTTGTGAAAGTGGATTTTGACATGTAAAAGATGCTCGATCTCGTTGACGATCTGGTAGAGCATCGCCCGTGTTTCAAACTCATCTCTGCTCTTGGGCAATTCCGAGGATTTGTAAGCATCACGCATGCGTGTCAGATTCTCCAGTTGTTTCGTCGCCTTGTCATAAAGACCGATGTCATAACTGAGGGCTTTGACATAATCGGCGATATCATTCATGAAAGGGTGTCTGCTTTCAATGCGTAAGGCATGCTGATACATGTGATTGATATAATTGAGTTGGGTTTTTCGCATTTCCAGATAAGACAGATAGCGATGATCATTAGCGAAGAGGATGTCTTTGTCAACCAGTCGCGCTTCTTTGAGAATCACATGCATTCTATCATTGATGATCGCATGATGAAGCTCATAATCGGCGGTATCAATGTGGTCCTTCAATAACAATGCAAACATGAACAGGTGGTCTTTGAGCAATTGGTCGATACTGGCGATATAGCGTTTGATCTCACGTTCGCTGGCGGTCGGATAAAAGAGGTTGAACGGCAAGGCCACCGCCAAGGCGATCGCCATCAGAAAAACGGTATTAAGCAGAGCCGGCATCGAAAACACACCTTCGATCAACAAGTGGGTGACAAGCACGAGGGCAGGCACGATGCCCTCGGCGATTTTAAACATCAATGAAACATAGACGAAAATCAAGACAAAGACTGAAAAGACCCAAAATTGATAGCCGAAAGCCACGAACATCAGGGTCGACAATCCCAGTGCGAACAACGCGTCCACCATCCGTTTGCCGGTGAGCACCAAGGAGTCACGTTTGGTCAACTGGATTGAAAGCAAGGCCAAAAGACCACAGGTGATCCAGTAATCCAAGCCCAAAACACGGGCGATCAGACTGGCGATCACACTGACCAATGTCATTTTGATGGCGGTATGGACAATACGCATGAGGTCTCCTATTTGCGTTGCATGTGCTTGTATTGGTGATAATATTGCTTGATGTCATCTTTGGAAAAAGGCGCTTCTTTGTTTTGGATACGGCCCAAAAGGATCTGCATGTGTTGATCGATGATGGCCTGGATGTCAGTGGAATAGGACATGTCGACACGGTTGCTTTTGTATTCGCGTTCATCAAGAACAATATGGCTGCCATCAGGAAAAACCTTGACATCAAGGTCATAATCAATGTATTTGATGGCTTCGCCATCATACAAATATGGACTGGAAAGGTTGCAATAAAAATAAATGCCGTCACGTTTCATCATGCCGATGATGTTGAACCATAAATCGTTGTAGAAATAGCAGATTGCCGGCTCTTTCGTCTGCCAGCTGCGTCCGTCGTGTTCAATGACACGGGTCCGGTTGTTGGCGGTGACCAGGACATGCTGGTCTTGATGAAGGATAACCGCCTTCTTCCAGATGCGATGCAGCGTCTTGTCATGCTTGTAACTGTGAATGGACACATGCATGCCGGTTGATAGTTTCATAAAACCACCCCGATAGTTGCCATCATTATATCATTTTTTTGATGAATGTGTCACGATGATACAAGAAAGCGCCACATCATGGCGCTTGATGGATTCAATCTTTCCTGACATGGCTCCAGCGGGTCAACACACCGCGTCGACTGTCATAGACCAGGTTTTCATGTCTGCCTTCCAACACATAACTGATCTCAATCATGTGGCCATGCTGCGTGACCGTCTTGTCGGTGGCTTTCAACAATTGTTTGGCGGTTTGGAACAAGGTCTTGCTTCTCAGACTGAGCGTGCTGACATTGTCACTGGTCAGTAACACGCTTCCGAACAAGGCATTGATGACCAGCAAGGCTTCTTTTTGTTCGGTTGAAAGACGGATGTTGTGGTTGCGTAACAAGTAGACATCAGGGTCGTTATAGAACACGCGTTTGTCCAGTTCGCGACGATAGATTGTATTCAAGATCGCCTGCTTGGTTGAGATACGTTCCCGGTGCATCCATTTCATGTACCAGACGTCGTCAAAAAGCAAGGAGATGTCAGGACCGATGCGACAATAGTCAACAAGACCAAAACCGCTTGACAAAGGCATCCCACACCCTAAAATATAGGCATCGGGTAGGCATTCCCTGATAAAAAGCAAGGCTTGATGCATGGCTTGGGCCCGTGTCTGATGCGGTCTTGAGGGCAGGGCGGCGGCATAGAGGAAATCAAGTTTGAAAAACGTGAAACCATACGTGTGACGCATGGTGTGCAAGGCTTTTTTGATGTGGTTCCTGACCGCTTCCAATTCAAGGTCAAGCACCATGAAACCACTCCAGTTCGAGCCACCCATGATGGCACGGCCTTGCCTGTCTTTGGCCACCCATTCGGGATGCTCGCGGTAGACGCGGCTCTTCTTTTCACAGACAAAGGGTGCCAGCCAGATGCCGGGCATCATCTTTTTATCTTCGATACGTGTCTTGATCGGCATGAGGCCATTGGGCAATTTGTCGAGATTGACATCGAGCCAATCACCGATGTAAGTCTGGTAGCCGTCATCGATTTGAAACAGATTGTATTTGCCTTGTAAAGCGTCAAGGTCGTCAAGCAGGATTTGTTCACTGATATGCTGATAGTAATTGTACCAGGAGGTGTAGCCGATCAGGACGGGTCGTTCACCAATTTGGGGAAGTTCCCGCATATACGTGTCAAAGACCTCGTCATGCGTGCCTTCCAAAAACAAGACATCAAACAGCGTGAAAGAGCTGTCCAAAACCAGTCCCTCAACATCACTTTCAAGCCTTGTCAGGCTGTTTGCAAGGTCGTGATAGATGACAAGAAAAGCTTCTTGGTCATTGAGTGATCCCGTCAGTCGGAACTGTTTTTGGTTGCGGATATAACCGTATGTGAAACCATGAAACAACCGCTTGCCGGTTTTCGCGATATGCAGATCACCATATTGTCTGAGCTGGTATTTGTGAAGCAGCCAGCGGGGCAGATGATCAAGTCCGCGCATGCGGTCTTTGGTCGTGAATTCGCGTGTTTCGGTCCAAGACTGATAACCGTTCAACATGAAGACCGTGTCGTTGTCAAACACAAGCGGTTCTTCCATGACGGCTGAAACAAGCGTGAGCGATTGCTCAGGCTTGATGGTCACCGTCAGACGTTGGCCGTGTTGCCACGAAGACGTCGTGCGGGTGATGGTGACATGATGATTGCTCTCTTGGGTGGTTAACTTTTCATTGCCGATGACATAGGTCAAGGTGAATGTCATCAAAACCTCCCGGCTTGCGCATACATGCGTTTTAATGGTCATGAGTCAACATCGTCTTGTTGTAAGCCCATTGTATCATGAAAACGACGACATGTCGCCATCATCAAAACAAAAAATGCCGCCAAGGCGACATCAGAAGACAGCGTTCCATGTTCATCTTAAAAGGTATTCATACCAGGTCTCGTCCTCGTGACGAATCGGCTTGAATCCCATTTTAGCCAGGTATTGTTGATGTTTGTCATGACCCGGTCTTGTCACCAAGCGTTGAACCCCTTTGTCAAGAAAAACCTGTTTTTGCTCTTTAAAGAGAAAATGACCCATTTTGAAATCGCGATAAGCCGGTGTGGCATAGTCAATCAACACCTCGAATGTCGCTTGATCAATCAGTCTACCGACAAAAAGACCGGCAGGCACCGTGTTGCGCAAAATGAAGAACTTGATCACATCGGAGGCTTCAATCGTTTCCGGCAATGTCATATATGATTTGATGTTTTGTCCGTGAAACGCCATGAAATGCCTGATATATTCGGTATCCTGGGTTGCTTCAAGCAAGGTGAAATAATCCTTCTTCTGGGTCATTTGGGCCAGATAACCAATATTGATCAAGACAATTGCCGCGTTCATCAAACCAACCGGCAAGGCACCGATCATGAAGCCATAGACAGCGAAAAGCAACGCGCCTGCCAGATTGATCCAGCGCAGGCGTTTGAGCGAACGCATCATCAAAGAAATCAAAATGATCAATGAGGCGAGATAACCGATCCAATCCAACAAGTGTGGCATGTATGCTTCCCTTCCTTTCTCAAAAAGAAAATGCTAACAACTGGGTCATTAGCATCTCATGGTTTGTTTGTGTTGGGCTACCTATTTTGATACAATTGCGCACCCCAAGAAAAATTTACAGCACCCTTCATA
>RECG01000027.1 GCA_007692425.1 Acholeplasmataceae bacterium | reverse complement strand
ACCAAGCCACCGGTACGTTTACAAACAACCAGTTCGTGACCTCGATGTATGGTACTTACCAAATCTTTGTCGACCTGCCGCTCGGTTATGAGATCGAAGTCAAGGTCCAGACCATTTTGATTGACGGTAAGGCCTTCTTCCTAGAAGATTCGATCATTCCGCGTCGTTACTTCGTCACAGTCACGATCAAAGAGGTTGGACATGAGTCCGACTGGGGGTACAATACCACCGATGAATATGTGCCAGAAACACCTACACTTGATCCTTTGAAGACCTATCAGGCCGGTGAGATGTTCGCCTATGCCAGCATCGCCTGGATCGTCCAACCTGGTTATACCTACACTTATGATCCGCTCTTGCCGCCCGGTCATCCGGATGTCAATGGCATCATGGATACGTCTGGTGTTTGGGGTGCGTCAAGCACCTATCTGGCGGGTGACATCGTCACCCATGACGGTTTCATTTATGAGGCCCAGTTGACCAACAAGGGGCTTGATCCCGATCAAAACAACGGACCGGGTCAAGCTTGGCTCCTGATTGAAGACTAAAAAAAAGAACCCGCAATGTGATTGCGGGTTTTTGCTTCAATGAGGTCACTCTTGTTTTAAATCGACTTTGCAGCGACCATGCCTGAGTTCATGAAACATCCAGACGAGTCCGATTGCAATCAGCACCAAGGCGATGATTTTGTAAGGAAATCCGGCCAAAGGCAAGACCAACACAGAAAAGGTGATGCCGACAGCTGCGAAGAAGGCGATCACACAGGTCGTGCAGCCATAGGTCAAAATCCCGAAGAGCACGGAGAAGAAGCCAAAGTTGGCCGCCTTGCCCTCGCGTCCCTTGAGCGAGACCATGGCGGTCGACAAATTCAAGAGAAAAGCGCTTGACAGAGCCATCAGCACGTTGGTGGTGATGTTGATGGCCACCAGCCAGGTGCCATACGTTTCCGCCATGGCGGGATAAGACATGTTGAGTCCATCGACAATCGTATAGATGAGCATGAACAAAGCAAAGAACACACTTCCTTGAATGAGGTATTTACGCGTCTTTTGAAGTTGCAACGCTTGACGGACCATACAGGGATGCCTCCGGTTTGAAATCTCATGAATAGTATAACATGGCGGGTCACCGAATGCCATTTTGATGCCTGTCCTTTTTTTGAATGAAACGGTTGACATCTATTCATAATCCTATATAATATACATGTTATGGTTTATTATTGTTGAACCTTTTGTTTATAATTGCTAAACCAAACAGGCAAAAACAGAGGATTCGTTTACACCGAGTAAACAGCAAAGGAGCCTGCCATGCCCGCTTTGATCGAACTCAAGGAAGTCACCAAAGAATTTAACGGCCAAGTCGTGCTGCGTGGCATCGACCTTGAGATTGAACGTAATGAATTTGTGACGCTGCTGGGACCATCCGGCTGCGGCAAGACCACGACGCTGAGAATCATCGGCGGCTTTGTCGAACCGAGTGCCGGCGCGGTCCTTTTTGACGGGCAGGACATCTTAGACACGCCGGCCCACAAACGGCCGACCAACACCGTCTTTCAACGTTATGCCCTTTTTCCGCATCTGAATGTTTTTGAAAACGTCGCGTTCGGACTGAGGGTCAAAAGCGAATCATTGGGACAACTTGAACAGATCAGACAACTTCAGGCTGATTATCAGGTGCAGATCAAAGCGACCACCGACCGTGCCGAAGCCAGACATTTACGGCGTGAATTGAAGGAAAAAACCGCTTTGTTGCGCGACCCTAACGGCGACAAGAAACAACAGATCCGGCACATCCGCAAGACCATCAAGGATCCTAATGAACAGAAAGCCGCGATTGAAGCGGTCAAGGTGACGTTCAAATCGAAGCAGACCATCGAAAAAGAGATCGGCGACAAGGTCGTCAGATACTTGAAAATGGTTGGTTTGAATGATTACGAAGACCGCATGGTCCACAAACTTTCCGGTGGTCAACAACAACGTGTGGCGATCGCCCGCGCGCTCATCAATGAACCGAAGATTCTTTTGCTCGATGAACCGCTTGCGGCCCTTGATCTCAAGCTTCGTCAGGAAATGCAATACGAGCTCAAGGAAATCCAGCGCAACGCTGGCATCACCTTCCTCTACGTCACCCATGACCAGGAAGAAGCCTTGACGATGTCAGACAAGATCGTCGTCATGAACCATGGCGAGATCCAGCAGATCGGCACTCCTGAAGATATTTATAACGAGCCCATCAATAAGTTTGTCGCCACCTTCATTGGTGAGTCGAACATCATCAGTGGCATCATGAAAGATGATTTTCTGGTCTCGTTTGACGGTCATGACTACACGTGTGTCGACAAGGGCTTTGCCAGAAATGAACCGGTTGACATCGTCATCCGGCCGGAAGATATCGATATCGTGGAAAAAGGCAAAGGGATGTTGACCGGCAAAGTCGATTCGGTCGCCTTTAAAGGGGTCCATTACGAAATCGATGTCAAGACCAACGGTCGGATCTACACCATTCATACCACCGATTATGCCGGTGAAGGCACGGAAGTGGACATCGCCTTCGGTCCGGAAGACATCCATGTCATGGAGCAATGGTGATGGAACGTTATCAACTGATCAAGCCTCAAAAACGCAAGGACAGGCCGAAACGGACCCTTGAACATGTCCTTGGTATCCCTTATTACGTCTTGCTCATCACCTTGATTGTCATTCCCATCCTGATGATGGTGCTCTATTCCATCCAGACCGAAAGACCAGCAGGTGTCTTTACCATCAAATTCACGTTTGAGCACTATTGGAGTTTCTTCTCGGAACCACTGTTTGTCAGGGTTATGATCCAGTCGATCTACCTGGCCGCCTTGTCGACCGTGTTGACGCTCATCATCGGTTATCCGCTTGCCTACATCATCGCGCGCAGCCGCCCGCGCACGCAAATCTTATTGATTTTGTTGATCAGCGCGCCGATGTGGATCAATATGTTGCTTCGGACGAGGGCGCTACAACAAGTCTTTGAAATGACTTTCCCGCATCTTCTGGGTAGCGATTTCGCCATCATCTTCGGCATGACCTACATTTTTCTGCCCTTCATGGTACTGCCCATCTATACGGTTTTAAACAAGATTGATCCTAACTTGTATGAATCGGCCGCGGATTTAGGCGCGACCCGCTTCCAGACAATCGTGCGGGTCATCATTCCGTTGTCGTTATCAGGCATCCTGTCCGGCATCATGATGGTCTTCCTGCCGGCGGCGACGACGCTCGTCGTGCCGCGCTATCTCGGCCAGGGCCGGTTCCTGATCGGCAACCTGATCGAAAATGCGATGATTCAACAGGGCCGTTTCGGCTACGGTTCGGCCATCGCCATCGTCTTGTCGTTATTGATCATGGGGCTGCTCTACATGATCAAGCGGACAGACAAGTACCAGGGGGTGAACACGCTTGAAGAAAGCTGAAACCCTCAAAAACAGTTTTGTGGGATTGGTGCTTCTGGCCACCTATATCCCGATCATGTCATTGGTTGTCTTCTCGTTTAATGAAGGACGATCCCTGACCCGTTGGACCGGTTTCTCGCTGCAATGGTATGTCAAACTGTTTGAAAGCCAGGACATCATGCGGGCGGTTGGCACAACCATCATCGTCGCGGTCATCTCAACCTTGATTTCAACCTTCATCGGCACGCTGGCGGCGATCAGCCTGACCAAATCAAGAAGAGTCTTGCGTGAACTGACGATGTCAGCCAACAATATTCCGATTGTCAATCCTGAAATCGTCACCGCCATCGCCTTCTTCGTCCTGTTCGGCACCTTCGCGATCCAACGTGGGTTCACGACGATGCTGCTGGCACATATTGCCTTCAGCACGCCGTATGTCATCATTACCGTCTATCCCAAAGTCAGAAGTCTTGATCCGAATCTGGCTGATGCGGCTTATGACCTTGGTGCGACACCCTTGCAGGCCTTGATCAGGGTGATCCTGCCGCAAATCAAGGTGGCGGTCATCGCTGGGGCGGCGATTGCCTTCACGATGTCGTTTGATGACTTTGTCATCAGTTACTTTGCTGCCAGTGGTTCGGCAATCAAAAACATCTCGATTTATCTCTACACCCTCAAGCGAGGTGTCGAACCGACCATCAATGCCTTGTCCACGCTCATCATCCTCGTGATCGGCATCAAGATCACGCATGACTATATCAAGAGTGGTAAAAAGAAAGAGGAGGAATAAACATGAAGAAAGTGTTATTGTTGTTTGTCTTGGCCAGCCTGGTCTTCGGACTGGCCGCCTGTAACCGGACTCGCCTGAAGGTTTATATGCCGGGCGAGTATATCGACAGTACGCTCGTGCGTGCGTTTGAAAAAGAATATGGTGTCCGGGTGGACATCATCACCTTTGACTCGAATGAGAGTGCCATCCCGCAGATCAAGGCCAATGTCTATGATGTCATCGTGCCTAGTGATTATGCCATCGAGGAACTGGTATCCGAAGGGCTATTAGAAGAAATCGATTGGGAACTGATCACCAATCTCAATGTGGCGGAAGATCTTGATCCGGCCTTGTTGTCCATTTTGACCGGACTGAAAGAACAGGCAGGCGGCTTTGACTTGCTCAAATATGGCGTGCCCTATTTTTGGGGCAATGTCGGCATTTTATACAACACAGAGACCGTCGCCTTGTCATTTTTGGAAGAACAAGGATGGAACGCGCTTCGTCATCACGAATATGATGTGATGTTTTATGACTCATCCAGGGACAGTTTCATGATCGCCCTGATGGATCTTTATGGCGGTGATGTCGACATCAACAACCCCACGCAGGCCCAACTTAACGCCGCTGAAGCGTGGTTGATTGCCGCCAAGGGACCAAACACCCAATTTTTGACTGACGAGGTGCTTGATGACATGCTTCATCCAGCCCGTCATGACATGGCGGTCGTCTATTCCGGCGATGCGGTCTATCTCATGTATGAAAACGACCAGCTCGGCTATTACGTGCCGGATTCCGGTACCAATGTCTGGGTGGATGCCTTTGTGGTGCCGTTGAATAGCAGCCAGCGTGAACTCGCTTATGCGTTCATCAACTTCATGGTCAGCTTTGATGCAATGCTTGACAACACCTTTGAAATCGCCTATACTTCACCACGGGCCGATGTCATCGCTGAAGTGATTGCTGATGGCGAATATGACATCGAATCCTATGTCATCATCATTAGGGAAAACGACCAGCTGTTTAGATACAACACCGCCTTGAAACAACAGATTGAACAGGCTTGGGCACGCGTCCGCGCCGCTTAGGACTTTCATGAATGAGCAAAAGGACACCTTGCATCGGTGTCCTTTTTCATCGAAGATGCGTTTACATATTTACTTGTTGCCTGGTTTCGTGTTAAGATGAAAGCAAGACAGCGACGGCCTTCCCCAGGGGATTCCGTCGCTTTTCGTTTAAAGGAGGAATGAAAGATGCGACCATGGCGCTTTTTAGGGTTGGTGCTGTTGTTATTGACGCTTTTAGCAGCGTGTAACGGGATGACAAAACAGGTGACCATCACCTTTGTGACTGGTACAGATGAAGTGATTGACGCGGTGACGATCGGCGTCGATGCCATCTCGATTGATCTGCCTGAACCCGTCCGTGACGGATATGTATTCACCGGCTGGACGCTCGATGAAGAAGGCTTGACGCCGTTTTCGATCATTCATCTTGCCACAGACACCGCACTGGTGCTTTATGCCCAGTGGGAAGCAGAGGCTCAGATGGTGACCATCACCTTTGAGACTTCAGGTGGCACCCTTGTCGCACCGCTCAGCCAGGTTGCAGGCAGTCCTGTCAACGCACCCGAGGATCCGGAGTTAACCGGTTATATGTTCGCCGATTGGTATCGTGATGAAGACCTGACCGAAGCGTTTGTCTTCGATGTCATGCCTGATGTCGATATGACGGTTTATGCCAAGTTCGTACCGATTCTCTATACCATCACGCTGATGACCAATCACGGCTCTGACATCCCTGACATGTCCGCATATTATGACGATGTCATCAATGCACCGGCTGATCCGGATCGTGATGGTTATGCGTTTGGCGGTTGGTATGAGGATGCGGATTTGACGATGCCTTTCGTCTTTGACCGGATGCCGGCTAACGATCTAATCCTATACGCACGCTGGATGGACATTGAACAAACCCGGGTCATGTATTATGATTACGATGCATTGATGATTGCGGATATTGCCATCGGTGGTGCACATACCATCATCTTGACACATACCGGACTGGTATTTGTGATGGGCGAAAACCTGCATGGACAGCTCGGTTTGCGTGACCGCGACGACCGCCATGAACCCGTTCCCCTTGACTGGCCTGAATGGCTTGATGACAAGGTCGTGGGCATCGCCGCCGGTGAGGCCCATACGCTCGTCTTGACAGAAAGCGGCCGCCTGTTCGGTTTTGGCAACAACGACCATGGCCAGTGTGGCATGCCCGGTGAGGACAGCCGTGACGAACCTTTCGAGATCAATCATCATGGCTGGCATGACGATCCTGTGGTCATGATGGCTGCCGGACGTGCGCACAGCCTCGTGCTGACCGTTTCTGGCAAGGTGTATGCGTTTGGCGCAAATGATCATGGTCAGCTTGGTGACGGTTCGGTCATCGACCGGGTTGTGCCCATTGACATCACGGCATCACTAAGTGGTACACCGTTTTTGGTGGCGGCCGGTGCAGACCATAGTTATGTCATCACGGATGTTGCCTTTTACGTCTTCGGTAGAAACGACCAGGGCCAGCTTGGCACTGGTGACCGATTAGACCGGGCCGTGCCGACTAATATCAGAGATGCGTTTGATGCAGCCCATCATCCTGAAAAAATCAGAACCGGTGCCCATCATACGGTCGTCATCAGCACGACTGGTATCCAATACGGGTTTGGTGCCAACGACAAAGGCCAGTTGGCGCATGTCCATCTGGAAGATTTGCTGACACCGGTCAACTTCACCGTCCTGCAAGATCCTATGGGATGGGGCATGGCGGCCATTGATGCTGTCTTAGGCAGCCATCATTCTATTTTCATCTATAGTGGTGGCATGCTGTTTGGCTATGGCCAAAATCACAATGGCGCGCTCGGGACGGGTGAACCTTTTGATGCGATCCATTTACCGATTTATTTGCGTTCATTCTTGGGTAGCACCTTACCATCATCGATCGGCACCGCGCAACAACTTTGGGCCGGTCATGATCGTGTCTTCTTGCTTGACCATCTGAACAAACTACATGCCTGGGGTGGAAACGCCCATGGCCAGCTCGGGACTGGTGATGTGGCTGATGCCTTGTTACCTACCGATATCACACCTGTTGTCTGGCAGCGTGTCGCCACACTGATCCTGTCACCTGGAGAAGCTGTCACACACCCCTTACTTGAAGCCCGTGCGCTTCATGATTTCGCCGGTTGGTATGTTGATATTGACCTGACCGCACCGGTAGATGACATCGATGATGCGGCTGGCGTGGTCATGCTTTATGCCAAATGGATGTATGCAGGTGTGACCATCACCTTTGATACGGGCGAATGGTGGCCTGTGGAACCCTTGATCGGACGACCTGGCACAGACATCCCGTACGGCCCGTATCACGACTATGAGACCGGTGACGAACGGGCTGAATTCATGGGATGGTATCTTGATGACGCCTACACGGAGCCATTCGGACTGGATGCCTTTCCTGCTGAGGATATCACCGTCTATGCCCGGTTTGAAAGCACGATGATCACCATCACCTTTGAGACATACGGGGGTGATCCGCTCGAGCCGCTTGAGTTTTTTGGATGGGATGAATGGATCCTGCCCATGCCTCTCAAAGAAGGTCATATCTTTGCCGGCTGGTATTTGGATGAAGACTATGAATGGTTGTTCGATGAGCATACAGTACTGGAAGAAAGCTTGACACTGCATGCCTCCTGGGTGGCGGTACCTGACGGGCTGTTGATCATCATCGAGGATGATGATATCATCATCACCGGTTATGATGGCAGCAATACCACCTTGTTCATCCCTGGTCGTATTGGCATCTATGATGTGACCACCATCGCAGCTGGTGCGTTCGAAGGACTAGACCAGATTGTCATCCTAGAAGTCGCTGATGGCATTCGCATCATCGGTAACAACGCCTTCAGGAACATGACTGCCTTGGTAGAACTCAGACTCCCTTACACGTTGACCACAGTGGGCACCAATGTGGCAGTCGGATGTCCATCACTTGAGATGCTGACCATGCCCGGTCATATGCGTTTTTTAGCCTTTTTCAACAATAACTTCACGTTGGTGCCGGAAACCTTGACGGAAGTCATCATCGCGGATGGTTCGACATCAATCCTGACCCAGGCTTTCGAACATGCCTATCATGTGGAATCGCTATACATCCCGAGGACAGTCCATCAACTCGGTCAAAGAATCCTGTCGAACAGCAGTATCGCCCATGTCCATATTGAGTCGACATCGGTACTCACGACCATCCACGCCAATGCATTTGACGATTCAAAACTGGTGACGATTAATATTCCGGCTTCGGTGACGTGGATCCAGTCTGGTGCGTTCATGCGCAACAATCATTTGACGACAGTGACACTGGCGGCTGGAAGCAAGTTGCACACCATCCAGTCGAGCGCGTTCAGTCAGACACCTCTGTTGGAAAGTTTCGACTTTATTGAAGGCCTGACATCAATCGGATCGTCTGCTTTCGCTGATTCCGGATTGACCAGTATCTCCCTGCCTTCGACCTTGACACATCTGGGTGATCATGCGTTTCGAAACAATGTCAATTTGCTGATGGTCGACATTCATGTGGATGCGGTATTGACCATGATCCCACGTTATCTTTTCGAGGGTTGTACCAGTTTGGTTTACTTTACATTGCCTGACCAAGTTGAAGTGATCGAAGAAGGCGCATTTCGCAATGCCACGAACTTGCAGACGTTTGTGATTGGTGAGGGCAGCATGCTGACCGTGATTGGTGACTATGCCTTTGAATATACGACGATGCTCACCACCATCAATCTCCCTGACGGTGTGACAGACATCGGTGAATATGCCTTCAGAGGTGCATCAGCCCTGCAGTCGCTTACATTACCCGCTGGTTTAAGCGAAATCAAACGTTATGCTTTTGCGGGCATGAGTGCGTTGACCACGCTTCACATACCGGAAAACATCATCACGATTCATCAAAGTGCATTCATAGATGCATCATCGCTTGTCAGTCTGACGTTCGCTGAACATAGTCAGCTTTTAACCATCGGTTACGAAGCCTTTAGACGGGCTTCTAGTCTTGAAGCAGTGGTCTTTCCACGTTACCTTGATGAGATTCAAAGTTATGCCTTTGAACAGGCTTATAGCCTTCAGACTATTAGCTTTGCACCAAACGCCAAACTGCGTGTCATGGGCATCCGTGTCTTTGAGGATGCCTATTCATTGACATCCGTGACCCTGCCGGCATCCCTTGAAGAGATCGGGGGATATACGTTTGCCGGGGCTTATTCATTGACATCCGTGACCTTCGAGGCAGGCATTGGCATCGATGAGATTCCGGGAGGATTCGTCTCAGGTGCCACAGCGTTGACCGGCATCACGTTGCCAGATGGCATCAAACGGATTTCTGGACATGCTTTCGAACTTACCGGCCTGACCACCATTCACATCCCGGCATCGGTCGAAGAGATTCAGTTCTCCGCCTTCAGTCACACCGATGATCTTGACACAATCACTTTCGCCTTGGGCAATCAGCTTGAACGCATCGGTTACGAAGCTTTCGCTTATTCCGGACTGACTACCATCACCATTCCAGCTCAGGTCAGGATTATCGAACAACGGGCGTTTGCCTATGCTGATCGTCTGGCAAATGTTGTATTTGAAAGTGGTTCACAACTTGAAATCATCGAGAATGCGGCGTTTGTCAGCAATCACGCTCTCCTTGACATTGTCTTGCCTGAGGGACTGCATACGCTCGGGACAGCGGTTTTCCTTTTTAGTGAAAATCTGACATCCATCACTTTCCCGGACAGCTTGTATCGGATTGGTAGCAGGGCGCTGGCGGATACGGCCTGGTTTGCCAATCAACCAGATGGCGTGGTCTATGCCGGCAAGGTCGCTTATGCCTACAAGGGTGCGATGCCGGCAGACACCCATATCGAGATTGTCGCTGGGACCAAGGGCATCGCTGGACGTGCATTCTATGATGAACTTTATGGTCTGCCCAACATGGTCGGCATCACGTTACCGGAAGGTCTGCTTCATATTGGTAATTATGCCTTCTGGGATGCAACCGGACTGGTGGATATCACAATCCCGGACAGCGTTCATAGTATCGGCGAACATGCATTTTTAAATACAGCCTGGTTAAGCGCTCAACCAGATGGCGTGGTCTATGCCGGCAAGGTCGCCTACACCTACAAGGGCGTCATGCCAACCCAGACGACGTTGACCTTGCGGGCTGATACGATTGGCATCGCCGATCATGCTTTTAGCAACCAAATCAATCTTTGGGGCGTCATCCTGCCGGAAGGATTGACAACCATCGGCCGGGGAGCGTTCGGATATATTCCCCATCTTTCCGTTCTCATTTTGCCATCGACATTGGAAAGCATCGGTCAATGGGCGTTTGTGGGGTGTCAACAGCTCCTTTCGGTCACTGTGCTGGCCACCACACCACCCATCTTGGGGCCCAACGCCTTCTTGAGCAACCATCCCGATCTTGACATCTGGGTGCCGGCTGACAGCTTGTCACTTTATCAAGAAGCCTGGGCAAGTGTCATCGACCGGTTGGTGCCGATTAGTTGATCCACCTTTTCATTCATCTAAACATGTTGACGGGGTTCCTTTCAAAGGAACCCTTTTTTTATGGTCATGACGTGAATTGCTGAAAACATGATGTGCGAGGTGGTGACAACCACGATAACTGTGATACAATATGAGAGAGGTAAGCAAATGGAAAAACGAATTAAGGACGATGTCTACATCGAAGTGATGACCAATCTATATCAATACGACTTGTATCAAGACGGCGATCTTCATTTCATCCCTTTTTTTGAACTTCAGGAGGCCCATGATCTGTATCAGGCCGTGCTTGACAACCTTCAAGCGGTTGATCAGACGATCGAGGCGAATCTCTTTGATTACCGTCTGTCCCGTCTTGCCTATCTTGACCGGGCACTCATCCGCTTGGCGACCTATCAAATGCAATTTACGGATGTCGCCAAGGCGATTGTCATCAATGTCGTGGTCGAACTGACCAAGACCTATTCAAACCTAGACGACCAGAAGCAACACCGTTTCACCAACCGTCTTTTGGATAATATCGCCAAAAGTCTGGAGGAATGAGGGTTTGGAAACGTATTTGACCGTTTCGGCGTTGACCAAATACATCAAAGCGAAACTCGAAGGTGACAAGAACCTTGTTTC
The DNA here is from genome assembly GCA_007692425.1 of Acholeplasmataceae bacterium. Classification (GTDB taxonomy): domain Bacteria; phylum Bacillota_I; class Bacilli_A; order Acholeplasmatales; family Acholeplasmataceae; genus RECG01. The sequence continues at coordinate 23,782 of RECG01000027.1, read as the reverse complement.
AATTTATCTCAAAGGCGAGATTTCGAACTTCAAACGGCATAGCCGGGGTCATCTCTATTTCACCTTGAAAGACGAAGGCGCGCAGATCGGCGCCATCATGTTTGCCGGTGATACCCTGAAGCTCCAGTTCGCCCCAAAAGACGGCGACCATGTGCTCGTCCAGGGACGCATCAATCTTTATGAGCCTTCCGGATCCTATAGCATCCGGATCGGTGAGATGCAGCCCGATGGCATCGGTGAGCTCTATCTCAAGTATGAAGCATTGAAAAAAGAGATCGAATCCCGTGGTTGGTTCAAGGATGAACACAAACAGCCGATTCCCCGTTTTCCCAAAAGAATCGGCGTCGTGACCTCGCCGACCGGCGCGGTCATCCAAGATATCAGGCACACGGTTGAAAGACGCTGGCTGTTGACAGAAATCCATCTCTATCCGGCCCAGGTCCAAGGACCTGACGGGACGGCCAGCATCGTCAGCCAGATCAGACACGCCAACGCCAGAAACGAGGTCGATGTCTTGATTGTCGGCCGGGGCGGCGGTTCGATTGAGGATTTATGGTGTTTTAATGAACTGCCGGTGATCGAGGCGATTTTCCATTCGAAGATCCCGGTCATCACCGCGATCGGCCATGAGACCGATTATACGATTGCTGATTTTGTCTCCGACCTGCGGGCACCGACACCGACGGCCGCGGCCGAACTGGCGACACCGGACAAGAAGGATTTGCTTGAACGTCTTGCCGACCTGGTCGAACAGGGGCAGTATCGCATCCAGGCCCTGTTCGAACAACGCAAGACGCAGTTGGTCCATCTCGACCAACGTTTGGACCGGCTCAGCCCGAAGGAACGTTTTGAAGCACAGAAACGTGATCTTGACCGGTTGGGTGCGGAACTGGCCAAAGGGTTGCAGCGGCAACTCGAATGGAAATCGAACCAGATCGAAAGACTGGCCACGAAACTGGTCACACCCAAGGACAAGATCGAGCGCTTGAAAAACGTTCATATCATCCTGGCGTCAAGACTCGCCACGGGATATGAACATATGCTCAAAGATAAAACCCATCGTTTCGCCCTTTGCCGGACCGGCCTTTCGACACTTAATCCGCTGGCCTTGATGGAACGGGGGTTTGCGGTGGTTGAAAAAGCAGACAAGGTGGTCAGCTCCATCCAAGAGGTCGAAACGGGTGATGCCGTCACGATCCGCTTCAAGGACGGCAGGGCAGACGCCAACATCACAGGAAAGAAGGCATGAACATGGAAAAGAAATCATTCGAGACCTTACTCAAGGATCTTGAGCAGGTCGTGAAAGACCTCGAAAACAAGGACATTCCCTTGGACGAGGCGGTCAAGAAATACCAGCTCGGACTCGAGCTTTCGAAAGCATGTTATCAAATGCTTGAGGAAGCCGAGAAACTCGTGGTGAAGGACATCAAGGACGAATGAACCTGTTTGACATCAAAGACCCCGCTTTTCTCAAGTCCATGAAGACCAGGGAACTCTATGCCCTGGCCGGTGCAATCCGGTCTTTTTTGGCCGAGAGCATTCCGAAAACAGGCGGTCACCTGAGTTCCAACCTGGGTACGGTTGAGCTGATCATCGCCCTTCACTATGTATTTAATAGTCCGAAAGATGCCTTCATTTTCGATGTCGGTCACCAGGCTTATACGCACAAGATTTTGACCGGACGGATTAATGCTTTCGACACCCTCCGTCAGACCGACGGTCTTTCCGGTTATATCAGTTACGCCGAATCGGTGCATGATGTCTGGGAGTCCGGACATGCCGGTACCTCGTTGTCGGCCCTGCTGGGCATCCTTTATGCCAATCAAATGAAGAACGAAACCGGCGAGGCCATCGCTGTCATCGGCGATGCCTCGATCACGAACGGCACCGCTTTTGAAGCCTTGAACCTGCTTGGTGGCGAGAAAGACAAGCGGGGCATCATCATCATCAACGACAACGAGATGAGCATCTCTAGAAGCGTCGGTGCGTTCGCCAAGATGCTGACCAAGATCCGCAGCATGAAAATCGTGCTCAGGATCAACCGGATGTGGGAGTCGATCCTGCCTCGTTTCCTGCTTGGGCTTTTAAGCAGGATCAAGCGTGGTGTGCGGGGCTTTTTACAACGCCAGAATATTTTTGAGGACCTCGGTTACATGTATATCGGACCCATCGACGGTCATAACATCAAAGGTTTGATTTATAATTTACAGCGTGCCAGGTCAATCAAGAAATCGGTCGTTTTGCACATTATCACCGAGAAAGGCAAAGGACATCCGGAAGCCGCCAATGACAAGGTGGGCACCTATCATGGTGTCTCCAGGGCCTCGAAAGTGGCCAAGGAAGGCATGACCTGGAGCCGGATGGTCTCACATGCGCTTGAGGCCTTGCAGGCCCATCGCAAAACGTTTGTCATCATGCCGGCCATGACGGTCGGCGGTGAGTTTTTACATTTCGCCCAGACTTTCAAGGACCGCTATGTCGATGTCGGCATCGCCGAGGAGCATGCCGCCGCGATGGCGGCATCGATGGCCCATCAGGGCGTCCCGGTGTTCCTGCCGCTTTATTCGACTTTTTCACAACGTGCTTTTGACCAGATCTTGAATGACATTTGTCGAAGCGACCACCATGTCGTGTTCGGCATCGACCGGGCCGGCATTGTCGGCGAGGACGGCTCGACACACCAGGGACTCTATGATGTCTCGATGTTTTATCTCATGCCGAACATGGTCATCACGATGCCGTATGATGCCAAGGAGGCTGCTGATCTGCTTCATTATGGCTTCATGCGTCAGACGCATCCGTTTGTCATCCGTTATCCGCGCGGCCTGGTGGCTTATGACGAAAACATTCCTGTTCAATTCAATGAGATCGAACCGGTCTGGACGGTCATGTCCGAAGGCAAGGCGTTATCCATGATTAGTTATGGGCCCAGTCTTGATCTGCTCATGCAGGTCAAGAAGAAGATGAACATCGATGCCGGCATCATCAATGCCCGGTTCATCAAACCGGTCGATGAGGACATGCTTCACCAGGTGTGCCGGACGGGCGCGCCACTCTTCGTCTATGAAGAGGCGGCCAATCATGGCGGCCTTTATCCGCAAATCCTCCAGTTCATGGCCAGACACGGTTATCACAACAAGACGGCACAAGCCTCGATCACCGACCAGATCGTGCCGCATGGCCGATATCGTGATCTTTTGAAAAAACTCAAGATGGACGTCAAGGGCGTCCAGGAACGGATCGAGGCGTTACTTGATGCGTCTTGATCGTTATTTGGTTGAAAAAGGCATGGTCGAGACAAGGAGCCAGGCCACGGACCTGATCAGGCGTGGCCTTGTTTTTGTGGATGGTGACCAGGCGGCCAAAGCAGGTCTCATGATCACTTGTCAGAAGATCGAGATTCGCCACGAACGACGATTCGTTGGCCGTGGCGGCGAAAAATTAATGCATGCTTTGCTTGATTTCAGTCTCAGCCTTGATGGTAAAATCGTCATCGACATCGGCAGTTCGACCGGTGGCTTTACTGATTGTGCGCTTCAGTCAGGTGCGGTGCGGGTCCATGCCTATGATGTCGGCAAGGACCAGATGGCCGAAAGCCTGCGAGGGGACGTCCGCATTGATCTGCATGAATCGACCAACATCCTTGATGTCGATCTGCCGGATGCGGATGTCATCTTGATTGATGTCTCATTTGTCTCGGTCATCAAGGTGCTTCGTCATGTCAAGGACCATCCAGGCGAGGTCATCGCGCTCATTAAACCGCAGTTTGAGGCCGGCCCGGGACGTCGCAAGGAAGGCATTGTCAAAGACGTCAGACAACACAAGGCCATCTTGATGAAAGTCTTGCGTGAGGCACAGGTACTAGGCTATGGCATCCAGGGACTTGCCAAGGCGACACCGAAAGGTAGCGGCGGAAACCAGGAGTATATGGTGTATTTAAGCAAACAAACCAACGAAAAACCGTTGGAGTCGTGGTTAGGAGATATGTGATGCTGACAAGATTGAATGTGAAAAACTTCGCCCTGATCGATGATCTGGACATGACCTTTGAGACAGGCTTGACCGCGCTCACCGGCGAGACTGGCACCGGCAAGACCATCATTTTGGAATCACTCCAGCTCTTGTTTGGCAAGCGTTCGGATGCGCAGATGATCAGACATGGTGCCAACAAGGCGGAGGTGACGGGCAGTTTTCACCTCAATAGCTCGAAAGCGGCCATGCTTGATTTGCCGCAAGCCGTCACAATCAGCCGCACGATTGACCAAAGCGGCCGTCACCAGCTCAGGATCAATGACCAGGTGACGACCCTGCAAAGACTGAAAGAGGTCACGCAGGCGATTGGCAGCATCCACAATCAGCATGAGACGATGATGCTTGATGACAAACTTTCCTACCTGGTTTTCATCGACCAGGTCGATGCCAGGGCCGTGAATGAACGTTTAAACAAGTATTTGATGGCCCGCAGCGACCACTTGGCCAAAAAGCGTCATCTCGAATCTTTGAAAGACAAGAAGACACAAAGTCTCGAAAAAAAGGACTTTCTCACCTACCAGGTCCAGGAACTGGAAAGTTTCAATCTGGTCGAAGGCGAAAAAGAACAGCTCGAAGAGACCATTGAAAAACTCAGACATTATGATACCATCACCCAGCAGCTTCGTCTCGCCTACCAAGGGTTGTCTGAAGAGGGCTTTCATCTTGAAGCCTTGCATGAAAGCGGCAAGGCACTTGAGAAGATTGCCTTCCTTGATGAGGCCTACCAGATGCTTGGCACTCGTCTCATGGACAGTTATTATGATATTGAAGATGCACGCACCCAGGTCGCGGCCTGGCTCGAGTCACTTGATTTTGATGAAGCAGGCTTCGACGCCATGCAGGCCAGGAGCCATGAACTTGTCAAAATCGAGCAGAAGTACGGTAAAAGCATCACGGCGTTGATGGCGTATCTTGCGGCCATCAAGGAAGAATTGGCGCTGATGTCCGATTATGACGGTTATCTCGAAACATGCCAGAAAGACGTGGATGCATCTTATGCCAAGGCGGTCGTGGCCGGACAGGCCTTGACGGTCTTGCGCAAAGAAATGGCCAAACATCTTGAGACACAACTGCTGCAGGAACTGGCCGATCTCGATCTTGAGAAGGCGTCTTTTGACATCGTCTTTGAAGACCAGCAGGAAGTCATCTTGTCGGAAAGCGGTCTTGATACGGTTGAGTTCATGATTTCTCTCAACGAAGGCGAACCGCTCAAACCGCTTGCCAAAGTGGCCAGCGGCGGAGAACGGGCCCGTTTCATGTTCGCCCTGAAAAGCCTTTATGCGAAGGCCCAGGGTCTTTCCATGCTGATCTTGGATGAAATTGATATCGGTGTCAGCGGCAAGACTGCTGCCAAGGTCGCCGCCAAGATGCAGGTGCTGGCCAAGACCATGCAGCTGTTGGTGATCACACATCTGCCCCAGGTCGCCGCCCGGGCTGACCATCATTATGGCATTGAAAAAGTCAAGGCCGATGGCCGCATGGTGACGCGGATCGAGCACTTGACCGATGATGCCAGAATCGAAAAGATCGCTTTGATGCTTTCCGATGAGAAGTTGTCGCATCACGCCATCGAGCAGGCGAAGATGCTCCTTGGAAAATAAAAAAAGCTTGCGCTTTTCTTATCAGGCGTTGCCTGTCAACAAGGCCAGGACGAAGGACAGGATGACCAGTCCGACCATGCCGAAGATGATGATCCAGACGATCAGTTTACCCCACCAGGTCTCGGTTGGATTCTTGTAAGGCTTTTTGATGGGTTCAAATTTTTTGACCGGATCATATTTTGCTTTTGTTGTCTTGGCCGGTTTCGCCTTGGGTTTGGTGCTGCTGCTTTTGGTTTCTGTCTTGTCTTTTTCAGTTGCCATGTTCTCACCTCAATCGATATCGTTTCCATTATACAATAGGATGGACCGATAAGCAAAGGATTTTCATGAAAAAGGACATTAAAATCATCTTTCATATCGATCTCAACGCGTTCTTCTGCAGCTGTGCGATCATCAAGGAACCTTATCTCAAAGATAAGGTGTTTGTCGTTGGTGGCAGTTCGGTCGCGAAACGGGGCGTGGTGACCGCCGCTTCGTATCCGGCCAGAAGACTCGGCATCCATAGTGCGATGAACATCAACGATGCACTTCGACTCTATCCGAAGCTTATCACCGTACCAAGTGACTTTGCCGCTTATGGCAAATACTCACGATTGTTTTTCCAGCACTTGAAGCGGTATACCAAGACCATCTTGGAGGGCTCGATCGACGAGGCTTATCTCGACATGACCGAATGGTCGAAAACCAGACACCCTTTGGCCATCGCCAAGGAAATCCAGGAAGGGCTCTTGAACGAGCATCAATTGCCTTGTTCAATCGGTATCGCACCGACCTTGTTTCTGGCCAAGATGGCATCGGACATGCAGAAACCTTTGGGTATCACAGTGCTTCGAAAGAAGGACATTGTCGAAAAGTTGTTTCCCTTGTCAATCAAAGACATGTATGGCATCGGCAAGAAGACCTATCCGAAACTGATCGACATGGGTGTCATGACGATCGGTGATTTTACAAAGCAGGAACACCGGGACAACATCCTCGGTATCATGAGCGAGACCAGTTACCAGTCTTATCTCGATCACATTCTCGGTCGCTCGAGCGATGTCATCGATCCCAAACGTTATGCCATTCCCAAATCGATTTCGAATGAGACCACGCTCAATTATCCGATGGATGAACCAGAAGCGATTTTTGATGTCATCAAAGACCAGTTCGAACAGACCCATGAACGACTCATCAACGAGGAACTCGTGACCCGGACGGTCGGTATCCGCTTGCGCAACACCCGCTTTGAATCGATCAACCGCAGTGTCACCATGAATGAACACAGTGATGATCATGATGTGTTGCTCGATCACGTGGAATCGCTTTTTGAAGCGAATTACCAGGGTGAACCTGTTCGCCTTGTCGGTGTCTTCTTCAGCCAGGTCCTGCAAAAGAAGGACCTCAAGGAGGATTACAATCTTTTCAATTGGCAAGCCTGGAGCAAGCGTGAGCAGGCGATGTATCAACAGTCAAAAGACAACGGTAAAAAAAGGACATCATAGGATGTCCAGATCAGTGAGTGACGACGTGCGGTCCCAAGTATCGGGATCGTTTTTGTCATATTGTCTGAGGAAATTGATGACCTCTTCGGTGACCGCTGTCGGGGTTGAGGCACCGCTTGTGACGCTGACGGTTTCGACGTCTTCAAACCAGGCGAGGTCGATGTCTTCGATGCCGCTGATAAGACGGCTCTTGATGCCCTGGTGCTGTTGTCCGACGAAGGCCAGCTTGTTGGCATTGCTGCTTTTGGGGTCGCCGACCACGAGCATGAGATCGACCTTGTCCTGCTTCATGACAGCGTCCTGCCGGACGGTCGTGGCATCACAAATTTCGTTGTCGAAGACGTGGTCTGGAAACCGTGAGTCAAGCACCTGCATGACGGCATCGATGTCGTAAAGGGACAGGGTTGTCTGGTTGGTGACGAACAGTTTTTGCGTGGCAAGCGAAGCTGGCAACATGAGCACATCCTTTTCGTCCTCGACGAAGTGGATGCGGGCAGGATCAATCATCAGCACCGCTTCCGGTTCGGGATGACCGCGGTGGCCGATGTAGATGACATCGTCGCCTTCCGCCAGTTTCTGCTTGATGGCCTTGTGGACCTTGAGCACGTCACGGCAGGTGGCGTTGAGCGTTGTAAGCCCTTTGGCTTTCGCCCGTTCGATGACCACATCAGCGATGCCGTGCGCGGTAAAAATGACCGTGCCGTGGTCGACCTCCTCAATCAGTTCGAGGCGGGTCTTGCCAGGTCTGTCAAGGCTGATGACGCCGAGATTGGCGAAGGCCCTGGTGATTTTCTGGTTGTGGACGATCTGGCCGAGCACATGGACCGGCCTGGGATAGGATTCATCGCGTAAGACCTTCTTGACGATGGCGAGCGCGTTTTTGACCCCATGGCAATATCCACGGGGTGTCAAGTCTATGACATGCATGATATCACCCCTTTCATTATACTGGAAAAATGAGGTGGTGTGGTCTTTTATGCAAAAGAAGAAATCATGCTATAATGAGATTGGTGATTTCCATGACCTTTCAAAAACAACTCGACAAGCTGGGTTTCAAAAACACGACACCGATCCAAGACGGTGTTTTCAACGCGTTTCACAAAGGCGGACACATCGTCGGGCTCGCCCCGACAGGGACCGGCAAGACCCATGCCTACCTGTTGCCGGTCATGGCGGCGCTCGATCCCGGACTGCAAGCTGTCCAGGCTGTTGTCATCGTGCCGACCAACGAACTGGTCAGGCAGGTCGAACGGATGTTATTGGCGTTTGAGGACCGGTTTGTCGTCAAAGCTTATGTCGGTGGTTCAGACCGACAACGTGAACTGATCTGGCTGGGCAAGCGTCAACCCCAGATTGTCATCGCCACCCCGGAACGTTTGCATCAGTTTGTCATCCGCGAAGGTGCGCTCAAGCTCAACATGACACGTCATCTCATCTTTGATGAGGCCGACATGATGTTTGATGAGGCCTTCATGTCATTGATCGATCCTTTGCTTGAGGTCATGACAAAAGCCAGAATCATGCTTTTTTCGGCCACGTTGACACCGGCCATGCGACCTTTCATCAAATCCTATTTCGGGGCGCACCACATGATTGATGTCACGAAGGCGCATGACCTGCCAATCGAATACCGGCTGATCAACATCAAAGGCCAGGATCGTCTTGAAGCACTCATGGGTCTTTTGCCGCATCTTCAGCCTTATCTCGCGTTGATTTTTGTCAGCCGCAAGGATACGCAGCAACTCGTTTATGAAGCACTTCATGAAAAAGGTATCGCCGTCTGTAACCTGCATGCCGACCTGGGTGTCAAGCGACGTCGGCAACTGCTGGATGAGATCATTGCCTTGAAATACCCATACGTGGTCACAAGCGATCTGGCATCAAGAGGACTTGATCTCAAGGTCTCGCATGTGATCCATTTTGATTTACCGCACCAGCTTGCCTTTTTCTTTCATCGCAGCGGTCGGACCGGCCGGATGCATGATGATGGCATCGTCATCACCTTCATGACCGTCAATGACCACCGTCGCATTGAAAAACTCAAGCAACGGGGCATTGAGTTCGTCCCCTATGGCATCACCGCTGACGGCCTGGTTGAAATCAAGAAGCGAGTCCGGTCATTGACCGAAGATGAACGCCATGCCATGAAGGCCATCAAGAAACCGGTCGACATCAAACCGAACTACAAGAAGAAAAACAAAAAGAAGGTCGCCAAAGCGATCAGGAAGACGAGGAGGAAACCCCATGCTTAAACTCGGCAGCCATGTCTCGATGGGTGGGAACGACATGTTCCTGGCCTCGGTCGAAGAGGCCGTCCGTTATGACGCCAACACCTTCATGGTGTATACCGGTGCACCCCAGAACACGTTTCGCAAACCAATTGAAAGACTCAACATCGACGCAGCGTTGAACCGCATGCAGGAGGCGGGCATCGTCCCTGCCGACCTGGTCGTGCACGCCCCCTATATCATGAACCTGGCCAATCCCGATCCTGAAAAACGTGATTTCGCTATCCGTTTTCTGACAGACGAGGTCATCAGGACCGCTGCCATGCACGTGACCCAGATCGTCCTTCATCCCGGCAGTGCCGTGGGTGGAGACCGGTTGCAAGCCGTCACATGGATCGCCGAGGGGCTCAATGAAGTCATCAGGCGCACGCCGGACCAAACGGTCCGCATCGCGCTTGAGACGATGGCCGGCAAAGGCAATGAGATCGGCAAGACCTTCGAGGAGCTGGCCGCCATCATCGCCCTCGTGGATGATCAACGCCGCGTGAGCGTGTGTTTCGACACCTGCCATACGCATGATGCCGGTTACGATATCAAGGATGACTTCGATGGTGTGATCGCTGCTTTCGACCGGATTGTCGGCAAGGACCGGATCAGCGTCTTTCATGTCAACGACTCTAAAAATGTCCGCGGTGCCGCCAAGGACCGGCATGAAAATCTTGGTTTCGGTTTTCTTGGGTTTGACAGTCTCATGAAGGTCATCTTGCATCCTGCTTTCACGCATGTCCCCAAGATTTTGGAAACACCTTATGTCGAAGGCCAGCCCCCTTATGCCGCGGAAATCAAGATGATCAAGGACGGTCGTTTCGATCCTGACATGAAGGACAAGATCGGCCAAGAAAAGCCATGACCGTCCACCATTTGACAAGATGGCGAAAAGTCATGACAAAAGATAGGCGAAAGGCAGAAAAAGTCGGCTGATTTCATTGCTTATCAACTGCTTTTGTGCTATAATCATCATTAGTCAAACCCGGAGGTAGATGCTTAACATGCAAAATCAACGTCAAAGCCAAAGAAAAAAACGAAAAAAGATCAGAATCGACAAATATAGCAAGATTGAACCGAAAGTGCCAGTCAGCACCTTGGTCTTCATCGCCTCATTCGTGGTGCTGATCACGGTCTTGCTGGTCGCATTCCAACCCAGCAACCAGGAACGTGTCTACACGTCGTACAATCTGATCGCCACCAGTGATTTCACAGAAGACCATCCTTTTCACAAGGTTGCATACAAAAGCGGGTTCCTGGGTATGAGACCCGGTCTGGAGCGGATCATCAACCGTGACGAGCTCGTCTTTGTCTACATCGGCATGCCGGAATGTCCGGCTTGCCAGACCCACATCGGCCCTTTCCAACGCTATTTCTTTGAAGAAGGCATCGATGACCTTGTCAAACACATCTATTACTTCAATCCCGTCGAGGAAATGGATCATTTTGACACATTCAGGAATGATCATGCCAGCATCCTGGGCACGACCCCGCAGCTTGTCGTCTTTCAAAACGGAGAGGTGCTGAAAGTCTTCACACCGACCAGAAATGACGAACAGGGCATTCGTCGCAGTGTCCGTGATTTCTACCGTGATGTGCTCGCCATCATCAATGAGGATGAATCCTAAGAAAAGCACATGGTGCTTTTTTTAGTCAAAGGCAGGGAATGCCATGATTGATCTGATCAAACAACGCATCAAGACCGTGCTCGATCATGACGATGTCATCATCGAGACACCGAAAAAAGGCATGGCCGACCTGGCTGTCCCGCTTTTCGCGCATGCCCGGAAACAAGGCGTATCGCCAAAGGTCGTGTATGACAAGGTCGCCGAAGTCGTGCAAGACATTCCGGAAATCGTCCGGACCGAGTTCAGCAACGGTTTCTTGAACATCTTCCTGGTGCGTAGCGTCGTGGGCGAAGTTATTTTGAAAGACATTTTGTCGCGTGACCATACTTATGGCACCAGTGATGAAGGCAAGGATAAGACGGTGGTCATGGACTATTCGTCACCAAACATCGCCAAGCGTTTCTCGGTCGGTCACCTCAGGTCGACCATGATTGGCAACGCCTTGCGTCACCTCTATGAAAAAGGTGGCTACAAGGTCGTCTCGATCAATCATCTGGGCGACTGGGGCACCCAGTTCGGCAAGATGATCGTGGCTTATCGCCTCTGGGGCGATGACACATTGATCAAGGCCAATCCGATTGATGAACTGCAAAAACTTTATGTCCGTTTCCACAAGGCCGCTGAAGACGACGACGCACTTGAACAACAAGCGCGTGACGCGCTCTTGAAACTTGAACAGGGCGACTCGGAGACGGTCATGCTCTGGCAATGGTTCAAGGATGAATCACTGCGTGAGTTCATGGACATGTATGACCTGCTCGGCGTCTCGTTTGACGCCCATGCCGGTGAATCCTTTTATAATGACAAGATGGAACCGGTCGTCGAACAGCTGGACAAACTCGGATTGCTTCGGATTGATGAAGGGGCGACAATCGTCGACCTTGAGGATATGCCGCCGGCATTGATCAAGCGCAGCGACGGTGCCACACTATACATGACGCGTGACCTGACCGCGTTGCTCTACCGTCATGAGACCTATCATTTTGACAAGATCATATACGTGGTCGGCAATGAGCAAAAACTGCATTTCCGGCAACTTAAGGCCTTAAGCGACAAGATGGGTCATGATTTCGACCTGGTCCATGTCAACTTCGGCCTCGTGTTGGTCGATGGCAAGAAGATGTCGACCAGAAGCGGCCGTTACACCAGACTTGAAGATGTCGTGAATCAAGCCATCGCTGACGCCAAGACGGCCATCATGGCCAAAAATCCCAATTTACAAGACAAGGATGACGTCGCCAGGGCCGTCGGCATCGGCGCCCTGATTTTCAACGACCTCAAGAACGAACGTCATCTCGACATCGACCTCAACCTTGAACACATGTTGACATTCGAAGGTCATACCGGTCCCTACCTGCAATACAGCGGTGTGCGGATCGCATCGATCCTGAAGGATTCGACACTCGATCTCGTCAAGGCGGACATGTCGGCCTATGAGGAAAATCACTATTTCGAGGTCGTCAAACTGCTCGCACAGTTTCCGGAGATCATCGAAAAAGCCCGCCTGCAACACGCACCGAACATCCTCGCCCGTTATCTCATCAACCTTGCCCAAAGTTTCAACACGTTCTATGGCAAGGAAAAAATCCTGGTCGAAGAAGAAGGGCGTCTGCAGGCCAACCTGCTCTTCATCAAAGCGATCCAGATCGTCCTTTTCGAAGGGTTGCGTCTGCTCGGTATGACACCGCTTGATGAAATGTGAAAAAGACTTGAAAATGTGATGAAACAATGATATCATGATTATGCTGCCGGACATGCCGGCAGCCCATCCCCGCGTGATGAAATTGGTAGACGTGCCAGACTCAAAATCTGGTGGATGAATAATCCGTGCTGGTTCGAGTCCGGCCGCGGGGACCATGAGCGTACAAAGCCTTGATACCATGTGTCAAGGCTTTTTCTTTTTTTAAGCTTCACACGATTTGATGGTTTCTTATTTTCACATGTATTTGTCCATGGTTTCTCATCAGTCATGATTGACATCATATTGATCAGATCTTTATAAGTGGCATCACTAAAGACAACGCATCAAGCACGATACACATATGCAAACAATGTGGTACAATATAGTGCATGTGATTGTCAGATGAACATCAATCATCAAAAGCACGGTCTTATGAGTCACCTGCATTTGTTCCAAAACGTATTTTCTTTCATGAGAAGAGGGCAATCAGGATGACATTGAGACACCCGAAAATCGCATTATGTTTCATCGTTTTTTCGAGAATGATCTTGTTGTTGGTGTTTCAAGGCGCGGCATGGCTGTTGCTGAGTGGAAAAAGCGATGCTTTTTATGTGAGCACAACGTATTGGACAGTCTATGTGACACTTACGAACATGGTTTTGTTGGCCCTCATGTTAACGTTTGACAGCAAGACCGGATATACGCAAATATTCAAGTTTGAAAAGAAACAAGCAATTGCTTTTCTAAAATGGATCCCTTTGTTACTTCTATCGGCAATGGGGCCTAATTTATTGCTGTCCTATGTGATATATGGCGATTTGGAAATCGGCGCCAAACTGTTGTTATTTGATCATGGTCTGTTGATCACGGCACTTAATTTTTCACTGTTCCCGATTCTGCAAGGACTTACCGAAATACCGTTTTATTTTTTGGTATTGAAACCTATGTTGAAAAGCCATACACGAAAACCGCTCTTTTACTTGGGTATTCCGATCTTGATCTTATCATTACAACATATCGTCATGCCTTTATATCTGGATGTGAGTTACGTGTTATACAGGGGTCTGATGTTTCTCGGTTTTGCCATATTGATCGGCATCCTGATAGAAAGAAAACCAAACTTGATGCCCTATTTCATGGTCATGCATATCCTGATGAATTTATCATTCATGATGATGCAATTGATGTCATGATGGTGCGCCTGAATGTAAAGGAAGAAGCCGCTCTTGTCAGTTTCCAAAGCAAACACAAGAACCCGTTGTTTCATGCCACGGGTATGACGCAACTTACAAAAAAACAGAAAGACTGATTTGTTTTCATATGATCAAGAAACCAAAACCTTGCCCGGCAAGGTTTTTTTCTTGGATTGAAAACAGTCAAAATGTGTTAAAATAGGTCTTGTGAAAGCGAGGAACAACGATGGAAAAATATCCAATCAAAACGTTTGTGATGAAAACTTTGAACGGCATGACATATGGTTTGTTCGCGACTCTGATCATCGGTGTCATCGTCAGCCAGATCGGTCATCTGCTCGGTCTCGAGATTCTGTATGTGACGATTGCCGGCCGGTTGTCCCAGCTGATGGGCGTCGGCATTGGCCTTGGCATCGCGCTCAGTTTGAAACTTGAAGGTTTGAAACTGGTGGTCGCCGCCATGATCGGCGGACTGTCGACCAGTTTCCGTTTGACCTTCAACAACGGCCTGGAGTTCGTCTTGAACAATGAGCCTTTGACCGTTTACCTGGTTGTGATTTTCGGGATTTTGTTGATGAATTTGATATTGGTGAAAAAAACACCGGTCGATATCTTGTTGATTCCTTTGCTCGGCGTCGCATTGGCTGTCATCCTGACACTGCTCATCAGCGCACCGATGCGTTTCGTGGTTGATAACATCGCCTTGTTCGTGCATAGCGCGACCGCCTACGCACCGTTCGTGATGAGCATCATCATCGCGGTGGTCATGGGCATGCTGCTCACGTCACCCTTGTCGAGCGCGGCGATCGCGATCACCATCAACCTCGGCGGTGTCGCCGGCGGTGCGGCCGTGATCGGTACAACAGCGCAAATGATCGGTTTTGCCGTCCAGTCACGTAAAGACAACAACATTGGTGTGGTGCTGTCAATCGCCTTCGGCACCTCGATGCTGCAGTTCAAAAACATTGTCAAGAAACCAATCATCTGGCTGCCGACCATCATCACGTCCGCCATCCTGGCACCGTTCTTTGTCTTGGTGCTCGGTGTCCAGACCACCCGCGAAGGTGCCGGCATGGGCAGTTCCGGCCTGGTCGGACAGCTCCAGACATTGTTTGCGATGAACTATGTGGCCGGGGCCTGGTTGTCCGTGGCGTTGATGTTGATCTTACCGGTGATTGTTGTCTTTGGCATTGATCTATTGTTTCGGATGAAACGATGGATTCTCAAGGGGGATTTGGCCGTCGGTGGCGATATCACGTAAAATCCGCTTGTTTGCTTCACAATGACAAAGTCTTTATGATACAATAGAATTAGCATGTTCATGAAAGTGGTGAAACGCAAATGAAAAAAAGGGTCTATAACACGGCCGTCGGTAAAGTCTTTCGGACATTGGGATTGTTCTTGATCCTGGTGAGTTCCATTTATCTCGCCACCCGTCTGGCCTTGAATCCCGCGCATGCGGACCTGCCGTTCATCGGCAATATTTCCGGTTATGCCCAGATGGTCGATGACATCCTGGTCGGCATCACTTTTTTGAATGAGACCGCCTATGTCTTTCTCTTTCTCACCATCGGCTTGATCATGTTGACCTGGGCGATCCGCCGCGGCATCATCCTGCGGGTGTTGCTGACTGGATTGCTGGTCGCTGGTTTTCTGATTGCCGCCGCGGTCGAAGCAACCTTGCTGGCACCGATCGTGGTCATCTCACCAGCCTGGCTGTTGACACTCTTGCAAAGCCTGGATACCTTGATCGATGAAGCGCTCGCCTTGAATGATTATCTCATTCCAGGCATTGCCCTTCTGACTGCGTTCTTCCTTTCTGCCCTGTTTTCCAGCAAGCGACCGAGACGACTCTATCTTTTGTTTCTGAAAATAGGCACCGGTATCCTGGTGTTGGCGGTCTTGATGTATTTTGTGGCCAACACGCTGATGACCGACCTGTTGGATATGGACATCTATGTGACGATCATGGTCTCTAATTATTTGTTGACCTATCTGATGTTTGCCATCGGTGGCATCTTCGGTGTCATCGGCTTCATGCGTAAATAAAACCATTCTGACTGAAACCGCTGAAACGTTCAGCGGTTTTTTTGACGGCGCAATCATCTTGTCGGTGGATTAGGATACCATTATCAGGCAAATGATGTTAAAATAATGGATGTGGACAAGCGAGGTGGACACATGGGAGAACGAAAGCTCAATCTTTTAATGGATTTCTATGAACTGACCATGGCCAATGGCTATTTCAAAGATGACAAGCACCGGCAGATCGCGGTCTTTGATGTCTTTTTCCGTTCCATCCCCGACCAGGGTGGTTATGCCATCTTTGCCGGTTTGGAACAAGTCATCGATTACTTGTCAAACTTGTCTTTCAGTGATGATGAAATCGCCTTCTTAAAGAAGAAGGGCATCTTCACGGATGGATTCTTGAAGTACTTGAAAACATTCGCCTTTTCTTGTGATGTCTACGCCATGACCGAAGGCACGCCGATTTTTCCGATGGAACCGATCTTGATCGTCAAAGGGCCGATCATCGAATGCCAATTGGTTGAGACGATGATCCTCTTGACCATCAATCACCAAAGCTTGATTGCCACCAAGGCGGCCCGCATCGTCCATGCCGCCCAGGGACGGGCGATTCTCGAGTTTGGTGCACGTCGTGCCCATGGCTATGACGCCTCGATTTTCGGCGCGAGAGCTGCCTATATCGGTGGTGTCATCGGTTCATCGAACACCTATGCCGACTATCTTTACGGCATCCCGGCCCTCGGGACGATGGCCCACAGTTATGTCCAAAGCTATGAAACCGAATATGACGCCTTCAAATCGTATGCCCTGGCCTATCCAGACAACACGGTTTTATTGGTTGATACTTACAATACGCTGAAAGAAGGCATTCCGAATGCCATTCGAATCCAGAAAGAAGTGTTGGATCCGCTTGGTTGCACGTTACGCGGCATCCGTCTTGACAGTGGCGATCTGACCTATTTGAGCAAAGCCGCCCGAAAGATGCTTGATGACGCCGGTTTGACAAAGACGAAGATCACCGTCTCGAACTCACTTGATGAGTTCTTGATCAAGGAATTGCTCCACCAAGGGGCGATGATCGATTCATTCGGTGTCGGAGAACGGTTGGTCACCGCCCGGAGCGAAGCGGTGTTCGGGGGTGTCTTCAAACTGGTTGCCGCCGAAGAGAAGGGCGCGATCACGCCCAAGATCAAGATTTCTGAAAACGTTCAGAAGACGACCATTCCGGGTTTCAAGCAAGTGTACCGGATGTATGACAACAACTGTATGGCGATCGCGGACGTGATCACCTTGCATGACGAGGTCATCGACGAGACGAAACCTTACCGCTTGTTCGACCCCGATTTTCCTTGGAAAAGCAAGGTGATCGAGGATTATCAAGCCAGACCGCTTTTAGAACCGATTTTCAAGGCGGGCAGACTGGTTTATCAAAAACCCGATCTGAACACGATCCGGGATTATGCCAAAAAACAGATGGCGCAACTGTGGGACGAGGTCCTGCGTCTGGAACGGCCCCATCAATACTACGTCGATTTGTCAAAACCCTTGTGGGACTTGAAACAGACGTTGATCAACCAATACCGGAAGTAGAGGAACAAAGGCTTTGGCGCGTGCCATCAAACAACATAACATTGACAGGATCCTGCATCATCCCTCGATCCTGAAGGGCATCGTCATCATGGCGATCCCGGTCTTCCTGAATAACCTTTTAAAATCGCTTCACGACATGGTGGATGCGATTTTTGTCGCACGTATGCCGGTTGACAGCCAGGCGACGCTGGATGCGGCGCTGACCGCGCTCAACATCCACTGGCCGGTCTATTTCCTTTTCATGGCCTTCGGTACGGGCCTTGGTATCGCGACCGTCGCGATGGTGAGCCAGTACGTCGGGGCCGGCAAGAGAGAGCTGGCGACCGCCTATGCCAGCAAGCTCTTCATGATGGCGATGATCTTGTCTTTGGTTGCCATCGCCATTTTCTTTTTTACCTCCGACATTGTCGTCGGTTACAATGTCTTCGCCTATTTGATGGGCGCACGGGGTGAAGCGTTGGATTTTGCCGGTTCGTATTTCAGAATCAGAAGTTTCGATCTCTTTTTCGTCTTTATGTTCATGGTTTACCAGGCCATCCGTCAAGCCACTGGTGAAACGCTTTATCCGGTCATCTTGAACATGGGCTCGATTGTGTTGAACATGGGTCTGACCTGGCTCTTTGTCTCCAGAATGAACATGGGCATTGATGGCGCCGCCTACGCGACGCTGGTCGCCCACGCGAGCGTGACGCCGCTCATCATGATCGACCTCTTGACCAGCAAGCGTCATCTGAGGCTGTCGTTCACGGACATGAAACTGAGTCTGCCGGTCATCAAGGACATGTCGCGTTTCGCCATGCCGGCCGCGACCGGCCAGGCCTTGAACTCAATTGGTTTCATCGTCATCCAGAGCATCATCCTCTTTTACGGCAATGATGTCTCGGCCGGCTTTTCAGTCGGCAACCGCATCGCCATGCTTTTACTCAATCCGGTGGTCGCGATCAGCGCCGTGCTGGCTGCCTATGTCGGACTCAATATCGGACACAACCAGCCGGTCCGGGCCAAGGACTCCTTTCGGGTGGCGGCCTGGATGGCGGTGGTGTTGATGACGGTCGGCATTGCCATCTTCATTCCCTTGCGGGGTCCGATCATCGCCCTGATCTTGAACACACAGGTGTCGAGCAGTTACCGGATTGCCTATGAATACAGCGTCTGGATCTTGTTGACACAGCCTTTCTTCGGTCTTTACCAGATCATGGTCGGCCTTTTCAATGGCAGTGGTCATCCGAAACTGACGATGAAGATGGGGCTGGTCCGCTTGTGGGCCATCCGCATCCCGCTGGTGGTGGCGTTCATGTATCTCTTTCCACCCGATGATTACAGCGGTGTCTGGTACGCGATGGTCATCAGCAACATCCTGATCCTGTTTTATGCCTATCATCTGAAAAAACAAATCAATTATGAAGTGCGGGTGACCATCTGATGTTTGACATTGTCTTGTTTGAACCGGAAATTCCTCAGAATACCGGCAACATCATGCGTACGTGCGTCGGCATCGGCGCCAAACTCCATCTGATCGAACCGATGGGATTCAAAATCGATGAGGCGAAACTGCGCCGGAGCGCGCTTGATTATTATGAGCATCTTGATTATGTGGTGCATCCTGATTGGGAAAGCTTTGCGGCAAAACATCCCGGCCGTTATCTCTTTTTAAGCCGTTATGGCCAAAAGACGTATACCGACATTGATTTCACCGTCATCAAAGAACCGTTGTATCTTGTCTTCGGCAAGGAATCGACCGGCATTGACAAGCAGATTCTGGCAAGGCACATCAAGGATACCTACCGCATTCCCACCAATGACAAGATCCGGTCTTTGAACCTGTCAAACGCGGTGGCGATTGTCAGTTTCGAGATTTTGCGTCAACAAGGCTTTCCAGGACTCGACCCGCATGAGCCCGATTCATTGAAAGGGAGCCGCTTTTTAGACCAGTTCATTACAGATGAGGAAGGAAACAACCATGAACCAACCTAGACAGCAAACCATCGGTGAAGAAATCGCCAACGCCGTCTCGCACGGCGTGATGGCGATCTTCGGCATCGTCGCCTTAATCTTGTTGCTTGTCAAAAGCAACACGACTTTGGAAGTCATTTCAGCCATCATTTTCGGTTATGGCATCATCATGCTTTATACGATGAGTACGCTTTACCATGCCCTCTTTCACCAGACCGCCAAAGGCGTCTTCAAGCGTTTTGATCATTTGTCAATCTACATTTTGATCGGCGGGACGTTCGCGCCGGCGTTGTTGTTGCTGCCGGACCTGCAGACGCCGCTTTTTGGCATCGAGGGCATGATCGGCACCGGACCCGTGCTGTTCATCATCCAGTGGATTTTGATCACGCTCGGCGTCGTCTTCAAATCGATCTGGATCAAGAAGTTTGCCAGACTCCATGTCTTTTTGTATCTGGCCATGGGCTGGAGCGCACTTGTTTTCATCCAGGCACTCTTGAATTATGATCCGCGCGCCTTCGTGCTGGTGCTTCTGGGTGGCATCGCCTATAGCGTCGGCGTCATCTTTTATGCGATTGACAAAGTCAAGTTTTTCCATTTTGTCTGGCACATCTTCACCGGTATCGGCACCATTCTCCAGTTTGTCGCGATTTATGTTTATTTGTTTTAATATGAATGATTATTCATATATGTATTGAAATCCGGCTTTGAATCGGTTATCATAGATAGTAGAGAGAGGATGCGATTGTATGAAAATCATTGCAGTCAACGCCGGCAGCTCGTCACTCAAGTTCCAGTTGCTGGTCATGCCTGAAGAAGAAGTGCTCGCCCAGGGACTGGTCGAGCGGATCGGTCATGACAATGCGGTCTTCACGATCCGTTTCAACGGTGAGAAAATCAGTGTGAGTGAACCGGTCCATGACCATGAAAGAGCAGTCGAGCTCGTCATCGAAGCCTTGATCAAACACAAGATCATCGCGTCACTCAAGGAAATCAATGGTGTCGGACACCGTGTTGTCCAAGGCGGCGAACTGTTCAAGACTTCGGCCGTCATCACCGATGACGTGGTCGAAAAGGTCAGTGAACTTAGCGATCTTGCACCGCTTCATAATCCGGCCAATGTCACCGGTATCAAGGCGTTTAGGCATATTTTGCCGGATGTCATCCACGTCGCCGTGTTTGACACGACCTTTCATCAAACCATGACGGAAGACGCGTATTTGTATGCCACCCCTTATGAGTGGTATCAGAAATATGGCATCCGCAAGTACGGTTTCCATGGCACCTCGCATCAGTTTGTCTCGGAACGGGCGCTTGAACTGTTAAACAATCCGCAAGGCAAGGTCATCGTCTGCCACATGGGCAACGGCATCTCGCTTTGTGCGGTCGACGGTGGCAAATCAGTCGATACCTCGATGGGGCTGACACCTTTGGAAGGCGTGCCGATGGGCACGCGCAGCGGCAATGTCGATCCTTCGATTTTACAAATGGTCTCGAAAATGGAAAACCGGCCCATGCATAAGGTCTTGGAGGACTTAAGCAAGCGTTCGGGTTATCTTGGCGTCTCCGGCTTCTCACATGACTCACGTGATGTCGTCAATGCGATGCTCAGGGGCGAACCAAGGGCGACGACTGCCCACCGCATCCTGATCAAACGGATTGCCGACTACATCGGCAGCTACTTTGTCTACATGGGCGGACTTGACGCCATCTGCTTCACCGCCGGTATCGGTGAGAACGCACCGGTCGTCAGACGAGACATCGTCAAAGCGATCAGGGTGCTCGGCATCGAACTTGATGAGGCCCAGAACGAACTGAAGGGCGAACGGATGATCTCGACACCGGACTCCAAGGTCAAGGCTTTCATCATTCCGACCAATGAAGAAGTGATGATTGCCCGTGAAGTGGTCAGACTACGTCAATCCTGACAATCAAAAAGCATTGGTGACAATGCTTTTTTTAATCAGTATGACAGTTGAGTCATTGTGATTCACTTATCCAAAAGCAACAAACATCCAATCTGCATCCGTCAGCCGTCACATGCCATGATTGAAACGATGGACAGAAGACACAAAAGAAAGCGTTTAGCAAATCACCAAAGATGTCTGACATCCTTTTTTTCATGAGGAGTCTTTCAATTGAATGGTAAAATATGTTTACTGGTCAATATCGAATACAATAATCAATGTCATGCTGCGACACCAATCTAAGAAAAGGAAAGCATACTTGTTTTGTGATCACCATTAAGTATGCAAACAAAGTCATGATCACATGTTTTGATTTAAGAACCCATCCCACGACAGCGTTGATTGCGAAGATTCAACACTTATACGATGAACCGATCGACGTGATTCATATGGATGAAACAGCGATTCATCCATGTATCGGTTGTTGGGACTGCTGGTTAAAAACACCTGGACGCTGCGTCATGAAAGATGATATGGAAAAAGCCTATCAAAGATATGTGAACAGTGACACAATCATTCTTTTGATCGATTCTGCGCAAGGCTTCATCAATCATCGTGCCAAAGCGTTTATTGATCGTTCCATCCCCCATTATTTACCTTACATCATCATCTATGGCAAAGAATGCCAACATGCCAAACGCTATCGCAAATACGCCGATCTTGTTTTTCACTTTGACACAGAAGGACTCACTTCATCAGAAGAGCAAGTCATTGAAGATTATTTATACCGCACAGCGTACCAACACAAGGCGAAAGGCTACCGGTTGATGGGCCATGATGCACTTCAAGTCAAGAAACTGAAACATCGAAAAGCCAAAAACAAGCAGTTGCCGCAAAGCCTTTACCAAAGTGACGCCAGGTTGGTCATCTACAACGGGTCACCTCGGAAAACGAAAAGTAATTCAGGAACGATTTTGAAGGCTGTCAAGGCACAACTTGGTGACCGTGTCGACATCAGGGATCTAAAAGATCAGGCACAATGGACACATTGGGCGCAGGCCTTCCAAAATGAAGCACATGTCTTGTTTTTCATGCCACTTTACGTTCATGCCATGCCATCGCATGTCATGGCGTTCATCGAACGGTTGGGCCCATCTAACGGAAGCCTTGGTTTTTTCATCCAATCCGGCTTTCCTGAAAGCAGTCAATCGTATTACCTTGAGGCATACTTTGAACAATTGACGCAGCGCTTGGGTCGGTCGTATGGCGGTACGGCCATCAAAGGTGGCATGGAAGGACTTCAAATGCGGCCTTTGGATGCCCAAGCAAAGATGGTCCAACCACTCGTGCTTGCGATTGACCATTTAGCCACCCACAAGATGTTTGACAACAAGCAATGTCGCAGACTGGCCATACCTGTCCGTTTTAACATGATTGTTCGTCTGTTGTTTCGGCTGTTCTTTAAAAAATTCGTCGATGGTTTTTGGAACAGTCAATTAAAAGCGAATCAAGCTTATGAACATGCATTAGACCGTCCATATGAAGAAGAGATTGCGACATAAACATCCATCCATGGAAGGAAAGACATGATCAATATCATGCTTTTTACGCAAGTGACAGGATAGGGAGGGAGGCCATCCACATGAAAATCACGTGTTTGAAATTGGTCCGGTTGACACAATCCCACTGCACAAACGGTATCATCACCAAATATATGTTGCCGGGTGAAGAAGCGATCATCGATGCGGTGTCGAAACAAGGTGTGAGCGCATCACAAATCATGAACCCGTCACCGCATCGCGTATCCGTCCCATGCCCCATTTTTTATGATTGTGGCGGGTGTGATTTTTTGCATATCGATGTTCAAGAACAATGCCGGATGAAACATGAATTTGTGGTCAATCGAGTCAATTCCTTGTCATCGAAGCCACAAGTGCTGCCCATGATCGAAAGTGTGGAACCTTTTCATTATCGTCATAAGATGGTGGCCAGCGCAACCAATAGAAAACAACAATGCCGGCTTGGACTTTACCGGGAACACACGAAAACCATCATTCCCTTTACCCGTTGTTTCATCCAGGATCAAGAAGGCAACGCCATTTTAAACACGATTGAAATGCTTTTAAACCAGTATAAGATCAAAGCCCATGATGATTGCACCCATCAAGGCATCATCAAACACATTTTGTTGCGTAAATCCTATGCGGCCAACGATTTCTTGGTGGTCTTTGTCACCCAGGGAGATTTGTTTCCAAACGCGAAAAAAATCGGACAAGCGCTCATCAAAAAACATCCCAATGTCAAAACCATCCTGCAAAACATCCATCATAAGAAAACATCATTCGTGCTTTTAGATCAAGAAAAAATCCTTTATGGCAAGGGTTATATCGAAGATGTCATTGAAGACATCAGGTT
>RECG01000012.1 GCA_007692425.1 Acholeplasmataceae bacterium | reverse complement strand
CGAGGAAGGGGTTCATTTCCGTCATCACAAGAACGGCGCTCCCTTGTTTTTATCACCGGAGGACGCCATTAACATCCAGGAACAGCTCGGCGCCGACATCATCATGAGTTTTGATGAATGTCCGCCGCCGTATGAAGACGATGCTTACATGAAAGCCAGCGTCGAACGAACCTTGCGCTGGGCCAGACGCGGAAAAGACACGCTTTCGACCGACCAAGCCTTGTTCGGCATCATCCAGGGCGGCATCAACGAAGATCTGCGAGCCTATTCCGCCGAAAAGACCATCGAAATCGGTTTTCCCGGTTATGCCATCGGCGGTCTGTCGGTCGGCGAAACCAAACAAGAGATGTATCGCATCACCCGTTTCCTAAATCCGTTATTACCCAAAGACCAGCCCCGTTACCTGATGGGTGTCGGTGCACCTGATGATCTCATCGAAAACGTCATCAACGGCATGGACATGTTCGACTGTGTGTTGCCGACCCGTATCGCCCGTCATGGCACCGCACTGACAACCACCGGCAAGGTTGTCATCAAAAACCGGCAGTATGAAGATGACATGCAGCCGTTGGACGTCGGACTCGACACCTTCGCCTCACGCTACACCCGTTCATACGTCCGCCATTTGTTCAAGGCAGATGAACTTTATGGCATGCGCATTGTCACTTATCAGAATCTGGCTTATCTCAAACATTTGATGAGAAACATCCGGCAGGCCATCAAGGAAAACAGGCTTCTTGATTATCGTGATGAATTGATGAAAACAACGAATTATTTCAAATCCAAATAAAGATATTGGCATTCATGGCGTTATCGTGTAAAATAGAGATAGCAGCCCGAGGAGGAGATACCATGGTATTCGGCGAATCCGAACATTTCAACCAGAAACCTGTCATCAAGGTCATCGGTGTCGGCGGAGGAGGCGGCAACGCCATCAACCGCATGATTGAAAACGACGTCAAGGGCGTCTCTTTTGTCGCCATGAACACCGATGCGCAAGTTCTCAAGGTTTCCAAGGCCGACACCAGGGTCCAGCTCGGCAAGTACCTGACCCGTGGCTTGGGCGCAGGCGCCAAGGCCGACATCGGCCAAAAAGCCGCTGAAGAATCAATTGAAGAAATCGCCGAAGTCCTTCAGGACGCGGACATGGTCTTCATCACCGCCGGCATGGGCGGAGGCACCGGTAGCGGGGCCGCCCCGATCATCGCCAGGAAAGCCAAGGAACTTGGTTGTCTGACGATTGGGATCGTCACCAAACCGTTCGCCTTCGAAGGACCGGCCCGCATGCAGGCCGCCGTCTACGGACTTGAAGAACTCAAACCGCACGTCGATACGCTCATCGTCATCCCGAATGAACGCCTTTTGGCCATCTCCGGACCGACCACCCAGCTACTCGATGCGTTCCGTGAATCGGACAACGTGCTTCGCCAAGGTGTCCAAGGCATCGCTGAAATCATCGCCATCCCCGGTCTGATCAACGTCGATTTCGCCGACGTCAAGACCGTCATGGAAAACAAAGGTACCGCCCTGATGGGCATCGGCATCGCCGCAGGCGAAGACCGGGCCATCGATGCGGCCCGCAAGGCCATCCACTCGAAGTTGTTGGAAGTCTCCATCGACGGTGCGACGGATGCGATTGTCAACATCACATCCGGCACCAACATCACCTTGTTCGAAACCGAGCAGGCGCTTTCGGAAATCCGCAACGCGACCGACCGTGATCTCAACATCATCTATGGCACGACCGTCAATCAGGATCTCGATGATGAGATGATCGTGACCGTCATCGCCACCGGTTACGAACTCAAAGCCAAGGATACCACGATTGAAAACCTGGCCACCGAGATTTTCAACAAGACCAGCGAAGAACAACTGCGCATGACCAAGCACGGTCTTGAAACCAAACTGCCCGCAGACGATGAAGAAGAAGGCCCCAGGGAAGGCAATAAGCGTAATCTGCCCTCCTGGCTTGTCAAAAAAGGCAAATTATAAAAAGGCGAAAGCCTTTTTTCATGAAAGGAAGTGCGTCCCATGCTCAAAGCCGGTATCATCGGTTTGCCCAATGTCGGCAAGTCGACGCTCTTCAACGCCTTGACCAAGGCTTCGGTGGTCGCCACCAATTATCCCTTTTCGACCATCGATCCGAACGTCGGCACCGTCCTGGTCAAGGATCCGAGACTGGTGGTCCTCGACCGGATTTATCAACGCGACCGGCTGACACCGACGGCCTTCCAGTTCATCGATATCGCCGGACTGGTCCGCGGTGCTTCCAAAGGCGAAGGCCTCGGCAACCAGTTTCTCGCGCACATCCGCGAGGTGGATGCCATCTGCCATGTCGTCCGTTGTTTCGAAGACGAAGAGGTTTCCCATGTCGACCAGCATATCGATCCCTTGCGCGATCTGGAAACCGTCCGGATCGAACTGCTGCTGGCCGATCTCGATGTCTTGGACCGACGACAGGAAAAACTGTATCGAAAGCTTAAGGTGCATGACAAGGAGGCGTTGGCCGAAAAAGCGTTACTTGAACGCCTCAGGGCGGAAATCAATGCCGGGGGGGACTTACGGACACTTGACCTGGATGAAAACGAAGACAGGCAACTGAAAAGTTTCAACCTGCTTTCCATCAAACCGATGATCTGGGTCGCCAACATCGGCGAGGAAGTGCTTGATGATCCATGCCAAAATCCGCATTGCCAAACCTTGCTCAAAAAGGCGGAAGAGGTCCAGACGGACCTGCTCTTCATCTCGGCCAAGGTCGAACACGAAATCGCCCAGCTTGATCTGGACGAACAACAACAGTATCTTGAAGCCTATGGTCTTGAACAGTCCGGTCTTGACCGCTTGATTGAGCTAAGTTACGCCTTGCTCGGCCTGAAGACCTTTTTCACGACCAAGGCGCCGGAGGTGCGGGCTTGGACGTTCAAGGACGGCATGCGGGCGCAAGCCTGCGCCGGACTGATCCATTCCGATTTCGAAAAGGGTTTCATCAAGGCGGAAGTGCTCGCGTTTGACGACCTTGTCCATTACGGCTCGGCCCAAGTCGCCAAGGAAAACGGCCGCGTCCGTCTCGAAGGCCGGGATTACCCGGTCAAAGACGGCGACATCATCTTTTTCAAATTTAACGTATGAACATGATCAAACAACCTCCCGTCACGATCTGTGCCTCCAAATATTTCACGGTTGACCAGATCCGACAACTTCATCAACAAGGCGTCCGCCATTTCGGTGAGAACCGGGCCCAGGAACTGATCGCCAAGCAGGAAAGTCTGGCCGGTCTGGACATCACCTGGCATTTCATCGGTCATCTGCAGTCCAACAAGGTCAAGGACATCATCAACCGCATCGATCTTTTGCATACCCTGGACCGCGCCAAGCTCGCCAAAGAGATTCAAAAACACGCCGAACGCCCCGTCAACTGCCTCATCCAGGTCAACATGACCGATGAACCGCAAAAAAGTGGTGTTTTTCCGGCCAATTTGGCTGATTTTATCGTTGACATGCAAAAATATGATAAAATAAAGATAATCGGTCTGATGACCATGGGCAAGGAACACGACGATGTCGTGACCGAAACCGCGTTCAAGGGTCTGGCCGCCCATGCGGCCCGCCATCAACTTGACGTTTTATCGATGGGCATGACCGATGATTACGAACTGGCCATCCGCCATGGGGCGACCCATCTCAGGATCGGCCGTAAATTCCTTGAGATGCTTGACCAGGAGGAACCACATGGGGCTTTTCAACAAAGGTAAACAGAAGAAAAAAGGCAAAGTTTCACCCGAACAGGCCACGATGTCGGATCAAATTGTCTATGACAAGCTCGT
This sequence comes from Acholeplasmataceae bacterium, assembly GCA_007692425.1. Lineage (GTDB taxonomy): Bacteria > Bacillota_I > Bacilli_A > Acholeplasmatales > Acholeplasmataceae > RECG01. Next base: position 33,006 of record RECG01000012.1, on the reverse strand, counting down.
CTCCGACGACGATGCCACCCTGACCGGGCTGGCTGACCAGATGATGGACGGACATCCGCTCATTCTCAACTTCGAACCGCTCAACATCGACCAGGCCAACAAGGTGGTCGCCTTCCTCTCCGGTGTCGTCTACGCCATCAAGGGCGAGATTGTCCACATCAAGGAGAAGGTGTTCATGTTCGCCCGTGCCGATGTCTTCGATGACGGGTCGATGGAGGAGTTCCTCAAGGAGATTGTCGAATAGAATCTTGCGTTGAGAAGGACGCGCGAACCTGTTTCAGGTCCCAAAGCGAACCGGAGGTGGTGGAAGCCCGGTGGACACACAGTCATTCGCATCACCTTTGAGCAAATCCAACACGAAGGGCCGGGAGACATCCCGGAACTAAGGTGGTACCGCGGAAACCTGTTTTCGTCCTTAGCGATAAGGGCGATTTATTGTTATTGACAAGGAGAGAGATGATCATGGATTACAAAGACACATTATTGATGCCGAAAACCGCCTTCCCGATGCGGGGTAACCTCGGTGTCCGCGAGCCCGGGTTCCAGGCCCGCTGGGAAGCACTAGACCTCTACAACAAGGTGCTTGCAAAAAACAAGGACAACCCGTCGTTCATTTTGCATGACGGCCCCCCATACGCCAATGGCGACATCCATATCGGGCACACGCTTAACAAGGTGCTCAAGGATTTCGTATTGCGTTACCAGACCATGAAGGGACGTCATGTCCCTTATGTCCCGGGCTGGGACACACACGGTCTACCGATCGAAACCGCCTTGACCAAGAAAGGCGTCAACCGCAAGACGATGCCGCTCACGGACTATCGCAAGCTTTGTCGTGAATTCGCGATCAAGCAGATCGACCGGCAACGCGAGCAGTTCAAGCGGCTTGGCATCCTGGGTGAATGGACACATCCATACGCAACGTTTGATCCCTCATACGAGGCGGCCCAGATCCGCATGTTCGCCAAGATGGTCGAACGCGGTCTGATCTACAAGGGATTGAAACCGGTCTATTGGTCGCCCTCCTCGGAATCGGCCCTGGCCGAGGCCGAGATCGAATATGTCGACAAGCAATCGACCTCGATCTATGTCGCCTTTCAAACTGTTGACGGCCAGGATGTCTTCAAGGATGCCGCTTTTTTGATTTGGACGACCACGCCATGGACCTTGCCGGCCAACCTGGCGGTTTCCGTCCATCCTGATTTCGATTATGTCGTCGTGCTCGCCGATCAAAAGACTTATGTCGTCGCCGAGACGCTTTTAAGCACGCTTGCCGGCATTTTCAAATGGGAAAGCCATGACATCCTCTTAAGACTCAAAGGCCATAAGCTCGAAGGCATGACGTATCGTCATCCGCTTTACGACAAGGTCTGTCCCATCATCGTTGGTGACCATGTCACCGACACCGACGGCACCGGACTGGTCCATACCGCGCCCGGCCATGGTGAAGACGATTACCGCATCGGTCGCGTCTATGACCTCGACGTGTTCTGCCCGGTTGATGACAGGGGATTCATGATGGATAGTGCCGGGCAGTTTGCCGGCATGTACTATGAAGACGCCAACGACGCGATCGTGGCGGAACTGCAGACACGCGGCACCCTCTTGTTTTCCGAAAAGTTTACCCATGCCTATCCCCATGACTGGCGCACCAACAAGCCGGTCATCTTCAGGGCCACACCACAGTGGTTCGCCAGCATCGAACAACTTAAAGAAGCACTGCTTGACGAGGTCAAGCAAGTCAAATGGCTGCCCGTCTGGGGCGAGGTCCGTATCAGCAACATGATCGCCGGCCGCGAGGACTGGTGTATCAGCCGCCAGCGTGCCTGGGGCGTGCCGTTACCGATCTTTTACGCCGAAAATGACGAACCCATCTTGGATTCGGCCGTGCTTGAACACGTGGCCGGCCTGTTTGCCATGCACGGGTCCGATGTCTGGTATGAGCGAGACGCCAACGACCTTCTGCCTGAAGGGTTCACACATCCCGGCAGCCCGAACGGCCTGTTCCGGAAAGAAACGGACATCATGGACGTCTGGTTTGATTCAGGCACCTCCCATTCGGTCCTCGAGAACCGTGGACAGCCCTATCCGGCCGACCTCTATCTTGAAGGATCCGATCAATACCGGGGCTGGTTCAACTCATCCTTGATCACCGGTGTGGCCGCCAAGGGCGGCGCACCTTACAGGCAGATTGTCAGCCACGGGTTCGTACTCGACGGCCACGGCCGCAAGATGAGCAAGTCGCTCGGCAACACGATCGACCCCTTGGTCGTGATGAAACAACATGGTGCCGATGTACTCAGGCTCTGGGTCGCCACGGTCGACTACCAGGCCGATGTCCGCATCAGCAACGAGATGATCAACCAGATCGCCGAAGGCTACCGCAAAATCCGCAACACCTTCCGTTTCATGCTCGGCAACCTCGATGGTTTCACACCGGACACCGATTACATCAGTTTTTCGATGCGGGGCCGGTTGAACCGGGTGATGACCTTGACATTCGACAAGCTCGTTAAAAACGTCCTGCACGCTTATGAGCACTATCAGTTCGACCGTGTCTATCGTCAGGTCGCCACCTTCATGATCAATGATTTGTCCGCCTTCTATCTCGATTACACCAAGGACATCCTCTATATCGAAAAAGAAGACGATTTTGAACGCAGAAGCGTCCAGTCCACCCTTTATGACATCCTCATGGGCTTGTTGAAACTGCTGACGCCGATCATCCCGCACACCACGTCCGAAGCGTATGAGATGTTGCCTTTCGAACACCAGGAGGACGTCTATCTTGAACAGATGCCTGTGCTCATGTCACGCGAGGATGACGGGTTGATGCGATCATTCGAACGTTTCGCGGAAGTCCGTGACCTGGTGCTCAAGAAACTGGAAGAGGCACGCGAGCAGAAAGTCATCGGCAAATCACTGGCCGCCAAGGTGACACTCGTGGTCACGCCAGCCCAGATGGACGCGATCAAGGACCTGGAGATGACACTGCACCAGGTGCTGATCGTCTCAAAGGTCGACCTCTCGACCGGCGACCGTCTCGAGGCACATGTCGAACCGGCCGCGGGCACGCCCTGCGACCGCTGCTGGAACGTGGTTGAACACAAGCATGACAACGGTCTTTGCGACCGCTGCCACGCCATTATCAAGGAGGATTGACATGAACATCCTGGTTGTCAATGACGACGGCTATCAAGCCAAGGGACTCGAGCTCCTGGTCAAGGCACTCAACCCTTTCGGCACCGTCTATATTTCCGCTCCCCTGCATCATCAGAGTGCCAAAAGCCATGCCATCACCATCCGCAACAAGATCGAGACCTTCCCCGGCGAGCCGCTCTATGGCTCGAGCGGGACATTGGTCGTCGACGGCACGCCCGCTGACGCCGTCCGGCTCGGACTGAAATGCTTCAACATCGACTTCGACCTGGTCGTCTCCGGCATCAATTATGGTCAGAACATCGCGAAAGACATTCTTTATTCCGGCACCGTCGCGGCCGCGGTCGAAGCGAAAGTGCTTGGCATCGACGCGATTGCCATCTCGGCCCCCCATCCGAACCTGCCCTATCTCTATGATGAGACCATCAAACTGTTTGATGAAATCATCGAAGCGAAACTCTACGAGGGACCCGGCATCTTGAACATCAATTTCCCCAAGGAGACGTTCACCCGTCCCAAAGGGGTGCGCATCACCAAGATGGGGTTGCGCAACCAACATGCCGAATATGTCAAAAGTGAAAAGCCGGATATCTATTTCATCAAAAGCAGCGTGATCGAATACCAGGAAGACGAACAGTCGGACGTGACCGCCTACAATGAAGGCTATGTCTCGATCACACCGCTGACGCTCGACCGCAGCGATCATGCCTGGATCAAAAAGATTCTCAAGCCGTGATGCATTGTCAAGTGCACACGTGTTGTGTTACAATAAGCGCATAAGGCGGGTGGGAACATGGCCCAGTTCAACATCTATTTTTTCAAGGAAAAAAGCCGACAGATCGATCTGGACGAGCTGATCAATTATTTCGAGAGCATCGAAGGCATCACCATTGACATGGACGAACAGTCGGTCCGTTTCAATTACCTGCATCCCAGGCTCGGTTATCAGGCGCAGTTTTTGATCACGCCCAAATCGACCGTGCCAGACATCTACCGCTTGAATCCGAAATTCCTGGATTTGAACTTCCATTTGAGCATGCCCATCCTGACACCTGATTTTGTCACCAGGCATCTCATGGAAATGGTCAAGCGAATCACCGAACGCTTCAACTTTCATGTCTACAACGAAATGCTCGAGGACGTCCTGCCTTTCAAGATGGATGTCCTTTTGAAGGTATTTTCAATGGTCAAGGAAGCCTATATCGAGAAAAATCCGGTCTTGCTCGGTGATTACCATCTGCTTGGCACCGAGAAACTTTCAGCCGTCCTGCGTTATCTTGACGACCTGGTCGAGTTGCAGGCTTACTACAAGGACCTGGAAACCTATGTCCCTAGATATCATTTCTTAAGCAATGAAAACAAGGACCTGGCCATCGGCATCGAATGGAAGGAACAGACGTTGACCGTCTTTCCGCCTTATCTCGATTATGTGTTCTACCGTCTGGGCGACACCTTGAAAGTCGTGCCCTGCAAGGAAGCGATGCCTTTGCTTGAAAAGCACCTTCTGGATGTGCCCGGTTTCATCAAGGGCACCAAGGTCGTTCCGAAGAAGACCGCCAAGAAAGTGTTCAGAATCATGAAAAAGACCAAATTCAGCCAGGTCGGACATACGTTTCAAAAAGCATCGGTCCGTCACCTGATCGACTAGGAGCAACTGTTGACAACACGTGTCTTGATGCACATCACCGGTTTTGCCATCATCGCCTTCGGCATCGTCGGCATCATCGTCTCAAAAGTCGGGGCGACACCGATCGATGCCTTCAATTACTTTGTCTATGTCCTGACTCCGGATGTCATCACGCTCGGAACGGTCACTGTTGCCACCGGGCTGGTCGTCTCCCTGGTCGTCTATCTCATCGACCGGAATCCAAGCATCCTCGTCAGCATCGCCTTTCTCTTTGTCATCGGCATCTTCATCGATGTCTGGAAGGTTGCCTATGACGGCTTGCCGGCCACCTGGTTTGTCTCACTTTGGGTGCGCATCCCCTGGGCGCTTGCCTGTCTTGTCATCGTGTCGTTCGGCGCCGCCCTGACCTTGTCAAGCGGATTGCCACCCTCACCTTTCGAATGTCTGATGTTGATCATCGACCGCAAGGTGAAAAACCTGCAACGTTCCAAAATGATGATTGAAGGCACCTTCTTCATGCTCGCCATCCTGCTCGGCCTGATCAGCCAACGTCTGTTCGAGCAGGTCAATGTCTACACGTTGGTGCTTGTCCTGACCATCGGGCGCATGATCGCCTATTTTGTCAGGCGTATCGAACATGTCCAAGAAAAGAGGTTGAAACCTTATGAAACTTAATCAGATGATCGACCACACCAAACTCGGTGCCGCCATCGACCAGGCCGCCATCGACAAGCTCATCGAAGAAGCCAAAACATATGAGTTCAAAAGCGTCTGTGTGACCCCTGTCTGGGTCACCTATGTGAAAGCGGCTTTGGAAAAGAGCGGCGTGTTGGTCTGTACCGTGATCGGCTTTCCGCACGGCACCCATACGACCGAGGTCAAAGCGCTTGAAGCCGCTATCGCGGTCCGTGACGGGGCTGACGAACTTGACATGGTCATTGATGTCAATGCCTTGAAATCAGGCCGTCACCAAGATGTCGTAAACGATATCAAGGCGGTTGTCAAGGTCGCCGGCGAACGGACGGTCAAGGTCATCATCGAAACGTGCTATCTCAACAAGGAAGACATCATCGCTGCTTCGAAACTGGTCGTCAAGGGCGGTGCCCGCTTTGTCAAGACGTCAACCGGCTTCGGCACCCACGGGGCGCGCCTCGAGGATGTCAAATTAATGAAGGAGACGGTCGGCGACAAGGCCGAGGTCAAGGCCTCGGGCGGCGTCCGCACGTATGAAGACGCGCTCAAGATGATTGATGCCGGCGCGACCAGGATCGGCACGTCGAACGGCGTCGACATCGTCACACAAAGGAGGAAACAAGATGATTCCAACCCCGCATATTGAAGTTGAAAACAAGGACCTGATCGCCAAAACGGTCTTGATGCCGGGCGACCCCCTCAGGGCCAAAGTCATCGCTGAAACGTTTTTGACCAATGTCGTCTGCATCAACACGGTCAGAAACATGTTTGGTTATACCGGTTATTTCGGCAAGAAGAAAGTCACCGTGATGGGATCCGGCATGGGGATGCCGAGCATCGGCATCTACAGCTATGAACTTTTTAAATTTTATGACGTTGAGAAAATCATCCGCATCGGCTCTTGTGGCGCCTACACGACGGACTTGAACTTGTATGATGTCGTCCTGGCTGACCAGGCCTGGTCGGAATCAAGTTATGCCAAAACGCTCGGCCTGTCCGGACGCAAGACGCTCTCGGCCAACAAGAGTCTCAACAACCGCATCCTCAAGGCGGCGGACAAACTGGGCATCCCGGTCCATGTTTCCACCATCCATTCCTCGGATGTCTTCTACCGGTTGAATCCGGATGAATACAAGACCATTGCCGAGAAATATGGCACCCGGGCGGTCGAAATGGAGTCCTTCGCGTTGTTCGCCAATGCCAAGGCGCTCAAAAAAAAGGCGGCCTGTCTTTTGACCGTCTCGGATTCACTCGTCACCCATGAGGCGACCTCGGCTCAGGAGCGCCAGGAAGCCTTCACCAAAATGATGGAGATCGCCCTGCACAGCTTGTGATCACCATTCTGAAGCACGATTTCAAAACGATACAGCTGGCCGCCTATCTGACCGGACGTGATGAGGTTTCATCGCGTGTGTATCGTTTTTTATTGCCCAAGCTCCTGACGTCCCATACCGATCATCTTGCCAGCAAGACCTTGATGAGTGAAAAACTCGAAGATTTGTATGGCGCTTATTTCAAGTCCCGTGTCGAACGCATCGGTGATGTGAGTGTGATGTCGATCATGCTGACCATCGTCGATCCGAAAATCATTGCAGACAAGGCCCTTCTGAAAACGGCTGTCCAGCTGTTCAAGGACGCCCTTTTCGACCACACCCTGTTCAAAAACGACGTCTTTTTCGAAGAAAAGCGGATGTTTATCGAACAGTGGCAGACGATCAAGGACAAGAAAAGACTTTATGCCCAGCACCGTTTCCAGGCCCTCATGTATGAGAAAGACCCATACGGGGTGCCTTTGTCGGGTACGGTCAAGGACATCAAACCATTGACATCAGAAGATTTTGATGCGTATTATCAACAAGTGTTGCGTGATGACCACCTGACCTATGTCGTCAACGGCCAGCTGACCGCCGAGGAGGAGAGCCTCATCCGCGGCTGGTTGGAGGCAGATGAATCCAAGGACCTGCCCGAACCGGTCATGTCCTTTCGGCAAGCTCGCCGCAAACCCGTTGAAAAGATTGAATCCATCGACATGAAACAAGCCATCCTCAGGCTCGGCTACCATTTTCCGGTGTTCAGGGTTGATGAGGATTATGCCGCCGCCTTGGTTTTGGATGCCGTTTTAGGCGGTTATCCCGACAGTCGACTTTTCCAGGACATCCGCGAAAAGCAAGGCCTGTGCTATGATGTTTTTTCCTCGTATGAACCCTACAAGGGCGTCATGACAATCGGCGCCGGCGTCGATGCCAAGGCCGACCGAAAAGCCCTTGATGCCATCAAAAAACTGGTCGAAACCCTCAAGACCGAGGGCGTGACAAATGAAGAACTCACCCATGCCAAGCAATACATCGCCCATCAGCTCAAGACCAGCCTGGACAACCAGTCGGTCTTGACCAAGCGGACGTTCTTAGGCATGTTGTTCAAAGACAAGCAGACCATCGAAGAACGGCTTGCCTTGGTCCATGCCGTCACCAAGTCCGACGTTGACCGCTTGCTCGGTCAGTTGGCCTTAGACACCGTGTATGTGCTTAAAGGAGGGGATGACGCATGACGACGAAAACGTATGAACGCTTCCATGAAACCGTCCACATCCTCAAACTCAAAAACGGCATGAAGGTCCACATCCTGCCCAAGGAAGACCCTTATTACACGACCTATGTCGAACTGTCGTTGCCGTATGGTGCGCTCCACCTTGATTATGAGGTGGCGGGTCAACAACATACCAGTCCGCCTGGTTCGGCCCATTTCTTGGAACACAAGATTTTTGCCATGCCGGACGGTGACGCTTTCGCCAAGTTTTCCAAACTCGGCGTCGATGCCAACGCCATGACCGCCTACAACCAGACCTCGTATCTTTTTTCCGCGAGCGACAACGTGATGGCCGCACTTGAACATTTGCTGGCCATGATCGACACGCCTTATTTCACCAAGGAAAACGTGGCACAGGAAAAAAGCATCATCAGCGAAGAACTCAAGATGTATCTTGATGATCCCGATGTCGTCATGCAAAACCAGCTGATGACCAACATGTACAAGGACCATCCGATCCGTCATGACATCGGCGGCACCCTCGATTCGATCGAGGCCATGACGCCTGAGTTGCTTGCGGAGCTGCACACAAGCTTTTATCAACCTGCCAACCGTCTGCTCGTGATTGCCGGCAAAGTCGACTTGAAAGCCCTCAAAACCTTCTTCAAGGATTATGATGCCAAGTTTCCCGAGAAGCTTGCCAGACCGAAACCGGTCATCGGCAAGGAAACCAAACGGGTGCCGGTGCGTCGCCAGATTGCCAAGATGCCCATCGGTATCCATAAACTGATGATCGGCATCAAACTTGATGCCAAGCGCAGACCCAAGAAGATGCAGGTCAGACGTGAACTGGCGGTCTCGATGGTGCTGAACATGTTGCTTGGCCCGTCTTCAAAGATGTACGCCTACTTGTTGGAAAAAGAATTGATCAATCAGAATTTTCATCTCATGACCACGTTTGAGCAACGTGCTGAAAACATTGTCATCTATGCCGAGACCAAGCAAATCAACACGCTCAAGGGCATGCTGGTGACCTTGCTGACCGAACAGGCCAAGGTCGACATTGGCAAAGAGGCCTTCGAAAGGTACAAGAAAGTCTATTTGGGGCAGTTCATCTTCGCCCTCAATCATCTGGAGACCAAAGCCCATCTTTACGGCAAATACCACCATCTCGGCCTTTCGCTCTTCGACGTGGTCGACATGTTGCAGGACATCACCTTTGAAGACATTGAAGCGACCCTGTCAGAGTTCAAGAAACGTCGCATGGCGACGCTGGTGTTCAAAAAAGCCTGATGCAACGGTTTTTGTGAAAAAACAGTGGTTTCAGGTTTGTCTGTCCAGCTGATGCATGGCGGCTGTTTCAACCTTCATCAACATCACATGAAAACGACCATTCTGATCAGAATTGGTCGTTTTTCTGTCAGGGCATATGTCCGTATAATGAAAAACAAAAAGGAGAATCACATGCTTAATCAAGTTGTGCTGGTCGGCCGGTTGACCCATGATCCGGAAATCAAAATCCTCGAAGACGGCCGCAAGGTCGCAGACATCGCGCTTGCGGTCCAGCGCCCCTTCAAGAATGTCGATGGCCAATATGATACCGACTTCATCCGCATCACCGTCTGGGAAGGGTTGGCGACGGCCATCGAATCGTATGCCAACAAAGGGGTCATGATTGCCGTCAAGGGACGGTTGCAATGTTGGAAGTATGAACTGCCGGATGAAAAAAGACTGTCGATGCTCGAAGTCGTGGCCGAACGGATTAGCTATTTGTCTTCGCCGCACCGCAACGACCTTAAGGTCGATAAAGAAAGTTCTGAAAAATGAACTTTTTTTATTGACAAATAATACTACGCAATGTATAATATTGGGTGAAAGGTAGTATCGAGGTGAAACCATGAAGGCGCAAATCAAAAAAGGGGTGCTTGAAATCTTCGTCTTGGCCATGTTGAGCAAGGGTGATTCTTATGGCTACAAGATCATGAGCGACCTGTTGATTCATATCGAGATGAGCGAATCGACGCTCTATCCGATTTTGAGGCGTCTGGAAGAAGCGGGTGAGCTGTCGACCTACAATGAATTGTATCAAGGACGCAACCGCAAGTATTACCGCATCACCTTGAAGGGTAAGCGTCATCTGGCTGAATTTATAAAGGAGTGGGAGGATATCCGCAAAATCTATGATATCCTCATCAAATAAAGCGATGAAACATTGGATCTTGAGTTTGAAAAAGGCACTTGCCAAACACTTTTATGAGGATGAGATTGACAACATCGTGTCGTATTATGAAGAAATCATCAGCGAAAGACAAGATCAAGGGGAACTCATCGACGACATCTTGATGGACTACGACATCGATGACATCATCAGGTCGATGACACCGAATGTCTTGATCAAGCGCGACCATAAGACGCGCAGAAGCATTGGCAAAAGCACGCTGACGTTGTTGTTGCTCTTACTGTCGACTCCGTTCTTGATTCCGATTGGGGTCATGTATCTGGTCTTTTTGATTGTCATCTTTGTCTTGATTGTCGTTGTCTTTGCCGTCATCGTGAGCAGCGCCATGGGAATGATCGGCCTGTTTGTCGAACTGGTCCAGGGCACGTTAGGCGTGGCCGAAGTCGTCGGCTTGACCGGTGTTGCCTTGATGATGACTGCATTGGTCTTGTTCGTGTCATTGGCCGTTTATCGGATGTTGATGAACGCCATCCGCCAAGCCATCAGCTTTTTCAGCCGGATGGCCAACCGTAAAGGAGCAAACACATGAAAACCTTGAGAATGATTTTGATCGTCATGTTCATAATCGGACTAGCGATGACATTGGTGGGTTTCGGTCTGGGCTTGAACCTGGCGGCCCTCCCCAACTTGTTCAGCCGCGATGATGAGTACAGTGAACCATTGACCTATGTGGATGACGTCGCGGTTACCAAATTGGTGGTCGACCTCAGTGACCGGAACATCATCGTCGATTTTATCGAAGGTGATACGGTCAACTTTGTTTACCGCGAACATGAGCATGACACCTGGACCTTCACCAACACGGAAGGCACGTTGACGATTCGCCAGACCACACGTCCGTTTTCTTCCTGGTTCCAGCTTCGCCGCGCATCAGAAGCCGTGCTGAACACATCCTTGTCAATCCCGAAAGACTGGGTCATTGACATCGATCTGCGCAGCAACGTCGGCAAACTCGACATGCAGGCTGAAGACACTTTTGTGATCAACACCTTAGAGATTGATTTCAAAACCGGGTCTGTCATGCTCGGAAACCTGGCCATGGCCAGCGCAAACCTGGTGATGTCGACCGGTTCGATCACGCTTGCGGACATCACGGTCGCAGGCGACTTGTCCATCTTGACGTCAACCGGAAGAATCACCCTCAATGATCTTGAAGCCGCTGATATCAATTTGCGTAGCAGTACCGGCCGCATTGAACTCGAGGATGTCACGGCAGACGCACTCGATGCCCGTGCGGACACGGGCAGGATCAAGTTAAACAAGGTACACATCGACGGTCAGGTCACATTAAGCACATCGACAGGCGACATCGTGGTTGAAGACACACGGGCTTCAGGGTTTGACATCACCGCCAGCACCGGCTCGGTTGATTTTTCCACCACAGCCATCACTGATTACCGTTTTGATTTACGGACATCGGTCGGCTCCATTACGGTGGCCGGGGTCAACCAAGGTAACCGGCATGCGACCACGACCGGTACGGTTCTCTTGAAAATCACGGTTAGCACCGGCAGCATCCACATCATTGTACAGGCTTAGGCCTGTACTTTTTTTCGACATCGCATGATTTCATCAAGGGTTCATGATGACATCTTTTCATGGAATGTGCTAAAATAGAACAAGGAGATGATCACAATGACCATATCGTTTAAACAAGAAGTATTGAAACGGAAAGACCAGCTGATCGACGATCTGCAAAATCTGGTCCGCATCAATTCAGAATTGACAACGTTTGATCCCAAACGCAAAGGTGCGCCTTTCGGTGAAGGCATCAGAAAGGCACATGATTTCATGCTCGGCCTCGGCCGGAGAGACGGTTTTGAGACCGTCGACCTGGACGGTTATGCCGGTCATATCGAACATGGCGATCAAAAGCCTTTCATCGGCATGATCGGCCATCTCGATGTCGTGCCTGCCGGCAACGGCTGGACCCACGACCCATATGGTGCCGAGATTCATGAAAACCGCATGTATGGACGCGGCACCGAAGATGACAAGGGTCCGACGATCGCCGCCTATTATGCATTGAAGATTCTTAAAGAACTCGACGTCCCGTTATCAAAGCGCATCAAACTCATCATCGGCAATGACGAGGAGACCGCCTGGCGGTGCATGCGTCATTATTTCAGCATTTATCCCGAAGCCCCCGAGGCAGGATTCATTCCCGATGCCGATTTTCCGCTTATCTACGCGGAAAAAGGCATTTCCCGCTTGTTGGTCGAAGGCACCGTCGAGGCCGGTGACATCATCAACATCAAAGGCGGGTTCAGAGACAACATGGTGCCTGACTATGCCGAGGCGACCCTCAAAAAGACCAAAGACTACCAAGGGCTGTTCGCCATCTTTCTCAATGAAAACCATTTTCAGGGCAGCACGGTTGCCGACGAGGACGTCATCACCGTCAAAATCAATGGGAAAAGCGCGCATGGTTCGACGCCGGAGCACGGTGAGAACGCCATCGACCGTCTTTTCGCCTTCTTTCAATATGCCGGCATGGACAACACCCTCATCCGTCTTTATGACGGACTATTGCTGGGTGATCACCATGGTCAGAAACTCGGTGTCGACCACACGGACAAGGAGATGGGCGAACTGACCAATAATGTCGGTGTCATCCGTCTTGAGGAGGGACGCTACCAGATTCATCTGAACCTGCGTTATCCCAACGGGGTTGATTTTGACGCCACCGTCAAGACCATCCAGACGAACATGAACGCTTATGAAGCTTCTGTCAAAGTCGACCATCATCAAAAGTTACTATATAAAGATCCCGATTCGCCGCTTGTCAAGACCTTGCTTGGCGTCTACCGGAAACACACCGGTGACAAGAGCAGACCGATCACGATCGGTGGCGGCACGTTCGCCCGGGCGATGCCGAACTGCGTGGCCTTCGGACCACATTTCTTGAACAAGCCGACTTTCATTCATCAGAAAAATGAGTTCATTGATCTTGATGATCTGATGCTTGCCACCATCATTTACACCGAGGCCTTGTACGAATTGGCCAAATGACCCACGGAGGGCTTGTATGAAGCCATATCTAGACTTATGCCGTCATGTGCTTGCCCATGGCACCCTCAAACAAGACCGTACCGGTACCGGTACGTTAAGCGTTTTTGGCCATCAGATGCGATTCGATCTGGCTGATGGTTTTCCCTTGCTGACGACCAAGAAAGTGCATCTCAAATCAATCATCCATGAGTTGTTATGGTTCATCAAGGGTGACACCAATATCAAATATCTGGTCGACCATGGTGTACGTATTTGGAACGAATGGCCTTATGAGACGTTTAAACAGCACGCGGATTATCAAGATGAATCCATGGATGATTTCATTGAACACATCAAGGCTGATGAAGCGTTTGCCCGGCTACACGGTAATCTTGGGCCGGTCTACGGTGCACAATGGCGCGATTTTAATGGTGTCGATCAGCTTCAGGTCCTGTTGGACGGATTGAAAGCCGACCGTGACTCACGCCGTCTCATCCTGAGTGCCTGGAACCCGGCTGAAATCAAAAACATGGCGTTGCCGCCATGTCATACATTGATTCAGTTTTATGTCGCGGACAACCGGTTATCGCTGCAATTATATCAACGCAGTGCCGACATTTTCCTGGGCGTCCCTTTCAACATCGCCTCTTATGCGTTGCTGCTGTTGATGGTCGCACAGGTGACTGGATTCGAACCTGGCGAGTTCATCCATGTCCTGGGTGATGCGCATATTTACAAGAACCATATGGACCAGGTTGCGCTTCAACTGACTCGCGAACCCAGGCCGAGACCGAGGATGATCCTCAATCCCGCCATCACCTCACTGTTTGATTTCACGTATGATGATTTCCGGTTGGAGGGGTATGACCCCCATCCCGCCATCAAAGGGAAGGTGTCCGTATGATTGAACTGATCTGGGCCATGGATGAAAACTGGCTGATCGGCAAAGACAACGCCCTGCCTTGGCATTATCCTGGTGACACCGCCTATTTTTGGCGTGTCGCCAAAGACAAGACGGTGCTGATGGGAAGGCAGACCTATCTTTCGCTTAAGACCATCTTCAAGGACAAACCGCTCCCTTTCAAAAAAATGTATGTGGGGACCACCAGGTCCGGCACTTATGATGATGCCGTGACGGTACCGTCTGTCAAAACCTTTCTTGAAAACACCAAGGAAGACATCCTCGTCATCGGCGGCGCCGTCATCTACGCCCTTGCCCTGCCACACGCCGACCGTCTTCATGTCACCTACATCTTGAAGGCTTATGAGGGTGACACCCATTTTCCCCGTTTCGACCTTTCGCGCTTCAAACTGGTCTCAAAACGTCTCGAACCGGAACTCATCTTCGCGGTTTATGAAAGGATTAAACCATGATCAGCATCATTTTTGTCCTCAGCTGGGCCATCTATATCGCATGCATGTATCTCTTTGTCAGCGACTTGTTGTGGCTGTTGCCCGTCTGGCTTGTCTCCGGTTATGCTGTCGGTTGGCTCGTCATCGTGTTAACCCTTTTCATCCATTTGCCATTCATGAAAATGATTGCGCCGGATCACCCCTACAAATACTATGTCACCCGCAGCGTGGCGCTCTTTGTCAATGTCTTCGCCTTGCGTCTCAAAATCCAGATTGAAGGGATGAAAAACATTCCCAAGACCGGCATGCTCACGCTTTATGCCAACCACAAGTCTTATGCCGATCCCTTCATCATCATGCGTTTCATGAAACGGCCGATCACCTTCACACCGAAGATGAGCGTCTACAAGGCCTTCTTCATCGGCAAGTGGCTTGCCACCATGGGCGCATTTCCGATCGACCGGTCCAGTGACCGCAACACCGCCAGGGCCCTGGTCGATGCCATCAAAATCGTCAAGAAAGGCATGGCCATGGCGATTTTCCCTGAAGGCGGCATCAAGGACCGTGATGAAGAACAAATGGTCGCGATGCGTGCCGGGGCTTACAAACTGGCCATGAAGGCAGGCGCGGACCTGTTGCCTGTCCGCATCATCGGTTCGACTGAAATCAAACGTCGTGCACCGTTCCGACGCACCAGGATCAGGGTCGTCATCATGCCGGTGGTCCGTTATGAGAAAGTCAAGCACATGACGACCAATGAAGTGGCGGATCTGATGTTCACGATGATCAACAAGACCAAATGAAAAGGCCGTCAGGCCTTTTTCCTTTCAAGAAACTTGATGGTTCCTTGACTGATGTCAAAATAGAAGAGATCGCCGTGATTGATGAAATCACGAAACGACCAATGGTCGGGCTCGGCATGGATCAACAGCGACTTGATGACATGTGAATGCGCGACCATCAACACTTTTTGACCATGGAAGCGAGCATCCATCTTCAAGGCCGCGCGGACGACCCGGTTGATCAACTTGCCGTCATCTTCATACCCTTCGTGGCTGTAGCCGGGTTCTCTGACCAAGGGCATGGCAGATTCGACCGGTTCGCCGTCAAGGTGATTGAAGTCGCGCTCGATGAACCGTTGTTCCACCACGATCGGTTTGTGGTGACGCAGTTTCTTGGCGACCCAATAAGCGCTTTCGAGTGCCCTGGATAACGGTGATGAAGCAATCACGTCGAATTGCTCACCGTGTTCCGACAACTTTTTCGCAACCGCTTTGATCTGTTGTCTGCCTTTGTCGGTCAACGGGACATTGGCATGACCCTGCACCCTCATGTTGGCATTATAAATGGTTTGTCCGTGGCGCATGATGGCCAATATCATGGTTTCATCCCTCTTTTCACCATGTTTCATTATAACATGGTTTGCCACATTTCATGTTAAAATATAAACAAGGAGTGTGAAGGCATGCATACCGTCGATCTGATTACCAAAAAACGAGACGGCCTGACACTTGAAGAGGCGGAAATCCGTCATTTGGTCGAAGGCTATACCAGGGGTGACATCCCTGATTATCAAATGAGCGCTTTCTTGATGGCGGTCTATCACCAGGGCATGGATGACAAGGAGTCGACCGCGCTGGCTTTGGCCATGCGTGATTCCGGTGATGTCATCGACCTGTCCGACATCGAAGGCATCAAGGTCGACAAGCACTCGACCGGTGGTGTCGGCGACAAGGTCACCCTTGTCTTGGGACCCTTGTTGGCCAGTCTCGGTGCGAAGTTCGCCAAAATGAGCGGTCGTGGCCTCGGTCATACCGGTGGCACCATCGACAAGCTTGAAAGCATTCCCGGTTATCAGGTCGAACTTCCGGTCGATGTCTTCAAGCAACAAGTCAATCATCTGGGCATCGCGATTGTCGGCCAAAGCGGTGACATCGCGCCGGCCGACAAGAAATTGTATGCGCTCAGGGACGTGACCGCGACGGTCGAGGCGATCCCGTTGATCGCCGCCTCGATCATGTCGAAAAAACTGGCCAGCGGTGCGGATGCCATCGTGCTTGATGTCAAGGTCGGCAGGGGCGCGTTCATGAAAAGTGAAGAAGAAGCGGTCAAACTGGCCGGCTTAATGGTTGACATCGGCCGCTTGGCAGGACGCAAGATGACTGCCGTCCTGACCGATATGGATGAACCGCTCGGACACATGATCGGCAATGGTCTCGAAGTCTATGAAGCCGTCAAGACCTTGCAGGGACAAGGGCCGTCAGATCTTGTGGAAGTGACCATCGACATCGGGGCGCACCTGCTTGGTGATGCCGATATCGAAGGCGATTTCGAACAAGCGAAAAAACGTTTGCATGACGCACTTCAAAACGGCACAGCCTATCAAAAATGGCTTGAACTTGTCAAAGCCCAAGGGGGCGATGTCACGGTTTTTGATGATCTTGACCGCTTGATTGCGAAGCAGACCGTCGCCGTCCGCGCGACGCGTAGCGGAGTCGTGTCCGCCATGAACGCACTTGACATCGGCAAGGCCGCCATGCGGCTTGGTGCCGGCAGGGAAACCAAGGATGACGTCATCTGGATGGATGTCGGCATCAACCTGCATCATAAGATCGGTGATCCGGTCAAAAAGGGTGACGTCCTGGCCACGCTCCATGTCAGGGACAAGGGCATCGAAGAAGCACGGGCACTCGTCTTGAACGCCATTACCATTGGTGACGAAGCCAAGAGACTGCCACGTATCCTGCAAACAATCAAATAAAAAAAAGCGATGAGTGGTTTCTCACTCATCGCTTTTTCAATCAATCATCATTCCGCCGCTTTCTTGGCGGGTTTTTTTGGTTCTTTGATGGTGGCGATTTCTTTCGCTGACAAGACAAATGAGGCGAGATCCATCAGATTGCTCGGGACGACGATCTTGGTCGATTGACCATCGGCGACCTTGGCAAGCGCTTCAAGACCCTTGAGGGTCAGCACTGGATGGTCGGCACCGGCATCCTTGATCAGCTTGATTCCGAGTGCTTCAGCTTCTTTAATGCGTACGATGGCTTCTCCATCACCTTCAGCTTCACGGATTTTTTGCTGTTTGAAGGCTTCGGCACGCAAGACGACGGCTTCCGCGTCACCTTCGGCACGGAGAATGGCAGAACGCTTTTCACCTTCGGCGATCAAAATGGTCTGACGACGTTCACGTTCGGCACGCATCTGCTTTTCCATTGACTCGCGGATGTCTTTCGGCGGCACGATGTTCTTGACTTCGACGCGATTGACCTTGATGCCCCAAGCATCGGTGGCTTCATCAAGAATGGAGCGCATCTGGGTGTTGATCAAATCACGCGAGGTCAATGTCTGGTCGAGGTCGAGGTCACCGATGATGTTACGCAACGTGGTCGCGGACAGGTTTTCAATCGCGGCCAACGGATTCTCAACACCGTAGGCGAACAACTTCGGATCGGTCACCTGGAAGAAAACGACCGTATCGATCTGCATCGTGACGTTGTCTTTGGTGATGACCGGCTGCGGTTCGAAATCCTTGACCTGTTCTTTCAACGAGACAACCTTTTCAACGCGGTCGATGAACGGAACCAGAAAGTGCAGTCCGACACCCCAGGTGGTATGAAACCCACCAAGACGCTCGACAACGAACTTGTTCGTCTGTGTGACGAGTCTGAAACTGAATGCGGCAATCAATAAGAAGATACCGCCAATGATAAGTAATGCAATGACAATCGTAGGCATGTGATGATCCTCTCTTTCTTAAACTTTTTCTATTTTTTCAACAATCAACTTGACACCTTCGATGTCGAGCACGCGGACATGCTCGTCGACATCGATTGATTCCTTGGCAATGGCCGACCACTCTGTGCTGCGAACACGCACACGGCCGATCGTATCGGGGGTGATACGGGCGATGACGACACCGGTGGTACCTACCATGGAGTCGACATTCGTCTTGATTTCGTTCGTCTTGAGATGTTTCAGCATGACCGGACGGGTGAACAAGAGGAGAAACAGGGCGATGCCGACAAAGACAAACACCTGGATCAGGGGATCGACACCGACCAACGACAAGATGAAACTCGGGATGGCCGCGATCGCGAACCAGATGCTGACAAAATCAAGCGTCGCGAATTCAAACGCCGCTGCGATGACAAACAACGCCAGCCAGATCCAAATCATGTATTCAGTCATTTGACTTCACTTCCCCCTTCAGATCAACAATGAGAAGATCTTGGTTTTTATCCCAACGGGCCGGAAACTTGTGTGTGTGGTTTTCAAGATCCAACCCTGTCATGTCTGAGATTTCCTTCATGAAGCCCTTGTTGCTGATCCGGCTGTAGCTGGATCTGACCGTGATGCGGTATTTGCGGTTCTCAGGTATGACCTTGCTGACGGCCTCCACTTTCGAAAGCGGCTTGATAATCAGCAGCTTTTGAACAGGGTCGGTCCCAAGCATCACGCTATAAGCGTGTTCAAAACGTGTGGTTGCAGCTTTGTTCAATGTGATATTGGCGGATGTCAAGGTGACAACAAACTCTTTCGGTCGCTCATTGAACCAGACAATTTCCATGCTCATCAACTCCCTTACACATTCATTATACACTAAATTATTAAAAATGCAAGAGAATTAATTTCAATTATTACTTTTGAATTATTGATTTCTCAAGCGTGATGGACATGCAAGTCAAGCCATCTTCCTGAAAACGTTCGGACATGCTTGCCAGCATCTTTTCGGCAAGCACCTGAAGCGTGTTATCAAGCGGAACCGGTCTGGCATCATGCAAACGGTCATGCACCATCTTGACCATGGAAGACTCCAGTTCAGCCATGCTGCCTTCGGCCTCATAATAAAACTGTCTGATGTCCGTCACCATGACTTGCCATGTCAACGTGATCCGGACGGGTTGAGCGTCGGCTGTCACCTCAATCATGACAACCCGGTTTTGCGGGATCATGCTGCTGGTGAAAGCGATGCGCTCAATGAAGGGAATCGTGGCATAGACACCGGGGCCAATGACCTTGTAGAAGCCACCGATCCGTTCGACCACCGCCTGGTGGTCTTGCTTGATGATTTTGATATTAAGCCCGATAAACAACAAGAAGAGCGGGACCAGGACAAGCAATGCCCTGACGAGATCTGACATGGGACACATCCTCGAATCTGTTTTGTTTGGATATCCAAAACATCTATGATAGAATAAGGGTGATCAACTACGGGGAGCCTAACGGCTGAGAGGATGCATTCGACCCGCGAACCTGATCTGGATCATACCAGCGGAGGGATAGTGTGATGATGACCACCATCATTTTCAACTGTTCGTTTCCATGGATCCATGGAGACTTTTCTTTTTCAAAGGAGGAATCATGCAACACAAGGATATTCAAAAACTGACTTTCACTTCGGTATTGGTCGCCACCGCGTTTGTCTTCAGCCTGGTCACGAAGTTCGTGCCGGGACTGAACCTGCAGATGCCCCAGGGGGGCACCGTCTTTGGCATCGCCATGCTGCCGCTCATCCTGATCGGCATGCTCATGGGTGTCCGCCACGGCATCATCGGCGGCATGCTCTACGGCCTGGTGAGCCTATTGCTCGACGGTGTGCTCTATCACTGGGCATCACTGTTTTCCGATTATCTGATTGCATTCGGCCTGATCGGCCTGAGCGGATTGTTCAAGAACGGCATGCATGATGTCAAATCATTTGTCTATGCGGTGCTGTTTGTGATGATGCTCAGGTACTTGTCACATGCAATCGGAGGCGCAATCATATTTGCTGAATTCGCACCCGAAGGCGTCAATCCCTGGTTTTACTCGTTTGTCTTGTACAACCTGCCCTATATGGCCAGCACGACCGCACTGACCTTGGCGGTTGGTCTCGTGATCCGTCCCCGCATCCGGCGAATCGCGATTGATTTCCAGCTGCTTGAGGAAACCTATGTTTGATCGGCATCAAGAGCCTTCGGGCTCTTTTTGTTGGAAATAGATCCGGTCGACGACCTTCAGGTAATCCAACCGGGGTTGATAACCAAACTTGATCGGATGCGCCGATTCGAGAAAGACCTGGTAAGGAATCGACTTACGTCCGTTTTCCTTGTCATGTTGCAGACGCCAATATTGGTGAAGCAACGGGAACGGCAACAAGAAATATTGACCGTGTCGTTTGAAATGAATGATCAAAAAGGCGATTCCGCCATGTTGATGAATGGCGTGCAGGTGCTCGATCTGGTGCACATGAATGTTTTTTAACGGCATCGCCGTCTTCAAATTGGTTTCCTTGGCATCGAAATCGATATAGCGGTTGCGGTAGATGCCATTGAAATCAGTCGTTGAAGGCGTCTTGTAGTAAGCTTCGGTGATCTTGGCCTTGTTACGGGCCGGATAACTGACATTGACCACCTGGACAGGGGTCGGTTTCTTGTGGATCACCGCGATGTCGTGAAGCCGGTAGTAGGTATTGGAGGCCTCGATGTCAGTCTCCAGGGTCATGCCGAGATTGGCATGGTTGGCAGCCTTGGCAGGTGCCTTGCGTTTGATGGGATAATGGACCATGGTATCACCTACTGTTATCATAACATATTTGGAGTCAAAATCATTGTCAAACGGACAAAACGTGTTATAATGATTTTAGCCTATAACGTTGCTTTAAGGAAGTGTTAACATGAGCAAAATTCGTTTTTTTGCGCTAGGGGGACTTGGCGAGAACGGCAAGAATATGTATGTCATCGAGGTCGACAAGCAACTTTTCATTCTCGATGCTGGCATCAAATATCCCAGTGCTGAACTATTCGGGGTTGATGAAATCATCCCTGATTATCGTGTCTTGATCCGTGCCAAGGACCGCATCCGTGGTATTTTCATCTCGCATGCCCACGAGGATCACATCGGTGCGCTGTCGCATATCCTCAAGGATTTGAACGTTCCCGTTTATGCCACCAAGTTCACGATGAAAATCATCGAAGACATGCTCAAGGACGAGGGCTATGATCTGACGACATTGTCGCTCAACACCATCAACCAGCACTCAATCATCAAGTTCAACAATGTCCGGGTCACGTTTTTCAATACGACCCATTCGATTCCCGAATCGGTCGGCATCGCCATTCATACGGTCATGGGCGTGATCGTCTATACGAGTGATTTCATTTTCGACCAAGGCAGTGACGTCCGTTACCAGACCGATTTTCAAAAGATCAACGAACTTTCTGAAAAGAAGGTATTGGCGCTGTTGATTGAATCACTCGGTTCGGACATGATGATGAGCAGCAACATCAACCAAACCTTGATGCACCAGCTGAACAGCATTTTCGCCCACGCGGACAGTCGGATCATCGTCTCGCTCTTTTCTTCCGACTTAAGCAAGATCCAGCGCGTCATCGATGTCGCACTCGCCCATAAGAAAACGATCGCCATCATCGGCCGCCGCGCCCAGCGGATTGTCAACATTGCCATCGAAAGCGGATATCTCAACATCCCCGATGATGCACTCACGATGCTTCGTTACATCGATGAGAAAAACCAAAACGACGATCCGAACCTGGTCGCCCTGGTCACCGGCAGCCGCCATGAACCGTTTTTCATGCTCCAACGCATGTGCAAGAAACAAGACCGGCTGATCCACATCACCGAAGACGATACCGTCATCCTGATGACGGCACCGGTCCCCGGGACTGAAAAAATGGCAGCCCGCACCCTCGATATCCTTTATCGCAGCGATACCCAGGTCAAGGTCATCGACAAACGGCTCTTGGCGACGGGCCATGCGTCGGCCGATGAACTCAAAATGATGATCAGCCTGCTCAAACCGGCCTACATCATTCCCACCATCGGTGAATACCGTCACCAATACGGTCTGAAAAGACTGGCCATGGACATCGGTTACAAAAATGATGAGGTGTTCTTGATGGATAACGGCGATGTCCTCAATTTCGATGCCGACCAACCTTATGTCGGTCGTGGTGACATCAATGTCGGTGAAATCCTGATTGACGGCACCGCCGTCGGTGACGTCAATGACTTTGTCATGCGTGACCGCGAGTTGTTGGCTGAAGACGGCGCGCTCTTGGTGGTCGCCCATGTCAGTCCCAAGACCAAGCAACTGCTTGGTGATGTCAAGATTGTCACCAAGGGTTTTGTCTATGTCCAGGAATCCGAAGTGCTCTTAAACCAGGTCAAGGACCTGTTCGTGGAAATCAGCAAACGTCACCTGCAAGGACGCTACATCAACTGGAATGAGTACAAACGCGATGTCAGAAACGAAATCAACCGTTTCATCTACCAGGAAACGAGAAGAAGTCCGATCACCATACCGGTCATCATTTCGACCGAAACCTAGGATGCGTAAGCATCCTTTTTTTATAAAAAAAAGCGTCCGTCAAGCACAGCGGACGCCTTTGCACCAGGTCTCATATAAATTCAGGTCTTCATCGACAATCAGGAAATCCGCATCAAGTCCGACCTTGATTTGTCCCTTCCGGTCTGTGATGCCGTGTAACCGGGCCGGATTGAGAGACGCCATCTTGATCAGGTCTTCGATCGCACAACCGGTGACGTTTTTGACATGTTTGACGCCGTCAATCATCTTGAGTACGCTGCCGGCCAATGTGCCGTCTGCCAGCCTGGCCTCGCCTTGGCTGACGGTGACATCCTGTCCGCCTAACGCATAACGCCCGTCTGCGAGTCCTTTGGCACGCATCGCATCGGTGACAATGATCATCTTGTCAGCCGTCTTGGTCTTGTAAAGCAGACGGATGGCTTGCGCATTGGTATGGATCAAATCAGGGATGATTTCGGCATAAGCCAGATCATCAAGCAGCATCATGCCGGCCACGCCGAGATTGCGGTGATGGATCCTGCTCATGGCGTTATAACCATGGGTGAAACAGCCGGCACCGCGCGCAAGCGCGCTTTCAACCGTCTTGTCATCAGCGTCACTATGCCCGATCGAGACGGTCACGTTTGTCTTGACCAAATGCGCAAGCAGTTGATCCGCACCCGGTCTTTCCGGTGCCATGGTCACGTGCCGGATGTGTCCGCCAGCAGCTTCTTGATAGGCATTAAAGCGCTCAACCGAAGGGTTGATGATGGCATCTTCACGTTGTGCGCCTTTGTAGACGGGACTGATGAACGGCCCTTCCAGGTGGATGCCGAGCAGTTCGGCACCGTGTTGGTCACCATCATTCAAAAAACGGTCCACAGTGTTGCAGGCTGCCAGGATCGCCTCATCTTCCTCGGTCATGGTTGTCGCCAAAAAGGCGGTCGTGCCTTCCTTGGGAAGTTCATGCTTCAACATGGCCAAAGCCTTGGCTGAAGCGTCCATCACATCCGCACCGGCGACACCATGAATGTGCTGGTCGATGAAACCGGGAATGAGCAATCGTCCTTTCATGTCAATCCCTTCGACCTCACCGGTGCCGATGGATATAATCTGATCAGCAAAGGTGATATGGCCATTTTTGATGATGCCATCGGTTGTATATAGATTGAGATTTTTCAATGTTTTCATGACCGGACCTCCACGTTTATTATACACCGAAGATGACGAAATCAACCGGAAAATGATGGGTCTTGACAAGGTGACCGGCGTATCACGGTGCTTTCTTTGCTATAATGAGGTTGCCGGTGGTTTTGTCATACAAGAGTCTTGACGATGGTTTGCCGCCTTGCTATAATGACCTTGATATCCCGGAGGAGCCCCATGAAAAAACTGGTATTGATCCCACTTGACGAAAGACCTTGCAATGTGATGTATCCCCAGATGATGTTTAACGATGACGATGTACAGCTCGTCTTGCCTGGACGTGCCATGCTCGGTGACAAGAAGAAGCCTGCCGACTTCGATGCCCTGGCGGCTTTTCTCCTTCGTGAGGCTGCCGATGCCGATGGCGTGGTGGTCTCAATCGACATGCTTGTCTATGGCGGTATCGTCCCCTCACGTCTGCATCATACGGCTGAACACGTGCTCAAGACCCGTTTTGATGTTTTGCGTCAACTGCGTTTGAACCATCCCAATCTTACCATTTATGCCTTTGATCTGGTGATGCGTTGCCCACAATACAACTCAAGCGATGAAGAACCTGATTATTACGACACCCATGGCCGTGCCATTTTCGAAACGGGTTATCTCGGACATCGCATGGAACTGGAACTGGCCACACCCGAAGAACGGTCCCGATACGCGACATTGTCGGTGCCCCGTCCTGATCTTGCTGATTACTTGCATCGACGTGCTGTCAATCTCGCCCTCAACCTTGAGACCGTGCATCTGGTTGACACCGGCGTCATTGACTTTCTGGTCGTCCCGCAAGATGATGCCGCCCGTCATGGTTACACCGCCAAGGACCAGGCACTGATCCAGTCAGCCGTCGATCGGGCCGGCTTGTCAGACCGTGTGCTGGTTTATCCGGGTGCCGATGAGGTGGCCAACACGCTTCTGGCTCGCCATCTGTGCCGCCTTCACGGGCTGAATCCTTCTTTTTTCATCGATTATCCCGCTCCTGGATCCGCACAAACCATTCCTTTGCTTGAGGACCGGCCTTTGGACGAAACCGTCAGGCTCCAGATCAACGCTGCCGGTGGCAGGACCGTTGAGAGTCTGGAAGAAGCCGACATTGCCTTGTTTGTCAACGCCAGTGCCACCCTTATGGCCAAAAGCAGTGTCATCGGATTGCCGCGTGATGCCGGGCTGACTGTCCTGCGTGACATGACGTCGTTCATCAAACGCATGAAAACCGTCATCGAGGATCATCACAAGCCGGTGGTGGTCGCCGATGTCGCCACCTTGAACGGTGCTGATCATGAACTGATTGACCGCATGCAAGATGCCGGCTTGTTGATGCAGCTGGCCGGTTATGCCGGTTGGAACACCTCATCCAACACGCTTGGGACCGCCATACCGATGGGCATCACGTATTTCAAACGTGGGGTTAACCGTATGCATCAAGCATGTTTGTGTTCACGATATGTCGAAGATTATGCATATATGAGCCATGTTCGCTCCGAGACGACCCTCGCCTTGAAAAGCCTGGGTGTCGTCAATGGTCACATTGATCCGCATGACGAACGTGTCACGGCATTCATCAAAGACGGACTTGAACGTTTCATGAAGACATATCTGCCATCCATCGCCGTCGCATGCACCATTGAAGATGTCTGGTTGCCATGGCGTCGCTTGTTCGAAATTGGTCTGACCATCCATTTGAAACCATGAAAAAAAGCGGACAGCCGCTTTTTTAAATGAGAAAGGGTCGATACCAGGATGAGATAGCGGAAAATGACCGGCCATCATTCAATCACAGGCAGGGATACGGTGGTGCTATTGATTTGTTTGATTTCAATGGACACTTGAAAAACAATGTCGTTGCGTGTCATTTGAAAATGAATCATATGAATACTGTCATCATGCAGGATCATGCGAAAATTTTGGGTATTGGATCCACCAAGAAATTGGCTCAATTGCGTATAAAACTCCATTTTGAGCACGTAGACAGTCTGGTCGTCTTCAGTGTTCTTGACAAAATAGTCTGCTGAAAAGTTATTCAAAAAAGCAAGTTCAGCCGTTCCCTTTTCACTGCATGATGTCTCAAACCTGGTCCAGACACCGGCGATGCGCTCATAGGCATGACACAAATCGCCATCCACACTATAGAACACGATTTCATCCAAAGCTTCGACACGAACTGCTGTCCGGGTGACGCGCACGTTCATCGGAA
This sequence comes from Acholeplasmataceae bacterium, assembly GCA_007692425.1. Taxonomy (GTDB): domain Bacteria; phylum Bacillota_I; class Bacilli_A; order Acholeplasmatales; family Acholeplasmataceae; genus RECG01. Next base: position 6,710 of record RECG01000012.1, on the reverse strand, counting down.
AAGACTCATCATCAGTCTCAAAGAGAATCTCCATGGTATAACTGGAAGCATCATTCAATTCGTCGATGGCGGCCTGCAAGGGGTCTTCAATCGGTTGGTCGTTTTCTCTTTCACGACATCCGCCCATGTACAAGAGACCCATCAAAACAAGCAGAACCCATAAGGCTTTCTTCATGGCCACACCTCTTTCCATTCATCATTATAGCATGGGACAAATGTATAGTCAATTTGATTAAACGACGTCATCAATCGTTTGTGAATCAAGCCAATCCGCAACAAATCAAAGCGATAAACATGAAAAAATAGAATTTTCAACGTTTTTTCACAAGGCGATTGAGCCCGAAAAAAAAAACAACATTAAGGTATTGAAACCGCTTTTACATTGTGGTAAGATACTTGTAGAGACAAGTACTTGTAAAGTCAAGTTAAAGGTCTTAAATCAATGAAAGGGAAAGTGGTTAAAATGAAAAAACTTTTTGCTTTGTTGTTAATCGCTGTATTCAGTGTCACACTCGCCGCCTGCGAAGTCGACCAGCCAGCCGTTGGTTTGCTGCCTGAACTTCAGGATGCTGCGGACGGCTTGACACTTGCTGCAGCAGAGGTCACGACTGACATCGTCTTGCCATCGGTTGTCGATGGCGTCGCTGTTGTCTGGCATTCGAGCCATCCGGACATCATCAATTCGAATGGACAGGTATTCCGTCCCAGCTACACACGTGGTGATGTTCAAGTCACCTTGACAGCCTTCCTGCTTTTGGATGGGCAGATCACCAGCAAGAGCTTCACCGTGAACGTGCCCAAACTTCCTGAGTCCGATCTTGAGAAAATTGCACAAGCTGTAGATTCACTTGGTGCATTGTTGGAAGACGATCTTTATAATGAAAATGTTCCGCTTCCGACCCAGCTTCATGGAGTCACGGTTGAATGGTCTTCAACCAATGACACTTATTTCAGTGAAACAGGTCATGTGCTTCGTCCGCATTTCGATGATGGCGACGCGCATGTCATCCTGACAGCCGAACTGAGTGTAGGTGCCCAATACCGCATCTTCAAGAAGACCTTGACTGTCGAAGCCATGCCATTCAAGCAATATGGTTTGATGGTCGGCAATGAAGGTGCACCTTTGACATTCAACATTTCAGTTGAAAACGGCCATGAGCTTTATATTCCTTATGGCAATGTCAACCAGGATGAAATGGTCGTCCAAAGTCCGTATCCCTATGTCTACACGCCTGCATTCGACGGCGATGCGACGCCTCAATTTGTCAATAACCTTGGTGTTGTCGTCGGTCAGGACTGGGGAGTCGCCTATGTGGTGCAAGAAGGTCTGATCACCGAGATTTATGATGGCATCGGCAAGAAACTGTTCAATGCTGAAAATCCGGAAGGCGGATCTCTGCCTGAACCGACTTATGCTGAAAACATCACGATTCCCGAAGATGGCTTTGTCATCATCTTCCACAACAGTGGAGCTGCCATGGGCAACACCTTGAACGGACGCGAGTTCGCCCGTAACGTCGTCGGTGTCAACGCCGCCACTCTCGGCAAGCCGATGCACCTGCATGGTCTTGAACTCGATGATATCGGTGTCAAGTTCCTCGGTGGTGTCTTCTGGAGAGGCTTTGTCGAAATCACCGTGCCTTTTACCTACATCAATGTCGCTCCTTACAGAATGCTCAACTTTGATGATGAAGTTTGGACCACCAACCTTGATTTCATCTTCTCTTTGACACTGACCAGTGATGAAGAGGCACCGGCTGCTGACGGCTCCAATGTCACAGGCGCTTACCCGCTGCTCTTCAACGCCGCCTGGTTCGACACCTACAGTGCATTCACGGCAGTCGACACCCGCCAAGGCTGGATCATTGCATCGGTCATGAGACCGGAAGCCGAAGCCACCCAGATGATCACCTGGATGCAAGAAGAACGCGAAATCATTCTTTCGAACGAATATGAAGTCACCCGCGTCTTCGACGGCATCAGCCCGGCGCTCAGACAAAAGGGCATGGCCAACCAGACCATGGTTGCCGCAGAATCAGGACACAACATGTATTTCGAGCGTGATGGGTTCCTTGCCTATTGGTCCAACAACGGTGTGGGCTATGGCGACGACATCCACAACCGCCGTATCGGTGCAGACTATTTCCTCGCCCCTGAAAACTGGGTCTGGAAACCAACCGGCACCAGCGTCCTCCATCCGGCCGGATACATCAAGATTGACTCACCTGACGTGGTCGGTGACATGGAGTTTGTTGATTAAACCTTGTTTCAACTCATTTAAAAACGGCATTCTTCGGAGTGCCGTTTTTCTTGTTGAACGGTTAAAAACAAGACTTCCTTTGAAACATTTTAGTCCAATGGGTTATAATGGAAGAAAAAGATTATCAAGCCTTGAAAATCAAGGCTTACGCGTGTATAATACTTATATAGACAACTTTGTCAAACCTGGGATCATGAAGTACGAGGTGAAACCGTGTCCGTCAAAAAAATCTTGCTGGTGGTACTCACCATCACCCTGGTGGTTTTCATCACCGTCAACGCCTTGAGACAAGAAGAGCCGCTCCTGACCCATGCCTTTAAAATGGGTATTGAGATCGAGGGGTTTCTGGACAACGAGTACCAACAGTATCTTGAACGTCATCCGATGGAACGTCCGGTGGAAACTTATACGCTCGGTCTTTTACACTTGGAAGAGGCGACCAGCACCGGTTATGATATCATCGACGGTACGCCTTATGGCAAACCAGGCAACCTGATCTTGAGTGAAGAGATCGGCAAGATTGATTTCGTCATCGACATCGATCAGCCGGGTTATTATAATCTGGCCTTCCATTATTTTCCGATTGAAGGAAAAAGCAGCCGCATCGAACGGGCCATCATGATCAATGGCGAACAACCGTACCGCGCCGCCGGACGGATTGCTTTTTCACGCATCTGGGTCAGCGAGACAGCGGGATTCCGACAGGATGTCAACGGCAATGATGTGATTCCCCGCCAAATCGAAGCACCGCGTTGGATCGATCGTGTGGTCACCGATTCGGAAGGCCTGGTCAAAGGCAGTCTGCTCTTTTATCTTGATGAAGGTATGAACACCATCAGCCTTGAAGCCATCAAGGAACCGATACTGATTGGTCATATCCACATTTTTCAAGATGCTGCCATGCCTTCCTACGAGGCATATCTGGCCTCGCACAGCCATCTTGATGATGATGTGCCGTCAGGGTTCATCACCAAGGTACAAGGTCAGGACATGCATGAAAAATCATCACCGACACTTTATCCGATTGCCGATCGCACCAGTGCCATCAACACCCCGCAAAGCAGTTTCGCCTTGCGTGCCAATGCCGGTGGCGGTTTCAACTGGCGGGTGGTCGGTGACTGGATTTCTTATCAGTTCGAAATTGAAGAAGCCGGTTTCTACCACATCAGCCTGCGGGCCAAGCAGTCGTATATCAGGGGTGCTTATGTGACCCGGCAAATGCGCATCAACGGTCAGGTTCCGTTTAATGAAGCCGATGAGATTCCTTTTGTCTATTCCGGCAACTGGCATGTTTATACGCTTGGTGAAGCAGACGCATTCAAGTTTTATTTTGAGCCTGGTGTGCACGAAGTGAGTTTTGAAATCGTGCTGGGAGATTTCAATGAACCCATCCGTGAAGTTGGTGATCTGATCAACACGTTGAACAGGCAGTATCGTGAAATCATCATGATCACCACCGCCCAACCGGATTTTTATCGCGACTATCTGTTGACACAACGTCTGCCTGACATGTTGCCGACATTTGAGTCGGTCGCACAAACGTTGCGCAGGATTTCCGGTGATTTGTTCAAGATGACCGGTGAAAGCAGCGCCCGCACGGTCATCCTTGACAAGATGGCACTGCAACTTGAAAACTTTTTAGAAAAGCCGGAGACGATTCATCGTCGTCTGGCCGAGTATCAAAATAATGTTTCAGCACTTGGTGCCTGGATTTTGGAAATCAAGGAACAACCGCTTGCCATTGACTATATCGCCATTCATGCGACCGATACCGCTGTTGAGCGGATCCATGCCAACTGGTGGGAAAGCATCAGTTTCAGCGTGCTTAATTTCATCGCATCGTTCCTGATTGATTACAACAGCCTTTCCTCATCGGCGGACGCCGGCCAAATCAGAGGCACCATCACCGTCTGGCTGGGTTCCGGCCGTGACCAGGCCAACATCATGCGTCGCATGATTGACGAGGACTTCACCGAACGGTATGGCATCGGCGTCAACTTGCAATTGGTGTCGATGGATGTGCTCCTTCCTGCCGCGCTCACCAGGCGTGGTCCGGATGTCGCCATTGGTGTCGGTAATCAGATTCCTGTCAATTTCGCCATGCGCAACGCCGTTCATGATCTGGCCCTTTTTGACGACTACGACATCGTTGCAAGCCGATTCCAGGAAAGTGCGAACGTCCCTTATCAATATCTTGACGGCGTTTATGCTTTACCCGAGACGCAGATTTTCCCCGTCATGTTTTATCGCGAGGATATCATGGCGGAACTCGGTATTGCCATTCCCGAGACATGGGAAGACGTGATTGCCATCATTCCTGAACTGCAACGCAAAAATCTCGACTTTTTCCTGCCAATCGACATTGTCGAACAAGTCCAGGGTGTCCTGCCGCCCAACCTCATCTACATGATGCTCTTGTATCAAAACGGCGGCCAGCTTTATCTGGATGAAGGACGTGCCACCGGCTTGCAGGAGCGCGTCGCGCTCGATGCGTTCAAGCAATGGACTGATTTCTATACGAATTATCGTTTCCAGATCCAGGCCAATTTCGTCAATCGCTTCCGTTCGGGTGAAATGCCGATTGGTATCTCGTATTACAGCATGTACAACACCTTGGTGGTGTTCGCACCCGAGATTTCCGGCAACTGGGCCTTTACCACCGTTCCAGGTGTACGTCAAGAGGATGGCACCATCAACAATGTCGTGCCGACAACCGGGACCGGCATCGTCTTGATGGAGCAATCCGACCAGAAAGATCTTGGCTGGGAATTCATGAAGTGGTGGACCGAGGAAGAGACCCAGGTCCGTTTCGGACGTGAAATGGAAGGCATCCTGGGTGCGGCTGCCCGTTATCCGACCGCCAATATCGGTGCGCTTGAAAAACTGCCATGGCCTGCCCGCGACCTTGACATCCTGCGGGCCCAATGGCAAAAAACCGTTGGCATTCCCGAAGTGCCTGGTGGTTACTTTACAGGCCGACATCTGGATAATGCCCTGCGCGCGGTGCTCAACACCGCGGCGAATCCAAGAGACACCTTGTATGAATATGCCGTCATCATGAACAACGAGATCACCAGCAAGCGGCGCGAGTTTGATTTGGACTAGGAGGCCTCGATGACTGAGCAGCGCATGCAACCCAACTTGATCGACCGCTTCCGCAGAAAACTGTCAAGCTACCGGCGTCGTCGGCGTGAACGCAAAGAGAAGAACCGTGAGACGCGTAAACGCGAGTTCAAACGTTCACGGGATCTTTATATTTTGCTGGCACCGTATTTCTTTCTCTTTTTTCTCTTTACAATGCTGCCGGTCGCCATTTCCCTCATTTTCAGCTTCACCTATTTCAACATGCTTGAATTTCCACGTTTTGCCGGATGGGAAAATTATCGTCGTCTCTTCTTTGAAGATGATGTCTTCCTGATTGCCATCCGCAACACGATCATGTTCGCCGTCATCACCGGCCCGCTCGGATATCTGGGTTCTTTTGTCTTCGCCTGGCTTGTCAACGAGCTCAAACCGAAAGTGCGCTCGGTCATGACGCTCATTATCTATGCCCCGTCGATCAGCGGCGGTGCCTATATCATTTGGAGTCTCATTTTTTCCGGTGACATGTACGGTTATGCCAATTCAATCCTCATCCGCCTCGGTATCATCCTAGAACCAATCCAGTGGTTGCAAAATCCGACCTATATCCCGTTCATCATCATCCTGGTCCAGTTGTGGTTGAGCCTCGGCGTCAGTTTCCTGGCGTTCATCGCCGGTCTGCAAAGCGTCGACCGCACCCTCTATGAGGCCGGTGCCGTCGACGGCATCAAGAATCGTTGGCAGGAGTTATGGTATATCACGCTGCCTTCCATCAAGCCACAACTGATGTTTTCCGCGGTCATCCAGATCACGGCATCACTGGCGATTGCCGAAGTGGCGATGAATATCGCCGGTTTCCCGAGTGTCGAATATGCCGGCCACACGATCGTGACCCATTTGATCGATGTCGGCAACCTCCGTTTTGAAATGGGCTATGCGAGCGCGATCGCGACCATCTTGTTCGTGATGATGCTCGGCAGCAACCTCATTGTCCAGAAAATGCTTAGAAGGGTGGGAACGTGATGGCGACGCAAGTCCAGACCAAACCGCTTCGACCCAGAGGCTACAAGGCACCGAAGAAGTCGTTGCTTTATCGCATTGTCAAACGGATCATGCGAATGATTCAGCCAGGCAATGCCTTGAACCGTTCGCTCGGTGGCGATGTCGTGCTTCTTTTGACATTGTTGCTTTTCGGCACCTTTACGGCCTATCCGATGGTTTTCATCATCAACAACGCCTTCAAACCGCTCAGTGAGATATTGATTTTTCCACCTCGTCTGTTTGTCCGTAACCCGACTTTGAACAACTTCAGCGATTTGGTCCAGTTGATGGCCGAATCATGGATTCCCGTCTCCCGCTATGTCTTCAA
>RECG01000013.1 GCA_007692425.1 Acholeplasmataceae bacterium | reverse complement strand
GCCCCAGCGCCGAAGATAGTGTCTTAGGATGCGAAAATAGGACGTCGCCAGGCAAATCTTGATTTTTTTATAAGCTACTTAAGCGATGCCTCAAGACGCCTACATAGCTCAGTCGGTTAGAGCACCTGACTGTTAATCAGGGGGTCCTAGGTTCGAGTCCTAGTGTGGGCGCCACTTAAGTCAATCGAACGGCTACGGCCGTTTTTTTTATAGGCATGAAAAAACCGACCAATGGCTGATCGGTTCAACGGTTGATGGATGGATCATGTCATCTGAATAATAAACGCAGACTGTTCAAGATGACCAGAATGGTTGACATCTCATGGGCGATCACACCTTCTGGCAACTGGATCAAAGCCAGGACATTGCTAATCATCAAAAGGGTGATGACTGAGACTGAAAAAACAATATTTTGCATGATGATGCGACGCATGCGTCTGGCAATGTTGAATGTTTTCGTGACATGCTCCAAACGGTCGTTCATGAAGACGATATCAGCCGTTTCAAGCGACACATCGGTGCCGGTCCCCATGGCGATGCTCACATCGGCACAAGCCAAGGCGGGGGCGTCATTGATGCCGTCACCAATCATCATCACTTTTCCATGGTGCTGTTGCAGGGCCCTGATTCGTCTGACCTTGTCATCAGGAAAACAGTCACTTTCATAAGCATCAACGCCGATTTTGTCGGCGATTGCCGCCGCCGTACTTTGGTTGTCACCGGTCATCATGATCGTATGGATGCCTTTGTGACGAAGGTGTTTGACGGTATCCTTGATGCCATCGCGAAGCGTGTCCATCAAGGCCACAAATCCGACATGCGTTTCATCTTTGTAGATCGAGACAATCGAGTGACCTTGTCCGGCATAGAGGGCGATTCTGTCCGACATGGCGTGTTGATTTCTATCACCAAAGCGTCCGACTTGCCACAGCACGCTGTTGATGTGAGCCTGCATGCCTTGCCCTGACATTTCCGACATGTCGGCATCAGCAATCATTGTCACCCCATCAAGATGGTCAGCGACCGCCTTTGCCAGCGGATGATTGGAACGGCTCTCCAGTGTCAACAACACCCGTTTGACCCATGTTTCATCTTCATCATCCGAGAGTTCGATGGCGACCACATGGGGTTTGCCGGTCGTGATTGTACCGGTCTTGTCAAAGACAACCGTCTTGATTTCACCCAATCCTTCCAGACGACTGCCACCCTTGATCAAAATACGATGCCTGGCGGCATTGGAAAGCGAGGACAACATGGCTGGTGAAATCGACGCCACCAACGCACAAGGCGAACCGACTACGAGCACGATGATGCCGCGGTAGAAGGCATCAGGCCAACTCCAGATGTCAAACAAGGGCGGGATGATCATGAACATGAGCGCCATCACAATGACCGCATAGACATAGACGCGTTCAATCTTGGCAATCCTGGTTTGGCTTTTGGATTTATCTTCCTGGGCTTGCTTGACGAACAGGATGATTTTTTGTACCACCGATTCGGTCGGATCCTTGTCGATTTCCACGACAATCGGTCCATCGATGTTGATCGAACCCCCATAAACGACATGGCCTTTTTCCTTGAAAACAGGAACAAACTCGCCCGTGATGGCCGATTGGTCAAGCGATGTCGTCCCTGAGACAACCATGCCATCAGCAGGCACTTGTTGTCCGGCTTTGACCATCACGTGGTCGCCAATGTTCAAGTCATCCACGGCAACTTCGGTTTCTTTGCCGTCGTTGACGCGCAATGCTTTCTTAGGAGCAAGTTTCAGCAAACTTGTCAGGGCCTTCTCGCTTTTGGCGCTTGCATAAGACTCCAACACGCCACTGATGGAAAAAATCAAGATCAAAATCGCGCCTTCGTAATAGTTACCCAATATAAACGCACCAAGTGCTGCCATGATCATCAGCATTTCAACATTCAAGCTTTTGTTCTCAATTGTCTTGATGATGCCGTCTTTGGCTTTGGCAAATCCACCAATCAAAAAAGCGATGCCATAAAGCAAAGCGACGTGCAAGGCATCATCACCGCTGATGCGCTCGATGATGATGGCCGTGATGATCAAGGCGACTGAAATGATGACAGCATAAGTTTTCAACGTCAATGTCTGATTGGTCATGAGGTTCCTCCTGATAAACCTATTATAGCGTGTCTTAAAAACGAAAATCAACATAAATTTATAAATAAGTTAGTTAATTATTATAAATATGATTATTATTTAAAATCATCATGAATAAGCGTCTCGTGATGCAAGCCATTTGCAGGAAGAGGCTTGAATCGTTGTCTGACCGGTTTGTCACTTCCATGTCTTTCATCTTTTTTTGATGAAAGTTCATGCGAAAAGACAGATATTTGATATACTGAAAAGGAGGAGATGATACCATGCAATACATCCATGAACCCCATCGCATCCATGTCAATGATGAAAACGGCAAGATGATCGTCAATGCCACCTTTCCAGAAATCAAACCTGGCGTGGTCAATGTCGATCATACATTCGTTGATCCCGCCTTGCGCGGCCAAGGCATTGCCAGTCAACTGATGCATGAAGTGTGTCGTTATGCCAGAGCACAAGGCTACCGCATGGTGGCAACCTGCCCATATGCCGTCGTTTGGTTCAAACGACACCAGGACCAGTGCGATCTGATTGATGAACAGACACAAGCGACACTCGCACCCGAGTGTCAAATATTCTGAGACAGGGGAAGACAGGGGATATGAATAAACCATTATTGATTTTGGTGGCGGGCGGTTCCGCTTCCGGCAAGAGCACAGTTGTCCAGGAAATTCTTGACAAGGCCGGTCTTGACGATGTGTTGATCATCAATCACGATGATTATTACCATGACCAGGGACACATGGAGCTTGAAGTCCGCTACAAGACCAACTATGACCATCCGAGTTCACTCGATAACGAATTGCTTTATGACCATCTTGTTGCGTTGCTCAATGGACAAGCTGTTGACAAGCCGGTCTATGATTTTGTCATGCATACCCGCAGCGACAAGATTGAAAGGGTCACGCCCAAACCGATTATCATCGTTGAGGGCATCCTGATTCTCGAAAATGAAAAAATCCGCAACCTTTCCAACATGAACCTGTTCGTTGAACTGGATGATGACACCCGTTTCATTCGACGTATGCTGCGTGACATGAAGGAAAGAGGCCGGACACTCGAAAACATCATCCTGCAATACGATAACACAGTCAAACCGATGTTTCATCGCCATATCAAGCCGACCAAGCGCTTCGCAGATGTGATCATCCCCAACGATCGTAAACATGATATCGCTGTCGACCTCATCGTCACCAAGATCAGACAAATCCTAGGAGAAAAACCATGATGCTCATTGTCGCCGCCATGATGGACGAGGTCAAGGACATCATCAAAGATGCCAAACAAGAAGAAGGACTCTATATCCTGGATCATCCTGATACACGGTTGCTTTTGACCGGTGTCGGCAAAGTCAACGCGGCCGCGAAACTTTCAGCCGTCTTGGCCAGGACAACGGTTGAAGTGATCATCAACCTCGGATTTGCCGGTGCCACCCCGCCCTATGAAAGCGGCGATGTCGTGCTCGTGAAAAGCGCGACCTATCATGATTTCGACTTAAGCCTGTTTGGCTATCAAAAAGGCCAGGTTCCCGGTTGTCCGAGTTTTTATGAAAGTGATGAGACATGGTCCTTGCTAGCCCTGAAAAACATTCCAGACTTGAAAACTGGCACGCTATATACCGGTGATGTCTTCATGACCAACACCCGGGATGAGGCCTGTCTTGTCGACATGGAAGGCACCAGCCTGTTTCAAACCGCTTATTTGTTCAATGTGCCGATGCTGGTCATCAAGGTTGTCTCAGACATCATCGGCAGCCAGGATCATTTGAAACACTATCAGACATTCGCCACCCAGGATGGTGCTAAAGCCTTGCAGGCGGTTTATCATCACCTATGTAAAGGAGCGTGAAGCACGTGAAAGGACTGCTTGTCTTGTCACATGATGTCGAAGATGTCGAAGCGCTTGCCACCAGGGCCTTGCTCAGACGTGCCGGATTGGATGTCGTGACCGTCACATTCGAATCAACCCTGGACATCCGGACATCATTCGGCTTGACAGTCAAAGCTGATCGTTTTGCTTTCGATGTCCATCTGGATGATTATGATTTCGTCATCATTCCCGGCGGACGATATGTCGCCCAGGTCATCGACAAAGACCAACACATTCAGCCGCTTGTCCGTCTTTTCCATGAACAGCAGAAGCTGGTCGCGGCGATTTGTGCCGGGCCGCGTTTTCTCGGTCGTGCCGGATTGCTTGACGGCAAATCATTCACCGCTTTTCCAGGCAGTGAAAAAGACATGCCTAAAGGACATTATCAACCTGACCGAAAAACATTGACTGATGGCAACATCATCACCGCCAGAGGTGCAGGTGTCGTCTATGATTTCGTCTATGAAATCGTTCAATATCTGCTCGGGACTGACAAGGCTGATGCCTTGCTGGCCGAGATTCGGCATTGATAATGGCCGGCACGCTTTAAAACAACCAAAAAAAAGGCATTTGTACGCCTTGATAAGCCAACGGGATTTCCGGGGAAAAAGCCAGGGTTTTGTCTTGACAATTCGCCATTTATTGGTATAATTATATATGCGCTTGCTTATTGGCCCGTTGGAGAAACGGTTAACTCACATGCCTTTCACGCATGCATTCACGGGTTCGAATCCCGTACGGGTCACCACCTTAGCCAAACAAACGCAGCCGCGTTTAATATATGAGTTTTTTGGCAAAAAAACTCAATGCATGTACCCATAGCTCAATTGGATAGAGCGTTTGACTACGGATCAAAAGGTTAGGGGTTCAAGTCCTCTTGGGTACGCCATTACGGGAAGTAGCTTAGCTTGGTAGAGCGCCTGGTTTGGGACCAGGAGGTCGCAGGTTCAAATCCTGTCTTCCCGACCATGTCGGTTGCGCGGGTGTAGTTTAATGGTAGAACCACAGCCTTCCAAGCTGTTGACGTGGGTTCGATTCCCATCACCCGCTCCATGAACATGTCGTCCTCTGGTGAGGGCTTTTTTATTGTCTTGTCAAGCGCCGGGTTATCATGATACAATGGTGTTAACCATCATCCAAAAACGGGAGTGTGAACCATGAACCAGATTATCAAACGTGTCTTGATCATGATCGTCATGATCATCTTGCTTTTAGGTGTGCCGAGGTTGGCGGGCGCTGTTGCCAACCAGTTTGATTACCAGGCTTTTGATCCCGATGGGGCTTATGCCTGGATCAGCGTGCATCACGTGGTGCAGGCACTTGTTTTTCTGTTCTTGATTTTTTTGCTGATGCGTCTGCGTCCGTGGTTGGAAAAAATCGGCATGACGAAAGACTGGCAATCAGATTTCTATCTTGGTGCCGGTCATGTCAGACTTGGCTTCAAGCTGGTCGGGATCTTCACCTTGTTTTTTTTGATTTATACGACAGGCGCCTTTGTCACGACGTTGCTTACCCGCCAATATAATCCGTTTCCCTACCCTGTGAATGCATTGAACATCAGTGGCTATCTCGGTTTTCAATTGTTGTTGTCAGGACCTTCTGAAGAATTGATTTTCCGGGCTTTCGCCATGACCATTTTCGCCATCGTCATCCCCGGTCGGATCTTGAAGAGCCGTCTGAGCCATGCAAATTGGGTCGCAGCACTCATCTTCGCTGTCGCCCACATCAGTTTCACGTTTGCGCCCTTCACGATTGGTTTCAGTACCTTTCAGCTGATCTTTGCCTTTGTGCTTGGATTATTTTACGGTGACGTTCTCGAGAAAAGCAAAAGCGTTTATTATCCGATGATGATGCATAGCATCGCCAACGTCATCATGGTCACCGTGACCTTGATATTGGGATTGATCATCGGTTGATCAACGACAAGAAAAGACCCCTGTATTGTGATTGTGCCATGCTTCAGGTGCGATGACACGGACAAGGTCTTTTTTTATATCTATTGTGTTGCCTAGTCGAGAGGGTTGTGTTATCATATTATCGTGGTCTTGAACCGTGGTGTCATATGCGGCTGTGGCGGAATTGGCAGACGCGCTGTCTTCAGGCGGCAGTACTCTAGGGTGTGTGGGTTCGAATCCCACCAGCCGCACCATTCATGGTTTCAAGACTTAGCGGGAAGTGGCTCAGCTTGGTAGAGCGCCTGGTTCGGGACTAGGAGGTCGCAGGTTCAAATCCTGTCTTCCCGACCATTTCAAACAAAACACTTGTCGAAGTGTTTTTCTTTATTGCCACATCTGCGCAGGGAGGATCTATGCATAAGTCGAAAAAAACAGCAAATCCAGTCAAGATCATCACCTATCTGGCGGGTGTGCTCTTGACCGCGCTTGGTATCAATATCCTCTTAAGAAGCATGTTGGGTGCCGGTGCTTGGGACACGGTCACCCACAATTTAAGCGTGCTTGCCGGCATCACCCTGGGCACGGCCAGTTTTTCCATCAATGTCGTGATCATGGCCTTCATCATCCTATACAACAGAAAACTCAAATTCCTGCTTGTCATCCTGCCGATCATCGGCATCGCCTTGACCATTGATTTCTGGGATATCATCGTGTTCGGTGGGTACTACCCCGGCAGCTGGTGGCTGCGCATCATTTTCTATTTTGGGGGCACCTTCATCCTGACCCTCGGACTGGCCCTGATGGTCATCACCCGTTTTCCCGCGATGGTCTTTGATGAGTTGACACTCTCGTTGATGCGCCTGTTCAAAATCGACAGTTTCTTTATCACCCGCACCATCATCGAATTATTCGCCATCGCCTTGGCAACCGTCTTCGGGTTCGCAGCCGGCATCGGCTTCGGTGCGGTCAATGTGGGCAGTTTCATCCTCGCCTTGATCCTAGGGCCGATTCTCGGCTTTCAACTGACTTGGCTGGGACGTTTGTTCAATACCGGACTGACATGAAAAACCATGGACTCGCATCCATGGTTTTTTGTTGATAATCATCAGGGTATTTCATCAAAGCGTTTCCGACCAAAGTAGAGCAGTCCGACCAACAACCAGACGGTCATGACCACCAGTGAGAAGAGCATGACAGGCAAGGGTCCGAACTGGAAAATCAAGGGGACGCTGATGGCGGTCATCACACCACCCCCGACAAAAGGCTCGAAAAGCAATTGCTTGTATCCAAAGGCTTCAAGCGCACCTGTCTTGTTTTTCCCATCCACGATCCTGATCAACATCAAGCCGATTGCCGTCATACCCATCGACTGTCCCATGTCGCCGATCCCACGTTCAAACCAATATTTCGGAATCATGTGTCTGGCGACCACGACAAACATGAACAAATTCCAGACAATCCCGGTCAAGGCCAGGATCACAAAGACTTCCAGATGTTCGCCGATCACGGTCAACGACAGACTGGCCATGGCACCGACAATCAGAAAATCAAGGGCCAGGCCTTGCAGCCTATTGATCATGTCACGACTGATCAGTTCGTGCTTGTCAAAGCGTTGCAACATGAACTGCACAATCACGCCGCCGAGCATCGCGACCGGGAATAACGGAATATAGCGGAAAATCATAAAGCCGCCATCCCTTCCCCAAGTCACGGATTCCAACCATACCAAAGATTGAAGAATACCGATACCGATCATGATCGCCAAAGCGATCACACCGAAATGCAAGGCAAGGGGTTCGATTGATTCAGTTGAGACCGTCATTAAAGAAGAAGGTTTGCGTTCGGCTTTCGGCACGATACCCGTGGTTTCCGCCACATCCATCTCATCACGTTTTTTCAAGTAGACCGTATGATTTTTGCGCACACTCCAATTGATCAGGATCACGCCGAAAATCACACCGGAAAGCACCCCGACCGTAGCCAGACCCATCGCCAGGTCACGACCTTCTGAAAAACCGAGTTCTTCAAAGGTGCCGGCCAGTCCCGCACTCGTGCCGTGACCACCCTCAAAAGCGATTTCAATGAGTGCGCCCACCATCGGATTGGCATTGAACACAGGTACCAGCACCGCCATGGTGACCAACAAACCGAACACATATTGTCCCCACGCCACACTTTGTCCGAAAGATACCTGGGGACCGGCTGTCATCCAGATGTCTTTGAGGCCGGGGATTTTCTTGCCGATAAAAAGACCGGCGAAAATCACGCTGATCAACAACCCCGGCAATGATTGAAAAACGGTGAACATGTCTGCATTGAAAAGGCCATAGGCGAAGGTCTCGTCAGCACTCAATATTTTCCCAAGCACCTCGGGACCGAGCAAGAGCATCAAAAACCCGGCAATGATGGAACTGGGCAGAAAAAAATAGGAAAAGATTTTGAATCTGACTCTAATCCATTTTCCCACCAGTAAAGCCAAACCAAGGATCAAAAGACTCAAACCAATCGTATTGGCAGTCATCCATCATCCCTCCCTTTACTTTGATTATAGCATAAGGATGGCAGTCGGACAAACACTGAAGCATGAGCTCCCCGCCATGGCCCATCGTTGTCAAAACCGCATGAATCCCGCGAAAAATATGGAAAACAAGCCACTTTTGTTATATAATAAAAACAAGATGGGCAAGGAGGAAAACCATGAAAAGAAAGACCAAGATTATCGCCACCATCGGTCCGGCCATTGATTCGGAAGTCATGATTGATCAGATGATCGATGCCGGGATGAATGTCGCCCGCCTCAATTTCTCACATTCAGATCACCGTGAGCACGAACGACGCATCAAGATGATCCGCGAGGTCGCCCGGCGCAAGAACCGTTATGTCGGCATCATGGCAGATACCAAAGGGCCCGAAATCCGCACCGGCATGTTTGAAAATGATCTAGCCACTTTCAAACGGGGTGACAAGGTCGACATCGTCAAAGAAAAGGTGCTTGGCAACCACGAACGTTTCCATGTCGACTGCAAAGAACTGTTCGATGACATCAAAGTCAACGACTATTTGCTCATCGACGATGGCAAAATGAAACTTATTGTTCTTGAAGCGAACAAAGATAAACTGGTATGTGAAGTCTTCAATTCGGGCATCATCAAAAGCCGTAAAGGTGTCAACGTGCCCAACGTCAAGCTCTCCATGCCTTTCGTTTCGCAAAAAGACCGTGATGACATCATGTTTTGTGCGGAACAGGATGTTGACATGTTCGCCTTGTCATTTGTCAGACGCAAGGAAGATGTCCTTGAAATCCTGAAAATTTTGAAACCTTACAAAAAAACATTTGAACTGATCGCCAAGATTGAGAACCAGGAAGGGGTTGACAACCTCGATTCGATCCTTGATGTGGTCGACGGTGTCATGGTCGCCCGTGGCGATCTTGGTGTCGAGGTGTCCACCCAGCTCGTGCCCCTTTATCAAAAGCGGATCATCACCCGCGCCAATGAACGCGGCAAGCCGGTCATCACCGCCACCCACATGCTTGAATCGATGATGTATTCGCCCCGGCCGACGCGGGCGGAAGCTTCTGATGTCGCCAATGCCATTTTGGACGGGTCGGATGCCATCATGCTTTCCGGTGAATCGGCTGCTGGTGAATATCCGGTCGAATCTGTTTTGACGATGGACACCATCGCCAAAGCAATCGAAGACAGCATTCCTTACCGTGAACGATTACAAAAAGCCATCACTTTCAGTCAGAATACCATCAACGATGCCATCGGCATCGCGGTCAGCCAGACCGCGCTCGCCCTGCCCAAGGCAGAAGTCATCATGGCGTTCACGGAAACCGGCGGTACCGCCAAACGGATGACCAAATTCAGACCGTCTGTCCCGATTATCGCCATCACGGACAGCATCGAAACCTGCCAAAAGCTGACCTACTATTGGGGTGTGTTCGCCGCCTTGAGGTCTTCCGTCAAAGACTACACCAATTACGACAAGGTCGCCATCGAAGTCGCCAAGGATTTCGGTTTCTTGCCAGGCACGACCTTGATCATGACCTCAGGATGGGGTATGAAGCATGGTTCGACCAACACCATGCGTATCATTGACATTCCATAACAACACACGACCAGGGGACCGATTTCAGAGACAATCAGTCCCTTGTTGCATGCCAGGGGGGGAACCAAGCCCGAACACGGAGGAGAACGATGAAGCTTGAGAACCTGGACAAGCAAGCATTGATCAAACAAATCGAAGAACTAGAACGGTTGAATGAACAACTACTCAAAGAAAAAGAACAAGAGACACGACTCACCTTTGACTGGACCCACAACCTTGGCCATTGGTATTGGGATTATCCCGCCAACAAGGTCACGTTTGATCCGATGAAGGTTGCCGCTCTCGGCTATACCGAAGATGAGATTCCCAAAGATGTCAATTATCAATTTTTCACAGACCGTCTTCACCCGGATGATTATGACATGACCATGCAGGCCATGGCAGATCATCTATCAGGGAAGAAACCGGTCTATGAAGTCGAGTATCGCATCCGCACCAAAAACGGCGATTATCGCTGGTATTATGATCGTGGGGCCATCACCAAACGTGATGACAAAGGCAAGCCGCTGTTTTTAGCCGGCATCGTTTTTGACATCACGGAAAAGAAGGAACTCCAGATTGAACTTGAAAACAAAAACAAGATTCTGGCCGAACAAACATCAACCGATTATCTGACCCGTTTAAAAAATCACCGGAGCGCATACGACACTTTGCGGACGTTTTTGGAGAAGCAGGAACCAAACACCTCATTGTGCGTTGCCATGCTCGATCTGGATGATTTCAAAAAAGTCAACGATACCCACGGTCACATCCAAGGTGACCAGGTCTTGTTTGAAATCGCCAACATCATGCGACGCAACACCCGGAAAAAGGACATCATCGCACGTTATGGTGGTGAAGAATTCCTGATCATCTTCCCAGAAACCACCGGACGCGACGCCTACAAGGTGTGTGAACGTATCCGGATGGCCATTGAAGACAAGTACCAACGCCAAAAGGTGAACCTGACCATCAGCTGTGGCATCCATGTCTACGATGGTGGGTCGGCCAGCGACTTTGTCCACGCCGCCGATGTCAAAATGTATCAGGCCAAGCATGCCGGCAAGAACCAGACCGTCCTTTGATGGTTGATGCATGAATCAAAGCCCGACGGGCTTTTTTTCATGTCATCAGGGTTTTGCCGATTTAAACGATGTGCGCTTGTGCTATAATGGTTTTTGCCGAGGTATGTTGCACATGAGACATCGTTATATCGGAGACAGACAATTTTACAAGCGCTTGTTCGCCATCACCATGCCTTTGGTGCTTCAACAGCTGATCACGACATCGGTCCAGCTTGTCGACAACATCATGGTAGGCCGGCTCGGCGAAGAAGCAATCGGATCGGTATCAGTGGTCAACCAGCTGTTTTTTGTCATGATTCTGATCACGTTCGGTGTCATGAGTGGGGCGGGGATCTACTCGGCCCAATACTTCGGTTCAAAAGATTATGACAAACTGAGACAGACCTTTAGATTCAAAATCCTGGCAGCCGTCGTGGTCAGTGTCCTGACCATGGTGGTCTTTTCTGTCTATGGTCGGTTTTTCATCACCCGTTTTACTGATGATGTCACTACGGTTACCAACGGTCTTGGTTACTTACGGATTGTCCGGTGGAGCATCATGCCGTGGATCTTGACGGTCGCCATTTCAAACACGTTCCGTGAAATTGGTATCACCAAGCCATTGTTGCGTATCTCGCTGATCACTATTGCAACGAACACCATCCTGAATTTCATTTTGATTTTCGGCATGTTCGGCTTTCCCAGGATGGAAATCATGGGGGCTGCCATCGCGACTGTCATCGCTCGCGGTCTTGAAATGATGTTGACATTCGTGCTGCTGATTCGGAAAGGTCAGGTCTTCAACACGCGGATTAAAGACTTGTTCAAAGTGCGTCGTCTGGTGTTGGCCGGCATCGTCACGATGGCGTTGCCGCTCATGCTGAATGAAGCCTTGTGGTCGATGGGACAAACCGTCTTTCTCCATGCCTATTCCTTGCGCGGGCTCAATGCTTTGGCGGCGATGAATATTACCGGCGCCATTTCTCAACTGGTCTTTGTCACCTTCGGGGCATTATCGACCGGCATTGCCGTGTTGGTCGGCAACACGCTTGGCAAGAATGAACTTGAACAAGCACGAGACAACGCCCGCAAACTGATCGCTTTTTCAGTGACGTTTGCCGTCATCATGGGCATGGTTTTGTTCGGCCTGAGTTTCTTCATCGTCGATGTCTACGATGTCGCCGTCGCGACCAAGCAGGCGGCTGTTTTCAACATCCGGGTCAACGCTTTGTTCATTCCGATCTATTCCTTCAATGTGGCCATGTATTTCACCTTGCGTTCCGGTGGTGACATGAAGTCGACGCTCATCATTGATTCGGGCTACATGTGGGTGGTCGCCGTCCCGGTGGCGCTCATGCTGGGTTACTTGACGGTATTACCAGTGACCTTGATGTTCTTGATTGTTCAATCGCTTGAAATTCCTAAGATGAGCCTTGGTCTTTTCCGATATCGCAAGGGCTATTGGGTGAAAAACCTGGCGCAACTATAATCATTTCTGTCCTGGTCAAGCGATTTTAATCTCCCGAATATGTTTTAGTTATGTCTATTTCTTGTTTAAAACGATAAATCGGTATATAATGACGACAGAGGCAAACAACCAAAGGGGGAAAAGCACGATGAGTCGTTTTTTCGATTTCGTCAAAGCTTTGTTCACACCAGGATCCAAGCCACAAAGTCCAGTAATCGCAACTTCGCGCATCATCATTCTTTATGCCGTGATTGGTATCGTATGGCTATATATGTCCGATCGCATTTTGTTGTGGATGACGGACAATCTGGTCTCAATTGTCCACATGCAGGTCGCCAAAGCCTTTGCGTATGTCATCGTGACAGCATTCATGTTCTATCTGATAGTGTATCATCAGATCAAACTGCTTTTTGAAAGCATCGATTCCATCCATGCGGTCAACACCATCCTTGATCAAAAAAACGCTGATCTCCAACAAATGGAAAGACATCTATACCATCTCGCCTATCATAGCCGAGAGACAAACCTTCCCAACAAGCTGTGGTTTGAGAATACAATCAACGAACTTATACAACAACGCACATCTGACCAGAAACTAGCAATCGTCATTCTTGACATTGACCATTTCAATGATATCAATGAAATGAAAGGCCATATTGTCGGTGACACACTCCTGCATTTGATTGGCGAGATGTTTGACAAAAAAGTTCAAGAACCTCATGTTGCCGCGCATCTGGGTGCTGACGAGTTCGGTTTGGCCTTTTTCCAATCAGGCGGCCATGACGCCATGATGCATGTTATTCATGAAGTGTTCGACACCCTGAAGCATGATTACACGATTGATGATGACACCTTCGAAATCACGTTCAGTGCCGGAATCGCCTGTCATCCCGGCCATGGCGACACTTTTTTAACACTTTATCGCAATGCCCACTCAGCCATGACCACGGCCAAAGCCAAGGGCAAGAATCAAATCATTATTTTTGATGAAAAGAGTTTATTATCACGTACCGAGGCGACTAATCTGACCAACCAACTGCGAAAGGCCATCAAACATAGTGATTTGATGCTTCATTATCAACCTATTATCAATCTCAAGAGTGGTCATATGCAGTTTGTCGAAGCCCTGATTCGTTGGACGCATCCAGATCGAGGCAACATTCCGCCACTCGATTTTATCCCGCTTGCCGAAAAAACCGGTCTTATCAAAGACATGGATTATTGGGTTTTCAATGCCGCATTCAAGCAGTATCATCGTTGGCATGAACAAGGAATGAAAAAGATGCGCATATCCATCAATGTTTCAGCGCGCACACTCGTTCATCCTGATTTCATCCCGGACTTGTTCAAACTTATGACAAAAGAACAGGTCCAGGCAAAGGATTTCATCATTGAAATCACTGAATCCATCGCCATTCATGATATGAAAAACTGTATCAATGTGTTGAAAAAACTCAAAAAGAAAGGTTTCCTGATCGCTTTGGATGATTTTGGAACGGGATACTCCTCGTTGAACTATTTTCGAACTTTACCCATTGACCAGATTAAAATCGATCGGAGTTTTATCAACAAGGTGGTTGATGTCGAAGAGGACCGTAACATCTTGGAGTTCATTGTCCTCTTGGCACATCGTCTCAAAATAGAAGTGGTTGCCGAGGGAGTGGAGGATATCAAACAAGATGGTATTATCAGACAGTATGGCGTTGATTTCGCCCAAGGCTACTTCTACGGCAGACCAGTTCCTGCCTCGGAGATAGCCAATCAATGAAATTCCTTGGATTCACAACATGCCGTCATGCCGACGGCATGTTTTCATGTCGCTGCAAGACCTTTCCAATGGTTTGTCTATTATGCTATACTAATAATAGAAACACGCGTATCAAAAACATCATACATGATAAAAGGAGTTTAGCCATGCCAAAACAACAATTGCTTGAAAAATTGGCCGATTTGGCCGTCAAGGTCGGGGTCAACGTACAACCCGATCAAACGGTCGTCATCCGCGCGACCACCGAAACAAAAACATTGGCACGTCTCATCACCGAAGCGGCTTATGTCGCCGGTGCGAAACGCATCCATGTCAATTGGAGCGATGACTATATCAGTCGTTCCGGTCTGAATCACATGAAAGTCGAAACACTCGAAGACATTCCAGCCTGGCAGATCGAACAAGCCAAGTATAGCATTGACGAAGGTGCTTGTTTCATTTCCATCGCATCACCCATACCGGGTTTGAATGCGGGGGTCGATCCAATGAAAATGCAACGTGCCAGCATCGCCATGCAAAAAGCACTGGCCTTCTTCCAGACCCATGTCATGGGCAACAAGACGCAATGGACCATCGTGGCCGCGTCAAATCCGGAATGGGCCACCCAGGTGTTTCCCAAACTGCCTGAAGCAGAAGCGGTCGAAGCTTTGTGGCATGCGATATTCGAAGCCTCACGCGTGACCTTGGACACCGATCCTGTCAAAAACTGGGCCGCGCATAACGCCATCTTGCTCAAACGCAACAAGACCTTGAACGATCTCAATTTCAAGAGTTTGCATTTTCAAAACAGTCTTGGTACCGACCTGGTGGTTGAACTGGTCAAGGATCATGTCTGGGCCGGTGGTGGTGAACACTCCACCCAGGGCGTCTACTTCAACCCCAACATTCCAACCGAAGAAACTTTTACCATGCCTTACAAGTGGGGCACACAAGGCAAGGTGGTCGCGACCAAGCCGCTCAATTACCAAGGCAAGCTGATTGAAGATTTCTATCTGGTCTTCAAGGATGGCCAGGTGATCGACTATGACGCCAAGAAACAAAAAGATGCCCTCACCAATATCCTCAACACCGACGATGGCAGCAAGTACATTGGTGAAATCGCCTTGATTTCCCATGACTCACCCATCTCCAATACAGGCATTCTCTTTTTGAATACACTCTTCGATGAAAACGCCTCGTGCCATATGGCGCTTGGCCGGGCCTACCCGATGAACATCAAAGACGGTGTGAACACACCGGTTGAAAGCTTGAAAGAAGCCGGCTACAACCATTCGATGGTGCATGTCGACTTCATGTTCGGCAGCGCTGACATGGAAGTCACCGGCACCACCCATGATGGCCGCAAGATCAAGATCATTGAAAAAGGTGACTTCATCATCTGACGGTCGATAGATCACTGACGAACGATGTCATGCCAAACTGGAAAGGAGTCGGTTCACATGAAACCCATCCGTCTCGAACAATGGCTTGAATTTCAATTTCTATCAGCCCTTCAGGCCAATCCAGGCCGGACCCGGCTTGCTTATCTGGCCGCCAAGGCTGTTGAAGACAAGAATGAGTACCATCATCAACTTCATGTCTATGACACACGTAGCCGAAAAATCATCAACCTCAAAAATGACAATATCTATGTCTGGGAAAATGATGATGTCCTCTTGTTTCATCTCGCCAGGACCAAACAAGAGGAAAAAGACAAGAAGGAGAATAAGTTTTCCTTCATTTACCGGCATGATCTCACCACCGGCACCACCACGCATGCCGCGACCCTGCCTGTCCCTTTGACCCTTGTCAAGGTGCTTGATTCAGGACAATGGCTTTTATCCGGGCAGTTGAAGCCCGAACATCACCGTCTTTACCAGGTGGATGCGGAAGCCCGCAAGGCCGAACTTAAAAGCA
Organism: Acholeplasmataceae bacterium; assembly: GCA_007692425.1. Lineage (GTDB taxonomy): Bacteria > Bacillota_I > Bacilli_A > Acholeplasmatales > Acholeplasmataceae > RECG01. The sequence continues at coordinate 84,744 of RECG01000013.1, read as the reverse complement.
TCAAGCGCGAAGAACCATACGAGGACATTGATGAAATCGGCTTTTACTACAACGGCACTGGTTTTACCGCAGGCGTGCGTCAACAATTGTTTCTATACGATCCTTCATCGAAGAAGATCGAGCCTTTGATGGCATCCAACTTTCATATGGCTCAATATCGTATCTCAAATGACATGCAAAAAATTTATTACACGGGCAAGATAATCAAGGATATCAAACCGTTGACCCATGATGTCTACGTGTATGATGTCTTGTCCAAAACGACCCATAAACTCCTTGAAAACGACACACACGCCATCTCAAGACTTTTGTTGATCAACGACAGATTAATCATCTGTGCATCCGATATGAAGGAATACGGGTTAAATCAAAACCATGCCTTTCACGTCCTTGAAAACGGCGAATTGAAGCTCTTTTCCGCTTTTGACCAAGCCATCGGGAACTCAGTCGGTAGCGATGTCAGACTGGGAACGGGACCGTTTGACAGCACCATCGCGGACACCGTCTATTTCGTAAGCACCGTTGATGACCATACTGATCTGATGAGCCTTGATGCCAAGGGAAACATCACATCCCTGCTGGCGTTCAAAGGCAGCATCGACGGACTTGCCTTCATGCATGGTAAACCCCATGTCATCGGTCTTTACCAACAACGTCTACAAGAAATGTACCAGCTTGATCTTGATACCAAACGGGTCAAGATGCTGACCCGCCATAACCAAAAAGCACTCAAAGACCACTATGTCGCGAAACCACAACCGCTGATCTTGAAACAAGACACCCACGATGTCAAAGGTTTTGCCTTGCTTCCAAAAGATGTCGACAAGACCCGCACCTATCCGGTGATCCTCGATATCCACGGCGGACCCAAAACGGTTTATGGGACTGTTTATTATCATGAGATGCAAGTCTGGGCGAACATGGGCTACATCGTGCTTTTCGCCAATCCGCGTGGCAGTGATGGCAAGGGCAATGCCTTTGCCGACATCCGTGGCCAATACGGCATGATTGATTATGAAGACCTGATGCGTTTTCTTGATCTGGCCATCACGCAAATGCCGATGATTGATCAAGACCGCTTGTTTGTCACCGGCGGATCATACGGTGGTTTCATGACCAATTGGATGGTCGGACATACCAGACGTTTCAAGGCTGCCGCCACCCAGCGTAGCATCACCAACTGGATCTCATTCCATGGGACGTCCGACATCGGGTTCTATTTCACCAAGGATCAGAATGCGGCCCATCCGGTCACGGATGCCGAGCGTCTATGGCTGCATTCACCGCTCAAATATGTCGATGCGATGGAAACACCGCTCCTGATCATCCATGCCGATCAGGATTATCGTTGCCCGATTGAACAGGCGATGCAGCTCTTCACCTTGCTGAAAGAGAAAGGCGTGCCAACCCGCTTTATCTGGTTCAAAGGTGAAAACCATGAACTGTCACGAGGTGGCAAGCCACAGGCCAGAAACAAACGTCTTCGGGAAATCACCCAGTGGTTCGACACATATCGTTAAAAAGACCGGTTCCGGTCTTTTTTGTGTGATTTTATGGGGATGAGCCAACTATTTCCATAATCATGCCAATAAAAGTTATAATATGACGTATAAAGGATGAAAACCTGAAAGGAAGTGAAAACATGATCAATTTGAAACGTTTGATGCTGACCGTCCTGTTGACCGTCATGCTTTTCACCGTTTTGTTTCAGGACGTCTCTGATCACGAGTTGCCATATGACGTGTTTGAACGCCAGCTTGTCATGATGGTTGACGATGAGGCGGAAGCGTTGGCACTGGCTTTAGAACATGCACTTGATTTCGTGTCGCTATCCCGTCACGGAGTCGCTGTGTTCCGTGCAGTTGACGATCGACATTTTCAGCAGATGCTTGACCAGGGGTTTGCCGCCAACGGCATCAACCGGGTCATGGCACCACCCTGGATGCGTGATCCGTTTCGTGACAACCAATACGCCTTGACCATGATGGATACCGTGACTGCCTGGACCTTGACAGAAGGATCCGCCGATGTCATGATTGCCATCATTGATACCGGCATCGATATCGACCATGAAGAGTTTGTCGGACGCATTTCGCCGTTATCGTACAATGTCATTACTGAACAAACCGGTTCGTTAGCGGTCGTGGACGACGATGGCCACGGCACGATGGTGGCCGGCATCATCGGTGCCATCAAGGATAACAACAAAGGCATTGCCGGCATGGTCCAGAACAGTCCGCTCATGATCATCAAGGCCGATTCGAATGACAATCATTCCTTTCTTGACTCCGACATCATTGAGGCCATTTTATACGCCACCACCAACGGTGCCGATGTCATCAACCTCAGCCTCGGCGGCACGTACGCCAATCCCCAAGTCGAAGCGGCCGTCCTGCACGCCCGTAGCGAAGGTGTGGTCGTGGTCGCCGCCAGCGGCAATGATGGCGACAACACCCTGATTTATCCTGCAGCCTTCGAGGCTGTCATTTCTGTCGGATCGATCAATGAAGACCAGACCTTGTCTGATTTTTCCAATTACGGACCCACGATCGATGTCGTCGCACCTGGCAAAGGCATCGTCACCACATATCCCGATGACAAATATGTCACTGCTGAAGGCACCTCGTTCGCCGCCCCTCAGGTCACCGGTGTGGTCGCCTTGATGAAGAGTCATATGCCGACCTGGACCGACGAAGACATCATCGAACGACTCATGGCGACTGCCCTGGATCTTGGTGATCCCGGCTTCGACCCCTTTTTTGGCCACGGCATGGCACACACCTATGATGCCATGACGCTCGAACTGGCCACCGTCTATTTCAACACGTCCGGAGGGCTTGCCATCGACCCGATGCGGGTTGCGACAAACCGTCCCTTTTACGTCTCGGATGCCGTCAAAGGTTATCATGATTTTGCCGGCTGGTATCTCGACGAGACTTTTGAAACGCCATTTGTCCCGGGTGAGACCACCATCAGCGAAGATACGACCCTTCATGCCTTGTTTGACCCCTATCAATATACCGTCAGCTTCATCACCAGCGGACTGCCTATCGATGCCATCATCGTCAACCACAATGAATCCTTCATATTGCCGGAAGCGGAAAAAGAAGGCCATGCCTTTGCCGGCTGGTATCTCGATAGCGGATTTATTCAAACATACAAGGCTTTGCCGGTGACCGATGATTTGACGCTTTATGCGAAGTTCACACCCCATCTTTATACCATCACTTTTGAAACACCCGGCACAGCCCTCGATCCGCTTCAGGTTTATCATGGCGACATCCCTGATTTGCCTGATCCGGTTCATGACGGCCATGTCTTCGAAGGATGGTATCTTGATGATGCCTACCTCGACCCCTATGTACCAGGTCCCATGACCGATGACCTTGTCCTTCATGCGCGCTTTGAAAGCCGCCCCTTGGTGGTCCGCTTTCTGGATGCGGATGACGAGCTCATCATCAGCCAGGACATTGAACATGGTGAGGCTGCAACCCCGCCTGAAGGACCTGAAAAAACACCAAGCGTTTCTTTGACCTTCGTTTTCAGCGGCTGGGACCAACCTTTTGACCACGTGACCAAGGATCTTGATATCCGGCCGGTCTATACACCGATCCTGGACCGCTCAACGGTGAGTTTGTCACCCGGTGTCGACACCGTTGAAACCGATCAGGATTGGATTGATGGCGGCATCGTGCTCATCGATGCCTTGATCACGCCTCATGTCCGCACCGACCTTGATGCCGACACACCGGGACGCTATCCCGTCTATTATGATCTATATGTCGATGACATCCTCGTGGATACCTTTATCCGCATGGTACGTGTCGTCGAACGCAAACCCGACATTGTCATCACCATCCATCCGGATGTCACCACCATCACGACTGGTGATTCTTATGCGGATGCCGGGGCATCGACCAACATCGGTGTGATCGAGACTCATGGACTTGTCGACACCTCGACACCAGGTGTCTATCTGATCACCTATCGTGTCAGCCACGAGGGACATGAGGTTTCCCGCAGTAAATATGTCCATGTGCTGGAACGTGCCGCAGACCCCCTGGTGACACGCCATGTTCTGACTGAGCGGAAGAGGTGGCACTTATGAAACGACATCTGATTGTTTACTTGACAGTCCTGGGTCTTTTCTTGCTAACGGGCTGCATCGAATCTAACACATTGACCATCAGCTTGAACCCAGGTCTTGACACCGTTGATATCAATGGTGAGTTTGAAGATGCCGGTGCCACGGCCCGTATTGGTCGTCTATCCGTCCAGGTCGTCATCATTGAAGATACCGTTGATCTGACCACCCTCGGCACATATCGCATCACCTATCAGGCTTCCTACCAGGACCAAGTGGTCACCATCACCCGGATCATCACCGTGATTGACGAGACGCCGCCTGTGCTAACCCTGAACCCGGGTATCGATACCATTGAAACCGGGTCGACATGGGAAGATGCCGGTGTCACCGCCACCGATAACAGCAACGGTACCATCATCGTTGTCGTCACCGGCGAAGTTGACACGACCACACCGGGCGAATACGCGATTGTCTACACGGCCACTGATGAAAGCGGGAACAGCGCCACCATCACCCGATATGTCCATGTCATCATTCTTGGTTGATGATCATAAGACAGATGCCTTGTCTTTTTTTGGAAATCTTATATAATAGAACCATAGCAAAGTAAAGACCAGGAGGATTGGATCCATGTGTTTCTTTAGAAAGCGTAAGGAACGAAAACGCCAAGAACGTGAGGCGCGACTGGCAGCTCAATCACCACCGTCAACAACCAGACCAGAGACAACAAAAGCGGTTGAAATAGACAAAGTCAAACCGTCGGCACCTGCAGCAGATAAACAGAAAAATGCCAAACCAGCCAAATATCATGTCTCCCAAAACAAGAACCCCAGAAGTGAGACATACCGCAAGTGGCGTGTCCGCAAGGAAGGCTCCGACAAAACCATTAAATATTTTGATACACAAAAGGCAGCCATTGCGTTTGCCGAATCATTGGCTGACAGTTCAGGGTCGTCCATTGTTGTCCACAAACTCGACGGCAGCATCCGCAAACAACACTATGACAAGAAGAAATAGAAGCCGTCAGGCTTCTTTTTTTTGCATGTCAATCGCTTCCTTGAAAACTTGTGATAGAATGGTAAATAGACATATGGAAAGTTGTTGACGTATGAATACTTTTTTGTTTGCTTTCAATGCCATCATGCCGATTGTGTTGCTCGGCGCCTTCGGTTATCTCTTGAAACGGATTGGTTTTTTTGACCGTCCTTTCATCAACATGCTTAACAAATACATTTTCCGGATCGGCTTGCCGGCCTTGCTTTTTTATACAGTCTACAACATCGAGGGCTTCCAAGCCATTGACTGGGAGGTCATCTGGTTTGCGGTCGTCGCTTTCTTGCTGTTCTTCGGCCTCGCCCAGTTTTCCTTGATGTTCATGGTCAGGGATGCCACCCAAAAGGGCGTGATTCTGCAAGCTGTCACGAGAGGTAATTTCGCACTTATCGGTATTCCTTTGGCCGGGTCTCTCGGCGGGACCGAAGGATTGGCGGTCGTCGCCATCTTGAGTGCGTTCGTCATTCCGCTTACCAACATCCTCTCGGTCGTGGCCCTGACCATGTATCAGCGTGATGAGCATGGCGCACGTATCAGTGTCACCAAGGTCATCAAAAGCGTCTTTGCCAATCCTTTGATCCTGGCTGTTTTTGCCGCCTTCTTGATCTTGTTTGTCAGATCATGGATACCCGCACCTGACGGTGTCCTTGTCTTCAGTTTGAAACGCGATGTCCATGTGTTCTATGAGATGATTCGATTGATCAGCCTGACCGCGACGCCTTTGGCGTTGATCGCCTTGGGCGGCAACTTCGAACTTTCTGTCATCAGAAATCTCTTTTGGAAAATTGTCCTTGGCGTCGGTTGGCGGATTGTCATTGTACCCGGTTTCACTTTGGTAGCGGCTTATTTGATGATTGACAGGATTCCCGGTCTTGTGCCTGCTTTCCCGGCATTGATTGCCTTGTTCGGTGCACCTGTTGCCGTCTCAAGCCTCGTCATGGTCAGCCAGATCGGGGGCGATGAGCAACTGGCCGGCCAGCTTGTGGTCTGGTCGACCATCCTCTCGATGCTGACCATCTTTATTGCAACTGTCATCTTCCGCACCATCGGCTTGCTTTGACATTTTGTCAAAAGTAGGCAATCATTTTGCGATTTCAGTTTATTTGTGATACTTTAATGATGGTAGAAGAAAGGAAGTCTGAACCATGAATCTCAAACGTGAAATCGGATTGTTCGGAGGCATCTCCATTTTAGCCGGCATCATGATCGGCTCTGGTATTTTTGTTTTTGGCAGTTTGGTGCTCCATCGTACCGGATATGTCACGGGACTGTCTTTGTTGGCATGGCTGATTGGCGGTGTCATCACCCTGTTTTCAGCGCTGACATATGGTGAACTCGGCACGATGTATCCTGAAACAGGCGGTTATTACATTTATTTACGCAAAGCCTATGGCAGACGTGTCGCTTTTTTGAGTGGTGTCATGAACTTTGTCCTGACCAGCAGCGGCAGCATCGCCTTGCTGGCCGTCATTTTTTCTGACATCTTGTTTAACTTTGTGCTGCAAGCAGGCAACTACTGGCTGATTCGTCTTGTTGCAGCCCTCGCCATCATCGTGTTGACGCTCATTAACTATATCGGCGTCAAACTAGGCTCGCTGGTCCAGAAAATCTTTCTCGTCGCCAAGGTCATTCCCATCATCGCCATTATCTTCATCGGCTTGTTCATGGGCACGGAACCTGTAAGCCTGTCACTTGCCCCATCGAGCTCTGTCGGTTTCTTCGGTTTCTTCCTGCTCATCGGTTATGCGGTCGTCGGCACCTTATGGGCTTACGAAGGATGGACCAACCTCAACACGGTCACCGGCGAAATGAAAAACGTCGGTCGTGACCTGCCCAGGGCATTGTTGTTCGCCACAGGACTCGTGACCCTTTTATACGTGCTCTTCATTTTTGCCTTGTATCGGATTCTCAACCAGGCGACTTTGGAGGCAATGGGTGCTGATGGTTATCTGCCGATTGCGGCCATGATGACCTTGTTCGGTCAGGGCGGCATGCTCTTTGTGTTGATCGCAGTCCTGGTTTCCGTCTTTGGTGCACTCAACGGCACCGTGATGGTGTTTCCGAGAGTCTATTACGCCATGGCGGAAGACGGCACCTTTTTCAAACCGTTCAAGACCTTGCACCCACGTTATCAGACACCATCGGTCGCCTTGCTCGGATCAGGCCTGATGGCATTGGTCTTGATTTTCTTCAATGTCGAACAACTCCTGACCTTCGTCGTGTTCGGCGGACTCGTTTTCAACACCTTGATTTTCATCTCGGTTTTCCTTTTCCGCAAGCGTCATCCCGAACTGCCCCGTCCTTACAAGGTCTGGGGTTATCCGGTGGTGCCGGCAGTCGCCATCATCGGCATGGTCATGTTATTGGTCGCCACGCTGGTAGAAAGCCTGGTGCCGTCCTTGATCGGTGCCGCCGTCATCCTGGCCGGCTATCTGATCTATCCCCATGTCTTCAAATCAACACCAAAAGATGATGCCCCATCCAACCGATAAACAACAAAAACGCCTCCCTTGAACGGAAGGCGTTTTCTTTATGATGTCGGTTGAGGTTCAATATCGAGCACATCGTCTTTGACCGTCATGACATATGGTTGATGTGGCTCGACCTCGGCCTGGATGATCTTCGTCGCCACCAAGGTCTCGATATGGCGTTGAATAAACCGTTTGAGTGGTCTGGCGCCATATTCTTCATTGTAACCATGTTTGATGACATGTTTGCGGACCTCTTCACCAAGTGTGATGAAGATGTTTTTGCCTTCCAGTCGTGTCTGCAGGTCGGCAAGCATTTTGTCGGCAATGCTGACCTGGACCTTGAACGAGAGCGGGTTGAAGATGACCAGTTCGTCGATCCGGTTGAGGAATTCCGGTTTGAATTGTGATTTGACGAGTTTCATGACATTGCCCACGGCATCCGCATCGGCCTTCAACAAATACTCGCTGCCGATGTTCGATGTCAGGATGATGATCGTGTTCTTGAAGTCAACGACTCTTCCTTGATTGTCGGTCAACCGACCATCTTCCAGGATTTGCAACAAGATGTTAAAAACTTCATGATGCGCCTTTTCAATTTCATCGAACAAGAGAATCGAGTAAGGTTTCCTGCGGATCGCTTCAGTCAACTGACCACCTTCATCATAACCGACATAACCCGGTGGCGAACCAATCAACCGTGCGACACTGTGCGCTTCCATGTATTCGCTCATATCGATGCGGACAATCTGGTTCTCGCTGTCAAACAAGGCTTCCGCCAACGAACGGGCGACCTCGGTCTTGCCGACACCGGTCGGTCCCAAAAAGAAGAAGGAACCGATCGGCCGGTGTTCATCCTTGATGCCGGCCCGTTGCCGGATGATGGCATCGCTGATCAGCTTGAGGGCATGATCCTGACCAATCACGCGACGCTTGAGCGTCTCTTCGAGATGAAGCAGTTTCTCGCGGTCGCCCGCCATCAGCTTGCTCACAGGAATTGATGTCCATTTTGAAACGATGTCGGCAATGCTTTCCTCCGAGACCACTTCTGTCAGCAGTTTGCCTTCGGTCTGGATGTCGGCGGTCATGCCCTGGATGTCTTTCTCCAATTCGGGGATTTTGCTGTACTGCAGTTCGGCGGCTTTTGAGTAATCGCCGTCATTAAAAGCAGTCTGCAAGTCCAGACGCAGTTTTTCAAGCATGTTTTTCTTGTCTTTGATCTGATTGAGATGCTCTTTTTCCTTCGTCCATTGTTCACGCAAGGCCTTTTCTTTCGCCCTCAGGTCTTCAATCTCTATCTTGATCTTGGCCAAACGTTCCTTGGTCACCGGATCGGTTTCTTTATCAAGGGCCGTCTTTTCGATTTCAAGCTGCATCAAACGACGTGTCACCGTATCGAGTTCAATCGGCATCGAATCGATTTCCATACGAATCGAGGCACAAGCCTCGTCAATCAGGTCGATCGCCTTGTCAGGCAAGAAACGATCGGAAATGTACCGTTCTGAAAGCGTCGCGGCAGCAATGATGGCCGGATCGCTGATATTGACGCCATGATGTGCTTCAAAGCGTGATTTCAACCCACGCAGGATGCTGATGGTGTCGTTGACCGTCGGCTCATTGATCTGCACCTTTTGAAAGCGTCTTTCCAGCGCGCTGTCTTTCTCAATGTACTTACGGTATTCATTGAGTGTGGTCGCGCCGACGCAATGCAGTTCGCCCCGCGCCAGCATCGGCTTAAGCATGTTGCCGGCATCCATCGAACCTTCGGCCCGGCCCGCACCGACGATATTGTGGAGTTCGTCGATGAACATGATGATGTCTCCATCGGCTGCCTTGACCTTGTTAAGGACGGCTTTGAGACGTTCTTCAAACTCGCCCCTGAATTTCGCGCCGGCGACCAGGGCGGCCAGATCAAGTTCATATATGATTTTGTTTTGCAATCCCAAAGGGACATCCTTGTCGACGATGCGCCGGGCAAGGCCTTCGACGATGGCGGTCTTACCGACACCGGGTTCGCCGATCAAGACGGGATTGTTTTTGGTTTTGCGTGACAAGATCTTGATTACGCGACGAATTTCGTCTTCCCGGCCGATGACCGGATCGATTTTGCCCTGACGGACAGCCTCGACGATGTTGCGTCCGAATTTATCAAGAACATCGGGATCTTTGGAATAGTCTTCCATTTGTGTGAAGTTCATGGCGTCCTCCTTTTGGCAGTCTATACTGTCAATTGCCAATATTATTATAAACCATTAAATTAGCACTGTCAACCAATAAGTGCTAAAATTGTCATGGTGACAAGGTCGGGGGCCGCCAATTCAGATGGTTGATATTCATGGTGAAATGAGGGATGGCGGTTGACTTTTCCATGTCAAAACGGTTATAATAATGGGGCTTGTCAAGGGGCCCCGTAGCCAAGTGGTAAGGCACGGCACTGCAACTGCCAGATCATCGGTTCAAATCCGTTCGGGGCCTCCATCCATCTTCCCTGATCCGGATAAATATCCGGTTTTTTTATTGCAAAAGACTTGATTGTCCAGATCATTCAATCACGACATCATCATCGTGTCCAATGTCTTGATTCTCCTATCCGTTTATGTTATGATAAAAATGGTTAAACCGTTAGGTGAGGCTCCTATAAAGATATACGCTACTGCCGAGAAACATCGAGAGATGCCAATCGGTCAACAGACATTACCGACTTAAGGTTTTGTATAACGTAGCTGGACTATCCAAAGCTTTATAGTGCTAAAACTCAACGAAGGGACTTGTTTTGCATGTCAAAAGGGCCTTTTGTTGAGAAGGCCCTTTTCTGTCGTGAGGAGGTGATGAAATGGCCGATTCGAAACTGGAACGAGACGTTCCTGAAAAGTCTTGCTTATGTTGTTTATGGGCTGGTGACGTCCATTTGATCACCAGGCAGCTGAACAGATGATTCAATCAAACAGGATAGAAGGGAAGTTTTCACGATGGAAAAAGAAAAAATCGCGGTGTTGAAAGACATCAGAAATCTCATCAAGAACAATCAGCTTGATTTGTTAAAAAAAGCATTGCATGACATGGAAAGTTATTTGATTGCCGACATGATCGAGGTCTTGGAACCAGAGGGCCAGGTGATTGTGTTCCGTCTACTCGATAAAGATGAGGCTTTGACTGTTTTTGAATATGTCGAAGTTGATGTGCAACAAGAATTGATTCAAAATTTCACAGATGAAAGAGCCATCGAGTTTTTTAAACAGCTGGAGCCGGATGACAAGGCCGCCTTGCTAGATGAACTGCCTGCCAAGGTGGCCAGTCGTTTGTTGCTGTCCTTATCCAAAAAAGAAAAGGAACTGACAACACTCGTCATGGGCTATCAGGCAGGGACCGCCGGACACGTCATGACGCCGAAATTCATCGCTTTCAAGCAAGGGACCACGGTGAAAGAAGCGTTCAGTAAGATCAGAAAAGTGGCAGATGAGGTTGAAACGATTTATCACCTCTATGTCATTGATGCGCAAAGAAGACTCAAGGGCATGATCAACCTGAAAGACCTGATTACGGCAGAACTGGACGAAAACATTGAAACCATTATGACCGACGCCATCAGCGTGAATGCCGGTGTCGAGGATGAAGCGGTTTCCAAATTGTTGCAGGATTCCGATTTGCTGGCCATTCCGGTTCTAGACAATGAAGCACGTTTGATCGGTGTCGTCACCGTTGATGACGCCATGGATATCCTGGAAGAAGACGCATTGAACCGCGAGCTTGACAAGGCTGGGTTATCGGACATAAGCAACCAGGAATCAGACCGCAGCAAAGTATTGATCCAAGGGAAATTATGGCAGGTGTGGCGTGTCCGTATTCCGTTTTTGCTCATCACATTGGTTGGTGGCCTGTTGGCAGGCGGGATGATTGATTTGTTTGAAAGCACGCTTGAGCAAATCATTGTATTGGCTTTTTTCATTCCGGTTGTCATGGATATGGGCGGTAATGTCGGCACTCAATCATCAACCATTTTCACGCGTGCCCTGGCACTTGGGCAAATAGACTTCAAACGGTTCATGAGACAATGGACCAGGGAAATGCTCATCGGTTTGACCATGGGATTGATTTTAGGGGCTGCCGGTGCATCTGTCGCCTATGTGTGGCAGCAAAGCTTCACTTTGGCCATCGTGATTTTCATTGCCTTGGCAGCCACCATCACCATTGCCACGATGCTGGGATTCATGATTCCGTATATTTTGACCAAACTTGGAATCGATCAAGTGACAGCCGCCGCTCCGCTGATTACAACGGTCAAAGATATCACCGGGCTTTTCATCTATTTTGCATTGGCAACGTTGATGTTGTTATAAATCATCTGGCAAAAAGACCCGATTTTTCCTGTCATGAGGATGACAGTGAACCCACTTCGTTGAAAGGTGTGTGAAGACATGAAAAGTTATGATATCAAAGATGATCTGCCGGACCGTCTGGAAGCCGGGAAAAGACTGGCTGACATCATCCGTGCATGTCAAGGCCGGGAAAAGGTCATCAAAATCATTCATGGCTATGGTTCGCAAGGCATCGGTGGCAGTATCAAACAGCTGGTCCATAAATCATTACGTAACAAACGCAAGAAAAAAGAAATCAAAGCCTTTATCCCGGGCGAGGCGTTTGCCTCACCGATGGGGTTTGACGAAGCGATTGGGACATACCGGCATCTGATCAAGGACGACCCCGATTACAAACGCATGAATGACGGCATCACGTTTGTCATCTTATGATGGTGATTCGAAGCGATTCATCGTGATGACATCAACTTTTTCAAACGCATCAGGGCAATCTGCGTTATAATGAAAGTAGTCAAACCCCTGAAATACCAAAGGAGAACCCATGGATAAACAAGAATACAAGATTGCATTGTTGATTGATTCGGAAAACGTATCCGTCAAATACATCAAGGTCGTCATCAATGAAATCGCCAAATACGGCAAGATCGTCATTTCCCGTTTTTATGGCGATTTGAATAAACTCTCAAAGGAATGGCATCAGACAGCCATCGATTTTGCCATCAAACCCATGCACCAGTACAATGTCGCCTCCGGCAAGAACGCCGCTGACCTGGCGATGGCGCTTGATGCCCTGGAAATGATGTATCAGGAAAGGGTCAACACCTTTTTCATCGTCACCAGCGACAGCGATTTCACGCCTTTGGCGATGAAACTGAAAGAAGGCGGCATGCACGTGGTCGGTGTCGGCAACGAGAAAAAAGTCACATCAGCCTTCAAGATGGCCTGTAACGAGTTCAAGTACTTCGAATATCTTGGTGATGACGAAGACGAGGAAGAACTGGCGACCACCAAACCGGTTGACATTAAAGGCGAAATCGTTGACATCATCATGGATATCATCGTGGAAAGTGGCGTCGACAACAAAATTCAGCTCAGTCGTCTAGGCGACATCCTAACCAACCGTTTCTCTGATTTTGATTCACGAAAATATGGCGCGAAGAGTCTCTCAAGCCTCGTGAAGACAATCGAAGGTGTCGAGATCACCCAGGAAAAAACCACGACTTACGTTTCACTGAAATCAGCGCTTGAAATCGACATCATCAGTAAAGCCGTCTATGAAATCATCTCCCGTAACAAAAGCAAGGAGATGGTCTTGACCAAACTCAAGCAGGAACTCGAAAAACGTTTTGACAACTTTCAGTACAAAACCTTCGGGTTCACCAAATTCAGCAATTTCATCACCAGCATCAAATATCTGACGGTTAACAAAAACATTGTCAAATACACCAAATGAGGTGAGCACATGAACCATCGCATTGAAACGAAAGACACCTTTACGGTCGTCGCCATCAAAAAACGTTTCAATCCCGACACCAGTGCAACCGCTATTCCCGCTTTCTGGGAACATTACTTCAGCACCGGCCTGGACCAGCATGTCAAAGGCATGCTCGGCCTTTGCCAGATGATACCAGGCAGCACTGATTTTTTCTATGCCATCGGCGGTCCGCTACAACCAGGCAAAGCGACACCTGACGGATTCGAACGCCTCACCATTCCTGCCTCGACCTGGCTGGTTTTCACGGCCATCGGTGCCATGCCTGACGCCATCCAAAATCTTTGGAAGGCCATCTATCGGCAATTTTTCCCCAATGAGCGCTTTGAACCGCTCGGTACCTATGAAATCGAAGTCTACACCGAAGGTGATACCACCAGTCCTGACTATGTCAGTGAAATCTGGATTCCGGTCAAAGAAAAACGGTAGACATCAAACTGATAACATGCACATGCCGGTCAACCCCTTCGGGTCGACCGGCATCTTGATAGCCTGTCTGGTCACCATCATCAGATCCAAGGAGGATTCCCATGGCTTTCATGCAATGCCATTGCCGTTCCGATATCCTGGAACGCGACATTGAAGTCAATGTCATCCTGCCCAGACAACGTCCGGCAGACGGCATCAGACTGCTGTATTTGTTTCACGGCTATTCAGGCAACCATACGAACTGGGTGCGCCTGACATCAATCGAACGCTATGCCGAGCAAAAGAACCTCGCGGTTGTCATGCCGGACGTGGCCAATAGCTATTATGCCGACATGGTCCATGGACCGGCCTATTTCACGTTTTTAGCAGAAGAACTGCCGGCCATCATCAAAGATATCTTTCAGCTTGATCCCTTGCCTCAGCACCAATTCGTGGCAGGGTTGTCGATGGGTGGTTATGGCGCGTTCAAGCTCGCTTTGACTTATCCTGACCGTTATGCCAAGGCGGCCTCATTGTCGGGTGCGCTTGATGCCGTCAAAATCCAAGCACGTTTCGAAGCCGATGGACGTGGCGCGCTTTTTCACAGCATCTTCGCCGACCAGCCCATCACGGATTCGCCCAACGACCTGTTTCATCTGGCCGGCATCCTCAAGGCGAAGCGGCAACACATGCCTGACTTGTATCTGGCGTGTGGCACGGAGGATTTTCTCTACGACGATCATCGCAAATTTCGCGACTTCTTGCTTGAACATCAGATTAAACATGTTTGTGAAGAAGGGCCCGGCGAGCATACGTGGGCGTTTTGGGATGCCTACATTGAACGCGTCATCGATTGGTTGCATCAAACATAGAGTCCGTTGTCAAACGGACTTTTTATTGACCCAGATCATAAAATCTGCAAACACTTTCCGCCAGGCCGACTCATGATGGATATCATGGGTCTCGAGATAACAGATGTCAAGGACGCCCTGTTCAGTCAAAAGGGTTTTGAACGTGCGGCTGTTATTGATATAAATCTGATTGAAATCCGGGACGTCATCATCACTGGACTCCTGGTCGCCGATCGAGATGAAGTAACGTTGACCGGGTGAGACACCACATTGTCTGATATGGTCAAGCCAGTCTTTTTCATTAAACCAGGATGCCAACGAAAAGACGCCGACCACACCAAAAAGCTCTGGATGCTTGACGGCAATGTAAACTGAAATATACGCACCAAGCGAACTGCCTGCAATCATCCGCGCGGCAGGGTCTTTGCGGACACGGTAACGGGTTTCAATGGCGGGGATGAGCGTTTCCACCACCCATTGCGCATAACGATCACCGTGCCCACCCACCGTCTCGCCATGACGTTCTTTGATCGTATCTGACACCCAAGGCGTGTACTCGAAGACACGGTTGGGGGCATTGTCGATGCCGACCACGATCAGTTCTTCGACAAGACCCCTGTCTTGAAGATCGATGAGGGTCTCGACGATGCCCCATGATTGGCCATCATAAGCGGTGTGGTCCTCAAATAGGTTTTGACCGTCGTGCATGTATAAGACAGGGTATGTTTTTTGGCTGGTTTCATAACCAGGCGGCAACAAAATGCGTACGGTCCGCATATCCCGGGTCGTGTCAATCCATAATGTTTCTTTAATCAGTCGTGGGTTCATCATGTCAAACAAGCAGTCACCAATCGGCTGGCTGCTTCCCTAGCGGGCTCCTCGTCAATATTTTAACATGAAAATCGATCTGATTAAATAGGGAAGACAGTCAATAATATGCTAAAATGAAATTAGAAATATAACCGAAGAGGTGTTCTTATGAATGTTGTGCAATATGCAAAAACAGACACACCCGTCAACCGTCTTGGCTTTGGCGCCTGGCAACTCGGCAACACCGAGTTCTGGGGTCATATGTCCGTTGATGAAGGGGTGGCCTTGGTCAAAACGGCAATCCAACGCGGCATCAATTTCTTTGACACCGCACCAGGCTATGCCAACGGCTTAAGCGAGACTATTCTCGGCATGGCCATCAAAGATCAACGCGAAAAGGTCGTCATCAATACCAAATTTGGACATAAGGCCGATGGTTCCTCCGACTTTCATCCAGCCTCGATCCGTGAATCGGTGCTGGATAGTTTGAGCCGCCTTCAGACAGATTATGTCGACAGCGTGGTGATGCACAACCCTGGATTTGATGTGCTATCCGGACAAACCACGCATTTTCAGATGTTCGAACAACTGAAGGATGAGGGGCTGATTCGCGCCTATGGTGTCAGCATCGATTCCGCCGAAGAAATGGACATGGTCTTGACACATCTCCAAGTCGATGTCATCGAAGTGCTGTTCAATCTCTTTTTCCAGGCACCAGCCAAGCACTTCAAGGCTGCCGCATCCCAACACATCAGCCTGGTCGTCAAAGTCCCGCTTGACTCAGGCTGGCTGACCGGCAAATATGATGAGGACACCATCTTTCAAGGCATTCGCAGCCGATGGGATGACCAGACACTACAAAGACGCGGCAAGCTTGTCCGGCAACTCAAGCATATCACGGGACATGACAACCTGACACCTTATGCGATGGCGTTCATCCTGAGTCATCCCGAAATCACCGCCGTCATTCCCGGCATCAAGTCCGTCAAACAACTCGACGAACATATCCGCGCTGCCGGCACGCCGTTGCCCGATGATCTCAAACAAGCTTTCATCACACTTTATGAACAAGAACTTAAACACGATCCGCTCCCTTGGTAAAGCGATCAATGAGGTGATTCAACCATCGCTTGAGTCAAAAACAAGCAACTCAAGCAACACTTGATAGTCTTTTCTCTGACGCCGTCATATAATGAAGGCATCAAACAGAAAGGGTGATACACATGTTTGACATGCGCGGTATCGGCAAAAAAATAGCCGCTTTACGCAAAGCAAAAGACATGACGCAAGTCGAGCTGGCCGACTTGCTTGGCATCAGTTATCAGGCCGTCAGCAATTGGGAAAGGGGCGACACGATGCCCGACATCGCCAAATTAGGTGATCTTTCCAAGATTTTTGAGATTTCGATTGACGACTTGCTCGGCAATGGTAAGGAAGCAGGCATCGTGGAAGACATTCTTAAAGAAGAAAAGATTGATGCCAAGAAGCACGACAAGAAAATCTGGGAATCCATCCTGCCGCTGTTACGTCCGAAAATGGTCGACGATATTTTTGAAAACCTGGATGATTTGGATGATGACTGGCTCTTGATGCTAGCGCCGTTCCTGCAGCAAGACAAGTTGGATGAATGGGTCCAGAAAGCATATCAGGATAACGACAAGATCAGCCTGGTTGCACTCGCGCCCTTCGTCAGCAAACACGTGTTATCGAAACTTGCCAATCAGGAAGCATCGAAAGACGAAGACATCAAATTTGAATGGGTGATCGCACTGGCACCATTCCTTGACAGGGAAGCCGTCAATGAACTCGGCTATGCCGTCTATCAAAAACGCGGTCCGGGCAAAATGGTCGCGTTGGCACCGTTCATGAGTTCGGAAACCATTGAGAAAATCATTGAAAATGAAAGCAAGGATGGTGACTTTTCCAAAGTCATGATGTTGTTGCCATTCTCAAGACAAGGGTTTTCCAATGTCTTTAAAAACCAGTTCAAAGCACATTTCAAACAGGACATGACCGCATTCAAGAACCAATTCAAGGACATGAAGAAAAACATGAAGCAAAGCTTCAAACATGATGATGAAGAGGACACTGAAGCAGAAACTGACACAGCATCAACCGAAGACAAGGAAAGCGACACCAAGGCATAAAACAGGTGAGCCGGTCTACCAAGACCGGCTCTTTTCTTGATCAATCTGATCGAAAACCAACCAGAATGGTTGTTTTTGACATATAATGAAAGCAGAAACCACAAGGAGACGCATCCATGGGCACCCTCATCAATGCCGCTGCCATCGTACTGGCGACCTTGCTAGGCGTCCTCTTCAAGCGAGGACTTTCCGACAAAATCCAAAAAGGCATCATGTTTGTTCTCGGTCTTGGCTTGTTCGCCATTTCGCTCGGTTGGTTTTTGACCGATTTCCTCGTCATCGAAGATGGCGGCATCCGCACCCAGGGTGATCTCTTGATCATCATCGCCCTGGTGGTGGGCATCATCATCGGTGAATGGATTGATATCGACCGCAGACTGAGTGACGGCGCCTATGGCATCGAGCGTAAATACAACCTGCCGCCTTTGGCCAAAGGCTTCATTGCCGGCACCTTGATTTTCTGTGTCGGTGCCATGGCCATTGTCGGTTCGCTCCAAGATGGCATCACCGGTGACTCGACCACGTTGATCATCAAAAGCGCGCTTGACTTTGTCACCGCTTTGGTCCTGGCGTCCTTCCTGGGCGTCGGTGTCGCCTTATCAGCCGTTTCCGTGTTGATCTATCAAGGGAGCATCACCTTGCTTGCCAGAGCCGTCGCACCTTTTCTGACACCAGACATCCTGGCCAGCCTCTCGATGGTCGGTAACATCATTCTCATGGCCATCGGCATTAACTTCATGGAACTGAAAAAAATCAAGGTCGCGAATATGCTTCCGGCCTTGTTGATCCCAGTCATCTATTACTTGATTCTGGCTTTGTTCAATCGTTAAGGAGATCATGTCATGCAACCATGCAAGGTCTGCCAACAACCGACGACAGCCTTCCGTCATCCGCGCTTCGAGATGCTTTTTCATGCATGTCCGCATTGCCGGTTAATCACCAAGGATGAAGCCAATTACATCAGTCTTGAAGAAGAATATCAGATTTATGAACAACACAACAACAGTCCTGAAAGCGAAGGGTATCTCAATTATCTGACCAACTTCCTTGAAGCGGCCGTCCTGCCTCATGTCAAAACAGGGACGGCACTTGACTTTGGCAGCGGCCCCAATCCCGTCTTGTCCCAATTGTTGACAAAGGAGGGATTCGAGGTTACCCTTTACGACTATTTTTACGCCCCCGATACGGATTATCTGACCAGGACTTACGATCTCATCACCTCGACCGAGGTGGTCGAGCATATCCAACAACCGATGATGGCGTTTGAGACATTGGCATCCTTGCTCAAACCCGGTGGCATCCTGAGCATCATGACCCTCTTTCATCCCGATGACCAGGATACCTTCAATGACTGGTTTTACATCAGGGATCCAAGCCATGTCTCCTTTTTCACACCCAGGACCATGCAGGTGATTGCGGATCGCACGGGTCTGGTATTGATTGACACCAACCATTATCGTCATGTGGTCATGAAGAAGATGTGAACGGCGGTATCATCCGCCGTTCTTTTTCACAATCAGGCCTTCAAGGATTTGTCTTGGACATGGGATGAAGCCATTGACAAGGCTTATCAGCCCTGTCTCCCCATCATTTACATCCTCCCTTCAATGACATTTAAACATGAAAAAGATGTTAATAGACTTTTTTATGTGTCTACTAACATCTTACCATTTCAGGATAACCGCCTCTTTTCACAAACTTTTGTGTGTCCCATCACAAAATGGCTTTTGACCTGAATGCTTGCATCCGCAAAGCCAATACTGGCCGTCCTTCTCAACTGTGAATGCCATCGGTGTAATACCGGAGCCCTTGTGGCTTTGCCGGTCACAAAAAGGTTGGTTTCGGCTTTGTCCGCAGTTACAGAACACATAACGTTCACCTGCTTTCAACTCAACCGGAAATGAGCCTTTCTTGGCAATCATTGGTTTCATACGCATCACCTCTCTTGTTTACATGATAACACCGGAAAGGACAATTGACAAGATGTCCGGTGCGCAAGTTTGATATAATAAAGACAGGAGGTGTGTCATATGAAGGAACAACGATTGCTCAAACGATTGGACGATCTGGGTTATCACTTGTCCCTCCGGGAAGAAGTGCTCGCCCTGATCGGACTTGGTTCGGTTGGTGACGAAACGGACCGCATCGACCGTTACTCAGATCTCGATTTCTTTGTGGTTGTCGAAGACGATCATAAGGAAAGCTATCTCACCGATCTGTCATGGCTGTCCGAGGTTCATCCGCTTGTCTACACCTTTAAAAACACCAAGGATGGGCATATAATCTTGTTTGCTGATCAGATTTACGGTGAGTTTGCGGTCTTCGGTAGATCGGAAATCGATCAGACCACACATGCCAAAGGCCGGATCATCTACCAGGCCCATCATTATGAAAATCCACAACTCATCGAACAAAAGGGCGATATCCCCCAACTCAAAGGCGATAACATTGAATTTGCCGCCAATGAAGCACTGACCAACATTTATGTCGGCCTGCTGAGATACCATCGCGGGGAAAAACTTTCAGGCACACGCATGGTCGAAGTTCATGCCCTCAACCAGATCATCAGTATCCTGCATCTCATTGACGAGGCGGAAAAGGTGGATGTTGACATCTTCAGTCTGGAACGCCGCCTGGAACGTCGTTATCCTGATTTTGCCGCCAAGCTGCCCACGATGTTGGCAGGGATGCAGAAGCTGCACGTATCAGCCCGCCACATGTTAGACTTTTTAAAAGACATCTACCCGCTCAACACCTATATGGTGTTTGAATGCGACCGCTTGATCGACAATCTTCACACCGCATCGCTCTAGTATCATCCCATCCCATCGAAACGGAGACCCGACATGCTTAAAACACTTAAAATCATTTTAATCGTCATCTTTGGATTTGTCGCCTTGTTTTTACTCATACTCAGTTATTTCTCGCTGATCCGCATGAACGATATCCGCCTGCAAAACCGTCATCTGCGCCGACTTGCAGACTATTATGCTTTGGAACATGTGCCGGAAGACGAGTCGACATGGATTGACTTTGACGTCTCGGATCCGACGCTCACGCTCCATGATATCCGCCTGCTCGCGACCCATAACAGTTACAAGAAGACGGGCCCCGCCCTAGGGAGACTCTTTGTCGGATTGGGCGAGAATTTTGATGAAGCCCGTTCACTACGATATGGCTACCAGACGTTGACCGCCCAGTTTGAAAACGGCATCCGCAGCATGGAATGGGATGTGCGTCTGCGCAACGGCCAGTTTGAAATCACGCATGTGCCCCTGGTTGACAACAGTGGCATCGCCCCTGTTTTGGAACCGGCCTTGCAGGAACTAAGACTATTCTCTGAACATCATCCTGACCATATTCCAATCATCATTCTATTCGAGATCAAATATGACTGGATGGTCCTGGACCCCTTGTTGGAGAACATCGGTACGGACGAACTGCTTGCCCTGGATCTCTTGCTTGAAGATGTCTTGGGGCAACACCTGTTCCGCCCTTCAGATCTTTTTGATGGCAACGTGACTTCCTTGCGTGAGACCATCCAGAACGACGGCTGGCCGTCCGTCCATTCGCTGTTGGGCAAGGTCATCATCGTCTTGCATCCCGGGCGACCCACCCAACCCTATGTGGACCTGGACCCCAGCCTGATGAGCCAAGCGATGTTTCCCGGTGTCCATGCCAGCGGCACCAGCGACGATCACGCTGCCTTTGTCGTTCATAACAGCGTTGATATCGAAGCCATCGGCAATCTTGTCGACGAAGGTTTCATCGTTCGCACCCGCATTGATTCAGGACTGGTTTTCAATCAACAACGTTTCGATGACGCATTGGCCAGCGGGGCCCAGATCCTGACCTCCGATTTCACGATTGGCAGAAGTGACCTCGACCCCGCGTTGATGATTACCCTGCCAGGCAACAAAACCGTCATTCGTCGCGATTGACCAGACCCTATCGCACCATACACGAGAAAGAGGGATCAACATGAAAAAAACAGATAAGACATTATTGAAACAAAAACTGACTGCCATCCAGTATCACGTGACACAGGAGAATGGCACCGAACCGCCCTTTGCCAACCCTTATTGGGATCACAAAGAAGATGGACTTTATGTCGATGTCGTCTCCGGCGAACCGTTGTTTTCCAGTCTCGACAAGTTTGACAGTGGTTGTGGCTGGCCCAGTTTTGCCAAGCCATTACAGGCGATTGAAGAAAAAAAGGATCGTACACACGGCATGGTCCGCACCGAAGTCAGAAGCAAGCAGGCGGACAGTCATCTCGGTCATGTATTCGACGACGGACCCGAAACACTCGGCGGACTGCGTTATTGTATCAATTCCGCCGCTTTGCGCTTCATTCCCGTCAAAGATCTGGAAAAAGAAGGCTACGCCGACTATCTGAAACTGTTCGAATCTTAACCCGTCACGAGGAGCGACATGAAGAAGGCATACGACATCGATCCACAGCTGCGCATGCTTAAACCACTACGTTTCACATCCTACTCCGATCGTCGCCGTCGCCTGGTCAACGGTTTGATGAAGGTGACGATGTTTTTAACCACGCCCCGCATCAATATCACAACCAAAACCTATCACATCAAAGGCGATCAAGACGGACGTGTCAAAGTCAAACTATACACGTTTAAAAATCAGGATCAACCTGCGCCCTGCATCTTTTATCTGCATGGGGGCGGTTTTCAAATCGAAGGCACGCCCATTCATCTCAAATTGATTACGAATTTGATGCAAGGCACCGGATTCAAAGCCCTGTATGTCCATTACCGCCTGACACCCGAACACCCTTTTCCGACCGCCATGGAAGATTGCTATCAAGCACTTTGCTGGCTGGAAGCCAACAAGCAGACACTCGGCATCACCGACATCATGGTGGCCGGCGATTCCGCCGGTGGCAATCTCGCCACTGTCATGACCTTGTTGTCCCGGGACAGAAAAGGCCCCGTCATCACCAGACAAATGATGATTTACCCGGTCATTGATGTCCGGCAACAGACCCGTTCGGTCAAAGACTATGACGACACGCCGGTCTGGAACAGGCATCTCAACAGCGACATGTGGGCCCTTTATCTGAAAAACGGCGACCACGGCATGCTGCCTTACGCCTCGCCGATCCTGGCGGATTTGCATGATTTGCCGCCCGCCTATCTGGAAACTGCCGAATATGACTGTCTTCGTGACGAAGGCATCGCTTACGCCGAGCGACTCCGCTCATTCGGCATCAGTGTCGAGACACACCATACAAAGCGCTCCGTTCACGGTTATGATGGTTGTTTCCTCAGTGATCTGGTTAAGGACCTGACACAAAAACGGATTGCCTTTCTCAAAGGAGGAACCCATGCAGAAAATCAACATTGACACATGGTCACGCAAACAGCAGTATTTGTTTTACAAGGATTTCGATGTGCCGACCTACCACTTGACGGTCACTTTGGACATCACCCGTTTCAAAGCCTTCATCAAAACCAAGGGGCATCCGTTTTATTTTGCTTTCATGCATGTCATGATGCGTGTCATGAACGACATGGAAGCGATGCGTTGCCGCTTCGTCGATGGTGATGCCTACCTCATGGACAAGGTCCATCCGTCCTTCACCGATTTGATCGCAGGCACGGAAAACTTCAAAATTGTCACCGTTGATCATCATGATGATCTGGAGACCTTTATCGGTCATGCCAGGGATGCCTCCACTGCCCAGGGTGAACAATTCATCGACATGGCCAAGGAAAGTCGGCAGGACCTCGTCTATATCACCACCGTGCCTTGGTATGCCTTCACCCAGGTCACGCATGCGCACATGTTAAACAACAAGGATGCCATCCCTCGCATCGTCTGGGGCAAAGCCACTGAAAGAGACGGTATCTGGACCATGCCTTTCGCCCTCGAAGTCCACCATGCGTTCGTCGACGGCTACCAGGTCGGCCATTTTCTTGAGCGCCTTCAACAAGCTTTGAACCGTCTTTAAAGAAAGCAAATCGCTTTCTTTTTTTCGGACGTCCATCCCAACTTTGAACCTCGATAAATTTATATGATTTATCATATAAAACGCTGGACTAATATGTTATAATCATGTTGTAAGCGCTTTTAAAATTGACAAAGGAGAAAAACATGAGTAAATTCAAAGTTTTTGATTACATGGAGAAGCATCGTTACGAACAGGTCGTCTACTTTCACGACAAGACCACAGGATTGAAAGGCATTACATGCATTCACAACACCACACTTGGTCCAGCCCTTGGTGGAACCAGATTGTGGAACTATGAATCGGAAGATGATGCTGTCCTTGACTGCCTCAGACTCGCCCGTGGGATGACGTACAAGGCCGCAGCGGCCGGCTTGAACCTCGGTGGTGGCAAATCGGTCCTGATCGGTGACGCGACCAAAGTCAAAAACGAAGCCTATTTCCGTGCGCTCGGACGTTATGTCCAAAGCTTGAACGGCCGTTACATCACGGCCGAAGATGTCAATACCAGCACTGGTGACATGGACTATGTCAAGATGGAAACCGACCATGTTGTCGGGCTTGAAGGCAAATCAGGCAACCCTTCACCGATGACGGCTTTGGGATGCTTCCACGGCATCCGCGCCTCATTGCGTTTCAAATTCAATGATGAAGACATTTCGAAATATACGTTTGCCGTCCAAGGCGCCGGCCAGACCGGTTATTACCTGATCAAGTATTTGATCGGCGCGAATGCGAAGAAGATCTATTTCTCAGAAATCAATGACAAGCATATCGCCCGCATGAAGAAGGAGCATCCGGAAGTCACCTTTGTCAAACCTGATGACATCTACGCAGCCGATGTCGATGTCTTCTGCCCCTGTGCGCTTGGCGCGACCATCAATGACGAGACCATTCCCAAACTCAAGGCGACCATCGTCGCCGGGACGGCCAACAATGTGCTGTTTGACGAAGATATCCACGGTGACGTCCTGAAAGACAAGGACATCCTGTATGCACCCGATTTCGTCATCAATGCCGGTGGTCTGATCAACGTGTATCATGAACTCAAGGAATACAACAAAGGGCATGCGACCCGCGACATTGAAAAGATTTATGACCGCTTGCTGGAAATCTACAAGATTGCCGATAAGGAAAACATCCATACCCAGCTTGCCGCCAAGGTCTTTGCCAAGAACCGTATTGAAACCATCAACCGTCTGCAAGACAACTACATCAAACGGTAAAGAAAGGAATGATGAGTTTTTGAAAAAGGGAAAATTGACTTTCAACGATGAAGCCTGCAAAGGCTGTGAATTATGTGTCGGTTTCTGTCCGGTCAACATCCTTTCTCTCGACAAGGAACGGATCAACCGATCCGGATACTATTTAATCAAAGTCAGTGATATGGACAAGTGCATCGCCTGTGCGCAATGCGCGATCATCTGTCCTGATTCTGTCATCACGGTGGAGGTGTTGGAACGTGGCTAAAATTCTCATGAAGGGTAATGAAGCCATCGCGCTGGCCGCCATCAAGGCGGGCGCAGACGCCTTCTTCGGTTACCCGATCACCCCTCAGAATGAAATTCCTGAATACTTGTCAAGAATGATGCCTGAACATGGCAAGGTGTTTTTGCAGGCCGAATCGGAAGTGGCTGCCATCAACATGGTATATGGTGCCGCCGCTGCCGGCAAACGGGTCATGACATCATCCTCATCGGTCGGCATCGCCCTCAAGCAGGAAGGCATCAGTTATTTATGTGGTTCCGAACTGCCATGCGTGATCGTCTCGATCATGCGCGGTGGACCGGGACTGGGTGGCATCGCGCCCTCGCAAGCCGACTATTTCCAGGCAACCCGGGGCGGTGGCAATGGCGATTATCAAGTGGTCGTTTTAGCGCCAGAGACATTACAAGAAGCGGTCGACCTGATGAAAGAAGCATTTGAGATTGCCGATACGTATCGCAATCCTGTCATGCTTTTGGCCGATGGACTGATCGGCCAGATGATGGAATCGATTGATATCGACATGCCTGTCAAGAAAAGAAAGATCGATCCCAAGTCTTATGCAACAACCGGTACCGATCATCATCCAGGCAGAAATGTCATCAACAGTGTCCATCTCGATCCACCTGAGTTAGAAGCGCATAATCAAAAACTGCAACGCAAATATCAAACCATCATCAATCAGGAAACCTTGGTTGAAACGATTGATGTCGAGGATGCCGAATATGTGGTTGTCGCTTATGGGACAGCCGCCCGCATCGCCCGTTCTTCCTTGCAGATGTTGAATGCGAACGGCATCAAAACCGGCATGATCCGCCCCATCTCACTATGGCCTTATCCCAAAAAGGCATTTGACAAAATACCGTCCTCATGTAAAGGCATCATCGTTTTTGAAATGAGCATGGGACAAATGCTTGATGATGTGAGAATCGCCAACAAGGGCCGTTTTCCACTCGCTTTCTATGGCCGTTCGGGTGGCGTCGTTCCTGAACCAGAAGAGTTGGTTGAAGCCGTCATGAGTTTTCAGGAAAGGATGGTGGACTAAATGCCTGAATATCAACGCACCAAAGGATTGACCGACATCCAGACCCATTATTGCCCAGGTTGCACCCACGGTATCGTCCATAAGATCACCGCTGAAGTCATGGAAGAATTAGGCCTTCTCGGCAAGGCCATCGGCATTGCCTCGGTCGGCTGTTCCGTGTTTAGTTATGAGTATTTCAACTGTGACATGCAACAAGCCCCCCACGGCCGTGCCTGTGCACTGGCCACCGGTGTCAAAAGGGTGTTACCAGATAGCATTGTCTTTACCTACCAAGGTGATGGTGATCTGGCGTCGATTGGCATCGCCGAAACGATCCACGCCGCCAACCGGGGTGAACACATCACCGTCATCTTTGTCAACAATGCCATCTACGGCATGACCGGCGGCCAAATGGCGCCGACCACGTTGATTGATCAAAAAACCTCCACTTCCCAGGATGGCCGCCATATTCTCGAACATGGTCATCCGCTCAAGGTTTGTGAAATGTTTTCAAGCATCGAAGGCGTCGCCTATCTCGAACGTGTCTCGCTGACCAGTCCGGCCCAGGCCCTGAAAGTCAAAAAAGCCATTAAAAAAGCTTTCACTTATCAAGTCGAAAAACGTGGTTTCACCATGATTGAAATCTTATCCACCTGCCCGGTCAACTGGGGCATGAAACCGCGTGAATCGATGGAATGGGTCAAATCCAACATGGAACCGATTTTCCCGCCCGGTGTCTTCAAGGACGTGATGAAACCATGATCAGGACGATCAGGATTTCCGGGTTCGGCGGTCAAGGTGTCATGCTGACAGGCCAGCTTCTGGCCCATGCGGCCACCCGACAGGGACTCTACAGTCTCTGGGTGCCGACCTATGGTCCCGAGACCCGCGGCGGCACAGCGAATTGTGCCATCACCATCAGCGACTCACCCATCCATTCACCTGTCTTTAAATTGTCAGATGATCTGCTGGTTTTCAATGAACCGTCGTTGAACAAGTTCGGTGAGCGCGTCAATCCGGAAGGCAATCTGTTTTATAACTCGTCTTTGATCAAACGAGACGTGCAAGTCGAAGGTGTCAACTGTCATGGCATCCCCATGAACGACATCGCCGGTGCGCTTGACACACCGCAGGTCGCCAATATGGTCATGCTGGGTGCTTATCTTGAAACCGTCGGCATTTTCCGAGAAGATGTCATCCTCGATGCCTTGACGTATTTCCTCGGGGCGCGCAAGCAACACATGCTCAAAATCAACCAGGAAGCCATGCGACGCGGCAGGGAAGCATTGAAAGATTGAATCGCCCAAGGTCCGATCGGCGTTGCCGACGGACCTTTTTTCATGTCATGTCCTCAAGCACTGAAAAAGGTTTTCATCAAAGGTCGGTAAAATGTCATCGCCATCCTCAGGTTAATCATGCTATAATAATGACAATCACACAAACTTCTCTAAAAGGAGCGCGTCATGAAAGAACTGAAATTGAATTATCGCAGTACATTCTTTATCGGTTTTGGCTTTTTTTCCATTTTGATGTTGTGGCAGATCTATAACACCTATGCACCTATCTTCTTGGGCAGGTTGCTAAGCAGTACGGGTGAGATTGATCCTGAGAGCGCACCTCTGGTCGGATTCATCATGGCCCTGGACAATTTCTTCGCTTTGTTCATGTTGCCCATCTTCGGTATTCTATCAGACCGCACCAAGACCCGTTTCGGCAGAAGAATCCCCTATATCGTCGTGGGCATGTTTGTGGCCGCCTTGATCTTTCCCCTGATCGCCGTCGCCTATATTTTAAACAGCCTGGTCGGCGTCATCATCATGATGTTGATGGTGTTGATTATCATGAACATCTATCGCAACCCCGCTGTTTCCTTGATGCCTGATGTCACACCCAAGCCATTACGTTCCAAGGCAAACGGCATCATCAACCTGATTGGTTATGTCGGTGCCATCATTGGGGGCGGACTGGTGATTATCTTCGGTGAATCGATTGATGATCCCATCCTCAGTGTCATGCCCTTTTTGATTGTCAGCGGTGTGATGTTGGTTGCCATGTTGTTGTTATTTATCAAAATCAAGGAAAACAAACTGGTCGAAGAAACCAAGGAAGACATGGTCATCGGCGAAGCGTATAGCACCGCCTTGGGCGAGATTGGTGAAAACGTACCACTCAGCCGCTCTGACAAAATCAACATGTTCTTAATCTTGTTTGCGGTTTTTCTTTGGTTTTCAGCCTTCAACTCGATTGAAACGTTCATCAGTTCCTATACGGACACGGTGCTGGGTCGGATTGACATTGCCGGCACCATTACCATCATCTTGGTCTTGTCAGCGATGATCACGTTTATTCCGGCCGGCTTGCTTGCATCAAGACTAGGACGCAAGTTTTCGGTCATCGGTGGCCTTGCCTTGATGGGTCTAGGACTGTTCGCTACGATGTTGTTGCATGAACCAAACGCCCTTTTCTTCGGTGGTATTTCCGTCATTGGTGTCGGTTGGGCCTTCATCAACGTCAACTCTTATCCGATGATTGTCGAAATGTCCCATAAAGACAACGTCGGCCGCTACACCGGTTACTATTACACCAGCTCGATGCTGGCCCAATCGTTTACTCCGATTGTCGCCGGTGCGTTCATCCGGGCGATGGCCTCGTTTACAGTCTTGTTTCCGTATGCGTTGGTCTTGGTCGTCATCGCGTTTGTCACCTTCTTTTTCGTCAAGGAGAATAAGGATGTCGTCAAAGAAATCAAAAAAGGCCTTGATGCCTTTGATGTGGATTGACCCTTGATTGTTAATTATAAGCAAAACCGCCTGTCTTGTTGATGACAGGCGGTTTTTTAATGATCATCATGTTGAATCAACGTTGATACACAGGCTTGAAAAATTCAAACACGACATTGTCATAATGGGTTTTTACAAAATCAAATTCAGCCTGTGTCTGAGCGGCGAAACTGATAACGGTCAACCCTTTCTTCTTGGCTTTGTCAAGATAACGGTTTGGCAAGTCACGAATGCTGTAACTGACAAAGTCCGGTTTGGTGAAACGGTTGAAAAACATCGATCTGAGCAAATGCCGATAGACACGGCTCAAGCGGGGATCAAAGGCAAAACTTTCTGATATCTGACCTCTGATGACATCAGGATGATGTTTTTTGAACCAACCGACAATTTTGGGGTGAAACGAGAAGATGGCAAATGTGCCCGGATAGTCCTTCATGATGCGCATGACATTCTCGGCCATCAAGAGCACATCGCCGAATGGCTTGAGTTCGATCAACAAGGGCACCTTGCCAGCCACCAACCGGACGACATCTTCAAGCCGGGGCGGACGTTCATCACTTGCGAGAAGATAGAGATCTTGCATGTCCTCATAATCGACTTCACGAAGCAGGCGTTTGTCACGACAAAGCCGCTCAAAAGACGGATCGTGAAAGGCCAGCACGGTGCCATCTTTCAACACGTTGACATCCAGTTCGATGGCATAGCCCGCATCCATCGCTTTTTGGAAGGCCGCCAGTGAATTTTCGGGAACCTGGCCATCAATCGTATGCAAGCCGCGATGGGCGATCAGTTCATGTTTAAGCCACGACAAATCTTTCATGGATGTCCTCCTAAGACGGGATGAGACCGTAGATGATGATGCCTAGCAACGCTGATAGCACAATCAGCTGGATGGGCGAGAGTTTTCGATAAAAGAAGGCAGTGCCACCGACCAGCAGAATGACCGCCACGCCGCGCCAGTCAAAGACACTGGTGTCAAACAGCCTTTCGGCAAAACGGATGTTGGGCAGAAAGGTCCGCGTCATCAGCGTCACAGACACACTCAAAATCAAGGCGATGACCACCGGACGAAGTCCCAGGAAAGCATGCTTGAACCCTTCTGAGTCGAGCATCCTTGTCCCAAACCTGGCCACCAAGGATATGATGATGAAGGAAGGGAGAACGACGCCAAACGTCGTAAAAACCGCACCAAGCAGACCGTATTGGCTCATGCCGACAAACGTCGCCATGTTGACTGCGATCGGGCCCGGTGTCGATTCGCTGATGGCGATGAAATCGACCATCAGGTCATAATCAAGATAACCCCTGCCTACGACCTCGTCCTTGATCAACGGAATCATCGCATAACCGCCGCCAAAGGTAAACAGACCAATCTTGAAAAAGATCCAAAAGAGGGTCAGCAATTCAAGCCACATGTTGCTTCGCCTCCTTGATATATAGGATATAACCACGAATCAGGCCGATCAGGCCACCGGCAATCAGGATATAGATGACGCTGACCGAGGTGAAAAGAGCGATCAAAAACGCCAGTCCGAACAAGATCAATGCAAACCAGGTCCGCTTGATCCGCCTGGCAATCCGCAGACCAGCTCTGAAAATCAGGACCGCCACGCCCCCCTTGAGTCCCATGAACGCATAGTTGACCCATGTCAAAGACTTGAACTGAAGGATGAAAAGGGAGATCAAGGCAATCAAGACAAACGAAGGCAGCACCACGCCGAGCGTGGCGGCGACACTCCCTTTGAATCCGGCAATCTTGTAGCCGATGAACGTCGCCGAATTGACGGCCAAAACACCTGGTGTCGTTTCCGAAATCACCAGGATTTTCAAGATATCGTCATCATTGGCCCAACCTTTTTTATCGACCACTTCACGACGCATGACAGGCATCATCGCATACCCACCGCCAAAGGTCAGGGCACCGATTTTCAAAAAGGTCGTGAACAGGGCTGAAAGCGAGTGTTTGCTTGACATCATTCCATACCTCAAAAACCATTATAACACAATATGTGTTGGAACATTCCTACCGGTATGATATAATGGCTTTTGCATGGAAAGGAAGTTTGAACATGAAGAAATTGACATCCATTATCTTATTGATCACCTTCATCCTTGTCTTGGCGGCTTGCCAGGATCGAGATGACCCGCGCAAGCACGTGCCACCAAACATCAGCGGGACCGGGGATATCACCTATTTTATCGGTGATCCTTTACCGGATTACCGCGAAGGCGTCAGCGCTTATGACCTGACAGATGGTGATTTGACCGATGCGATCATCATCGACGACTCAGATGTCGATTATGAGACAGCCGGTGTTTATCCGTTGGTATATCGTGTCACTGACAGTGACGGCAATACGGTCACCAAGACCGTCAACGTCATCGTCATTGAAAGTAGTGGCGGGACCACGTCCCCGCCTGTCATTCTCGGTGCGACCAATCATACACATGTCATTGGTCAGGCGCCACCTGATTACCTTGCCGGCGTTGTCGCCTTTGATGCCAACGAAGGCTATTTGACCGACCTGATCATCCTTGATGACAGCGCGGTGGATTATGAGACTCCTGGAACCTATCCGGTCACCATGACCGTCAGCAACACCACCGGCGGCCAAGCCGTCGTCACCATCTCGGTGACCGTCATCGAGCCCTTGGTGGGCATTGATCATCTCGACATTTATTATCTCAACGACCTTCACGGTTTCATCATGGAAGAAGGCAATCGCATGGGCGTAGCCAGAATCGGCAATCTGATCCTCGATGCCTTTGACCAGAAACCAGACAACACCTTGTTCATCTCGGGTGGTGACATGTTGCAAGGCACCTTGCTCTCCAACCATTTTCATGGCGAATCCGTCATCGACCTGTTGAATATGATGCATCATGATGCGTTCGTCATCGGCAACCATGAGTTTGACTGGGGCCTTGAACAGGTGACGCGTTATTTCAATCCTGCTTATGAAGGGACGCAGGCACAATTCCCCCTTCTAGGTGCCAATGTTTATTTCAAAGGTACGACCACCATCCCTGATTTCATTGAACCGTACACCGTCATTGAAAGAGCCGGTGTCCGCATCGGTATCATCGGCCTGATGGGTTACGGATTGGAATCAAGCATCGCTGACGCGATGGTCAGGGATTACGAATTCGGCAATCCTGTTCCGGTCGTCGAGCATTATGCCGAACATCTGCGCATGACAGAAGATGTTCAGGTCGTCTTAGTGGCCATCCATGGCGCGGATGGCAGTTTCAACCAGGCGGTCGGCAATCTGACCGGCAACCAGCGTGTCGATGCCGTCTTCAACGGCCACAGCCATCAGACCTATGTACAGTTTCATAGTCGCAGCGGCGTCAACATGCCGATCATGCAATCAGGCGGATACGGATCCGCTGTCGGCCATCTCAGACTTGACTTGAACCTGGATGGCATGGTGACAGGCTATTTGGCCCAAAACCTGAATGGCGGCAATGAAGCACGCCTCAATATCGCCCACCCCGTCATTGAAACACGGCTTGACGACATCATTGAAGCAGTCGAAGCCTCTTTAGGCAAACCGATTTTCGAACCCATTCTAATCGCCGGTCAATCGCTGTCAAGAGGGGATCTGACCGTGTATATGGCCAAGTTGATCCGTCTGAGTTCAGACAGTGACATCGCCTTTCATAATTACGGTGGCACCCGTATCAGCATCAGCAACGGCGCAGGCATCTCACTGAACACGGTTCACCAGGTCTTTCCTTTTGACAATCGCATCAAAACGACCTATCTGAGCGGCGCGACCATCAAAGACCTGCTGACTCAGAACTTTTATCAGAATCATGACATCCGCCCTGGCGTCATCTTCGAAGATGACACTTATTACAAAGTCGCCACCAATGATTTTGTCTTTGATTATCCCGCGGGTGTCTTCATCCATGGTATCGATAGTGAAGATACCGGCATCTTCATGCGTGACTTGTTCATCGCTGCCCTTGAAAATCAACGTGATGCCGGATACACCCATTTCTATTTGTCGACACCGATTGTGCTTCATGTGCCCATCTGGATCGACCGGTTCTTGATCAAAGATGAAAAAGCCTATCGCTATGAAACATGAAACAAGGGCCAAGCCCTTTTTTCATCACTGAAAGTGAATGCGACCGGTTTCGCAATTTCACTATGATATAATGATGTTGATTCATGAAATGAGGGTTGTCAGCGTATGGTTCCATCTTTTGAAAAACGTGTCAGGGCCTTTGCCATCGACACCTCGGGTGTCGCACTATTCACGTTGTTGACGCTGCCATTGGGCCAAATTTGGTCTTATATCGTGTTTGGCGTCGCTTTTTTCGGTCTATACATCCTGCCTTACTTCATCGCCAACGGACAGACCTTCGGCAAACGCATCCAAAAAATCAAAATCGTCAATGCTGATGGCAGTCCGGCCGGTTTGATCCGCATCCTCTTGCGTGACATCTTCAAGCTCGGAGCCAGCATCGGCACCTTCGGTTTGTATCTGGTCATCGCCTTCTTTGTCCTCTCGGACAAGTCGAGCCAGACCATTCATGATTATCTATTCAAAACCAAAGTCATCGATTTGGAAGGTCCGCAAGGCAAAGACAACTTCCTCGGCAGAGGTGAATCGATGAGAAAGCGGGGCTTCGAATGAAAAAAACCAAACTGATCATCCTCATCTTGTCATTGGTCATCATGCTGGCGGCCTGCCGCCCGACCGATGACCAGGATCCCGTCATTGATCTGCGGGCGATTTATCCTCAAAACGATATTTATTACCAGATTTTTGTCAGATCCTTTGCCGATACGACCGGTAACGGCATCGGTGACTTGAACGGCATCACCGAGAATCTCGATTATCTCGTGGATCTTGGTGTCACGGCCTTATGGCTGTTGCCCGTCAATCCTTCGCCGTCCTATCACGGTTATGATGTCACCGATTACTATGGCATCAATCCTGATTACGGCACCATGGTTGATTTCCAACGGTTGATCGATGAGGCGGCCGACCGCGGCATCAAGATCGTCATCGACCTGGTCATCAATCATACCTCCGACCAGCATCCCTGGTATGTCTCCGCCCGGAGCGGCACCAGCAGTCCCTACCGTGATTATTATGTCTGGACATCGCCGACCAGTGCCTATGAAAGTTTTGTCGGGGGCATGAAAGACCTCAACCTCGCCAACCCCGTGGTCGTCCAGGAAATCAAGGACATCATGGATTTTTATCTCGACATGGGTGTCCATGGTTTCAGGCTGGATGCCGCCAAGCATTTCTTTGACAAGCCCGGCACGACGGGTGTGATCTTGAAAAACGCCTTGTTCATCTTTGAACTCAATCATCATATCAAGGCCAACCATCCCGACAGTTTCATCGTGTCAGAAGTGTTTGATTACAGTTATGTCACCTATGCCGACTATTACATCGGGTCGGACTCATTGTTCAATTTTGTCGCCGCTTCCAACATCTGGGACAAGATCGGCAGAGGCAACAGCCGCTTTTTGCTGGTCAGCAACCTGCGCCGGCTTTATGAGGAAATCCGTGACATCAATCCCGATTTCGTGGATTCGCCCTTCCTGGTGAATCACGATCTCGACCGGTTGGCGTCGACCGGCGGCTTCTTGGATCATGAGGGTTTCGACAAGATGAAGCTGGCCACCCGTTTCCTGTTGACCTTGCCGGGTTCGCCATTCATCTACTACGGTGAGGAACTGGCCATGAAAGGTTACCGTGATTACAGCCAAGATGGTGTGCAGGTCCCCGGTTATGGCAAGGCTTATGACGAATTCAGAAGAACCCCGTTCCTATGGGGTGACCCCACTAAAGAAACCTGGTGGTTTCCTGACACCCAGAACCTGGAGACACCCAATCTCATCCAACAGCTCGATGATCCGGAATCAATGATTCATGTCTACAAGACCTTCATCGCGTTGCGCAGGGCACATCCCGCCCTCATGTATGGCAACAGTTTCGAACCGTTTAACGGCAACACCTCGAACATCCAAGGTTTCATCCGTCATTTCCAACATGAACACATCAACCAGGCCGTCCTGGTCATCCATAACATCTCACCCCTCAACCAGGTCATCGACCTGCCATACCTGTCCATCCTGTATGGCAGTTTGAGCCTTGCCCCATACGCAAGCGTCATCCTTGAGATCGATCCTGATTTGATCGGAGATTACACCTGATGTTTCTGGTCCGGTATTTCCGCTATTCATTCGAATATGCCAAGCTCTTCACACGGCTTGACGAAGCTTTCGGCAAGGTGTTGATTTACTTCTTCATCCTGGTGATGATCAGCGCTTTTCCGTTGAATTACCTGATCGTACGCGAACAAGGCTGGCGGCTTGATTTCATCACGGAAAGTTTCAGGGTGGAGACGCCTGACTGGGTCTTGCCCGACAGTTGCCAGATCAGGGCTTCCAAACTGGTGTGTGACACCGATGAGGCATTTGTCTATACCCATCGTGGCTTGACCTATATCTTCAATTACCAGGAAGATGACGTCGATGCCAGCCAACACCAGGTCTTGTTGAAAGAAGACATCATCATCTACACCAATGGCCATGACGCGACGATGTTCGGCGTCGGCTATACCGGTTTTGATGACGTGGTCGATTTCACCTCGATCAACTTCATGACAGGGCAGGACAGGGCTGATGCCTTTATCGCCTTGGGGGAGGGCATCGAAGCCACCTTCGGCCCCTATATCGTCATTTATACCGTCCTGGTCAACACGATTGTCAGTCTGCTGACCAATACCTTGTTTGTCTTGTTGCTGGCGATTGTGATGCAACTGTTCAGGTTCGGTTATTCCACGTTCATGACCTTCACCCAGTCAATCAAGCTTGTGATCTTCATCATGACCTTGCCGGCTGTCGCCAGTTTCTTCATCGGTTTCTTCAGCCCTGCCTTCGCACCAGTCATCTTCCAGCTTGGCATGGGCCTCATCACGATGTTGGTGATGTTGATCTACGGCAGAAAAACATACGCATGAAAAAAAGGGATGCCAATTGGCGTCCCTTTTGCTTGATTGAATCAATTAAACCAGTTTTCTTCTTCGAATCAACACGAAGGCGGCTACGCCACCCCCACCGACCACCAGGACAGAAGCACCAATGGCGATGATCAAGCCGGTGTTTGAGGTGGGTTGCGGGTCATCAGGTATGACCGGTGCTTCAACCACCTCGACCAGGATCATCGTGGTGTTGGCAGGGACGAACAACATGTCACTGATGACTTCGATACCCTCGGGGTTGGCTTCAATGGAATTGGTCAGGACCATGTATTCCTTGCCTGCCTCAAGTGCGACAAATGTCAAACCGCTGCTTGGTGAACCACTATGGACCACGATGATTTCGGGTTCACCTTCAAGACCAGTAATCCGGTAAGCAACCGCTTGATGTCCGGCATCCGTGTCAAGGAAGGTCAGTCTTGCCAAAATATCATCAGCCGAATCCATCCGGAAATGGGTGTAAGCCTTTCTGATGGCAATCAAGGCTTTGTAATATTCAAAGACATCATGATGCAAGGCTTTTTGGTCCCAACGGAGTTGGTTGACGGCATCAGGCGATTCATACGAGTTGCCGATGAAACCTTGGACAAGATGCTCGTCTGGTTTCACTGTCCGTCCGACCGGATTGGGTTTCGAACGCATGAAGTCGACACCGGCATGCAGGAAAGGAATGCCCTGCGAGGTCAGGACAATGGCGTTCGATTGAATCTGCATCGCCTTGCGGGTGTTGACATTGGTGATACCCGTGATGCGCAATTTGTCATTCAAGGTGTGGTTGTCATGCGCGGTCACGTAGTTGATGGTCTGGTTCGGATTGAGATGCCAGGCATTCGTCGTGTTGCCAGGATAGTTGATGCCGCCGACGACACCGTAACGAATCCCTTGATATGTATGGCTGAGACGTCCGGGGTCATTCGTGATGCCTTGGACCCAGCCACGTTCGCTGGCTGTGAAGACCGAACCTTTGACGGCATCGCGGGTGACGTCGTTGAAGGCACCGACATTGTTCATCTTGTAAAGATTGTCCTTGCCGGCCCGGATGTCCATCGCCAACGGACTCGTCCCACCCATCCACGGTTCGCCATAGACGATGATGGTGGGATCGATGTCTTCCAACAAGGCTTGAATCTGGTTCATGGTGTCGACATCATGAAGTTCCATCAGGTCGAAGCGGAAACCGGATAAATTGTATTCGGTCGCCCAAAACTCGATCGAATCAAGCATGAACTTGCGCATCATCGAACGTTCCGATGCGGTTTCATTGCCGGTACCTGAACCATTGGAGAAGCCACCGGTCGCTGTCATGCGGTGATAATAGCCGGGGACGATCCGGTGGAAGTTGGAATCTGCCGAGGGACCAGTATGGTTATAGACGACGTCCATGATGATGCGGATGTCGTTTTCATGGAAGGCCATGACCACCTCTTTAAACTCCTCGATGCGCACCCGTCCGTCAAAAGGATTGGTCGCATAAGAGCCTTCAAGCGTGTTGAAATGGTAAGGCATGTAGCCCCAGTTGAAAACGTTCAGGTAACTCGGATTCAAGGCCACTTCGACCTCATCGACAAAGCCGAAATCGAAGATAGGCAACAACTGGACGGCATTGACACCGAGTTCGATCAAATGATCAAGACCGGTGGTCACCGTGACACCGTTGGATCCGGTAAAGGTCGTGCCCCGTTCGGTCAGACCGAGGAACTTGCCACGATAACTTTCGGTGCCGTTCCATGAACTGTGGGACGTCAGGTCGCGCACATGCAATTCATAGACGATATAATCCGTCAGCCGTTCAATCGTGTCCGGCCGTGTCCCGTAGGTCCAACCATCAGGATTGAGCGTGCTGAAATCAACAATCATGGCACGCAGACCATTGGCGCCGGTCGAATAGGCATAAGGATCGGTGACCTCGTAGGTGATGCTGTTGTTGGTGACGGAGAATGTGTAGTACTTGAAGGTGTGATCACCGGTCAACCTGGCTTCCCAAGCGCCGTTTTCAATCCGGTACATATCCTCGATCAAATAGGGCGAATGATCAGCGCTTGCCACACCGTTCTCATCATATGTGGGATGGCCTTGATGGTAAAGGTTGAGTTCAACCTTTTCGCTCAAAGGCGCCCACAAACGGAACACAGTCTCATCCTCTTCGAAACTGACACCAAGCGTGCCTGTATAGGTATAGAGCGCTTCAAATTCGGCCGTGTCATACAAGTTTTGCATGGAGACTGTCTTGCGGTCAAGACCGTCTTCAAATTCAATTTCCAGTTCATAGGTCTTGCTGATGTCGACACCATCGGTCACGGTGATGGCCGGTGTCAGACCGGTGACTTGGCCGGACTGGATCTCGATACCGTTCTCATAAACCCAGTAGTTTACATCCTCATCGACAGGCATGGCCGTCAAATTGGGACGAATTCGCTTCTGCGTATCGAAGAAAACGGTCAGGATTCGGTTGCTATAATCCGGGATGCCATTGTCCAAATCAGCTTGCGACAAGCCGATCCGGATGTCCTGCTCGACAAAATAGGCGTTCGCGACACCACCGATGACTTCGATTTCATTCAAGTCGATGAAACGGTCGCCACCGATTTCACGATAACCATCCCATCCACCTTGCTTGATGATGATGCCAACCTTCGTGGCTGTCGGATAGTCTGTCGATAGGTCGACTGCATAAAATACGCCTTGATCACCGACATTGGCGACATCAAAATTATGCTGGATGCCACCCCTGGCGGTCGGTTCATGTTCCCAAATCCACATATTGAAACCCGTGTAGTTTCCATCATACCGATAATAATGCACAATCAATGTATCCGGCAGGGTCTGAGCCTGCACG
The DNA here is from genome assembly GCA_007692425.1 of Acholeplasmataceae bacterium. GTDB lineage: Bacteria > Bacillota_I > Bacilli_A > Acholeplasmatales > Acholeplasmataceae > RECG01. The sequence continues at coordinate 45,999 of RECG01000013.1, read as the reverse complement.
GTCATGCCGAATCCAATCATGGAAAACAGCATTAAACATGCAACGATTAGTTTTTTCATGTATCATTACCTCCTCGCTATCAATCTTATCATGAAAGACACGTCCTTTTCCCCTGAAATGATAGCGATTTCAAAAGGGAAACGGTTGCACATTCACCAAAGTGCTAAAGCGTTTACATTCTTCACATTTATGTGATAAGATGATACTGCTAAGAATGGCAGCATTCTTTTCACAATCAAAAAAGGAGGAATACAATGAAAAAAGTATTAGTGGCCATGATGTTGGTGGCATTTGCTTTGATTAGCTTTGGCATTCATTCATTTGCAAATGAAACCGGTAATGTGGTCATCCATTTCCAACTATGGGATGGAGAATATGATGATCTTGGGTCATGGGCCTGGGGACATGAAAATGTCTTTGGTAAAAGGGCAGATGGCACAGATGATTTTGGTGCATACTTTGAATATAACGATGTACCAGTTGGCACCAGTATCGGCTTCATTGGCGTTTACTGGGAAGGGGACGGTCCTAATTGGGACATGAAGATGACAGAAAACGTCGAACTTTCTGATGATGTCATCATCGCCGGGAAGACCGTTCATGTTTATGTATTTGAAGGTGCTCAGACAAAGACTGATGATCCACAATATTTCGTTGCGGATCCAGACATGTTCAATGCACTGGTCATCTATTTTGACCCAGCAGGTTCTTATGAAGAAGAATTGGGCATACATGGATGGGGCTGGGTAGGATATGGCTCTGAATGGGGTCAACCTTCGGATGTTTTTACTACTGCTGGTAAATCACCGGGTGGCGTTCCTGTGCTGGGCTTCATGCTTCATGCTGAAGAAGATTGGGCAGGCTTCCTGATTTATGCTGGTGATAATGATACCAAGAAGACTGGTGACCTTAAGCCCGATTCCGGCTTCTTCACCGATCATCAGGATGGAAAGGTTGACATTGTATATGTCGTCAATGCCGGTGACGGTGTTGAACATAACAACAACGTTTACACCGATCCTGCCTTGTTCGCGGATGCCGCTTTCTCATTCAACCTGCTTCCTTTCAACCTTGACAACATGTCAGGTACCTATGCCGTCGATCCGAACACCGTGATCGTGGCAACTGGTGTTCCGGTCGCATCACCTTATCCGGATGCTGAAGACAAGGTTGAAGCACGTGCAACCATCGAAGGATGGTTTGAAATTCGTGAAATTCTTGCTGAAGGCGTCTATGGTGCACCATTGGTCATCGAACGCGTCGACTTTGCGACCACCAACACCACGTTGAACGCATTTGTCATCATTTTGGCCGATGGCAGCGAGCTTGACAACACCAAGGATTATGCCGTGTTCTTCGATCTTGGCCTGGAAGAAAACAATCTGGAAGCTTCCATCACCTTGGATCTTGATAGAGCCGCACCAGTCCTGACATTCATCTCGCCCACCGGTATTGTCGGCAGACCAGCCGCAGAACGCATCATCGAAGTACCTTGGGGACAACCATTCAACCAAAACCTGTTCCCACGTTTCCGCGTTGATGACAACCGCGACGGCGACCTGACACCATTTGTATTTGTACCAACAGGCGAATATTCCGTTCTCGACACGAGAACAGAGGGTGATTACACCATTATGCTACGCGTTGAAGATAGATGGGGCAATGTGACCGAAGAAACATTTATCTTCAGAGTCGTGAGAAACTGATAAGGAGGCGGACACATGAAAAAATTACTATTAACTGTTGTTGTTCTGTTTGGTGCCCTGACACTGTTTGCATGTGCAGGTGGCGACCCGGCAGATGATCCGCAAAACCTCGGTGAGCGTATCGACTTTAGCGAAACTTTTGTACAAAGAAGCAGAATCAGAGTTTGGATTGACGATGAACGAGGTGAATACATGCAAGCCGTTATTGCCGAGTTCAATAAAGTCTATCCCAACATCGTGGTTGAGCATCAACACATGGGAAGTGTCGATGCCCGTGAACTCTTGAAGACCTTTGGTCCTTCAGGTAACGGTGCCGATGTCTTCCAGTTCCCGCATGACCATTTGGCTCAGGCCATTCTTGAAGACCTCATCTTGCCCCTTCCGACCGCGACAGCCAATCTTTTGGCACCACGCGCTCATGAACTGGGCTTGAGCATTGCCAGCGTCTACTATGACGAAGTCAATCGTTCCTTCGACCCCAACAGTCCGAATGCAGTCGAAAGACTGTATGCGGTACCGATGTCGATTGAATCCATCGGTTTGTTCTACAATACCGACCTGATTGACACACCAGCAACCACTTTCGAAGACTTGCTGGCCGCTGCCGACGTTTGGAATGCAACCATTGAAGACGGACAGCCGTTGACCAATGCCCAAAGATCACTTTACTATCTCGGCACATCAAGCCATTGGGCTGACAGCTACTTCATGCAACCGTTTTACTCAGCGTTTGGCTTCTTCCCGTTCGGTCCCGAACTCAATGATCCAAGTGCTGTTGGTTTTGAAAATGCTGAAGACGCATTGACTTGGATGGTCACACAACTTAAGCCGCGTGTCACAGGCACAGGCGCACACAACTCTGTCGGTGCCGGTGCAAACTTTGAAGCCGGACGAATTCCTTACATCATCGGTGGACCTTGGAACCATCAGGCCTATCGTAATGCCGGTGTCAACTATCAAGTGGCACCCATGCCATCCATCAATGTTGACGGCGTCGATACGCCAACCCGTACCTTTGCCGGTGCGATGATGGCCGCAGTCTACAAGTACTCCAAGAATACAGAAGATGCCATCAAGTTTGTCGAGTTCTTGAATTCAGACATCGCCATGGAATTGATGTATGAGTATCAAGGCAAGTTGCCAGCACTCCATGCTGACCTGCTTGACAACATCGCTGGTGTCAACGAAGATCAACTCTTGATGCAAATGGCGGTCCAATTGGAAACTTCGGTTCCGATGCCGACCATTCCCCAAGTCACCTATTACTGGGGACCTGGCGAAACCATGATTGTTGATGTTTGGAACAACCAGATCGATCCAGCTGTCGCCGTGGTGACCGCTGAAAACTCTTATCGTGCTCGTGTAGGACTTGCAGGCTGATTCCATCAGTTTGCATCAATGCTTGTCAAACTAGAGATGAAGGCGGCAAACTTTGCTTTGCCGCCCTCATTTAGTTTGTCTTGGAGGCATCATGAAAGCACTCAGTTATCTTAAAGCCATCGCTTCAGCATTCATCTGGGGATTGGGACAACTGCTTAACAAGCAATTTCTTAAAGCCCTGTTCTTTTTTATTGTTTTTGTCGGTTTCGTTGGTACGGAGCTGGTCACCAGCAGTTATTTTGAAGAGACGCATGCGTATGACAAACTGCCTGGCAATGACTTTGGTGACAGTTGGTATCAACTCGCCTTCATTCCTGATTACCTGTTCAATAACGAGCCCTATCAGCCCTTTGAAGATTTTGTTGATTCAATCGGTGACTATGAGGCCGTGACCGAAGAGGCTTTTTTGGCTTTCCTGGCCCAGGATCTGAAAGACAACAATCCGATTTCGTATACCACGTTAACCGTTGTTCCGCAAACATTTCTACCTGAAGACCTTGAACATCTTGAGATGGCGCATCTGATTCGCAGAGGAACCCTTTATCGAGACGATGAAGGGCTTTTCTACTTGGAAAGAAATGTGACAAGGGCAGACGGAAGCATTAAAAAAGAATATGTCGAAACCACCATGTTGACAGGGGTGTTGAATGAAGACAATATCCGCACCTCGATCGATGGTATGACAACTTTTGTCAAATCAAATCAAATTTTTCGCTCACAAGGCATCAACTACCTACTTGTCGTCGATGCCGGCCTCAACCGTTATGTCAATCTGTTGACAGAAGAAATTGTCAGTCTTTCCTCGCCGATCCGTGTTGATGTCATCGGCCCCTTATATCGTGCCGATGGCATGATTTACGAGTATTTTCAACCCGGATTGATCTACAACTCCATCCGTCTCCAGTATCAGGAGACACCATTTACCCGACAGTTCAGACAATCCATGTTTTACACGTATTCACAACCATGGAACCGTTATGGCAACCGTGACTATACACGGTTGATGTTGAAGGTCTATTTCGAACTGAATCCCGATATCAAAGAAAGTTTCCTGACGAATTATAACAATTTCTTTTATGACCAGGCCGGTTTCTTCCTTAGGAGTTATTGGTCAGTGGTCACCCTTGGTGTCGCACAAAAGGTCAACTTCACCGGGCATATGGCTGTGGAGCACGCCTTGGCTGGCACATTGGGTGGTCAGTTCAGCATGTACTCGATCGGCGGTTTCAATGTTTCTGAATCCGTGCCTTTGCAAGGCCATATTTCAACCATTCTGTTACTTGAGGGCCTGATCGGTGTCATCATGTCGTTTTTCTTCTTTATTTTCATGTATTGGTCAATCAGCGATGCCTACAAGGTCGCAGAACTGAAACGCCAGAAAGGCATTGTCTTGAAGGATGTCGATTACTTTAAAACGGTCTACGAAAACAGTTTTGAATACATCATTCTTTCACCTGCCTTGTTCGTGCTCGCCTTCATCTCTATCATGCCGATCACCTTCGGTTTCGTCATCTCATTTACCAACATTTCCGGTAATGAGTCGATGATGGATACCTTTAACTGGGTCGGTTTACGCAACTTCATCGCCTTGTTTAATTTCGAGACAGGCCTTGGTGCATCGTTCGGACGTGCCTTCTGGCGCGTTCTAGGATGGACCATCATCTGGGCGATCTTTTCGACCTTCACGGTCTTTTTCGGTGGGTTCTTCCAAGCCCTCATTCTCAACAGCGAGCGCGTCGTGTTCCGCAAACTGTGGCGGACCGTCTTGATTTTGCCATGGGCGATGCCAGCCTTGCTTTCACAGATGGTATTCTCGGTCATGTTCAATGAGTTTGGCTTTATCAACTCATTCCTGCGTGACTTGGGTGTCTATGACATTTTGATGAACTGGGGCGTGTTAGGGCAGCCAATCAGCGAACTGACCGGATGGGCACGGATGCTCTATCTGGGTCATGACAACATCCAGTGGTTTACCAATCCGTTTAATCCGACCTTTGTCAGAACCACGTTGATCGTGGTCAACATCTGGCTTGGTTTCCCCTACTTCATGGCACTCATGACCGGTGTCATGACCGCCATCGACAAAACCCTTTATGAAGCGGCGGATATTGATGGTGCCAGTAAGTGGCAAAAAATCTGGAGTATCACGATGCCGCTCGTCCTTTATTCGACAGCACCGATTTTAATCATGACCTTCTCCGGGAATTTCAACAACTTCGGGGTCATTTACTTTATTACGGGCGGGGGGCCTAACGCGGGCCACTATGCCAGAGGTTTCGCCGGTGATACCGATATCCTGATTTCCTGGATGTACAAGTTGACGGTCGAGGAATCGATCTTCAACATGGCGTCGGTGTTCTCCGTCTTGATTTTCTTGTTCGTTGGTTCAATCACCGCATGGAACCTGTCGAAGACAAGAGCTTTCCAGGAGGACTGAGACCATGCCATTATTCTTGACGCTTTTCATCATTTTCATCGTCCTGTTGGTCGTTTTCGTCAATCAAAGCACATTGGTTGATTACGCCGGTAAAAAAGGCTATGAAGGCATCGAGCCAGGTTTGATCGGGCTTGCCCCGATTATCGGTGTCCTGTATGCCATCATTATCACGATCATCTGGGAACTGTCGTTCTTCCACATCGTGGTGGCAGCCATACTGGGACTCAGCCTGCTCATTCTGGGTTATTTCAATTACATGATGAAACCCAAGTTGCGCAACGTGTCCCGCATGGGTATCGTGGCTGTCTTCAAACCGCGCATGTTCATCGGACGTCTCCTGATTTATGGTGAGATCATCTTGATTGCCACCATTGTCATCGTCCCGATTGTCTATATTTTCGGTCTGGCTTTTTCCAACATCCAAAGTGCCATTCCCAACCAGATCTGGCCTGAGAGACCCAACCTGCAGGCCTTCAACTACCTGTTTGAAGAAACCGGCTTTGGCTTGTGGTATTGGAACACACTCAGCATCGCACTCATCAATATGTTGGTCGGCACCGTGCTGATCACCGGCGCTGCTTACGTGTTTGCCCGTTTCAGCTTCAAAGGCAAGCGCGCCGGACTCCTGACCATCCTCGTGCTCCAGGCCTTTCCCTCTTTCATGGGATTGATCGCCATGTACGTGCTGTTCTGGAAGTTCGGCCTGCTCGGTCAACCCAGGGCGTTGAGCATTCTCTATATCGGTGGCTCCATCCCTGGCAACTTATGGCTGATCAAAGGCTTTTTATCACAAATCCCCAAAGATCTTGACGAATCCGCCATGATCGATGGTGCGAACAAGTTCCAAATTTTCTGGCGTATCATCCTGCCTTTGTCCGTCCCCATCTTGACATTTGTCGCCGTCTCCATGTTCATGGGACCCTGGATGGATTATATGTTGCCTGGCTATTTGTTGAACTATTATCCACCTGATGCACCCGTCGGTTATGATGTTACCAAGCAATGGACCTTGGCTGTCGGTCTCTTCCGACTCATCAACGATATGAACTATTTGCATTACTCGGCTTTCGCCGCCGGCGCAATCCTGGTCGGTGTGCCCATCACCATCCTTTACATGCTTTTCCAGCGGTATTTGATTGAAGGCATCATGGCTGGTGCGACAAAAGGGTGATTATTCACCCTTTTTTGATGTGAAACCTGTCTTATTCCAACAGTTTTTTTATCATTTTATGATAAAATATAGACAATGACAACAAGCAAAGGAGCCCGCACATGCAACATATTTTTCTCAACAAAGACACATTTAAAGGTGCGTTTTTAAGTCGGCTAGAACAACGCTTCCAAATCGATCTGGAAGAGTCGACCGTCTATCAACGCTACACGATTCTGGCTGAGCTTTTGGACCAACATTTCGATAAGAAACAACAAAAGACAGAACAGTTCATCACGGACCATGAACTAAAGAAGGCCATCTATTTCTCGATGGAATTCCTCATGGGCCGTTTGATTACCAACAACCTGATGAACAGTGGCCATTATGAAGTCGTCAAAGCTGCTTTTGACGATTTGCATATTGATCTTCACGAGGTTGAGCAGAGTGAGACCGATGCCGGTCTCGGCAATGGTGGCTTAGGCCGTCTTGGTGCCTGTTTCCTGGATTCAGCCGCTTCACTGGGCTTACCACTATATGGCAACAGTCTGCGATATCAACGTGGCTTTTTCAAACAGGAAATCAAAGATCACAAACAGGTTGAACTGCCCGATCCCTGGCTTGAAGAACCGTTCATCTGGGAAACCAAAAAACCCGATGAAGCGATTGACATCCCTTTCTTTGGGTATGTCGAAGATACCAAACTGATTAATCCGCTATGGATCAAGGCCGTGCCTTATGATGTCAAGATCATTGGTGACCATCATCAGGTCGTCAACACGCTGAGGTTGTGGTCGACCGAACCAAGCGACCTGCATCAACACCAGGATGAGGATTATTTACAGATGGTGCGCGCCATTTCCGATGTTCTTTATCCTGATGACTCAAAAGAAAAGGGCAAAACATTAAGACTGCAACAACAATATCTCTTTTCCGCTGCTGGTGTCAAATCCGCCTTCCATGCCTTCAAGGCCACCGGCAAGGATTGGCAGGCATTTCCGGATGCGTTTGTCTTCCAGCTCAACGACACCCATCCGACCTTGGTCATTCCAGAAATGATGCGCATTCTGATGGATGAGGAACATCTCGGTTACGAAGAAGCCTGGGACATCACGACCCGAACCTGTGCCTTTACCAACCATACGATTTTATCCGAAGCGTTGGAAAAATGGAACATCGGTATTTTTCGAAATCTGCTGCCACGCATTTATGAAATTCTGCTCGAGATGAACAGACGTTTCCGGCACATGCTGGAAGCTGACGGCCGTTTCAACAAGGAACAAGTTTATTTGATGGGTCTGATCGGTCAGCACCATGTCCGCATGGCCCACATCTCGATTTATGGCTCCTTTTCGGTCAATGGTGTGGCGGAACTCCATACCAACATCTTGAAAACAATCGAGATGAAAGACTTCTACACGCTTTATCCTGACAAATTCAACAACAAAACCAACGGCATCACCCATCGTCGCTGGCTCTTTCATACCAACCAGCCATTGTGTGAACTGCTGGATCAGACCATCGGATCCGATTGGCGCAAGGATCTGACCAAACTTGAAGCGTTTGCCGCTTATGCGGATGATGCCAAGATCCAGGATGCGGTCTTCCAGGTCAAAAAGGCCAAAAAGCAAGCCTTGGCCGAACGGATTTATCATGATCAAGGCATCAAGCTTGACGTTGAGAGCATGTTTGACATCCAGGTCAAACGCCTGCATGAATACAAGCGTCAGCTCATGAACATCCTGCATATCATTTATGTCTATAGGCGTTTGAAGCAAGATCCGGAATTCAAGAAGCATTATGTCCCACATAGTTTTATTTTCGGTGCCAAGGCCGCCCCTAGCTATCACATGGCGAAAGCCATCATCGAACTGATTGACACGGCTGCCGCCATCATCAATCAAGATGTCGAGACCAAATCATTGTTGAAAGTCGTCTTTGTCCGCAATTATAACGTCTCCTATGCCGAATACATCATGCCGGCCGCCGATTTGTCCGAGCAGATTTCAACCGCCAGCAAGGAAGCAAGTGGTACCGGCAACATGAAGTTCATGATGAATGGTGCCATCACGATCGGCACGATGGACGGTGCCAACGTTGAAATCGTCAGGGAAGCCGGCATCGACAACGCCTTCATCTTCGGTCTGTCGGCCGAAGAAGTGACTGCCTTTTATCGCAACAACGGTTACCGACCCCAGGAAATCTTCGACCATGATGCGCGCCTGCAAGACGTCTTCGCCTTCATTCGCACCATGCACCCGAACCCCTTGCATTTCGATTACATCCTCAATGCCCTGCTCAACAGTGATTATTTCCTGGTGATGCAGGATTTCGGTGCGTATGTCGATGCACATCAGGCCGCCAATGAAGCCTACAAGGATACGAGCGGTTGGCGCCGTAAAATGATTATCAACATTGCCAAGTCGGGGTTTTTCACTTCCGACCGCACCATGGTTCAGTACAACAAGGACATTTGGAAACTCAAACCCATCAAGTTTTAAAAAGGAGTGTTGATCATGGCCAGACAAACAGACACTCATTTGAGGTCCACCCTCTTTTATCAGGTGTTTCCCAGACAGCACAGTCCCAGCCGTGATTTTAACGGTGTCATCAAGGATTTCGACCGCATGCGTGCCATGGGTGTCGATGTCCTTTATTTGTTGCCGGTTCATCCCATCGGCAAGCAAGCACGCAAAGGCTCGGTCGGCAGTCCCTACTCGATTGTCGACTATTATGCCATCCATGAGGATTACGGCACGCTTGATGACTTCAAGCGTCTGGTGACGGAAGCCCACAAGCGCGACATGAAAGTGATGATCGACATCGTCTTCAACCATACCGCCCGTGATGCCGTGCTGGTCAAAACACATCCCGAATGGTATGTCAAGGATGAACAAGGCGGATTTGCCAATCGTGTCGGTGAATGGAGTGATATCACCGATCTTGATTTCCGCCAACGACTCGTCTGGGATTATCTGATCGACGTCTTGGTCTACTGGGCCGGCATGGTTGATGGTTTTCGCTGTGATGTCGCCCCGCTCCTGCCGATTGATTTCTGGCATGAGGCCCGTCAAAAGGTTGATGCCGTCAAACCGGGCTTGATCTGGTTGACCGAGTCCGTTCAATTCAGTTTCATCAAATATTTGCGTGACATGGGCTTTGATTGTGAAAGTGACAGCACCATGTATGATGTCTTTGATATTTGCTACGATTATGACATCTTTGATTTCATGGTCGCTTATCTCAACAACGGCAAACAACTTTCCAGATGGCTTGAAGAAATCTTCAGGCAGGAAGTCGTGTATCCCAAAAACTATGTCAAGCTCAGAAGTTTTGAAAACCACGATCAAGAACGCTTGCGCAGCCGTGTCCGTGACCATGCCCATTTGATTCAAATGACCGCCCTCAATTTTTTCATCAAGGGACCGGTCTTGCTGTATGCCGGGCAAGAGCATGCCATCAAGACAAGACCTGACCTTTTTGAGTATGACCCCGTGCCTTGGCAGCCCGACCAATCGATCGAACCTTTGATTACCAGACTGGCCCGCATCAAGAAGATGCCCATTTTCGTGCATGGCAACTATGCCATGCATCATGCCGAGGATGCCGCGGTCTTGTCATATACCGATGCGCAGCAGTTTTTGGTCGGTATTTTCAATCTTGAAAACAAAAAAGATGTTGACGTGCCACTGGCAGACGGCGCCTATGTCAACATCATCAATGATCAGACGATCAATGTTGAAGCGGGCAAGATCAAGCCCGGCCATGAACCAATCATCATCGATACCGACCGGAGTCAACGCATATGAGGGCCTTTATTGATGGTTTTCAACTGATCCGGATCGAAAGTGATGTCTACATTCACGACATTCAATTGGAAAACAATGAAGTCAACTGGTTGAAAAATGAAGAGTTCAACCAGTTTTTCAGCACAAAGGTGCCAATCCGGTTGCATCTCGATGACCAGATTGTCATCAATCATCAATCTTATCCCCTCGAAATCGGCATCATCACCTTGACAACCGCTTTCGATACCATGTTTCGTTATGACGGCCCCTTGGGTTGTCAATATGAGAAGAACAAGACGACATTCACCTTGTTTACACCCGTCGCCAAGGACGTCAAGGTGGTCCTTGATGGTGTTGAACATGATATGACCTATGAGAAGCCGGTATGGAAAACAGCCATTCAAGGAGACCATGAAGGCAAACCTTATCACTACCGTGTCCGATTGGTTGACACGTACCGTGATGTCACGGATCCCTATGCGGATGCCAGCGGTCACGACAACCGGACCTATGTCATCGACTGGAACAAAACCTTTCCGGTCACACCTGGTCCTGCCCGTATCAAACGTCATGTCGATGCCGTCATCTATGAGGGACATGTCCGTGACCTTTCGATCAACCTTGACGTGCCTTCAAAAGGCCTGTTCGAAGGCCTGGTCGAAAAGAGCGGTCTTTTAGGCGGATCCGTCTTGTCGTATGTCAAGAAACTCGGCATGACTCATCTGCAACTCCTGCCCGTCTTTGATTTTGAAGGTGTCGATGACCATGACAAGACGGCCCTTTACAACTGGGGTTACAACCCGAGTCGTTTTTTCTCGGTCGAAGGCTGGTACAGCGCTGATCCGGATGACCCGTATGCCCGCATCAACAGTTTCAAAACCGTCATCAACGAGGCGCATCGCATCGGTCTGGGCATCAATATGGATGTCGTCTTCAACCATGTCTACCAGTTCAGGACCTTTCCTTATGATCATCTTGTCCCCGGCTATTTCTACCGGCATGATGCCCGACACAAGATGACGGATGCCTCGTTTTGCGGCAACGACATCGAAACCAGGCGTTACATGGTCCGTCGCCTGATCATCGATAATCTCTTGCATTGGGTCCACCGCTTCCAGATCGACGGGTTCCGTTTCGACCTGATGGGTCTGATGGACCTTGAGACCATGACCATGATCGAAACCCGCTTGCGTGACGTCAACCCTACCATCATGTTGTATGGCGAAGGATGGAACATGCAGACCGAAGTGCCGTATCGTCAGCGCAGCAACATGGCCAACCAGGCACAAATGCCCGGTTATGCTTTTTTCAACGATCATTTTCGGCACGCAATCAAGGGTGAGCTGCATGGCCCTGGTCTGGGTTATGCGATGGGTAACCGCCATCTTTCGCATGCTGCGATGCAGTCGCTACTCGGCTCTCCGAACTTGTTCACATCCCCGGGGCAAAGCATCAATTACGTGGAATGTCACGATAATCTGACCTTTTATGATAAAATGCTTCTAGGTTGTGGTTATGAAAACCCTACGTTCAAAACATGTCAAGATTTTGCCAATCATCTCATCGCCATCGCCCAAGGCATCCCTTTTTATCACGCCGGCCAAGAGGTCTACCGCAGCAAGAAAGGCGTCGAGAACAGTTATGACAGCCCCGATGCCATCAATCAGATTCACTGGAAACCAAAGGATCCGGCTGTCAAGAAACTCAAACAACTATTGCGTATCAGAAAAGCACACAAGGTCTATCATCAAACGGATTACGCCCAAAAAGCGACCATCGAACGCCAAGGTGATAACCTGTGCTACACGCTTGAAAACGGCAGAGAGATCTTAATCCATCATCTTAAACCCGGTCAAGGCCTGGAGCGGATCGCCCTGGACCAAGGACGTCTGATCTTCGCCTCACAAAAAGCGTTGGTCGAAGACAATGTCCTCATCGTCGACCAACCGGGTGTCTACATCATCCAGATCATCAAAGGACGGAAGTGAACGGATGCAATATGTGAGCGATCATGAGGTCAATGATTTTTTACTTGGCCGCTCCGACCATCTCCATACGTGGCTGGGCGCCCATCTGATCAAAGATGAAGCGGGCGTGATTGTTGCCACGCGTTTTACCGTTTATGCCCCGAATGCCAAGGAAGTCCGTCTTATTTCCAGCCATAACAACTACGAAGGTTGGAGGCATGTCCTGACCAAGATTCACCATCAGGGCGTCTGGCGGATCATCATCCCCGAGAATCTGGAATGGACGACCTACAAATACGAAATCCACACCCATGCCGGAACGGTGCTGTACAAGGCCGATCCGTTTGCTTTTTTTGCCGAAGAGCGTCCAGGGACCGCATCCAAGGTCTATGACATCGATCACTATGAGTGGCGTGATCAGCCTTGGTTTGAAAAGAAGCAGAAAGTTTACCAAGAACCGATGCTCATCTATGAGGTCCATCTCGGCTCATGGCGTCACAAGTACGGTGCTTTCAAAACATACAACGAGATCGTCGATGAACTGATCGCCTATGTCAAGGACCAGGGTTTCACCCATGTCGAACTCATGCCGGTCTATGAGTATCCGCTCGATGCATCGTGGGGTTATCAGGGCACAGGTTATTTCGCCGCCACCTCAAGGTATGGTGTTCCCAAAGATTTGATGTACTTTATCGACCGCATGCATGCTGAAGGCATCGGCATCATCATGGACTGGGTGCTCGGACACATCTGCAAGGATGCCCACGGCCTATCCTATTTTGATGGCACGCCGCTCTATGAGTTTGACGACCAGCATCGTCGCGAGAATGTCACATGGGGCACCAACAATCTTGATTTCGGCAAGGGCATCGCCCGCAGCTTCATGCTGTCAGCGCTGACATTCTGGATGGATGTCTTTCATGTCGACGGCTATCGCATTGATGCTGTTTCCAACCTGATCTATTATCTGGGCGACCGCAGTGTCGGTGTCAATCATGAGGCCATCAACTTCCTGCGTCAGCTGTCCTACCATCTGTTTGGCAAGGATGACCGGGTGCTGTTCATGGCTGAAGATTCAACCGACTACCCCCAGGTCACCCATCCGATCAGCGACGGTGGCGTCGGGTTCAACTATAAATGGAACATGGGATTCATGAATGATGTCCTTAAATATTTCAAGGAAGATCCACTCCATCGCAAATACCATCATGACAAGATCACTTTCGGTCTGGTGTATGCGTTCAACGAACAATTCATCTTACCCTTCTCACACGACGAAGTCGTCCACATGAAAGGCAGCCTGGTCAACAAGATGCCCGGTGACTATTTCCAGAAACTGGCCCAATGGCGCCTTCTCCTGACACTATGGATGACCCATCCCGGCAAGAAGCTCTTATTCATGGGTCAAGAGTTCGCCTCATTCAGTGAATGGGCTTTTGAATCGGAATTGGACTGGCATTTGTTTGACTATCCGGCCCATCAGCAGGCCAATCGTTTCTTTAAAGACCTTGCCGGTGTATATCGGCATCACGATGCCCTTTTCCGTGATGACCACCACCCCCGCACCTTTCAATGGTCGGTTGTCGATGACGCCAATCAGAGTGTCTTTGCCTATTGCCGTGAAAGCGACAAAGAGACCTTGGTCGTGGTCTTGAACATGACGCCTAATGTCCATCAGACTTATGACATCGGCGTCCCGTATCCAGGTGCGTATGAAGAAATATTGAACTCCGACAAAACCATTTATTTCGGTAGCGGACAATACAATGGCGTCCCGCTTGAAACGATCGCTGAAAAACGTCAACAGCATGATCAACATCTCAAGGTCAAGCTGGGACCATTGGCGGGCTTGATCCTTTGCTATCAAGGAAACAAGTAGTCGAAAACAACATGAACTACCCTTGACTGACTTTGCATGATGATATGAAAGGAGCGGCTGATGAAGATTGTCATCTTCCAGTTTTCAGGAACAGGCAATACCTGGTTTGTCGCCAGTCATCTTCAACAGGCTTTTCAAGCACAAGGTGCGTCATGTGACGTACTCAGCATCGAAGCCTTGACGGATGCACATGCCGCCATCGAAAGTGCCGACATCATCGGCCTGGGTTATCCCATCTATGGATCCGATTTTCCAGAGCCGGTCATGACCTTGATTGAAAACCTTGATAGACATCAAGATAAGCGAGCCTTTGTCTATTGCACGCAGATGATGTATTCCGGTGACGGTGCCGCCCTCGGCGCGAAAGCACTACGCAAAAAAGGTTTCATCGTCCGCCAACTGGCACATGTCAACATGCCGAACAACATCACCGATTACCGGATTGTCCGTTGGGTGAAACCGATGAAACCGGACCGCTTGACCCGCAAGGTCGTCCGCAAGACCAGACGCTTTGCATCCGCCATTTTGGCAGACAAACGGATCCGCAAAGGAGAAACCATTTTTTCCTTGTTGCTAGGACTTGTTCAGCGCATTCCCTTCAGGCGTGGCCGGGAGGTCTCCAAAGGGGCTTTGATCATCGATCAGACTTGCATCGGCTGCAGCCTGTGTGTCGACCTTTGTCCCAGCGGTAATCTCACCATGGTCGATGAACATGCAAAAGCAGCTGATCAATGTTATCTTTGTTACCGCTGTGTCAATCACTGTCCTGTCCAAGCCATCCATTTCGCCAAACGGACAACTGTCATCAGACCTTATCAGGGTCCCACACCAGACTTCGACATCCGTGATGTCAGCCGTCATCATCTTGAATAAAAACCGCCAATCGAATTTGGCGGTTTTTCATGCATGTGTGTGAAACAAGGGTTACTTGGTTGAATCACGTTCGACCAGATGGACATCGATGATGTCATGTAGCGCTTCAAGTTCGACATCCCGGATCAGACGGGTCAGATTGATAAACGATTGCTTGCCCATGAAATTGATTGACTGGTGGATGGTCGTGATCGACGGTGTCGTCCACTCACAAAACGGTGTGTTGTCGTAACCAATCAACTGGACATCTTCAGGCACGCGCCGACCCAGTTTCTTCAAGGTGTTCAAGATGACCAGCGCCAAGGTGTCAGAAAACGCAAAAATGCTGTCGACCTGAGGGTTGTTGGTCAGAATTTCCTCAATCAGCCCGGCGTCCGGGCTGATCAGGTCCAAGTCGAAGATATCGGCATAGAGCTTGTGTTTCTTCAACTCGGTCAAAAAGCCGATCGTCCGTTCCATGGTGGTCAACAAAAACGAAGGACCGCGGAAAACAAGGATATGCTTCGCGCCCCCTTTAATCAATCGCTGCGCCGCCAAGCCGCCCCCTTTGACGTTGTCAGAAGTGATGGAAGGAATGTTTTCATCCAAAATATGATCCACGGTAATCAAAGGAATCTCAAGGTCGGCCAGTTTGTCCCGGTTCGAGAAGTTCGAGGCAATGATCAGCCCTTCGATGTTGTATTGTTCGAAGAACTTCAAGTACTCAAGTTCCCTGACGGGGTCATCCTGGGTATGGCAAAACATGATCTTGTATCCGTAGGCGGATGCCTGGGATTCGATGCCTTCCAGCAGGTCGCCATAAAAAGACGGTCCGATATGCGGGACGATGACGCCGATGATACGTGAACTCCGGCTCGTCAGGCTGCGCGCCAGTTGATTGGGTATGAAGCCCAGTTCCTCAATGGTCTTGTTAACAAGATCCTTGGTTTCCTCATGGACATAACCTTTTTGGTTGATGACACGGGAGACGGTTGACACGCTGACGTTCGCCTTTTTGGCGACATCACGAATGGTCGGTTTCATGAGGCATCCTCCTTTTGCAAGACAAGATATTGGTAATCAGCCAACTTTATTGTATCATCAAGTACAATGGTTTGTCGATTGAACAAGTCGACATAGGTGCCATGGACCGCCTTCGGCAAGGTCGTCCGGCAGGCCTTGCCAACATTCATGATGACGAGGATGCGATCATGGTCGGCCTGTTTTTTAAACACCAGGACATCGGCATCGATGAAACGGACATCACTGTCTCTGAAAGAAGCATGGGTTTGACGCAATCTGATGAGTTCTTTGACAAAGGCTTTGAAATCAAGATCTTGAGCGGACGCCTCCCAAGGCATGCAACGACGGTTGTCGGGATCCTGATCACCGGTCAAACCGACTTCATCACCATAATAGATGTTCGGTGCACCGGCTGACAAAAACATGAACAGATAAGCCAGACGCACCCGTCTTGCATCATCCTTGAAACGGCGTTTGATGCGAATCGTGTCATGACAACCGACCAGGTTGAACATGTTGGCCATGACGTTTTTCGGTGTCATGGCGAGATAAGTCGTCACCATGTCCTTGAATGTTTCCAAATCAATGAGTTGTTCAAAATATCGCCAAAGCGGATAGGCCAGGTCATAATTCATGACCGAATCCAACTGATCACCCTGCAGCCAGGGCATGGCGGCATCCCAGTTCTCACCGAGAATGAACGTGTCGGGCTTGGCTTTGCGGCTGGCTTTCTTGACCTGTCTTAAGAAATCATGGCTGATTTCGTTTGAGACATCGAGTCGCCAACCATCGATATCATACTGTTCAATCCAGTAGGTGATGCAGTCGAGCAGATGCTTTTCGGCCAGCGGATCGGCCGTGTTCCATTTGGGCATATGCGGGGTGAACGCAAACGTTTTGAAGGGAAGCGCGCGGCTGTGGTGCCTGGCTGGTCTGCCTTGTTTGTCCAAAGGAAAACTGACGACCGGGTGACGATCGATGAAAAAACAGCCGGCATAAGGGCTGTCAGCCCCGTTGGCGATGACGTCCTGGAAATAAGGATGGTCGAATCCGGCATGATTAAACACGCCGTCCAGCATGACTTTGATGCCTAGTCGATGGGCCTCTTCGACTAAATGTTTGAAGTCGTCGTTAGAACCGAATTGGGGATCAATCTGAAAATAATCGGTCGTGTCGTATTTGTGCGCGGTGGGTGCTTTGAACAAAGGCGTGAAATAAATGCCGTTGATCCCCAGGTCATGCAAATAAGGAAGCTTTTCCGTCACGCCCTTCAAATTCCCGCCATAGAGCTGGTGGTTGGCGACAGGCAAAGTGCCCCATTTGAGTTTACCTTCGGGTCCGACACGATAAAAACGGTCGGTGAAAATCTGATACCAGACCGTCTCCTTGACCCAGGCAGGTGTATGATGCAGGTCTTCATGGTTGAGATAAGGAAAGTTGAAGAACTCGCTCAGGTCATAATGGGCATAGAGCGCTTCAGGCTCATCAAGTGACCGGAGCTGTTTGGCGCCGTAGACATATGTCTGATTGTCTTTTTCAAGCAAGAACGCATATTTGGTGCGCAGATAAGGCGGTTTGATGGCCAGAAAGTAAAAATCAAACCACCGGGTCTGATAACGTTTGGTCATCGTCTCGCTTTGATGTCGCCACTTGGGTTCACCCTTGTCACCATCAAACCAGTCAAAAGGATCGCCGTGGACAAGGACCACGCGATCAAGGTCGTTTTTACCTGTTCTCAAGACCAGATGAAGGGTGTCTTCATCATATGCATAACTGAATGCTGATTTGGCTTCATGCCAAAGTGCTTGTCTGTTCATGTCATCACCATAGACATTATATCACACGACTGATTTTGCAAAATATGAAACCGCTAACATCATTTCCATCATATCATCGATATGATACAATGATGAGTGATGCAAGGAGCGTCGTCATGATGAAAAAATGGTGGATGGAAAGCGTTGGCTATCAAATTTATCCGAAAAGCTTTTTTGATGCCAACCATGACGGTATCGGTGATTTGCCGGGCATTTTGTCGAAACTGGGTTATCTTCATGAACTAGGTGTCAATCTCATCTGGATCTGCCCATTTTATGATTCGCCGATGGATGACAACGGTTATGATGTGCGCGACTTTTTCAAGGTTGCTGATATCTTCGGTGATATAGAGCATATCAAAGCCATCATCAGGGAAGCACATCAACTCGGCATCCGCGTCATTCTCGATCTTGTCCTCAACCATACATCGGACGAGCACCCCTGGTTCATCGAATCCCGTAAGTCGAAAGACAATCCTTATCGTGATTTCTATATTTGGCACGAAGGACGCATCAAGCACGGAAAAAAGATTGAACCGACCAACTGGGCTTCCTTTTTCGGTGGCAGCTGCTGGCGGCATGACCCGCAGACAGACAGTTATTACATGAAGATTTTTTCCGACAAGATGCCGGACCTGAACTGGGAGAACCCAGAGGTCAGGCAGGCCATGGCCGATGTCGCCAAGTGGTGGCTTGACCTGGGTGTGGATGGATTCCGCATCGATGCGGTCTCGCACCTGCAACGAGACGCCTTTGTCGATTCGACTTTGACGGATGACCGTTATGTGCTTGATTGGAAGAAGTTTTCCAACCTGCCCAAGGTTCATGATCATGTGCGTTGGCTTCATAACGAAGTTTTTGAACCTTACGACTGTCTGACCATCGGTGAAACCGGTGGTGAAGCGAGCATTGAAGAAGGACTTCGCTACGCTTCATTCGATGCCAAGGCATTGTCCATGGTCTTCAACTTCGACCACAACTGGTGCAACAACCTTTGGTCGATTGATGACCCCAAAGACTTGAAAACGGATGTCATCCGTTTGAAACAAGTGTTTGCGCAATGGCAGGAAGCCTTCAAGGGTCAAGGCTGGCTGCCCTTGAACTGGTTGAACCACGACCAACCCCGGTTGATGAGCCACTATGGCTCGCGGGCACATTTCAAAGCCTCAGGCAAGATGCTTGCAACCGCGCTTCACATGATGCGGGGCACGCCTTTCATCTACCAAGGCGAAGAAATCGGCATGATCAACCATCCTTTTGAGAACCTGCAGGATTTTCGCGATATCGCCAGCATCAACCATTATCATGAGTTGATGCGCAAACACCCTGATGCCGATCTTGCATATATCATCAAAAAAGTGGTGATGACTTCACGTGATCATCCCCGGACACCGGTTCATTGGGACGATACAAGGCATGCCGGATTTTCAACCGTCAGACCATGGATCGATGTCACACCCAATCATGATCTCATCAATATCGCCGACCAGATGCAAGACCAGGACTCCATCTGGCATCATTATCGGAAACTGATCCAGTTGCGTTTGACAAGTGACCTGCGGGATGTCATCATCCATGGCACGTTCGAGATGATCGATGTTGCGCACCCGTCCTTGTATGTCTACAAGCGTCACCACGACCATGACCAGCTCCTGGTGGTCAACAATTTCACAGCCGAGCACGTGATCTGGCGGCTGCCCGCCGATCGTGTCACCGCGGTAATCATTCAAAATTATCCTGATGTCGACATCCGGCACCAGACCTTGTATTTGAGACCTTACGAATCCATCGTGTTCAAAACGGAGGCACACACATGAGAAAAGCCGGCATCCTGCTCCATATCTCCAGCCTGCCCGGGCCATATGGCATCGGCAGTTTTGGCAAGGCCGCCTATGATTTTGTTGATTTCTTGATTCGCAACAAACAAAGTTTCTGGCAAATATTACCCCTTGGCCCCACGTCATACGGCGACTCACCGTATCAGACTTTTTCGGCCTTTGCCAACAATCCCTATTTCATCGACCTTGATCTCCTGGTCAAGGAAGGCCTGTTGAAGAAGCAGGAAATTACAGCAACCTTCGCCAATCCGCGTGCTGTCGATTATCATAAACTCTATGAAGAGCGTTTCGACGTGCTTCGTCATGCCTTCAAGCGTTTTGATGACCAGGATTCCGGATATGTGACCTTCTACCATGATCACCGAACATGGTTGGATGACTATGCCCTTTTCATGGCCATCAAAGGTGAACACGACGGCGCTTCCTGGCAAGCATGGCCGCATGCGCTCCGCATGCGTGAGGCCTCCGCGCTCAAACAGGCGCATGAAAGACTCGCTGAAGATATCGGTTTTTACCGTTTCCTGCAATATAAGGCTTATACGCAATGGCTGGCATTGAAAGCTTACGCCAACAAAAACCATATCGAGATCATCGGTGACATGCCGATCTATGTCTCCTATGACTCAAGTGATGTCTGGGCCAATCCGACCTTGTTCGATCTTGATGAGAAAAGACAGCCTCGTCATGTGGCAGGCGTTCCGCCTGACAGCTTTTCCAAAGACGGACAGTTATGGGGCAATCCGCTCTATGACTGGGATACCATGGCAAAAGACGACTTTGCCTGGTGGGTGGACAGGGTCCGTGCTTCGATGATGCTTTATGATTGGATCAGAATTGATCACTTCATCGGTTTCCAACACTATTTTTCCATTCCCTATCGCGCGAAAACCGCCAAGGAGGGGACATGGGAAACAGGACCTGGCATCCGTGTGTTCGAAGTCATCAAGCAGAGCCTTGGCCATGTCAACATCATCGCTGAAGATCTTGGTGTCATCACACCCGATGTCAGAAAGTTGCTCAAAGAGACAGGTTTTCCCGGCATGAAACTCTTGCAGTTCGCTTTTGATTCACGCGAAGAAAGTGATTATTTGCCGCACCACTATGACAAGCATACCATCGTCTATACCGGGACGCATGACAACCATACGACGAAAAGCTGGTTCAAGCATCTGTCGCAGAAAGACCGCAAGTATTGTTATGATTATATCAATCATGCCGGCGACAGTGATCCGGTCGTCAGTTTGATCAAAGCGACCTTGCTCAGTGTCTCGGAAACCGCCATCATTCCGATGCAGGATTATTTGAATCTGGGCGACGAAGCCAGGATGAACATGCCTTCAACCTTGGGCGACAACTGGCGGTGGCGGACCTTGAAATCCGATTTCAACACCGCGACAAGTCGCAAGATCAAGCATCTTACCACCCTTTACGGACGCGCCAACGGGCGTGATACCAACACGAAGGAGACAAATAAACCATGACCATAAAAGGCGTCAATCTCGGGGGCTGGTTCGTCTTGGAATCATGGATGACCCCTGATCTGTTCAAAGGGCTTGATACCCGCGACGAGACCGGTTTTGTCACCCTCCATTCCGATCCTGCCAAAGCATTGAAAAACCATTGGGAAACCTTCATCACGAAAGCCGATTTTCAATATTTGGCTTCCATCGGCATCCATCATGTCCGCTTGCCGATCCCTTGGTGGCTTTGTGATGATGCCCCTTACATCAATCCACTACCGTTCATCAAACAAGCCATGAAACTTGCCCATGAAACCGGCATCAAGGTCTTGTTAGACCTGCATACCGCGCCAGGTTGTCAAAACGGGTTTGACAACGGCGGCATCGAAGGCGTCATGACCTGGCATCTTGACCAAGCCAACATCAATCTGACCATCGAACGCCTGGCTTTCATCGCCAAGACTTTCAAAGATGAACCCGCCTTGTCCGGCATCCAGGTGTTGAACGAGCCACACCGGTCGATTGATGATGCCATCATCATCGATTTCTATTTCAAGGCTTACCAGGCCATCAGGAGACACACCGATATCACCGTGGTGTTTCATGATGCGTTTCGGGCGGATCTACCGATCTGGAAACCATTCTTCACCCAAAACCAGTTGCACAATGTCATGTTCGACATTCACCCTTACCATTGCTTTGATGAAGGTTTGATAAAGGGAAGTTTTCAAGATCATATCAATGTCGTCTTGAAAAAGCGTCTACCCCTGATCAGGGAACTGGCGTCAATCGTCCCCTTGATCATCGGTGAATGGTCGCTTGGCATCCGTTATGACACGATGCAAAAAGAAGTGCCTTTTGACGAGGCCTTGCATGACAGGCTTCTCATGGCTTTGCAGCTGTATGCCTATCAACATGCGCATGGTCATTATTTCTGGAGTTATAAAATCGCGCGTGATTCGCATGTCCGATGGGATTTCCGAAGGCTGGTCGAAGCAGGCATCATGCCCGCTGATACACAGAAACACTTTGAAGTTCAAAAAAATGGCGTAAACAATTGACAAATCACAAAAAATCACTTATACTACTTTCGTTAAATCAAGGAGGAGAAGAACATGGTATTTGAACGTGTCAAAGCAATGATTGTCGAAGAACTGAATGTCCCGGAAGAAAAAGTCACCATGGAAGCCCGTCTTGCCGAAGACCTCGGCGCCGATTCCATTGATGCGGTTGAACTGATCATGAACATTGAAGATGCCTTCAGTATCCAGGTCAGCGACGAAGAAGCACAAGGCATCAAGACCGTCGGGGATCTGGTCAAGTACATCGAAGCGCTGCAATAATCGCCAAAAGGGGTTCAAAAACCCCTTTTTTATTTGAAAAATGCGGTTTTTTGCTCTATAATAAAGGAGATATCGAAACGAGGGATCATCATGAAACATTACGATTACAAGCGGATTGAGAAAAAATGGCAAACGCATTGGTTTGAGGAAAAACTGTTCAAGACACAAGAAGACAAAATCAAAGACAAATATTATGTCCTTGACATGTTTCCTTATCCGAGCGCCCAAGGCTTGCATGTCGGTCATATCGAAGGTTACACCGCCACCGACATCATCAACCGTTACAAACGCATGCAAGGCTATAACGTTCTTCATCCGATGGGATGGGATGCTTTTGGCCTGCCCGCTGAACAATACGCGCTTTCCACCGGTAAGGATCCCCGCACGTTCACCTATGAAAACATCAAGAATTTCAAACGACAAATCATCGAATCCGGCAAAGGCATTGACTGGGACCGCGAGTTCGCGACCGCCGATCCCGCCTATTTCAAATGGACCCAATGGATTTTCAAAAAAATGTATGAACACGATCTGGCCGTCTTGAAAGACGTCGAAGTCAACTGGTGTGAAGGCCTGGGAACCGTTCTGGCCAATGATGAGATCGAGATGGTTGACGGACGTATGGTCTCGGAAAGAGGCCAGTATCCGGTCATCAAAAAAGCCATGCGTCAATGGGTGCTCAGAATCACAGCTTATGCCGACCGGCTCTTGGAAGACCTTGATCTCCTAGACTGGCCCGAGCATCTGAAAGACATGCAACGTAACTGGATTGGTAAGAGCGACGGCGCGATGATGACCTTCAAGGTCGCCCAGTCGGCCGAATCATTCGACGTTTTCACCACCCGTCCGGACACAATTTATGGCGCGACTTATTGCGTGCTGGCACCTGAACATCCGCTCGTGCTTCACATCACCTCTGAAGATGAACTTGACCAGGTCAAAGCCTACATTGAAGCCACCAAGCAAAAAACCGACATGGACCGGGCGATGGATAAAAGCAAGACAGGTGTCTTTACCGGGGCCTATGCCATCAATCCTTTGAATGACAAACGTGTTCCAATCTGGATCGCCGATTATGTGCTCCCCCATTATGGCACCGGTGCCGTCATGGCGGTGCCCGCCCATGACGAGCGTGATTTCGAATTCGCCCAATGGCATGGCTTGGACATCATCGAAGTCATCAAAGGTGACGCCGAAGGTGCGTTTGTCGGTGATGGCACCCATTATAACAGCGGCATCATCGATGGCATGAACAACGAAGAAGCCATCGCCAGAATCATCGCCCATCTCGTGCAAACCAAACAAGGTTATGCCCATAGTACGTACAAGTTACGCGACTGGGTCTTTTCCAGACAACGTTACTGGGGTGAGCCATTTCCGGTCATCTTCGATGAGGATGACAACATCCACCTGCTGGATGATGACGACCTTCCGCTTGAACTGCCCATCTTGAAAAACATCCGTCCCAGCGGGACGGGCGAAAGTCCCTTGGCCAATGCCCATGAATGGCTTCATGTCGATTACAAAGGATTCAAAGGGCGTCGCGACACCAACACCATGCCGCAACTGGCAGGCAGTTCCTGGTATTTCATTGGTTATATCTTGAAAAGCCATCTGGGCATGATTCCGCTCGATAGTCCGGAAGCCAAGAAACGCCTGGACCGATGGTTGCCTGTCGATCTCTATATCGGTGGTACCGAACATGCCGTCGGCCATTTGCTTTACGCCCGCTTCTGGACCAAGTTCCTTCACGATCTCGGACTTGTGTCCGTCACCGAACCGTTCACCCGCTTGTTCAACCAGGGCATGATCCTCGGCAGCGACAACACCCGCATGAGCAAATCACGCGGCAATGTCGTCAATCCTGATGATGTCTTCGAGACCCATGGTGCCGATGCGCTCAGGTTGTTTGAAATGTTCATGGGACCGCTCGAGGTCGACAAGCCTTGGTCGACCGATAGTCTGAATGGCGCCAAACGTTTTCTTGACCGTGTCTGGCGCATGTTTGAGTTCCCTGTCGAAAACCAGGAAGTCGCAGGGTTGCGGACAGTCTATCACAAGACGGTCAAGAAAGTCACCGAAGACTATGACAAACTGGCATTCAATACCGCCATCAGCCAAATGATGATTTTTGTCAACGAAGTCTACAAACAACAGACCATTGGTAAAGAGCAAGCCCGCGGGTTTCTCAAACTGCTGAATCCGATCTGTCCGCATCTCACAGAAGAAATCAACCAGACCATCCTCAAGCAACATGAGGAACTCATTTATGCCGAATGGCCCGCTTATGACGAGCAGCATACCTTGGAAGATGATGTTGAACTTGTCATCCAGGTCAACGGGAAGTTAAGAGCCCGGTTGACCATCAGCCGCGGTCTTGACCAGGAAAGCATCAAGAAGATGGCGCTTGACCACGACAATGTAAAAAAACACACTGCGGGGTTGACCGTCCGAAAAGTCATTGTCATTCCCGACAAGCTGGTCAACATTGTCATCTCTTAAAGATTGTTTCCCATGCCCGCGTGCCTATGTGCGGGCATGTTTTATTACCAGTCAATGTCATGATTAAACGAATCATTCGGTAAAACACCAATAAAACCGACATCCCATCCGTATAATGGATGAAACGGGGAACTTATGCATCAGATCAAGGAGATTGTCAAACAACTGAAGGTGCAAGACCAACGCCAATTCGACATCTTTTATGACGCGACCAAAAAGGCGGTCTTTTATGCCGTTGCCGGCATCATCCGCGATGAAAACCTGATAGAAGATATCATGCAGGAAACCTATATGAAATTTTTGTCAAACATCGACAAGGTGGATGAAAACGGCAATGTCGTCGCTTACTTGTCAATGATTGCCAGAAATCTGGCGCTTGACATGTATAACCGACGCAAACGCGAGGTCTACGGCGACGATTTGATGGATCAGATGCCTGACCTGAGACCTGAACCGGAACCTGATGATCAAGAAGTTTTCAAAATCCTTGACCTGCTTGATGACGACGCCAAAGAAATCGTCATCTTGCATGTCATCAACGAACTCAAGTTCAGAGAGATCGCCGTCATTGTCGACAAGCCCCTGGGCACCGTCTTATGGAAATACAACAAGGCCATCAAGACCTTGAAAGGAAAGGTAGGTGAGTACCTGTGAAAAGAAAAGACCTGATCCAACTGATTCAAAACAAGGCCGATGATGTCGTCATCAAGGATTTGTCGAAAGACATTCTTGCCCGCCACCGGCAACAACCTCATCCTGCCGCTCCGGTCATGTTGCCACGACCGCGTTTACGCATGAAACCAATCCTTTCACTTGGACTCCTGGCTGCCGTAATCACCTTGTTTCTGGTGTTGTTTTATCCTGGTCAAGACACTTCGCCGACATTCCAGAACGTTGATGAAGCCATTGTCATGAGTGCTTTCTCGGCTGTGACACTGGCTGATCATGCGTTTGCCGAAGCGTTGTCTATCAACAACCGGCTCGAACACAACGAGGCAGACAGCTTGGTCGAACATGAAATTGAACACTTATTGATTTATCTTGAACTGATAGAGCGGATTTTTGGCACGCCGGCCGACTTGATGAGGACCCGTATCGAACCCGATGACACACATGACTTTTCCCATCATATCCGTTTTGCCAGCAACTCCCTGCTCGATGAGGCAACACAATATGACATCAGGTTCAATCGTCTGCCTGACGGTGACATGCCAGATGAGTTCACGCTTTCGGGTGAACTGTCGATCAATGACCGCTTGTTCGCCATCGAAGGACAAAGCAGATGGGTCATGGATCGTTACGTCCTGCACATTGGCTTGATCATCGATGACGACAACCGCATCGATGTCACCCACCAAGAAGAAGACGGCGACACGATTGAAAACATCTCGATTACCAGGCAAGGGAACATCATCCAGTCGCTCTATTTGAAACATGTGGTCGATCAAGACACGCGTGAGATTTTCCTTCATCTTGAAACCGGTCTTGGCCGTGGCACCTACCGTTTCACCTCGGGTGCCGACAACGATCAGCCGTTGTTGCAGGTGCATTATGCCATTTTACGCAACGGTGACCGTGAGACCGGCAACATTAGAATCGAACTGATCACCGATCCGGGCAGCGATGCTGCTTATCGCTTCGCCATCCGTCCCCAAGGCTTGCCCGAAATCATCATCGAACGCGGCCGGGGAAGGATCGATCCACCGGGGTTGCCGCGTGAACATCTACCGATCAATTTATGAGATTCGCCAATAAAAATGAATGCAAACCTGTATATGAAGTGAATAGGAGGAAACATCACATGAAATCATTTAAAATTGTTTTAACACTGATGGTGCTATTCAGTGCTATCGTGGCCTTGGTGGCCTGCACCGATGA
The DNA here is from genome assembly GCA_007692425.1 of Acholeplasmataceae bacterium. Taxonomy (GTDB): domain Bacteria; phylum Bacillota_I; class Bacilli_A; order Acholeplasmatales; family Acholeplasmataceae; genus RECG01. The sequence continues at coordinate 18,979 of RECG01000013.1, read as the reverse complement.
GGTGTCTGCACATGATGCCTATGTGACGCTCGATATCAATCCAAGCATCGAACTCGTGGTCACACCGCGTGAAAAGGTCATTTATGCCAATCCGCTCAACGAGGATGCTGAAATGCTCTTGCTGGGCTTGGATCTGGTCGGCATGGATCTTGATGACGCCATCGACCTGATCATCACAGAAGCCATCAATCTGGGCTTTATCGATGTCGATGCCGAAGAAGTCACCATCGCGGTGACATCCATTGCCGAACAGGCGGAACTCGGTAACATCATCCGTGAACGTGTCAAGGCGATCATCAACCAGGCGTTCATGAACCGCGCCATGATGGGCCGGGCGGAAGACAAGGGCTTTGTTCCTGATTTTGTCGCTGAAGCCGAATCATATGGCGTCACCCCCGGGTTCCTGTTTTTGGCCCGCCAGGTGACCGAAATGGATGATGAGATTTCCTTGGAAGAGGCACTTGACATGACGGTTGACGAACTCAATGCCATTTTACGCACCCGTGCCACCGAACACAAAGCAGTGGCACATGCCCTGCGTGACCAGTTCCTGGCTGAAAGAGATGCCGTCCTGGCCGAATACCAAGATTTGATTCAAGCACTGCTTGAACAACTTGAAACAGCGGAACCGGAAGACCAACCCGCGATCCTGGCCGAGCTTGCGGACCTGCGTGCCGACTTACTTGATGCACTAGGAAATCTGCGTGATGAGTTTTTGGCACAATCCGAGGCCTTGAGACTTGAAATGCATGGCATGCGCCAGCAACGGATTGAAGCCCATCGCCAGGATGTTGAAGATTTCCTCGATGAGATGGAACAAAGACGTCAGGAGATGCAAGACCGCATCAACGATTTCCAGCATGGTCGTCCAAGACCATGAGTCTGTGACATGATCATCATGATCGAAAAGACGAATGCCCCCCGTCATTCGTCTTTTTTTTTGGCAGATGAAGATGTCAGAAAATAGAAGTATGGTGAGGGTGAACGGGTATTGGGCAAATGGGTCTTGATGACATGATAATGGGCATGATCAAGACGTGCCATGATGTCATCCACGGCCCTGGCTTCGCGTTCACCCTCGGGATGACCGGGATAGCAGACAACCAGCATGAATCCGTCAACAGCCAAAAGTGACAAGGCTGTCTTGATGGCTTGAATGGTGGTGTCGGTTCGTGTCGTGATCGTTTTGTCGCCCCCCGGCAGATAACCGAGATTGAAGACGAACCCTTTGAAGGGGCCGACATGGTCCTTGATGTTGACGTGACTGTCTTGGATCAAGGTCACATTGTCAAGCGCTTCGCGTGCCAGGTGAAGACGTGTCTGTTCAATGGCCTGCGGTTGGATATCGTATGCCAGCACATGCCCGGCATGACGGGCCAGAAAGACCGTGTCATGACCGTTGCCGGCGGTCATGTCAACGACGACATCGTGCTTTGTGAGATGGTGGCCGACCAAGAGATGGGCGACATCAAGCAGGTCATGTGGTTTCATGATAATCTCCCTGCCAGGCATCAAGTCTGCGCATTTTTTTGTCGATTTCATTGGTGACGACGAATTTTTTGCGTGTCCAATCCGGCGCGATCAACAACGGACCGGGGGCATCCCCGGTCAACCTGTGAATGATGATATCAGGGTTGAGCCAACGCAACTGTTCAATGGTGATGTCAACATAGGTCTCCAAGTCGGGTAATGGCCAGGGCGCTTGTTCGTAAGCCATGCCCATGACAGTATGTTTCATGATATGTAACATATGAATTTTGATGCCTTGGATCGGCAGTCGGTTGACATGCCTGGCGGTCTCGATCATCATCGTTTTCGTTTCACCGGGCAAACCGTTGATGATATGGACAACCACCTCGATGCCACGTGCATGAAGCTTCTTGACGGCGTTGTCAAAACAAGCCAGGTCGTGCCCTCTGTTGACCAGTCGGGCCGTTTCCTCGTGGATGGTCTGGAGACCCAGTTCGACCTGGACCGGCATGCGCCGGTTGAGGTCGGACAGATAATCAAGCACATCGTCAGGCAATGCATCAGGACGGGTGGCGATGCTGATTTTGACAATATCGGGATGAAGCGAGATGGCTTCTTCATACAATGCACGCAATCTTTCAAGCGGTCCGTGGGTGTTGGTATTGGCCTGGAAGTAGACGATATATTTGCCTTCCGGCCATTTTTGCATCATGACAGTCCTGACTTTTTCAAACTGGGCGGAAAGGGGTTCGTTTTTATTTCCGGCGAAATCACCACTGCCCAATGACGAGCAGAACGTGCAACCCCCGAAAGCCACCGTGCCATCGATGTTCGGACAGGAAAATCCGCCATTGAGGGCGATCTTAAACACCTTCGTGCCATAGGTCTGAAGGAAATGGTTGTGTAAGGTATGATAATGTTTTTCCGGGGTCATCAAGGTCATCTTTTTCACCACTTTCATTTTAGCACATCGGCTTTTATTATGTTATAATAAAGTGCGAGGAGCTGACATCATGTTTGAACGGATCAGAACGAGTCTGACCAGACCCAAGCTGACAATCTATTTCATCAAGGATTCGTGGGGAAAGGTGATCCGTCACCTGCTTTTTGTCCCGCTTTTTTTATTGTTGCCACTTGTCTTGTCCCTGCTCGTCTCACCGGGCATGAGCTTTGACCGTTATGTCAAAATGAACGAGGCGATCAAGACGGATTTTCGCATGAATGCCGTCATAGAAGACGGCTTGCTGACCTACCAGGAAGCGGCCTTGGCCCGTTTTGATCATTTTACCTTGCACATGGGTCATCCACCCTCCATGTTTTCATCATTCTCACTTGTCTTCGAACCGGAACATCTGGTCTTGTATGCCGCAAATGTGGAGATGGCACGCAATACTTACATCGACCTTGGTTTGACGCAACATGATTTTTCAAGCATGTCGACCGCTGATACCAGCCATTTGTCGCTGGTAGTCCAAACGTTTATCGAAGCGCAGCCCATCCTGGTGTTCATCGATTTCAACATCACCTATCTGGCCGGTTTGGTGGATTACCTGTTGATGGCGTTCCTGATGTCGATTTTGATGATGCTGTTCGTCTACCGGGTGCAACTCCCCTACAACTATCGCTTCAAACTTTCAATCTACCTGACCTCCTGCCACGTCTTTCTACAATTGTTATTGATCCTTTTCAGTCTGCAAGCATTGAGTTTTCTTAATCTGCTGGTGGTGTATATGTATCATGTCTGGACTTTTCGTAGCATTCAAACATTACCCAGGGGAGTCCAATGATGACCAAAGACAAATTCAGCTTGTTTCTCGAACAATCCAAATTCACGTCACCCGTGCTGCAAGCAGCATTGTTGAATCATGTCCTGATCGACCCCATCCGTCAAGCATGGTTGTTTGACATCACCTTGCAAGAGGTGGTCGAACCTGATGTGCTCACCCCGTTCATCCAAACGCTGAAAAGCTATTTCACGATACCCAAAAAAGTCGCCAAAGTCGAACTGGCGATCCATTACCGTGATGCCTCCGGTTTTGACAGGCATGCCATGGGCTATTGGGAATATGCTGTTTTCATCTTGAGCAAGGAAAAAGCCAGTTTCAACGTCCTCAAGAATTTCAAGGCCCGTTATGAAAACGATACATACGTGATTGCCGTCGATCAGGACAGCACGTATGTCCAAGAGACCTTTGACACGCTCAAGACTTTCTTCACCTCACTTGGTTTTACCGTCAAGTTTTCACTTTCCGTCGAGCAGGACCTGACGCCGCTCAGCAAGATGATCGCGTCATCGATTGATGAGCAAGCCAAAATGATTCATGAACAGCAGGCAGTCATCAAACAAACCAAGAGGCAAGAGAACAAGCGTGGTGTGTTTGCGAAAAAAAGCAGTCCTCAGGCGGTTTCGATTGCCGAAATTCCTGTCGATCAGTACAGGCTTGACAAATACATGAATGAAAAAGGCGACAGTCATTTTTTGGTTGAAGGCATCATCAGCAAACTTGATGTCCGTCGTCTGTCCAAGACTGATTTGTTGACGTTCGTGCTGGGCGACGACGATGATGCCATCGTGGTCAAACGTTTCTTGAACAGCGATGCCCAAAAGGATTTCGCTTATGGACTGAACGAGGGCGACTTCGTCCAGGTGAAAGGCAACGCCACTTTCGACACCTTTCAAAAAGATGTCGTCCTTTTCGCCCGTCATATCGATTATTTGGAAAAAAGCACGAAAGAAGAACGGCTTGACAAGGCGCGCGAAAAACGTATCGAGTTTCATGTTCATACCAAAATGTCAAACATGGACGGGGTCACCGATGTCGAGACCTATGTCGAACAAGCCCTGAAATGGGGTCATGAAGCCATTGCATTTACCGACCACAACGGTCTCTATGCCTATCCCGATATCGACAAGGCGACCCGTGGCAAACCCATCAAGCCAATCTATGGTGTCGAACTCGATTTCGTTGATGAGACCCGGTTCCGCATCACATCGGATGCAGATGTCTCCTTGGCACTCAAGGATGCCGTCTATGTTGTTTTCGACATTGAAACCACCGGGCTTTCCAGCACCCGTGACAAAATCATCGAGATTGGTGCCGTCAAAATCACCGGCGGTGCCGTGGTCGAGCGTTACCAGGCTTTTGTCAATCCGGGTGAGAACTTGTCTCATTTCACGACCGAACTGACGGAAATCACCGATGACATGTTGAAAGACGCCCCGCCAATCGACGATGTCCTGCCCGGTTTTTTGGCATTTGCCAAAGATGCGGTGCTGGTCGCCCACAATGCACTTTTTGACGTCGGCTTCATTCGCGAAAATGCCAAAAGACTCGACCTGGCTTTCGATGATTCACTGGTCATCGACACCTTGAACCTGGCCCGCTATTTTTATCATCATGATTTGAAGCGCTTCAATCTGAAAGCCGTGTCGAAACGTTTCAAAGTCAAGCTTGAACAACACCACAGGGCTGAAGATGACGCGCATGCGACCGGTCAGATCTGGCTTTCAATGATGCACGACCTGATCCAAAAGAACATCAAGACATTCAATGATATCAACCAAGCCATTGATGTCAAGGAAGCCTGGAAGCATGCCATGCCTTATCATGTCAATGTGCTGGTGCAAAACCAAACGGGTTACAAAAATCTTTTCCGCGTCATCAGTGATGCGCTGACCGATCATTATTACCATGGTCCCCGCACGCTCAAAAGCGTGCTCGAACAGCATCGCGAAGGCTTGCTGGTGGGGAGCGGTTGCTACAACGGCAACATCTTCGAAATTGCCTTGAATCAGGATGAAGAAGCCCTTCGTCAGGCGATTGCTTATTATGATTATGTTGAAATCCAACCGCCTCAAGCCTACTTGCACCTTCATCAGGACCTCGGTGCTTTTGCCAGCGAAACGATCGAAGCCGTCTTGACAAAAATCGTCCGTTTCACCAAGGAAGCCGGCAAAATCATCATTGCGTCGGGTGATGTTCATTATCTTGAAAAGAACGATGTGCTATACCGCGAGATCTATATCCGGACACCATTGGTCGGCGGTGGGATTCATGATTTATACAGTTACGACACCATGCCTGAACAGTATTTCCTGACCACCGAAGACATGTTGAAAAGCATGGCCTTTCTCGGCAAGGAACTTGCCCAGGAAATCGTGGTCAAGAACACCCAGCTGCTCAACAGCAAGATTGAAAGAGTCCAAGCTTTTCCAAATCAGCTGTATTCCTTGCCGGACGATGCCTTCAAGGATCTGCTGGGCATTGACAGCATCGCGGAAGAAGTCCGCCGTCTGGTCATGGAAAACACCAGCCGTCTCTATGGTAATGAGCCACATCCATTTGTGGCGGAACGGGTGCAACGCGAACTGAAGAACATTATTGAAAACGAGTTCGCTCCGATTTATTACATCTCTCACCTGTTGGTGAAAAAATCCCTGCAGGAAGGCTATCTGGTCGGATCACGTGGTTCGGTGGGGTCTTCGTTGGTCGCCACCTTGCTGGACATCACGGAAGTCAATCCCCTGCGACCTCATTATCGATGCCCTAAAGGTGATTTCACTGTCTTTCCTCTGACAGATGAAGAAGTGCTTCAGTATGGCATCACGACCGAGCAAAAAGCATTTCAGCCATATTTCAAGGGCATCCAGGCCGGTTACGACCTGCCAAACATGGATTGTCCTGTATGTGGCAGCCGTCTTTACAAGGATGGGCACGACATTCCCTTTGAAACATTCCTGGGTTTCGATGGCGACAAGGTCCCGGACATCGACCTCAACTTTTCCGGTGACTACCAGGCTATCGCGCACGCCTATGTCCGGGAGTTGCTTGGGAAAGATCACACCTTCAGGGCCGGCACCATCCAGACCGTGGCCGAACGCAATGCTTTCGGTTATGTCAAAGGCTATCTTGAGGACAAGCATATCGAAGTCAGAAACGCCCAAATCGAAAGACTGGCCAAAAAAATCGAAGGCGTCAAGCGTTCGACGGGACAACATCCGGGCGGCATTGTCGTCGTGCCCAAATCAGTCAGCATCTTTGATGTGACACCGATCCAGTATCCGGCGGATGACATCGCAGCTGACTGGAAAACGACCCATTTCGACTATCACTCTTTTGAAAATAATCTTTTGAAACTTGATATTCTCGGTCATGACGATCCCACCATGATCAAATTCCTCATGGATCATGTGACCGCTTATCCTGATGAGTTTCCTTTCACGTCCGCACAAGACATTCCTTTGGATGATCCCCGGGTATACAAATTGTTTTCGGAAACCGACGTGATTGGGGTCTCATCTGCCGATGTCTTGAGTTCGGTGGCCTCGTATGGCATTCCTGAGTTTGGCACACCTTTCACGAGGCAGATGTTGATGGATGTCAAACCGGACACGTTCGCCGGCCTGGTCAAGGTCTCCGGTCTTTCTCATGGGACTGATGTCTGGCTCAAGAACGCACAGGCCCTGCTGAACAATCACCCCGATTACGGGCAAATCGATTTTAATGATATCATCGCCTGCCGTGATGATATCATGGTCCAACTCTCGCAAAGGGGCATGGAACCAATCAGGGCGTTCGACATCATGGAATTCGTCCGACGCGGACGGCCGAGCAAGGACAAGGCCAAATGGCTTGAATATGAACGCGAGATGCGGATGAACGGCATTCCCGACTGGTATATCTGGTCAGCCAGTCAGATCAAGTACATGTTTCCCAAGGCACACGCCACCGCTTATGTCATCATGGCGATGCGCATCGCCTGGTTCAAGGTCTACAAACCCTTGTTGTTTTACAGTGCGTTCTTTTCCAAGCGTGCCGTGCAATTTGATTATGACATCATGTTGGCCGGTGCCAATGCCATGCGCAACAAATTAAGGAGTTATGAAGGCCAGTATAATCTCAAGGTCAAGGATGAAAACCTGATCGTCACCCTCGGTGTCGCCTTGGAGATGACCAAGCGGGGGTATCAGTTTCTGCCTGTGGACATCAACCAATCTGCCGCCACGACCTTCGTCATGGAAGAAAAGGGCCTTCGCATGCCCTTTACAACCATTGACGGTCTGGGTGAATCGGTTGCACTCGACATTGTTTCAAAGCGTGAGGAAAAGCCGTTTTCGAGTCGTGACGATGTCAAGGACCGCACCCGGATCAACAAGACTTTGTTCGAGAAACTTGAAGGCTACGGCGCCTTCAAGGATTTAAAATCGGAAAATCATGTGATTGACGCCGGTTTGTTTGCACTTTCTTCCTGAAATGAGTATAATATTCCTTGTAAGAAGGAGTGAGGTAAATGCGTAGTTCCAATCCGGTATTCAGTACCATTGAACGCAGCGACAGTTATGTCGTTTCGGAGGCCGCCAGTTATCGCGGCATCATCGTCAAAACAATGTTTTTGTTTATCATCGCCGCCATCAGCGGTTATTATGCGTTGACCACGGCGACCATGGAGACGATCGGTGCCATGTTGATCGGTGCGTTCATCGTCGCATTGATATCCATCATGATTGCCACCCGCAGTGTCCGTCTGGCCCTGCCCTTTTCAATCGTGTTTGCCGCGGCCGAAGGGGTGATTCTCGGTTTCGTCACGGTGATTGCCGAGGCATTCGTGCCTGGTGCGGCCCTGACAGCCATCATCGCCACCGCGTCGATTTTCACCGTCATGCTCTTTCTCTACTCGAGCCGGACCATTCGTGTCACGCCACGTTTCAGACGTGTCATGATCAGCATCCTGCTGGCCATCCTGTTGTTTTTTATCCTGTTCGGACTCTTGTCCATTTTCGGTTTCACTTTTCCAATCGTCAGTTATGAACTCGCCATCGGCATCAGTGTTTTCCTGATCATCTTCGGTGCCTTGATGCTCACCCTTGATTTCGACCGGGCCCAGATGATTGTCGAAAGTGGTGCGGATAAACGTTATGAATGGATGGTTTCCGTCGGTTTGATGGTCACCATCATCTGGATTTATATTGAAATCCTGCGGCTGATTATCATTTTGTCGGCCTTTAACAGAAGATAACAAATCGCTGACAAGAACAAGTAACCGTCACCCATCCTGTCAAGAGAGCATGACAATGGTGCGAGTCATGCCTGGATGTTTTCGGTGAATTCATCTTGGAGAGATGCTAATCCCATCCGTCATTCCGCGTTAAGGAAAATCGAGGGCTGGAAGATTCCAGAACTAAGGTGGTACCGCGTATAAATTGCGTCCTTAGGCATGTTTTGCCAAGGACGCTTTGTTTTTTTGGAAAAAGGAGAGGACTGCCATGAAAGATGCACTGAAAACACTCGAAAAAGAAAGTCAGGCTGCCATTGACCAGGCCAAGACACTCGAAGATGTCGAAACGCTCAGATTACGTTATTTGAGCAAAAAAGGCCAGGTCAGCCAGTTGATGACCCAACTGCGTGACCTGCCTGCCGAAGATCGTCCTGCTTTCGGCCAGGCGGTTAACACATTGAAAATGGCGATTGAAAAGGCACTGTATGATCAAAAACAGGCTTTGGAAAATGAGGCTTTGCTCGCCCGCCTGGACCAGGAAAAGATTGATGTCACCTTGCCGGGATATCGTTTTTACCAAGGTGCGATCCATCCTCTCAACCAGGTGATTGAAGATGTCGAAGACTTGTTTGTCGGTCTGGGTTACGAGGTGGCTGAAGGCCCCGAACTTGAAAACGACCACTATAACTTTGAAATGATGAATCTTGACAAGGATCATCCCGCACGTGCCATGCAGGACACTTTTTATACCGATGAGACGATGTTGTTGCGCACCCACACCTCTCCCGTCCAGGCCCGTGCCATGCTTGCCAAATCCGGACAACCGCTTAAAATCATTTGTCCTGGGAAGACTTATCGGCGCGATGATGACGATCCGACCCACAGCCATCAGTTCATGCAGATCGAAGGACTGGTCATTGACCGTCATGTCACATTCGGCCATCTCAAAGATGCCTTGCTGACCATGGCCAGGCACTTGTTCGGTCCCGATCGAGACATCCGTCTCAGGCCTTCTTATTTTCCGTTTACCGAACCGAGTGTCGAGGTCGATGTCTCCTATGTCAAAAAGGATGGCAGCACCGGCTACATCGAAATTCTTGGCGCCGGACGTGTCCATCCGAATGTCCTTCGCATGGGTGGATACGATCCTGCGACTTTCCAAGGTTTCGCCTTCGGTGTAGGCGTCGAACGGATTGCCATGTTGAAGTACCACATTGATGACATCCGTCACTTTTATACGCACGATCTGCGTTTCCTCAATCAGTTCAAAGGAGGCGGTCAATCATGAAAATCCTTGAAAGCATGCTTCGTCAATGGATCGCGGTGCCCGATGACATCGTGTCCCTGACCAACCAGAAGATCATCGAGGTCGAAGCATTCGAACCAGTCAATCCGGGGACCAAACTTGTCATTGGTCATGTCCTGACATGTGAACCGCATCCCAATGCTGATAAACTTTTTGTCACGACTGTTGACATGGGTGATCGTGTCGAACAAATCGTCTGCGGTGCCGCCAATGTCGCGGCCGGACAATATGTCATCGCCGCCCAGGTCGGCACCGTCCTGCCAGGTGATTTTGAAATCAAGGCCGTCAAGATCAGAGGTGTCGAATCACGTGGCATGATCTGCTCATTAGAAGAACTCGGGTTTGATGATGAAGATATTCCGGCTTCATATCGGGGCGGCATCTTTTACTTTGATACCCCTCAGACCATCGGTGCGCCGGCACTGCCCGCCATCGGCCAGCAAGGGTTTGTCATGACGCTCGGGCTGACGCCGAACCGGGCCGATCTCTTATCGGTCCTGGGTTATGCCTATGACGTGGCCGCCATGACCAACCAGTCCATCCGTTTGCCTAAGTTTACCATCAAAGAAAACGGACCCGACAATCCGGTCAAGGTCGAGATCAAAACCAAGGGATGCAGTCACTATTACGCCCGTTATTTCCGTGATGTCAAGATTGCCGATTCACCCCTTTGGCTCAAAAGCGCGCTCTTGGCGTGTGGCATCCAACCAATCAATAACGTGGTTGACATCAGCAACTACGTCTTGTTGGAATATGGCACACCGTTACATATGTTTGATGCCAAGAAAGTCAAGACCGACACGATTGTCGTCCGTGACGCCAAAGCGGGCGAAACCGTGACCAGTCTCGACGAAGAAGAACGCGTGCTTGAAAAAGGTGATGTCGTCATCACCGATGGCAAGACACCAATCGCCATCGGTGGCGTGATGGGTTTGCTAAACACCATCATTGATCAACAGACGGACACAGTCATTCTTGAAGCCGCCTGTTTCAACCCGAAACAGATCATGAAGACCAGCAAGCGGCTCGATCTGCGTAGCGAATCATCGTTGCGTTTCGAACGCGGTGTGGATGAAGAACGGGTCATCATGGGCTTGGAACGGGCAACCGAACTGTTGGTCGAACTGACGGGCGCCACCGTCTACAAAGGCATTGCTTCGGCGGTGCGCGAAGCACGGAAACGTCCCAAGATCACCTTTCAGAAGACGTATCCATACGATGCCCTGGGCATTCATCTGACTGAAGATGAAGTCGTTTCTTATTTACGTCGTTATAACTATGACATCACCATCAAAAGCGACCATTACAGCGTCATTCCGCCAAGTTACCGCAACGATATCACCATCGATGCCGATGTCCTAGAGGAAATCGCCCGCATCCATGGCTTGAACAATATTCCGACCACGCCCTTGCAAAGCATTGCATCAGGCAGACTGACCACGCGACAACAACGTTTGCGCGGCATCAGGCATGACTTGGCTGCGATCGGCTTGAATGAGATCATCAGTTACAGTCTGTTGGCACCCTCGGACGTCCATCGTTATCGCAAGCTTGGTGAACCGGTTTCGGTACTGGCACCGCTCAGTGAAGACAAGAAAACACTCAGACAGAGTCTGTTGCATGGATTGTTGGAAGCGGTACGTTACAACCAGGCCCGGCAACACGACGATGTCGCCGTCTTTGAAATCGGCCATTTGTTTGCCAAAGATGTCGAATCAACCTGGATCGGGGCCGCCATCAGCGGTCGTTGGCATCACCATCCTTGGAACAAGGACGCCATCCATGTTGATTTCTTCCTCATGAAAGGATTGATTGATCGACTGCTTGATCCTTTAGGCATCCATGTTGACTATGTCAAAGGTGTTCAACATGACCGTTTCCATCCTCACAAGCAGGCTGACATCCGCTATGAGGGGCACACCATCGGCCGGATTGCCGAACTCCATCCGCTTGAAGCAAATCGTCTTGACATCAAGAACACGGTCGTGTTTGAACTCCATCTTGAGCCTTTGCTCGACCGACAAGCCGATCTGACCTACCAACCGGTTTCCCGTTATCCACATATCGAACGAGACCTGGCCGTGGTGGTCGATGACGATGTCGCAGCTGGTGACCTGATGACATTAATCCGCCAGACAGCCAAAAAAAGACTGGTTAGTCTGACCGTTTTTGATGTCTACAAGGGCGGGACCATTGAAAGCGGCCGGAAATCAATCGCGTTCCGTCTTGTCTTCAATGATGCGTCAAAAACGATGGATGCCGCTGAGGCTGACAAGCTGATCGCACAAATCTCGACCCGGCTCACCACGGCACATCATGCCACCATTCGCCGTTAAAGACCTGAGCAATCAGGTTTTTTTCTTGGTCCGTCATAAAATCGTGTATAATAAGGCTTAGAAAGGTGATAACATGCTCATCTATGATTTGACTCATGAAGCGTTGGTGTCTTTTTTACAGACCCACCAACATAAACCATACAGGGCAGACCAGATCTGGAACTGGCTCTACAAGCAGAAAGTGACCACATTTGAAGCCATGAACAACCTGCCTGACGATCTGATCGGTTTGCTGGAACAGCATTTTACGATCCAGGCACTTGAACTGGTGATCAAGCATGTCAGCCAGGATGGCACGGTCAAATGTCTCTACCGTGTCCATGACGGACATTTGATTGAATCCGTCTTGATGAAACAACATTATGGCGACAGCATTTGTGTCACCACCCAGGTGGGATGTAACATCGGCTGTTCTTTTTGCGCCTCGGGGCTACTCAAGAAGAAGCGTGACCTGACACCGGGCGAAGTCATCGCCCAGGTGCTGGAAACGGAACGTCTATCAGGTAAGCGGATCGCTTATGTCGTCGTGATGGGCATTGGTGAACCGTTTGATAATTTTGATGGTTTGCTTGCTTTTCTACACATCATCAATCATCCCAAAGGCCTGGCCATCGGTGCCAGACATATTACGGTGTCGACCAGCGGGCTTGTCCCCCAAATCAAAGCCTATGCACATGTCGGTCTTCAGGTCAATCTTGCCATCAGCCTGCATGCGCCCAATGATGCGATCAGAAGCCGGTTGATGAAAATCAACAAGGTTTATCCGGTTGACGAGGTCATCGGCGCCATCAAATACTATTTGTCGGTCACCAAACGACGGGTGACGATCGAATACATCCTGATTGACGGTGTCAATGACACCCATGAGGTCGCCTTGGAACTGGTCAAGAAACTCAAGGGACTCAATGTCTATGTTAACCTGATTCCTTACAACGAAGTCATCGAGGCCCCCTACCGGCGCTCACCGCAAGCAACCATGTTGGCCTTTTATGACACATTGAAGAAACATAAGATTCAAGTCACCTTGCGCAAGGAGCAGGGTCACGATATCAATGCCGCCTGCGGGCAGCTCAGAAGTCAACATTTATAGGAGGAACCGCTTGAAAAAAGCTTTTGTCAAAAAGTTGATTTCCAACCAATATACACTGGTCGATCTGACGTCTGGAAAAGAATTCATTGCCTCGGCACGAGGCAAACTCAGACACATGCGCATCGATGAGGACAGCAGTTTCAACCGGCAGACCACCAAGAAGACCAAAAAGGAAAACAAGGTGGTCACAATCAGTCCCAAGGTCGGTGATGTCGTCTTTTATGATGACCAGGAGCAGGTGCAGATCACCGAGGTCCTGCCACGTCAAAACGAACTTGAACGGCCTGACGTGGCCAACATCGATCAGGTGCTTGTCGTGTTCTCGGTCATCAGACCTGATTTCAGTTTTCATTTGTTGGACAAGTTCCTGGTCATTCTTGACCTGGAACGTCTTCCTGTGGTGCTGGTCATCTCGAAGATTGATTTGATTGATGATGAACCATTGCAGGCGTTGAAAGAGGACTTGTCCTATTATGTCTCGATGGGTTACGACATCCATTATGTCAACAGCAAGGAACGGATCGGCTTTGATGTCCTGACGACCATTTTTAAAGATAAAATTACGGTCTTGGCCGGACAGACCGGCGTCGGCAAGTCGACACTCTTGAACGCCTTGATGCCCGAACTGCAACTCAAGACCCAGGAGATATCGCATGCACTCGGTCGTGGCAAGCACACCACGCGTCATACCGAACTATATGAGTTTGGTGGCGGGTACATCGCCGACACCCCCGGTTTTTCGAAGATTGACTTCCGTATTTTCGAACCGGACATGTTGAAAGAATGTTATCCTGATTTCAACGCCTTGTCATCATCGTGTCGCTTCGGCAACAAGTGTCTGCATCAACATGAGCCTGGTTGTGCGGTCAGGGAAGCGACCGAACAAGGCAAGATCCCGCCTTGGCGTCTAGCGCATTATCGCTTGTTTTTAGAAGAGATCAAAAACCAAAAACCGAAGTATTAGGAGGTTTGGCCATATGAAAATCGCACCCTCGGTCCTGACAGCTGATTTCACCGATTTGAAACACGAACTTGAAAGCATCGATCACGCTGATTTCATCCATCTTGACATCATGGATGGACACTTCGTGCCCAATCTCTCTTTCGGTCCGTCGATCGCTGAAAGCATCCGAAGACGGACCGCATTGCCATTAGATATCCATTTGATGGTCACCGACCCCTTGCATTGGATTGATGGTTTCGCCTTGCCTGGCACGGCCATCATCACCATTCACACCGAAGCCAATGACACCGCCAAAACGATCGCCGCCATTCGTGATAAAGGGATCGGGGTCGGACTTTCAATCAAACCTGGCACGCCAGTTACAGCACTCGAACCATGGCTTCATGAAGCTGCGCTTGTCCTGGTGATGACGGTTGAACCCGGGTTTGGCGGTCAAGCCTTCATGCCTGACATGCTTGACAAGGTACGCACCTTGGTCAAACTTAGAAAAGAAAAAAACCTCATGTATCAAATCGAGGTTGATGGCGGCATCAATGATGTGACGATCAAGGCCTGCCGCGAGGCAGGCGTCGATATTGCGGTTGTTGGCAGTTATCTATTTGATCAAAAAGACCGCAAAGCGGTCATCCGGAGGTTGCGTGGATGAACGTTTACGTCATCACCCATCCGACGCCTGAAGACATCAAAGGAATCATCGATCTTCATGATGATGACATCGTCATCGGTGTCGATCAGGCCATCCTGGCCATACACAAGCAACACATCAAGATCGATCTGGCGGTCGGTGATTTCGATTCGCTTGCCGACCCGACCCTGCTTGATGGGTTGAAAACGGTCAGACTCGAATCGGTCAAAGACGTCACCGACACGCATCAAGCGCTCTTGGAAGCCATGCGTTTCAAGCCGGATGAACTATACTTGATCGGCGGTATCGGTGGTGAACGCATTGAACATTTTTTCGCCCACATCTTGTTGTTTGACCTTTTTCCGACGCTGATCATGCAACATGAACATAGCACCATCTTCATGCTTGAAGAAGGGACCTGGACCCTGTCTTCCGATGGTTATGTCTCGGTCTTTGCCTACCCGGAAGCCAGTCTCTCACTCAAGGGATTCAAATACGAACTCAATGATTATCATCTCAAAACCTATGATCCGCTTGGCATCAGCAATGAAATCACTTCCCAAGAAGGCATCATCACGATTCACAAAGGCCGGGTGCTGGTCATCATGTCAGATGGAGAACCGTCAACGGTTTTGACAGGGCATCACCACTCAAGGAGTCGCTGAAATGACACCCTCCCACACGTGCGCTTTTCAACATTTGTGTGCACTGATCGGTCGTACACCATTAAGCAAGATCCGTTTTAATTATCACGATGAGCCTCGTCATATTTATGTCAAACACGAACACTACAACTACACTGGCAGCATCAAGGACAGGATGGCTTTGTACATCATTCATGAAGCACATCAACAAGGTCTCCTAAAACCTGAATCGACCATCGTCGAAGCGACCAGTGGCAATACCGGCATCGCTTTTGCCGCAATCGGTCGTTCACTTGGCCATCGCGTCAACATTTTCATGCCGGATTGGCTGAGTGTTGAACGGGTGAATCTCATCAAGTCTTTTGGTGCGGAAGTGACCTTGGTCAGCAAGGAACAAGGTGGTTTCAAAGGTGCCATTCAACGTGCAGAAGCTTATGCGGCTTCTCATGAACATGCCTTTTTGCCCTCGCAGTTTTCAAACATTCATAATTGTGAAGCACATTATCATACCACTGCCGTGGAAATCATCGACCAGCTTGCTTATCTTGACGTGAGTCCTGATGCGTTTGTCGCAGGTGTCGGAACCGGTGGTACCATCATGGGTGTCGGCGCACGATTGCGTGAGCAGTTCCCCCACATCAAAGCGTATCCCATAGAACCAGCCAATTCGCCCACGTTATCGACCGGATGCAAGGTGGGAAAACACCGCATCGAAGGCATATCAGATGAATTCATCCCTGATTTGGTCTGTTTGAAGACTTTGGATGACATCATCGATGTCGATGACAGCGATGCCATTCTGATGTCACAAGCCATTGCCAGGACGCTCGGTCTTGGTGTCGGCATATCCTCAGGTGCGAACTTCATTGGTGCTGTCAAGGCACAAAACCTGCTTCCGCCTGAAAGTGTTGTTGTCACCGTCTTCCCCGATGATAACAAAAAATATCTCAGCACTGACTTGATGAAAGAAGAACCGCTGAAAGAGAGTTGCCTGACCAAAGCCATTACTGGTTTGTGTTTTGAAAGGGTTGTCAACATCGCCGATTTGTGTTTGGGCGAAAATCCATACAATTTATGTCGGAGCAGATTAGAGATCGATTAACATTTCATGTCGAGACCGCAAAAAAAACCTGACCTTGGCCTCATCAAGAGACTTCAACTCAGGTTTTTTTTAATTAATTGATTGATTGAAAAAATAAAAAGGCATCGTGTCCTTTCTATTTTCAAACGCGTTCCAAATTATTCTTTTTGAGCGCCCGGGCGGAGACTTTCACCTTTTTGATGGTACCGTCTTCCATCTTGATCCGGATGGTCTGAAGGTTGCTCTTCCACTTGTGGCGGGTCGCGTTCATCGCATGACTGCGACGGTTGCCCGAAAGGGTCTTTTTACCGGTTACGTAGCATTCTGCCATTGTTCTCACTCCTTACTGCACTACTAAATCTAACATAAATGGACGCAAAAAGCAACAATAAACACCAAAAGTCTGAAAAAATAGGCACGAATGTCAGATCACAAGCCCTGTTCGTGTCCTAATGCATTGATTTTTTGGTTTTATGGTATAATTATGATGAAATCATATGGTATGAAAATAGTTGCATTTTGATTTCATCAATGCTATACTACTACAGTGCTTGACCCCAATGACGATATCAATCCCATTCACATAAGCGACAAATGAATACGAGGAGGAGCTTTTATGGCGAACAGGACAATCAGTGGAAACTTGTTCAAGAAAATGGTTACCAATGGCGCAGTAAACCTTAAAAACAACCACAAGGAAATTGATCACTTAAATGTCTTTCCAGTCCCCGACGGCGACACCGGCACGAACATGCAAATGACGATGATGGCGGGTATCAAAGAAGTCAATAATGTCGATTCACAATCGATCATTGATATATCAAAAATTCTATCACGCGGATTACTCATGGGAGCGAGAGGGAACTCAGGTGTCATTCTTTCCCAGTTTTTCCGTGGCGTCTACAGCGAAATCGCCAAGATCAACGATGGCGCCGCCACCATTGAAGAGTTCATCCAAGCGCTTGTCGGCGGTTATCAGATGGCGTATCGCGCTGTCATGGATCCGGTCGAAGGTACGATTTTGACCGTCGTCCGTGAATCTGCTGAGAAAGTGTTGCGTGAACAACCCAATCTATCGAGTGTGGAAGACGTGCTCAAGGTCTATCTCGAGCAAGCCAAGGAAACCCTGATCAAAACACCCGATTTGCTACCTGTCTTGAAGGAGGCCGGCGTTGTCGATAGCGGCGGTGCAGGTTTCATCAAGATCATCGAAGGCATGATCATGGCTTTGGAGGGCAATATTCTCAATGAATCCGAGTTGGCCGCCCCCACCACGCAAGATGTGTATCATGGTGCGCAAAACCTTGGTGATTTTGACATCAAATTTGGTTACTGCACCGAATTCATCATCAAACTGCACAAACCGGAAAAATTCAAAGAAAATTATATGAAAGATCCGCTCGAGCAAATGGGCGACTCGCTCGTCTTGGTCGCGGACGACGACCTTGTCAAGGTCCACGTCCACACCAATCAACCCGGAGTTGCGCTGACACTCGCCCAAAAGTATGGTGATTTGCAGACTGTCAAGATCGAAAACATGCGCGTCCAGCATAGCACCATCATGAGCGACTCGGCACCACAGCATGTTCCGCAAACACAAACACAACCCGTTGTCGAGAAAAAGAAATCGAAATACACCATCATCGCCGTGGCTTCCGGTGAAGGCATCCATGAGGCGTTCAAGGAACTCGGTGTTGACTTGATTATCGATGGTGGACAGACCATGAATCCCTCTACCGAGGCGTTTGTCAAGGCAGTTGAAGACCTGAATTCAGATCATGTCATCATCCTGCCCAACAACAAGAACATCATTTTGTCAGCCGAACAAACTTTGGAATTATGTCCAGACCGTTCGATTCATGTACTTAAGACCAAGAGCATCGCCACCGGCTATGCCTCGCTGCTGGCTTTTGATCCGACCCAGGAAATCGACGACAATGTCGAAGCCATGAACGAAATCATCGACAACATGCGCAGCGGTGAAGTCACCTATGCCATCCGCGATACCGAAATCAATGGTGTCAACATCAAGAAAGGTGATTACATCGGCATCACCCGTGGTGAAATCAAGGTCTCGACACCGACCCGTCTTGAAACCGTCCAGGCCCTTCTTGACGACATGGTGGACATGGACAAGGAAATCATGACCATCTTCTATGGTTCTGATTATGATGAAGACGAGCTTGACCAGATCGTAGCCCACGCCAAGAAGCTGAACCCCGATATGGAAGTCGAGCTGATTGAAGGCAAGCAAGAAATCTACACCTATATTTTTGCAGTTGAATAAACAACAACAAACACGCTAAAAAAGGTGTCCGCACCTTTTTAGATGCGGACGTGGTGGAATGGTAGACACGCATGTTTGAGGGGCATGTGGCAGAGATAATGCCGTGTGAGTTCAAGTCTCATCGTCCGCACCATATTGAAAGCATAGGGTTGATACAATTGTGTCAAGCCTTTTTTTATT
>RECG01000004.1 GCA_007692425.1 Acholeplasmataceae bacterium | reverse complement strand
TTTCCTGGTGGCGGTCTCAAAGACGGCGAAGATGAGGAAGACGCGCTTAGACGTGAACTCAAGGAAGAACTGGGCGTGTTGGCCTTGGAGATCTTAAAGCCTTGTGGCATTACCCGTGAATTACGCCATGGCATCAAGGGGTCGGACACAGTCTATCTGCAGACATCCATTTATTACTTATGCAAGGTCCACGCTTTCGGTGACCAGCAACTCGAAGTCCGTGAACAATTACATGGTCTCGAACCCCGCTGGGTCACCATCGATGACGCCTTGCGTCAAAACGAAAGCGTCATCAAGGACGACCTGCATCAGACCAAGGGACTCAAAACCGTCCTGATCAGGGAAAACCATGTCCTGAGAACACTCAAGGAGAACAACTTATGCGCCAATTTGAAATCGTCAGTTTCTATCTGAACCAAGGCATCAAACTCCCTAAAAGGGCGACCCGTGCGAGTGCCGGGTACGACCTGGCCTGTGCGGAAGACCTCACGATCCCGGCCGGCGAGATCCGTCTCGTGCCGACCGGACTCAAGGTCGTCATGCCACCTTCCGAAGCACTCTTTGTCTTTCCCCGTTCTTCGATAGGCATCAAAAAGGGACTGATCATGAGTAATGGTGTCGGCATCGTCGACGCCGACTATCATGGCAATCCCGACAACGAGGGACACATCATGGTCCCGCTTTACAACCTGACGAAAGAAGCGGTCACGTTGACGAAGGGCGAACGAATCGCCCAAGGGGTTTTCATGCGCTATGAAAAGACAAGCGATGATGAAACCGATGACATCACAAGATTGGGAGGCTTTGGTAGCAGTGGCGCTTGAAAAGGCCCTGCCAAGCCCTTTCACACAAGGAGTTGAGAGAAGTGCCCGAATGTGAACGCTGCGGTGCCGACATGGATTACGGCCAGACCGTTTGTTATCAATGCGGCTATCATATCCATAGCCGGCAAGAGTTTTTCAGAACCCAGGATCCCGATGATCCGGGTGGGTGGCCCTGGCTTGTGGCCGGGCTCATCATCCCACCGCTCGGCATCTTGCTTTTCATCATCTGGTTTCAACGCCATCCCGTCACGGCCAGGGCCTGTGGCAACGGCGCGCTGGCGGGTTTCATCCTCTGGGTGGTGGCCGCCTGTGCCAGGATTGCGACGACCAATCTGATCCTGCCATTTTTTGGATGAAGCTGCTTGCATTCCCTCTTCAATTATGTTATATTGAATAAGGCTATGAAAATACACATGCACGATGTTAGGCGTCCTCGTGCCCGACACGGGTGGACAGCTTCAGAGTCGTGCAGAGGTAAAAAACAAATGGAGGTATTATTTTATGGCAGTCGTTTCAATGAAGCAATTACTGGAATCAGGTGTCCATTTCGGTCACGCGACACGTCGCTGGAACCCCAAGATGGCACCCTACATCTTCACGTCCAGAAACGGGATCTACATCATTGATCTCAAGAAGACCGCTGAAGAAATCGAGAAAGCCTACCAGTCGCTGTTCAACATCGTCCAAGAAGGTGGCAAGGTCCTCTTTGTCGGCACCAAGAAACAAGCCCAGGAATCCATCCGGGATGAAGCGGTGCGTTGTGGTCAGTTCTATGTCGACCAGCGTTGGCTGGGCGGTACGCTGACCAACTTCAAGACCATCCGTCGTCGCATCAAGCGTTTACACGACTTATACAAGATGGAAACCGATGGCATCTTCGAAAAACTTCCCAAGAAAGAAGTCCTTCAGCTCAAGCATGAGCGTGACCGTCTTGAAAAGTTTCTCGGTGGCATCAAAGAGATGAAGAAAGTGCCAGAAGCCATCTATGTCGTCGATCCCCGCAAGGAAAGAAACGCCATTCTCGAAGCACGCAAACTGGGCATTCCTGTGTTTGGCATCGTCGATACGAACTGTGATCCGGACGATGTCGATCACATCATTCCCGCCAATGATGACGCCATCCGCGCCGTCAAGCTGATCACCTGGGTCATGGCCAATGCCGTGGTCGAGGCACAAGGCGGAGACGTTGAGAAGTTCGAAGACGAACCCATCACATCCGGTCCGCCAAGACGCGATCGCGAACGCGCACCGTATCGGGCCAGGGAAAAGACACAAGCGCCTTCGGGTCCCGGAGCGACCACCAAGACCAAACCAGTCAAAGATGTCGCGAAGGAAACCGAAACAGCACCTGTCGAAGATGCACAACCTGAGGCACCAGCACCGGCTCCTGAGAAGGAAACACCAGTGGTCGAAAAACCACAACCTGTCAAGAAGAGCAAGCCGGCCGCCAAAGCCCCTGCTGAAGACACACAACCTGATGCACCAGCACCGGCTCCTGAGAAGGAAGCAGCGGTGGTTGAAAAACCGAAACCGGTCAAGAAGAGCAAGCCGGTCGCTGAAACGCCAGTCGAAAAAAAGGCTTCCGCTGAACCAGCGAAAGAAGAAAAGCCTGTTGAAAAAGCACCCAAGGCTGCCAAGACGAAAGCCCCTGACAAGTTAACGGAAACGCAATTGAATGACATGACGGTCGCTGATTTACGCGCACTTGCCAAAGAACGCGGCCTGACAGGTTATTCCTCCCTTAAAAAGGCAGAACTCATTGACACTTTGAAATAAGACGACCTGAAGGGGGATGAAAATCCCCTTTCTTTGATGTAAAAACCAATCAAATCATATTATAATAGAAATTGAACATACCAGGAGGATTCAACAAACATGATTACTGCACAACAGGTCAAAGCACTACGTGACAAAACCGGCGCCGGCATGATGGATTGCAAGGCCGCCCTGCAACACACCAATGGTGACATGGATGCCGCCATCGACTACCTACGTGAAAAAGGCATCGCCAAAGCCGCCAAAAAAGCCGACCGCATAGCTGCCGAAGGATTATGCAGCGTGGCTGTTTCCGGTAACGAGGCCGTCATTTTCGAATTGAACTCGGAAACTGACTTCGTGGCCAAAAACAAGCAATTCATCAACCTGATTGACAGCGTCGGCAACATCCTGATTAAAAGCGGTGTAGACAACACCGACGCAGCGCTTGCTTATGAACATGAAGGCAAAACCATGGAAACGCTGCTGGCAGATGCCACCGCGACCATCGGTGAGAAAATTTCATTAAGACGCGTCAGCCGTATCATCAAGACCGACACGCAAGGGTTCGGTGCCTACAAACATATGGGCGGACGCATCGCCGTCCTCGTCCTGCTTGAAAGCGAAAATGCCGAACTGGCCAAAGACATGGCCATGCATATCGCCGCCAACAACCCCCAGTATCTCAACCGTTCAGCCGTTGATCAAGCAACCCTTGATCATGAAACACATATTTTGACCCAGCAGTCACTAGCTGAAGGCAAACCCGCCAACATCGTTGAAAAAATGGTCATTGGCCGCTTGAACAAATACCTCCAAGAGATTTGTCTGGTCGACCAAGCCTTTGTCAAAGACCCCGACATCAAGGTATCCCAACACCTGAAAAACAACAACAACGCCGTCATCCGCTATATCCGTCTGGAAGTTGGCGAAGGCATTGAAAAACGCGAAGAATGTTTCGCAGCCGAAGTGGCTGCGGCCCAGGTAGGCAAATAAAACCTTCGAAAGGGTGTGGCAAGATGTATCAAAGAGTGATTTTGAAACTCAGTGGCGAAGCGTTGAAAGGAAGTGGCATCTTCGGCATTCATCCGGCAACCGTGAAAAACATCGCCACCGCCATCAAGGAAGTCTACGACATGGGTGTCCAGATCGGCATCGTCATCGGTGCCGGTAATCTATGGCGCGGTAAAACCGCTGAAGAATTCGGCATGGACCGGGCCCAGGCTGATTACATGGGCATGGTCGGCACGATCATGAACGGTCTTGCCTTGCAGGACGCCCTCGAAAGCATTGATGTCCATACCCGTGTGATGAGTTCGCTACCCATCAGTTCTGTCGCCGAGCCCTATATTAGACGCAGGGCCATCCGTCACATGGAGAAAGGCCGCGTCGTCGTCTTCACCGGCGGGACAGGTTCACCCTTTTTCTCAACCGATACCGCTGCGGCGTTACGTGCGGCAGATCTCAATGCCGACATCATCCTGATGGCCAAAAACGGCATCGAAGGCGTCTTTGACAAAGACCCCCGCAAGCATCAGGATGCGGCCATGTACAAGGAAGTTTCACAAAAAGAAGTCATGACCAAGAAGCTGGGTGTCATGGACCAGACCGCGGCATCCATCTGCCATGAAAACAAGATTGATATCCTGGTCTTCAACATGAGCCAGCTCGGCAATATCAAAAAGGCGGTGCTGAAAGAACCGATCGGCACCCTGGTCCGATGGGAGGATGAATGGACATGAACGAACAAGCCGATATGATTCTATTGGAAGTTGAAGAACGGATGGAGAAATCCATCGAAGCGCTCAAACGCGACTTCAACACCATTCGCACCGGTCGTGCCAATCCGAGTCTGCTTGACCGTATCGCCATCGAGTATTACAGCGTGGAGACGCCTTTGAAACAAATCGCCTCCATCAGTGTGGTCGAAGGCAATCAGCTCTTCATCAAACCCTATGACAAATCAATGCTCAAACAAATCGAACAAGCCATTTATGCCTCTGATTTGGGCTTGAATCCCCAAAACGACGGCATCGGCATCCGTTTGATTTTGCCCCAGCCGACCGAAGAACGTCGTCGCGAACTCATCAAAGATGTGGAACGGGCCGGCGAACAAGCCAAGGTGGCCATCCGGAACATCCGCCGCGACGGCAATGACAACTTGAAAAAGATCAGTTTGAGCGCAGATGATGAAAAAGGATATCTCGATGATGTTCAAGAACTGACCAACACCTTTGTCAAGCGCGTTGATGAGGAAATCAAGCACAAGTCCGATGAGTTGTTAACCATCTGACCGGTCATCAAGACGACCTCAAAAAAGGCTTCGGCCTTTTTTTCCTAAGTGTGATAAACTGGTCTTATCTATTTGAATTCCATTTCAAATAGGGTATAATTGAAAAGGTGATAGAAATGGCAAAACCCGGAATTCCCAAACACGTGGCCATCATTCTTGACGGCAACGGCCGTTGGGCGAAAAGACGCAGACAAACGCGTTCCTTTGGTCATTACCAAGGGGGACGCAATTTATTTCAAGTCGCCAAGGCCGCACGTGATCTCGGCATCAAGATATTGACAGTCTATGCCTTTTCCACGGAAAACTGGAAACGACCGAAAGAAGAAATTGATTACTTGATGACAAAACCGGTCGAACTGTTTCACGAGCATAAGGACCGTCTGGATGAACTGGATTACAAGGTCCGCTTCATCGGACGTCGCGACCGTTTTTCAACCGACATGCTCAACGTGATCGAGACCATCGAGAACACCTCACGGGACCAAGAAGGGTTCGAGCTTGTCATCGCCGCCGATTACGGCGCTTATGACGAACTCATCAAAGCCGTCCATCAAGCTGACACACCCATCACCGAAGAGACCTTGCAAGACGCGTTGATGCTCAAGGAACCGGTTGATCTGTTGATCCGCACCAGCGGTGAGCAACGCATTTCCAATTTCTTGCTTTGGCAGGCGGCTTATGCCGAGTTTTATTTCACCAGGGTCCATTGGCCCGCCTTTCGGAAACGCCATCTCGCCAAAGCCATTAAAAATTATCAAAGGCGGCACCGCCGCTTCGGAGGTCTATGATGAAAAAACGTGTCATCACCGGACTCATACTTGCCTTCATTTTCATCCCGATCTTCTCGCTCGAGATTTTTCTTGAACTTTTTCAGGTCGTCATGACGGTCTTTGTCGTCATCGCCGCCCTCGAGATGATCCGCATGTATGAAAGGACCAAACCTTTTTCCAAGCCGATCACCATCGGCATTGTCATCTTGACATTGGCGACTTTCTTCAGCGTCGGCGGCGCACTTGGTCTTTTAGGACAAGAACAAAATCCCTTGCAGGCCAAGGACGTGCTTTCAATCACGATTCCGCTCATCACCATCCTCTTGTTCAGCCTGCTCGTCTTTGCCAAGAATTTCAACGGCGAAGACGTCGGCAAGGCACTGACCGTCATCAACTATGTCGGACTCGGGGCGGCCGCCATCGTCATCCTCCGCTTCCTCGGTGTCCGTTTCATCGTCTATCTCTTCATGATCAGTTCAAGCACCGATATTTTCGCCTATCTCTTCGGTCGGAAATTCGGCCGGCACAAGATGGTGCCGGACATCAGCCCCAAGAAGTCATGGGAAGGGGCCATCGCCGGTACCCTCTGCGCGACGCTGATCGCCTCGACCTTTGCTTTGTTCTATGGCACCTTTTTCACACCGGGAACGATGCTGGGTGACATGTGGAACTCAGGCGGACAACAGACATTGCTGGACAACTTTTCAAGCCTGGGCGAGAACACGCCTTTATGGGTCCAGGGCTTTGTCATTGTGCCCGTCACCTTTTTTGCCAGCATCGCAGCCCAGGTCGGTGACCTGGTCGCTTCCAAATTGAAACGCACCTATGACATCAAGGATTTCGGACATATGCTGCCGGGACATGGCGGTCTTTTGGACCGTTTTGACTCTGTCTTGTTTGTCGCCATGTTCCTGACCGCGGTCTTCATCCTGATCTATAACCTTTATCCGGCTGTGATCATATGACATCGGTCTACTTGCTTGGCGCGGCCGGTTCGATCGGCCGTCAAACCATTGAGATCATCTCGCAACAACCGGCCGCCTTCAAGATGGTCGGTTTATCACTTGGCAGCGATGATCAGGCCAATCATGAGATCCTGACCGCCATCAAGCCCATTATCGCCTGTCTAAGGCATGAACATCAGCTTGATGAATATGTCCGCCGTTATCCGGGTATCCGTTTCGTACATGGCGGCCAAGGTCTGGTCACCATCGCCCGTCATCCCGAAAAAGGGATATTGGTCAACGCCTTGTCTGGATCAGCGGGACTGCGGCCAACCGTGGCCGCCATTGAAACCGGCAAAGACATCGCCTTGGCCAACAAGGAGACATTGGTCATGGCGGGCAGCCTGGTCACCCGTCTTGCAAACCAACATGGCGTCAGGTTGCTGCCCATCGATTCCGAACACAGTGCCATCTGGCAGACGCTTGCCGGCGAGACGATCACGGATGTCGCCAAGATCATCATCACCGCCAGCGGTGGTGCGTTCAGGGACATGACACGTGAACAACTCAAGACTGTGACAATCCAGGACGCCTTGAACCATCCCAATTGGTCGATGGGTGCCAAAATCACGGTTGACAGCGCCACCATGATGAACAAGGGCTTGGAAATCATCGAGGCACATCACCTCTTCGGACTTGATTATGACCAGATTGACACCGTCCTGCATCGTGAAAGCATCGTACACGGCATGACCGTGTTCAAGGATGGCACCGTCAAGGCAAGCCTGAGCCAGCCTGACATGCGCATTCCGATCGCTTATGCGCTGCACCATCCGCGCCGTCATCACCAGGAGCGCACCTTTGACCTTGTCAATTTGTCTTTCGAACCGCTCGACCTGAAACGGTATCCATTATTGGCACTGGCCTATCAGGTCGGCCGTCAAGACGGCATCCTTCCGACCGTCATGAACGGGGCGAACGAAGCCGCTGTCAAACTCTTCTTGGAAGGAAGCATCAGCTTTCCAGACATTGAAACCATCGTCTTCGAGACGGTCAATCATCATGACCAAATCGCGGATCCCACCTTGGACCAGATCATCGACACCGACCGTCTTGTCCAGGCTGACATCCGCAGAAAGTATGAAAAGAGGTAACACCACATGTTGTTTTTAACCAATCTGCTCGTCTTCATCCTCGTCTTGGGGATCATCATTCTCGTCCATGAATTCGGCCATTTCTACATGGCCAAGAAAGCCGGCATCCTGTGTCATGAATTTTCCATCGGCATGGGTCCCATCGTCTATCAAAAAAGAAAAGGCGAAACGGTTTATTCAATCCGTGGCATCCCCATCGGCGGCTTTGTCTCGATGGCCGGCGAAAGCATTTCCGATGCCTTGATCAAGAAAGGTCAGACCATCGGCTTGACCTTGAATATCCAAGACAAGGTCACCAGCATCATTTTGAACCGTCACCGCAAGCCTGATGTCATCGGCACGGTTGTCGATTATGATCTTTACGGCAAAGAGGGGGCCGCCTTGTTCATCACGCTTGAACAAGAAGGCGTGGCCACACAGTACCAGGTCTTGCGTGATGCCCGTTATGACATCAACGACAGGCAACAGCTTTGGATTACGCCTGCTGAGAAAAGCTTTGAGAGCAAATCATTATGGCAACGATTCCTGGTCATTTTCGCCGGTCCCTTCATGAATTTCGTGCTCGCCATCGCCTTGTTCGCCATTATCGGTTTCTTCGTCGCCAAACCAGACTTGGAAAGCAGTGTGATCGCGGATGCCGTTCCCGCCTTCCCGGCTTCAGGCATCGCGCTTGAGCCAGGTGACGCGATTCGCATGATCAATGGCGAAACCATTGATTCCTGGCATGATTTGTCAAGAACCATGGCCATGCTCGACCAGGCCTCTGTCCAAATCGGCATTGCCAAGGCTGACGCGCCGGACACGATTATTTATCACGATGTCGATCTCGTGGTTGACATCCTGATTGCCGGCATCGGCAACACCCGGGTTGTCGAAGAAGAAGGATCGACCACGTTGACCATCCATACCGACGAACCCATCATCGGTCGCGCCATCGGCCGGGCCGGTGGACGTGACGGCTTGATGACCGGTGATGTCATCGCAAGCATCACCATCAACAACCAAATCTATGCCATCAGTGACTGGGATGACATCATCGCCTTTTTCCGCACCTATGACAAAGGTGACATCACGGTCACCTATCTGCGTAACGGACAGCCCGGTGAAGCCACTTATTCCCTCATCAGCGAACGTGCAATCACCAAACTGGGCTATCAACCCATCAACTTCACCCTGGGCATCGTCCCGCAAAGTGGTTTTGACCTGCTTTATACCCTGGGGTATCCTTTCCGCACCTTCTACCAGAACACCAGCCAGGTCTTGAACACCATCGGCCTGCTTTTTGACCGCAATGAACAACTCGGTCTTGGCGACCTTTCAGGACCGGTCGGCATCTATTCCCTGGTCAGCACCACCAGAAGCCAAGGTCTGCTTTCCCTGTTGGGATTCACCGCTTTCTTAAGCATCAACATCGGTTTATTGAATTTACTGCCGATTCCGGCGCTTGACGGCGGTAGACTCGTCTTCCTCGGAGTTGAGGCTGTCACCCGGAAACCATTGAACCGCAAACTCGAAAACACCATCAACAACCTCATGTTCTTCCTTTTGCTGGCCTTGTTTGTCTTCGTCACTTACAATGACATCCTCCGCTTGTTCGGAGGCTGATGTCCCTTTTTTCATCATCTTGATGCCCGCATGGGCTTGTCTGGATGATCAATTTGCGTCAAGGAGGTGATGCACTGATGCTGCCAGCCATCCGCATGGCACGTCTGGCCACGTTCGTCCTTTTGGTCCACACCATGGTGTTCATTTTGGGCAACATGTTGGCAGACCTTGTTTTCGGTATCCCTTATCTGATCCAGGTCATGGGTGTCGCCTTGATCGGCAGCCAATACCTTTTATTGCTTGCCTTTCTGCTCATCACCATTTTTTCCCGCCAATGGCGCTTCAGACTTTCGGCAGCACTCTATCTCGCTCTTGGCATTGCCTTGATCATCTTGGTTGAAACCGGCCTCTCGTCACCTTCAGCCTTGCTTTATGGCGTCCTGCTGATGATGCAGACCGTTGCTTTCATTCTCTTTCTATGTTCGTTTTTCAAACTGGATGCGGGCATTCTGACCATCAAGGCATTCATCGCTGCCGGGTTGGTCTTCCTTCATGCCGTCCTTCAAAATACCGATGCCTTGATCAGTTTATCCGACCCTCTGTATCAAACCGGACTCTGGCTGTCGATGATGATCAGGCTGATGCGGATGATTTCCCTTTTCGGACTGTTAGTCTTCTACAATGAGTGGCATACCGAAGCCCATCACATCCAAAATCCGTTAACCAGGACCCTTTGAAGAGAAACCCTTAAAACTAGTTTTAAGGAGGTTTCTTTTTTTATGCACTAAAACTATTGACAATCATCATCAGATGGTATAGAATGATAAAGGTCGCTATTAAATGCGACCCTGATCAAACAGCTTTAAAACACCATGTATCGGCTTTATTGACCAAATGTATTGACAAGGTTGTTTGATAATGATAGAATGAAAAAGCACGCCCGCCAGGCGGGGGTGCGGCAAGGGTCTTT
>RECG01000026.1 GCA_007692425.1 Acholeplasmataceae bacterium | reverse complement strand
GAGAAACAGGACAAGGATCCCTTGTCGGTGCTTCATTATTACCGGCAGCTGATCGCCCTCAGGCAAAACAACCAGGTGTTCATCGAAGGCGACTACACCTTGTATGAAGCCGAACACCGCCATCTTTATGTCTATACCCGGAGTCTGGCCACCGATCTTGTGCTCGTGGTCGGCAACCATCGTTCCAAACCGACCCGTTTCACCATGCCGAAAGCATTGAAGGATGTCCCGTTGAAAAGAGTTTTGACAAATGTCGAGCATGGACCGGATGATCCGGTCGATGTGCTCAAGCCGTTTGAAGTGAGGGTTTACCAACGTCGCTAGACGCTTCATCCCATCTGTCAAAAGAAATGCCCACCAGGTCGGTGGGCATTTTCAATGGCACATGTCTATTTGAACAAAAAGTGTAATAGTGGTTCGATGCTGATCACGACCGGCACGATGATCAAGGAGACGATGGACATCAGCTTGATCAGGATGTCGAGCGAGGGACCGGCCGTATCCTTGAAAGGATCACCGACCGTGTCACCGGTCACGGCAGCCTTGTGTGCATCGGAACCCTTGCCACCGAGATGACCTTCCTCGATGTATTTCTTGGCGTTGTCCCAGGCACCGCCGGCATTGGCCATGAAGACCGCCAGCATGATTGATGAGACCAGGGCGCCGACCAAGAGACCGGCCAGACCCTGCGCGCCAAGCGTGA
Source organism: Acholeplasmataceae bacterium (assembly GCA_007692425.1). GTDB lineage: Bacteria > Bacillota_I > Bacilli_A > Acholeplasmatales > Acholeplasmataceae > RECG01. The sequence goes on along the minus strand of RECG01000026.1, from coordinate 37,731 downwards.
GACCGGCAATGATGGGTGTGAAGACCGCGAGCATGGCCGGCAGGATCATTTCCTTGAGCGCGGCCTTGGTCGAAATATCGACGCAGGCGGCGTAGTCGGGCAGTGATGTGCCCGCCATGATGCCGGGATCGGCCTGAAATTGTCTGCGGACTTCTTCAATCATCTTGCTGGCCGCCCGGCCAACGGACTTGATGACCAGCGAGGAGAAGAGGAAGGGCAGCATGCCGCCCAAAAAGACACCGACGATGACACCAGGTTCAAGGATGTCGACTGCGGAGAGACCAGCCGCTTTTTCAAAGGCGAAGAAGAGGCCGATGCTGGTCAAGGCGGCCGAACCGATGGCGAAGCCCTTGCCGATGGCGGCCGTGGTGTTGCCCACGGAGTCGAGCTTGTCGGTGACCTTGCGGACGTCTTCATCAAGATGGCTCATCTGTGCGATACCGCCGGCATTGTCGGCAATCGGTCCGTAGGCATCGACCGAAATGGTGATGCCGGCGGTCGATAGCATGCCGACTGCGGCCAGCGCGATGCCGTACATGTCACCGGTCAACAAATAAGAGATGACGATGCCGGAGACAAGGGCGACCACGGATAAAAAGGTCGATTGCATGCCGACACCGAAACCGGCGATGATGTTGGTCGCGTGACCGGTTGTGGACTGTTCGGCGATATCACGGACGTGCTTGTAATCATTAGACGTATAATACTCAGCGATGAAGCCGATGGCCAAGCCGACCAAAAGACCGATGCCGACCGCACCGAAGACACCCCAGGCACGCAGACCTTCAAACATCAACAGACTGAAGATCAGCGTCGCCAGCATCGTGAAAGCGACGGCGACATAAGTCGAAATGGCCAGGGCACGTTGCGGCCGGAGCCAGTCGCGCAACCTGATGAAGGCGACGGCCAAGATTGCTGCCAGCACGCCGGCACCCGCCACCATGAGCGGGAACAGCACCGAACGCATGATACCGGCAAAATCTTCATTGGTGATGAGTACACCACCAGTCAGGATATCAGCCGGATTGATGTGTACGAACGCATAAATACCAAGCGTCAGCGCGGAGATGATCGACCCGATATAAGATTCGGTCAGATCGCTGCCGAGTCCGGCGACGTCGCCGACGTTGTCGCCGACATTATCAGCGATGACCGCGGGATTACGGGCGTCGTCTTCGGGAATACCGGCTTCGACTTTACCGACCAGGTCGGCCCCGACATCGGCGGCCTTAGTGAAAATACCGCCGCCGACACGGCTGAACAAAGCGATCAATGATGCACCAAGACCATAACCGGCCACCGTGTGGACGGCGTTGACCATGGCGATGTATTGTGTGGTGGGATCACCACTGTTGCCACCAAACAGGAAATAGAAAGTAAAAAACAATCCGGCCAGTCCGAAAAGACTGAGACCGACCACGCTGAGTCCCATGACCGAACCACCGCTGAAAGCGACCCTGAGTGCGGCCGGCATGCCAGCTTCGTTGGCGGCTTGCGCCGTTCTTGAATTGGCTTTGATGGCAGTGATCATGCCGGCCCAGCCAGCCAGACCGGAGAATAAAGCGCCAAAGAGGAACGCAATGGCTGACCGCCAACCGACACCCTCGGATCCACGCAAGGTGGGAATGAGTTCAGTGAGCGCCAGCACCGTGGCAACCACGATGGCAAAGTAGAAGATGATCCGGTATTGGCGTCTCATGAACGCCATGGCACCCTCGTAGATGTAATTGCCGATTTCATCGATGCGTTCATGGGTGACCGCGATTTTGAGAAGCTTGCGGTTCAGCACCCAGGCGTATAGCATGGCAATCACGGCAAGTGCCATGGCAATGCCGATGAACAGGGCTGTCGTTGATAATTGATCGAATGACATGTGTAATCTCCTTTTATTGGAAATGATTTGTTTTTATGTCAATGGCAGATATCATGTCAAAGGCAATGACATCATGCCATGGATGGGTGTTTGGATTTCACGTGGTGAATATAAATCATTGTAACATATTTCATTTTATTCTAAAACGTTGTTTGTGAGAAAAAATGATAAAATAATGATAAACACCAAGGAGGCAAGCATGAATGCAAGCCAATTGAAATGGATCGGCGTCATCACCATGACCATAGACCATATTGCGGTCTACCTGATCCATTCGACCACCCTTCTTCACTGGCTGCTGCGCGGGATCGGCCGGATTGCCTTTCCCCTTTTTGCGTTCATGATCGCCGAAGGTTTTCACCATACCCGTAACCGTTTTGCCTATTGGCTGCGTCTGATGCTGTACACCTTGTTGATTGAAGTTTTCCTGGTTGGTTATTATCTTTATACGCACATCAATTACAGCGTGTTGCCTTTCACAGGCACCGGTTCGTCAGTCAATTTCATCCTGCCGCTGTTTTTCGGGCTCAGCGCCCTTGTCTTGCTTCATGAGAAACGCGTCTGGCTCCGTCCCTTTGCCTTGCTTATCGTGGTCTTGGCCGGTTGGCTGGGCACGCCTTACGGCATGTACGGCGTGTTGCTGATCATCGCTTTTGGCATCTTGCGTCGTGTCCAATGGCAACTGTTGGCGGGTGTTACCCTGACATTATTGTACGTCTATGGGCCGCTCGTCATGCCCGCCATCCCTTATTATGGTTTCATGCAGCTGCAATTGCTGGCGATCATCGCGCTTTTGATGTTGTTCGCCTACAATGGCAGAAGAGGGAAAAGCAACCGCTGGTTCTTTTATGTCTATTATCCGCTTCATATCGGCATCTTGATGCTGATCGCCTATTGGCTTTGAGAAGAGGTGACCTCATGTTGGATCGTTTCACTCGTTTGTGTTTCAAACTGACCAACCGTCTGATTGTCGGCTTCGGATTGTTGCTTTTCACCGTCTTCATGATCTGGGTGTTGCCGGCAGAAGCGGTCCGCTCATCGAAAATCCTGAAAGGTGAACCCACCCCTGACACGTCATTTTTCTACACGGCAAGTGATCTGTATGCCATGGCGGAAGCCTATGGCGTGGAAGGACGCGCCTATTACATCCACGCCCGTTACACCTTCGACCTTGCCTGGCCCCTGGCCTATGTGATGTTTTTGGTGCCGACGACCGCCTGGCTGCTCAAGCCGTGGGAACAAGATCGGAAGAAACGTCTGCTGGTACTCGTGCCGTTAGCCGGATTCCTGTTTGATCTTTTGGAAAACGCAGGTGCCGTCCTGGTCATGAGCCGTTATCCGGCGAGGACCTGGGTGATTGACTGGCTGGTCCCGTGGATGACCATGTTCAAATGGAGTGCGCTTGCCGCGGCCTTTGTCATCATGTTGATCAGTGCCTGGTTCAGATTGAAAACCATGCCGGACACACGATAAAAAAAAGTGTGATTGCTCACACTTTTTTCATACTCATGTCATCTTAGTACATGCCCGGCATGGCCGGTGCAGGTGCTTCCTTTTCCTTGATTTCGACCACGGCGGCTTCGCTGGTGATCATCAGGGCAGAAATGGAAGTGGCGTTCAAGACGGCGATACGGGTCACCTTGGTCGGATCGATGATGCCGGCCTTGATCATGTTGACCCATTGGCCTTCCTTGGCGTCAAACCCGAAGTCTTTGTCTTGTTTCTTTTGCATTTCAAGAATGTCCTGTCCATCATAACCGGCATTTTCGGCGATTTGCACGAGTGGTGTGGTCAGACTGTCCAACACGGCTTGGATGCCACGCTGGATATCGATATGGTCATCCTTGAGTGTCTGCTTGAGGGCTTGTTGGATTTCAACCAGCACGGCACCGCCGCCGGCGATGATGCCTTCGGAAACAGCGGCCCTGGTCGCGTTGAGCGCATCCTCGATGCGCAGTTTCTTTTCTTTGAGTTCGGTTTCGGTCGCCGCCCCGACTTTGATGATGGCAACCCCGCCGGACAGCTTGGCAAGGCGTTCCTGGAAACGCTTCTTGTCATAATCGGAAGTCGAACGTTCGATCTGGGCTTCGATTTCCTTCATGCGTGTGGTCAGTGCTTCCTTGTCGCCTTGACCACCGATCAAGGTGGTGTTGTCTTTTTTGACAACGGCCTTGGTGACGGTGCCGAGCTGTTCGATCTTTGTTTCGGACAGTTTCATCTGTAAATCTTTGGCGATGAAGGTCGCACCGGTCAGGATGGCGATGTCGTTGAGCATTTCTTTTTGGTTGTCGCCGAAACCGGGTGCCTTCGTGGCGACGACATTGAACGTGCCTCTGAGCTTGTTGACGATCAGGGTGCCGGTCACTTCGTTTTCAATGTCATCGGCGATGATCAAAAGCGGCTTGTTGGCCTTGACGACCTGCTCGAGCACGGGCAGGACATCTTGGATGGTCGAGATTTTCTGGTCGGTGACGAAAACATAGGGGTTTTCCATTTCAATCGTCATGGTCTCGCGGTCGGAGACAAGATAAGGTGAAATGTAGCCCTTGTCGTATTGCATGCCTTCGACCACTTCAAGTTCGGTGTCGAAGCCTTTCGATTCATCGACGCTGATGACACCGTTCTTCGAGACCTTGTCCATCGCTTGAGCGATGATCTGGCCGATTTCACGGCTGGATGAAGAAATGGTCGCGACATTTTCGATGTCGGCGGAAGTCTTGACGACACGTGATTTGGCGGTCAGGTGCTTGGCGACTTCCTTGCCGGCCCGTTCGATGCCTTCCCGGACGAGGACGGGGTTGGCGCCGCCATCAACGGCCTTGAACCCTTTGTGGATGATGGATTGGGCAAGCAGGGTGGCGGTTGTCGTCCCGTCGCCAGCGACATCATTGGTGTTCGAGGCAACCTCGTAGACGAGTTTGGCACCCATGCTTTCAAACGGTTCACTTAATTCGATTTCCTTGGCGATGGTGACACCGTCGTTGGTGATCAGCGGTGAGCCATAGCCTTTGTCTAGAACAACGTTGCGTCCCTTGGGTCCAAGGGTGATTTTAACGGCATCGGCCAATAGGTCGACACCCTTTAGCAACGCGGTTTTGGCATCTTTGCCATAACGGATTTCCTTGCTCATGGTTTTCTCTCCTTATTTGGCGATTTTCGCTAAAATGTGCTTGGCTTGGATGATGAGGTATTCATTGCCATCCAGCTTGACTTTGGAACCTGAATAACTTTGATAAATAACGCGGTCACCCTCACTCAGGGATTCCACCTTGGGTCCGATTGACAATACATGGCCGATGGCGGGCTTGTCTTTCTCCTCGGATGTCAGGATGATGCCGCTTTCTGTGGTCCGTTCCTCCTTTTCAAGGCTCAGGACAACATGATCTTCCAAAGGTTTTAACATGTCTTCTCCTCCTTCCTGGCACTCGGATATATAGTGTGCCAATTCCACTTACTATTATAACGGACTTTCGCTGGATGTCAAGAGGTTTGAACATCATTTTTTCATTCTCGGCAAGAAAGACACATGATTGAGCTTTCCGGCATGGCATCGTCACAAGGATGTGAGGGCGCATCATCGGTGTTTGAAGATGTCAATTAGCATAATTTTATAAAAAATTGCCGCACAGGGTTCAAAAACAGCCTTGTCAATGCTATAATATGTATGCGTTTTCATTTCCGACATGAAGGAGTCCTTATGTCCAAAGCATACGTGGTGCCACCCTTTAAGATCAAAATGGTCGAACCGTTGCGAAAGATTTCACGAAAGGCACGCATCCAAAAACTGAAAGAAGCGGGTTACAACCCGTTTGCTTTGCGTAGTGAAGATGTTTTCATTGACTTGTTGACAGATTCCGGCACAGGCGCCATGAGTCATTTCCAGTGGTCGGCGATGATGCAAGGTGATGAGTCCTATGCCGGTTCGAGAAGTTACTATCACCTGGAGAAGGTCGTCAAGGACATCACCGGATATGCTTATGTGCTGCCAGCCCACCAAGGGCGTGGTGCGGAACAGATTGTCATCCCGCAACTGGTCCAAAGACCAGGCATGTTTTTCATCAGCAACATGCATTTTGACACCACACGCGCCCATGTCGAACTGGCGGGTGCCAGGGCGCTTGATGTCGTCGATGACGATTGTTTTGATACGGAAAAATACTGTCCGTTCAAAGGTAATTTCGATCTGGTCAAACTCGAAAACTTGATCAAGGATAAACAACCTGAAAACATCGCCGGCATCATCATGACCGTGACCAACAACTCGGCCGGCGGACAGCCGGTCAGTCTCGCGAACATGTGCGCCGTCAAAAAGATGGCGGACCATTATGGCATCAAGACGATCATCGATGGCGCCCGTTATGCGGAAAACGCCTATTTCATCAGTGTCCGGGAAGAGACCTGCAAGACCATGACCATCAGACAGATCGCCCGTCAGATGTTTGATTGTGCTGACATCTTTTTGATGAGTGCGAAAAAAGACGGTCTGGTCAACATTGGTGGCTTGATCGCCATCAAGGACGATGAACAACTGTTCAAGGCTTGTCGTACCTACATGGTGCCGATGGAAGGATTCCCGACCTATGGCGGCCTGGCCGGACGCGACTTGGAAGCCATGGCTATCGGTCTTCAGGAAGCGCTCGACAAGCATTATCTCGCCCATCGCATCGACGAGGTCAGGTATCTTGGTGACCGCCTGCGGGCCGCAGGTGTCCCCATCCAGCATCCGACCGGCGGACACGCGGTCTTCGTGGATGGCGGCAAGATGTGTCCGCACATCCCTTATCATCAATTTCCCGCCCAGGCGGTGGTCAACGAACTCTACATCGAAGGTGGCATTAGGGCTGTTGAGATCGGTTCAATGATGCTGGGTCGCGATCCTGACACCCGTGCGCAGTTGAAAAGCCATCTCGAATTGATCCGTCTGACGATCCCACGTCGGACGTATACATACACCCATTTGGATTTTGTCGCGGATTGTCTGATTGCCGTGTATCAACGGCGTCACACCTTGAAAGGATACACCTTTGTCTATGAGCCCGAGGTGCTCAGGCATTTCACAGCCGTGTTGAAACCGTTGGAATGATTATGACGAGTGCTCCCACGGAGCACTTGTTTTTTGAAAGGCATGTCGTATATAATGAAATCAATCAATCCCGAGGTGACCCCCATGAACCAAACCGAAAGCAATCGTTTACAAGAAGCGGTGTTCAACCAGACACAGGCTTTGATCGACAAGCATGGCGCGCGGCTGGCCGGTACCAAGCCCAGTCTTGATTGCGCTGATGATTTGTATCAGGATGCCTTGACGTTTGCCGATACGGCCCATAAAGAGGATTTTCATGTCTTCCGCGGTGCCTTTCTGGGTTGGATCCGCCTGCTTGTCTTCAATTATGCCGCGAGCCTGGTCCTGCTTTGGTTGGATTTGCCTTTATATGCAGCGATTCTGGCCTTGACGAGTCTCTTGGTGCTGCTGATCCAGTTTGTTTTTTACATGCCCATGCTCGACCGCTTTTATCCGAAACGGAAAGCCCGTAATGTGTATGGCATCATCGAACCGGAACAACCGGTTGAAACCCAGGTCATTGTCAGTGGTCATCATGACAGCGCCCGCATTTTCAATTTCTACATCCACCAACCCGGTTTGTACAACTTGCGGACGACCGGTTCGATCGCGTGGGTCGTGGTCTTGCTGGTCATGTCTGTCGTCCTTCATGTCGTGACTGTACCGGCACCAGGACCGTTGATCATGCGCATCGTCGCGTCAGCCGGTTTCCTGCTGGTCGGACAAATGTGGTTTTTCGCTTCCAGGAAGGGCACTTCCGGTGCCGGGGACAACCTGGTCGCCAGTGTGATTGCCTGGCAGTTGGGACGGTACTATCAACAACGGAAAGAAGCGGGCCACGGCTTGCAATCGACACGCCTGATCTTCATGAGTTTTGACGCCGAGGAAGAAGGCTTGCGTGGTGCCAGGGCATATGCCAAGGCACATGCCCGTGATTTCGAACGTTACCCGACTTATTTGTTGAATGCCGACTGCCTGTATGATGAAAAGGATTTGTTTTTCCTGACGAGCGATATCAACAACACGGTCAAGCTGTCAGACACCCTCGCCCAGGAGCTTGCTGACATCGCCAAGTCGCTCGGGCTGCCATCAAAGACCCAGCCGTTGTCGTTCCTGACAGGGGGCACGGATGCCGCCGAACTGGCCAAAAAAGGGGTCAAGGCGACGACGGCGATCGGCATGCCATGGACGAATGCGGCCCGCAATGCCGTCTACCATACGCCTGAAGACACCTTGGACAAGGTCAGCCCAAGCCTGGTCGGTCACACGTTGATGTTGTTTTCGACCTGGATTGACCGTCATGACAGCAAACCTTGACACCAAATCGGAGGATCTTGCCGATTTATTGAAAGATTGACACATATCTCATTTATAATAAGGGTTGAAGGCAGGTGGATCCATGAAAAAAATCAAAGCCAGACTGGCGCGCGCCAAAAGTGCCATCAGCATCAAAACCTATAAGAAACCACTCTTGTTTGTCATCTTGACGATGGTGTTCATCAACTTGCTCATCTTGACGGTGGCGGCTGTCATCGCCTGGCTGATTGATGACAGTTTTGCGAGTTTCCTCGATGCCTTCGCCAACGGTAGCATGAAATGGATGCTGACGCCGAATGCGATTTTAGACATCACCAATCCCAACACACTGTTTTTGGCGGTGCTCGTCCTGATCACCGGTCTGATTTTGTTCTCAGGGACAATCATCGCCCTGACCACCAATGCCATCAAGGACTATTTCCAAAAGAAGAAAAGCGGTTCCGGCAAGATTCATCTTGATCAGCATGTCGTCATCCTCAATTGGAACAACAAGGTGCCGGAACTCGTCGCCGACCTTTATTTTGTGCAATCCAAGGACATCACCGTCATGATTTTGGCCGACATCGACAAGGACTATGCTGAAAAGCAGATATTGAACGCAGTCCGCAAGAGTCAGTCAAAAACAAACCTGCTATCGAAGATGAACGTCTTGGTCAAACATGGTGACCCGATGTTACGCAGCGACTTGGACGATATCTCTATCGAAAAAGCCCAGACCATCCTGGTCATGAACCCTGACCAGCATGACGTGGTGCTCAAGGACATGTCTAAAAGCGACCTGGCGGTCATCAAGGTCATTCTTGGCCTGGGCGCGGTCGATTTTGCCTATGACCCACCCATCGTGGTCGAAATCAAACACTTTGAAAGCAAAGCGAAAATCATCACGCTCGGTCGTGTTGTCGAGACGTTGCACAACCATGACATCCTGCCGATTTGTTTTGACAAGCGCCTGGGTCAGATCATTGCCCAGACGTTGATCGAGCCCCGCATGGAAGATGTCTATCTCTCACTGTTTTCCTTCGATGGTTCGGAAATCTACCTGCTTGAAAACAAGACATTTGATGCCTGTCTAAACGAACATGCCTATGCTGTTCCGGTCGCCAGGCATGGCGATCATCTGTTTGTCATGTCGCTCACGAACGAGACCAAGAACCGCACATCACCACATGCACACAAACCGCTCAAACTGGTCGCCAAACCGATTCATGAGGCGATGGAGATGGATATCCACATCATCGGTGAAAACAATAAGTTGCAGTTTATTCGTGAAGCGTTTGACAATTATGAAGCCATCCATCAGGGCCGCTTCAAGGCGAAATGGGTCGATGAAAACGACCTCACATCCTTCACCCGCGAACTCGTACAACAAGACAACAAGGCATCCATCTTGTTGTTAAGTGATGAAACCCAGAAAGATGATGCCCTTGATGCCAATGTCATCAACAACATCATTTACCTGGAAGGCCATCTTGAAAAGCCTGATGTCAACATCATTGTCGAACTGTTGAATCCGAAAAATGATCCGATTGTCAAAGACTTCAACATCCGCAACACCATCATTTCCAACAAGATCATTTCTTTGCTTTTGAGCAAGCTCGCCCTATTCAAGGAGACCGCCCCTTTTTATGAGGACCTGTTGACCATCGCCCCGGATGAAAAGGGCATCGACAAACAGTCAATCACAATCCGAAGGGCTGATGTCTGCCTGGAGGCGGCCTTTCCGTTGCGTTTTGAAAGCAAGAAACAGCTGGTGGGGTCCATCTATGAAGCGTTCGGCAAGGAACGCATCATCCTTGGTTATCTCCGCCATGAAGCCATTCACATCCTGGAAGGCAATCTCCATCAAAACGAAAGCATCGTGCTTGAAGCCGGTGATGAACTGATTTTGATCCGCATCTGAGTCTTTTTAGAAGACGACTTGTGATAAGATGATGAGACATCGTCATCAGACAAAGGAGGCAATATGAATACCAAAGAACTGATTCAAAACCGGATGAACGATCTGACTAAATACGAGGTGGTCGTCAAACGACTGAACGAACGGGGCGTTGAACTTGAGGACATCGCCAAAATCACTTATGACCTGCAAATCAAGTATGTGCCGACATTGACTTTTGACCTGTGTGTGGAGCATGTCCACAAGGTTGTGATGAAGCGGGAAGTGCAAAACGCCATCCTGACCGGACTTGAACTTGACATCATGGCTGAAAAAGGACTGATGTCCGAGCCGCTTTCGACCATGCTTTTACATGACTATGGTCTTTATGGCATCGATGAGGTGCTGGCATTGGCGATTGTCAATGTCTATGGCTCGATTGGCTTTACCAATTTCGGGTATGTCGACAAGTTGAAGCCCGGCATCATCAAGGTTTTGGATGACCAAGGCAAGGAAGAAGGACGATGCAACACCTTTTTGGATGACATTGTCGGTGCCATCGCGGCGGCTGCCGCCAGTTCGATCGCGCATAATTATGCTTGACTGGAAAGAAAGCGGATCACCCTCTTGGTGATGCGCTTTTTTGATTTCGGCCATCATCCAGCGTCTGAAGACACTGTGTGAAATGAAGTGAAGCCTGATGTTCAGGGGCAAAAGTTTTGCACTGCTCTTTTGATATTCGTTATAATGATGACAAATAGAAAAAGGAGCCAGTCACATGAAAAAACTGTTATTGATTGTTGTCTTGGTCGTCATGGGCGTTGTCATGACCGCCTGTTCACCGGATGAAAACATCCGTCGTCGTGTGACGACGGAAACACAAGCCGGCGTGGTCCAAATCGCATCCGATGTGTTCATATCAGAACGGATCTGAACCATCAGGCATGTCTCTGCCTGAGCATCTGTGCCGGCCGGACATGAATCAGGATTGCCCGGGGAGGTCGCCATGCGTCGATTGAAAATCATCATTGTCAGCGTGCTTGTGTTTTTTATGGTCGTTGGCGTTTCCGGAGTCGTGGTGCTCAGAAGCCGCACGTATCAACCTCATGACGATGCCTTGACATGGCTTGAGCAGGCAAGCAAGCATCGTGGTTATTATCTGTTTGAAGCCGATGATGCCGATGTCAACGTCGTCTTTTATCCAGGCGGGCTTGTCAAACCGGAAGCTTATGCCGGACTGGCTGCGCGGATGGCATTGGCAGGCATGCGCGTCTTTCTTGTCGTCATGCCGCTTGATCTGGCCATTTTGAACACCAATGCGATTGAAGCCATCATGGCAAACCATCCTTCCGGACTGCCCTGGGTGATCGGTGGACATTCACTGGGCGGGGCCAGCGCCGCCATTTGGCTGGCCCGTCAGCCCGACCAGGCGGACGGACTCTTCCTTTTGGCATCATACCCGTCCTCATCCAGTGATTTACGTGCATCGGGTCTGCCCGTCATCTCGATCCGGGCCAGTGCGGATGACATCCTTGACATGGACAACTTTTTCGAGACACAAGACCTTTTGCCGGTTGAGACCGTCTATGCCGTCATCGAAGGCGGCAACCATGCCGGATTCGGTCATTACGGACCCCAAAGGGGTGATGGTGAGGCAATCATTGATCGCACGATCCAACAACAAGAAACCGTTGTGTTGTTGCGGCAATGGCTTGAAGATGGTTTTGGTTGATGTTATCATGATATTGGAGGTATTCACATATGAAAAACGTTCTAATATGGATTGGGCTGGCGCTGGTGTTGATGATCAGTGCGTGTGCGGCCACTGAGAACAATCTGCCGGGAGATGAGAAGAAACTGCCAGGAGATGAGAACGGTTTGCCAGTAGATGAGAACGAACTGCTTCGTCTGACCTTGGATGAACTGGCTTATTACGACGGCCGTGAAGGACGTCCTGCCTATATTGCCGTCCAAGGCAATATTTATGACGTGACCGGGTCACCCCGTTGGCCAAACGGCAACCACAACGGTTACCAGGCCGGCCAGGATCTGACTGAAATCATTCTCAATGTATCGCCTCATGGGCTTTCAACACTAGACAATGTGCCTTTGATTGGCGTCCTCGTTGATGATCATGACGAGGAGGAGGGTGAATGAACGATTTTATCCTGCGTAATCTCGGTGTGTTGCTTTTACCCTTCATTTACGCCCTCTTTTATTTTTTCTCACCCCACATCCACAAGCACGCCTATCGTTATGAGATCGGGGCCTTGCTGCTCGTGCTGCTCGTGCCGGTCTTGGAAACGCTTTTTAGTGCGCAAAGTGTCGTGTATGACCGTTTGATTGTCAGCGGTCATCTCAGCCTGTCATTGTTTTTACTGGTCATGTTTGCCGGGGTCCTTAAGAAAAAAACGGTTTTACGCAAACCGCTTGACCGCGTACGTGGTGACATGGCCATCCTCGCTTTCATCCTGCTTTTACCGCATGCCCAGTCAAGACTTGATTTGGCGCTTAGAGGCTACAACAGCACCGGCCTGGTCGCGTTTGTGCTCTTCATCCCGCTGGTGTTGACCTCGTTCATGTTCATCCGCAAGCGCATGCGTCCGGCCAGTTGGAAGTTGTTGCACAAACTGAGCTATATCACTTATTTCATGATCTACCTGCACCTGGCCTTCATCATCAGCCTGCAACCGGGTAATGTCTACATCCTGGCGGCCCGTCATGGCCTTGTTTATCATCTGTTGCTTTTGACCTATCTGGTGCTCAGGCTCATCAATGTCGTCATCCCCAGACTCAACACGCCTGCCAAGGCGTAACATAAGAGAGGACTGATTGTCTCATGACACTGAAAACCAAAATCGGCATCACCGCTGCTTATCTTTTCATGCTTGTTGTCAACAGCCTGGCCACCATCCTGCCCATCAACGGCATCACGACCGGCCAGATTTCCGACAACTATCTCGACCTGTTCGCCCCCTTCGGCCTGACTTTTTCGATCTGGGGCCTGATCTACATCCTGCTTGGCGCTTATGTCGTCATGCAGTGGCTGGATGCCAGACATGCCCATCAGGAGAAAATCGGTTTCTTGTTCATCGCGTCGTCCGTGGTCAACGGCTTGTGGATTTTTGCTTGGCACTATGACCAGATCTTCCTGTCACTGCTGTTGATGTTGTTGTTGCTCGGCAGCCTGATCGCCATCGCTTATCTCATCACACCCGGTGACATACGCATGAAACTGATCTTCATGGTCTATTTCGGCTGGATCACGGTCGCGACCATCGCCAACGTGACCACCCTTTTGGTTCAGCAGGGCATCGTGCCCTTTGGCTTGTCAGAAGTGTTCTGGACGGTATTTGTCATCATCACCGGCCTTATCATCACGGTGTTGACCGGCTTGCGTTTCAAAAGCAATGCCTATCTATTGGTGCCCCTTTGGGCCTACTTCGGCATCCTGATGAAACACCTGACCTTTTTTGATCACGCCTATCCCGCCATCATCTGGACCACCGGTGTGGCCATGGTTGTGCTACTCGGATTCAATCTCTTCATCGCACGCCTGCCGCTTTCCAGATTATTAAGCAAGACATAAAAAAAGCCGTCCGGCTTTTTTTTTAAATCATGACGAAGAAGGCCAGCACCAGGATGTAGACGATGAAGAGATAATTGGCATTCTCGAAAGTGATGACCATATCCCTGAGCTTGCGGGTCGGCCAATAATCCTTGTTGATCACGGTTGTGTAGAAAAGGTAGCCTATCCCGGCGTAAATCAGGAACTCCAGGATGTTCATCGGATCATACCATCTGATGTATGTAAGTGTCTGTCCGCCCAAATCGATCGAAGGATAGAGCCAGGTGCCAAGCGGCACATGGAACAGGCCGATGGCCAGACAACTCAGTGCCATCAATGTCATGCCCAGATGTTGGAGGACATCGCCCTTGATCGTGAGCGCTTTTTTAGGACCGAACAGGATTTGCGAGAACTTGATGAACGAGGTGATGGTGCCTAGGTTCACAATCGCGAACAACACCATTTTGAGCATGTCATCCTGGAAGGCGTATTTGACAGCGGTCTTGCTGACAAAACCGTTGAAAAGCGGGGCGCCGGCGATTGAGAGCATGCCGACAATCAACAACAAGGCCGTCCAGGGCATGGTTTTGAAGACACCCCTGACGTCACTGACTTTCTTGCTGCCGTAAGTCTTGATGATGACACCGGCCGCCAAGAAGAGCAGGCCCTTGAACAAGGCATGGTTGAAGACGTGCAGAAAGCCACCGAAGATGGACAAGCCATGCGTAGAAGCCAGACCCATCATCACGATACCGACCTGCGAGATGGTGTGATAGGCGAGGATTTGCTTGAGGTCCTTTTGCGAGATGGCGAAGAAAACCCCGATCAAGGCGGTCACGAGTCCGAGCCAGAAGAAAACCTCCTGCATGTTGTATGCGGCATCCGCGAACATATGGTTGTTGATGCGGATGAACATGTAGAGTGCGCCTTTGACGATCAAGCCCGACAAGAGCGCTGAAATACTTGATTGGGCCACACCATGCGCTCTTGGCAGCCAGGTAAAGACGGGAAAGATCGCGGCCTTGACGCTGATGCCGGCAATCATGAAGACGAAGGCCAGCTTGATGACACGGGTGTCGCTCAACAAGGCGATATCAGCCCGGATCATCTGGATGTTGATGGTGCCGTATGAATAATAAATCAAGATGACACCGATCAAGAAGAACATGGCGCCGACCGTATTTAGGAGCAAGTAATATATGCCAGCCCGGAAACTGGTCCCGGTTTTCCGATAGACGATCAGAATGGTGACGAGGACCGCGGTCAGTTCAAGAAAGACGAACAGGTTGAACAAGTCATTGGTCTGCAGGAGTCCCATGAACACCCCTTGCAGAAACATCAGGAAAAAGAGATATTTGCTTTCCTTGCGGTTGGTCTTGAACGTATACATGAGGATGAACAACCACATGAAAATTGCCAGACCGACAAAGGACAGCGAGGTGACATCGTGATAAAAACTGATCGCGAATTTCGCATCCCAGCCACCGAAGACCAAGAGGGCGTCTTGCGGATGAAGGGTCAGATGGCGTACATAGAGGACAAACAGGACCACCATCGAAAGTTGTGCCAAAAAGACGATCAAAGACACTTTCGGATGTTTGAAAATATAAAGGATCAGGCCCGCCATGATCGGGATGAAGACAAAAAGGACCGGAATGTATGCCATGGGTCAGTCCTCCCTCTTCAGCACGGTTTTCCACTCGATGCTGCCATAATGGTGAAAAATCTTGATACAAAGCATCAAGGCCAGCGAGGTGATGGTCGAACCGATGACAATGGTGGTGATCATCAGGGCTTGAGGTAATGGGTCGACCATGTCGACAAGACCGAGTTGGGTCAAAATCGGGATGTCGCCACCTTCGAGATTGCCCAGGTTCAAAAACAACAGGATGATGCCCGCTTCGATCATGGTCACGCAAAAGACCGATTTGATGATGTTCTTGCTTGTGGCCAGACCGTAGATGCCAATCAGGATGACGATGAAGGTCAGGATCGGATTCATCAGCGTCCCTCCTTCAAGAAAGCGGTAAAGACGCCGACCAGGCCATATGCGATGATGGCACCGATGATGACGTTCATGAGTTTCAGGTAGACAGCCTTGAGACGCAGGTCTTCCGAAGTGATGAAGTTCGTGAATACGGCATCACGCGTGAAAAGGCTGATAAACGAGACGATGATCAACAACATGAACAAGACCTTGACGATGACCAGGACAGTCCTGACACCGATGGTCTTGTGGATGTCGATATAATAGAGGATCAGGATGGCGGTGGCGACAATCGCACCACCTTGGAACCCGCCACCGATCTGGCCGGCGATGATGACATACAGGCCAAAGGCCAGCATGATCGGATAAAGCAAACGGCTGAAGGTGACAAAGAGATCCGGTGTCTTGTATTTATCAAGCATGAAGTTGGCGTTTTTCTCCTGGATGGTATGTTGCGAGACAAACATGACACCCGAGACCGCAATCAACAGGATGCCGGCCTCGAAAATGCTGTCAAACAAGCGATAATCAAGATAGATGGCGGAGACAAAATTTTTGCTGCCGGTGTCGAAATAGGCATTGTCACGGAAGAAGACCTTGCCGGCGTTGTCATAAATCAAGGTCAGATCTTCCATCGCCCCGATGAACAGATAAAGCATCAGGGCGAGCAGCGGGATCAACAACAAGCGCTTAATCAAGGGGATCACCATCCTTGAAGGTGACGACTTCGATGCGCGGATTGGTTGCACAAAGCTCGTCAAGCTTGGTCATCAACACACTGCTGGCCTTGCCTTTTAACATGTAAGTGTTGGTTTTAGGATTGAACGTGATGATTAGATCGACATTCAACTGGTTCGTCAAGTCACGTTCGTCGCCTTCGATGTCGCAGCAGACGTTGAGACGCAAGTCATAGGTCTTGACGAATTCATTCAAAATGTCATAAACATCGCCTTCAAGTTCGGCATCGGGATCGATGAACCCGTGCAAACTCTTGTCAAGGACGATGAACTCACGCTGGCGTGAAATCGAGATGACATAGATCAGGGGAATGATGGCACTGCCGATCGCCACCTCGGCGATGGCCACGTCAGGGGCGTTGTTGAGCATGTAAAGCGTCGCGGCAATCAAGCCGAAACTGGCAATCAGGATGATGATTGTGAAGTTGCGTTCATGCAAGACGATGGCGATCGAGATGATGATGAGCAAGATTTGCAACGTGGTCGCAAGCAGGTCGGTCATCGATATTCACCTCCCTGATGGTCAACCGGGATGCCGGTCAGATAAGCCGAGCGGATGTTGACATGGGAGCTGATGGGGTTGGTGATGAGCAAGAAGATGATCATCAGCAACAACCGGATGATAAACCCGAAGACGCCGGAAATCAGCATCAAGGCGATCAGCAGGAAGAAAGTGGCCACCGTATCAATGGTCGCAGACGTCAGAATGCGGGTGTAAAGGTTTTTCAATGTAAAAATGGAAATCATGCCAAAAATGAGAAAAAACCAGGCGACGACCAAGATGATATAGGCAAGCACGTTCATTTTTCGCGTCCCCCCGTCATGATGAATTTGGAGAACAGTGTCATCGTCAGAAAGCCGATGATGCCGTAAGAGATGGCAATGTCAAGCAACATCTGCTTTTCCAGCAAGATGGCAAAAATGGTGATGATGACAATCACCTTTGCCGAAATGAGATTGAGCATGAGGATGCGATCCCACAAAGTCGGTCCTTTGACAAGACGGATGAAGGACGCGATGATGGCAAAGACCAGCACCAGCAAGGTTGCATAAAGAAAAAATTCAAGGGTGCTCACGACTTGTCCTCCTTGGATTTAAGCATGTGTTCAAAACGCGCCTTGATTGGTTTGGCCAAAAGGGCATGATCGGTGCCCGGTTTGGCCAACGTCATGACAAAAATGGTCGAGCCCACGATATCGACGGTGATGGTACCCGGCGTCAAGGTGATCGAGTTGGCGATGATGCCGACCTGCATGGGATCGACCAGATCGAGTTCGACCTTGAAAATGACGGGCTCGTAACGGTGGGAGAGCAGGTTGAAAATGTAACGAAACGACGCCTTGAAGATTTCAATGAACAAGACGCCTAAATATTTGATAAGACGAAAAAAATTGATGCCACGATAAAGAAAGCCGTTTTCATCGTAGAGCACGTTGTGCGTGGCCAGCGTCACCATCAGGGACAAGATCACACCGATGATGATGTTTTCAAGCGTGATGTTGAGAGTGAGCAAAAACCAAAACGCAAGAAGGACGATGAACAGCTTATAGTGCATTCTGACAAATTTCATAAAAGCCTCCAAAAAAACACTGCAAAAAAATTATAACATGTTTATGTTAAAAAATCATTACAAAGCAACGACTTTTCCGATGGATGGACGATAAGGCTAGTATGCTATAATATGTCTATCCATCACTTGAAAGGATCAAAGTCGTGATTGAAGTCAAGCGTTTTGACATGGATTTGAAACCACGCAAGGAACGTTTTTATCTGACTCCGTTGGCTTGGTTGCTGAGCCTGCCTGCCGTCTGGTTGCGGCAATTGCGTGTCAACAAGGTCAACATGAAAGGGCTCAAACCGCCCTATGTTTTGCTTTGCACCCACCATGCGTTCATCGATTTCAAGGTGACCACGGCCGCCATTTTCCCAAGACGGGCCAATTACATCGTGGCCATCGACGGCTATATCGGCCGTGAAAAGCTGCTTCGCAATGTCGGCAGCATCTGCAAACGCAAATTCACCAACGACATCAAGTTGGTCAGACACATCCGCTATGCACTTGAAACCTTGAAAAACATCGTCGCCATCTATCCGGAAGCCCGTTATTCGCTGATCGGCACGACCGCCATCCTGCCTGAATCCTTAAGCAAGCTCGTCAAGACGATGGGCAGACCGGTCGTCATGCTCAACATGCATGGCAACCATCTGACCCAGCCGGTCTGGAATCTCAAACCGCGCCGCGTGCCACTCAGGGCGGACATGACCCAGATCATCACCAAGGAAGAGATCACCACGCTTGGTCTGGATGAAATCAAAAAACGGATTGATGACGCTTTTGTCTATGATGAGTATGCCTGGTTGAAACAACAAGGCTTCAAACTGCGTTTTAAAAAACGGGCCGAAGGCCTCGAAAACGTCCTTTATCGTTGTCCTGCCTGCGGTGTTGAGCATCAGATGACCGCCAAAGACAACCGCTTGTCTTGTGCCGCGTGCGGCAAGACCTGGCTCAAACAGACCGACGCCACCCTGTCCGCCGTGACCGGCGAGACCGAGTTTGCCCATATCCCCGACTGGTATGAGTACGAACGGGCCATGGTCAGGAAAGATATCGAAGACGGCACCTACCGTTTTGAAGATGATGTCAGGGTCGAATCATTACCCAACAGCGACGGTTACATCCCGCTCGGCATCATGAGACTGACGCATGACATCAACGGTTTCAGGTTGGAAGGCACGCTTGAAGGCAAGCCTTTCCTGCTTGAAAAACCACCGTTGTCAATGTATGGCCTGCATATCGAATATGATTATTTCGGCAAGGGCGACTGTCTCGACTTGTCCACGCTTGACGACACCTATTATCTCTATCCTGTCAACCATCGTCAGGTGGTCACCAAACTGCATTTCGCGACCGAGGAAATCTACAAGATCATCCATGCTGAAATGAAGCAAAAAAAATGAAAAGGGGCTGCCCCTTTTTTTTCGTTTTATGTTACACTATAAGCAGAGGTAAGTCAATGGTCATCACATGCAACACCCAGGCTAAAAAGCGCACATGCGTCTTTTCATACGGCATCGTCCTTGAGGACATGTCTTTGACTAGACCGGCAGCATCACTGATCTTGGGCCGAACCACATCCGGCGTGACCCCGTCATCGCCCAGTTTTTGGCACGGATTCAGGTCCGCTGTCTTGTTTTTTGTGTCCATGTCAGGACTGACTTGCCGGTTTCATCACAACCAGTTACCAACGACCGACGGAGCGACGACATGCATGCGAAAAAGTTGACAATCTGGGTTAACAAGATGGCGTCTTTGTGCCAGCCGGACCGGGTGGTCTGGTGTGATGGCAGCGACGCTGAAAACGAACGGTTTCTCAACGAATTGACAGCCACCGGCAAAGCCATCGCCTTGCATCCGGAAAAACGGCCCCGTTGTCATGCCTTTTTCAGCGATCCCTCGGATGTCGCCCGGGTTGAAGACCGGACGTTCATCGCTTCCAAAAAGGAAAGCGATGCCGGTCCGACCAACAACTGGCAACCGCCCCGCAAAATGAAAAAAACCATGTTGAAACTATTTAAAGGATCGATGAAAGGCAGAACGATGTATGTCATTCCTTTCATGATGGGTCCGTTCGACAGCCCGTTGTCAAAGATCGGCATCCAGTTGACAGACAGTCTTTATGTCGTCGTCAACATGCGCATCATGACCCGCATGGGCCAACAGGCGCTTGACAGATTACCAGCAAAAAAGACATTCATTCCATGCCTGCATTCAATCGGACATCCGCTGGCACCAGGCGAGCCTGATCCGCTTTGGCCCGCCGCGCCGATCGAACGCAAATACATCAGCCATTTTCCGGAAAAACGCCTGATCTGGTCTTATGGTTCCGGTTATGGCGGCAATGCCCTTTTGGGCAAGAAGTGCCTGGCCTTGCGGATCGCTTCCAAGATGGCGAAAGATGAAGGCTGGATGGCTGAACACATGTTGATTTTGAAAATCACCAATCCGGAAGGACGACATAAGTTTTTCGCCGCGGCTTTTCCTAGTGCCTGCGGCAAGACCAACCTGGCCATGCTGGTATCCAAATTGCCCGGTTGGAAAGTCGAAACCATCGGCGATGACATCGCCTGGATTTCTTTAGACCAAGAAGGCAGGATGCGCGCCATCAATCCTGAAAAGGGCTTTTTCGGTGTCGCCAAGGGCACGTCTTATGCCTCCAATCCGAGTGCCATGCGTGCTGTCGAAAAAGACACGATTTTCACCAATGTCGCCATCACGGACGACATGGATGTCTGGTGGGAAGGCATTGACGGAAAGCCCCCTGCCCATCTGATGGACTGGAAACGGGCGGACTGGACACCCGACAAGGAGACACCGGCGGCCCATCCCAATTCCCGCTTCACGACAGCAATCACCAACTGTCCCGTGATCGCACCCGAATGGGATGATCCGGAAGGTGTGCCGATTTCAGCCATCCTGGTCGGCGGCAGAAGACCGTCGACCATTCCTCTGGTCCATGAGAGTGTCGATTGGACCCATGGCGTCTTCATGGGCTCGATGATGGGGTCGGAAGTCACGGCCGCCACCATTTCGACGATGCTTGGCATTGTCCGTCGCGATCCCTTTGCGATGCTGCCTTTCATCGGTTATCACGTCGGTGACTATCTGGCGCATTGGCTTGAGATGGCTGAAAAGACGGAAGCCTCGAAACTACCCCGTATTTATTACGTCAACTGGTTTCGCAAAGATGAACATAATCGATTTCTTTGGCCTGGTTTTGGTGACAACATCAGGGTGCTCAAATGGATTTTTGAGCGGCTTGACGGCACGGCTGAAGCCAAGGAGACACCGATTGGCTATTTGCCGACCAGAAACGCAATCGACCGGTCCGGTGTCAACATCAAAAACGCTGATCTTGACGCCTTGTTGACGGTCGATCCGGCTGAATGGCAGGACGAATTGAAGTCGATCAACCATTTCTATGAGTCGATCGGTGAGAAACTGCCTGATGCATTGACTGATGTTCTGAAACACATTCAGGCGCAGTTCGAGGATGTAGCAGGCAATCAAGGTGAAGGTTCATGAAAAAGACGCTGACACAACTGCATGTCCTCGGTATCGTATATGCGCTGTTGCTTTTGGTCATGTTCATCATGCCTCTGTTCAGCGTGCCAAGTTATTCGGTCATCCAGCATACCACCAGCCAGCTCGGGGCGCAAGGCGCGCCTCATGCCTGGGTCATGAATGTGACCTTCATCCTGCTTGGTCTGGCGGTCATCATGGAGACGGCCCTGCATTTGAAAAAGCAACCTTTGGCGAGCATTCTGCTCTTTGTCTTCGGGACGCTCTTGATTGCCATCGCCTTTTTCAGACATGCACCGATTGACAACATCGCCTACCGTGCCTGGGAAGACCAGGTGCACGGCGTGCTCGCGACCGCAATCGGCTTTGTCTTCACCTTTTTCATGGTCACGCTGGCCTTCATCCTGCCTGACAAGGAAGCCAAGGTTGTGGCGCTCATGGTGGCGATTCTGACCACGATTTTATCGATGATGATGTTGATTCTGCCTGATGTGGTGGGGATGTTGCAACGCATCATCTTCATTTATGCATTTGGTTATCTGATTGTCTTTTTCAGTCGTCAAAAACAACTAAAAACCACACTCGAAACAGAGGAGGAACACAACTGATGTCAACCATGAAAGCAATCATCAAGGCAGCACGCGAACCTGGTTTCAAGATGGTTGAAAAACCGATTCCAGATGATTTGCTGCCCCATGAGGTCCTGATCAAGATCAAGGCGACCTCGATCTGTGGGACCGATGTCCATATTTTTGACTGGGACAAATGGAGTCAGGGACGGATCAAGCCGCCTTTGACGGTCGGTCATGAGTTTTGCGGTGAAGTCGTTAAACTTGGCGACCAGGTCCGCTCATTGCAGAAAGGTGACATCGTCTCGGCTGAGACCCATATCGTCTGCGGCCGTTGCGAGTTTTGCCGTCAGGGACAGTCCCACATTTGCGCAGATACGAAAATCATCGGTGTCGACACCGATGGATGTTTCGCTGAGTACGCCAAGATGCCGGCTGAAAACCTGATTGTCAACAACAGCGGCATCGATCCCAAATTCTTGTCCATCCAGGAGCCTTTCGGCAACGCCGTCCATACGATGTTGCATTTCGACATCATCGGCAAGACGGTGGCGATCGTGGGTTGCGGCCCGATCGGTTTGATGGGGGTCAACATCGCCAAGGCGGTGGGCTCACGCAAGATCATCGCCATTGAAATCAATCCTTACCGTCTGCAATTGGCGCAATCGCTTGGTGCGCATGTCTGCATCAACCCGCTTGAAGAAGATGTCATTGCCCGTGTGATGGAAGAGACTGGTGGCATGGGCGTGGACGTGGTCGCGGAATATTCGGGGAACAAACACGCCATCGAGGCGGCTTTCAAATACATCAAGGCCGGTGGCAAGATGTCGATGCTCGGCATCGCCAGCGACAACATCGAAGTCGATTTATCGAATGACATCGTCTTCAAAGGCATCAGCATTTATGGCGTGATCGGCCGTGTCATGTATCAGACCTGGGACCAGGTCGCAGGTTTGATTGAAAGCGGCAAGATCGATTTGGAACAACTTGTCACGCACGTCTTTTCACTGTCCGAATTTGAAGACGGCATCGCCGTCATGAAATCCGGTAAAAGTGGCAAGGTCGTGCTCATTCCTTGACCATGGAGGGTGATTATGTCATTTCTTGACAAACACATCGAAGACTTGAAAAGCGCAGGCGTTTATCGGACATTACCTGTGAATGAAGGTCCTTGTGAAGCCGTCATCAAGCTTGATGGCCGTGAGGTGATCAACCTCACATCGAATAACTATCTCGGTTTCGCCAACCATCCCCGCCTGGTGGCGGCCGCCAAGAAGGCGATCGATACCTATGGCGTTGGCGCAGGTGCGGTCCGCACCATCGTCGGCAACATGGACATCCATGAACGACTCGATGACGTCATCGCCCGTTTCAAAAGGGAAGAGGCGGCCCTTGTCTTTCAATCGGGGTTCGCCTGTAACGCCGGCGTCATCCAGGCAATCACCGACAAGGATGACCTGATCATCAGCGATGCGCTCAACCACGCCTCGATCATCGATGGTGTCCGTCTGTCGAAAGCCGCCAGGGCGGTCTATCAACACAACGACATGGCTGATCTTGAACGCATCTTGAAAACCAAACGTGATCAATACAACCACGTGCTCATCATCACGGACGGTGTTTTCTCGATGGATGGCGACATCGCCAATCTGCCTGACATCGTCCGTCTGGCCAAACAGTATGACGCGCTGACCTACGTCGATGACGCCCATGGCTCGGGTGTACTCGGTGAGTCGGGCCGGGGGACGGTCGACCATTTCCATCTGCATGGCCAGGTCGATGTCATCGTCGGGACGCTGTCGAAAGCCATCGGTGTGGTCGGCGGCTATGTCGCCGGTTCAAAGACGATGCGTGACTGGCTCTTGCACCGGGGTCGTCCCTTGCTGTTTTCAACCGCCATGATGCCTGCGGCCGCAGCCGCGATCATCGAGGCGTTTGAGATGCTTTCCACCACGACCGCCCACACCGACAAGTTGTGGGAAAATGCCCGTTATTTCCAGGGCAGGCTCAAGACGCTTGGCTTTGATCTGGGCGTCACACAGACACCGATCACGCCAATCATCATCGGCGATGAAACGAAGACGATGGCCTTTTCCAAGCGTTTGCTTGAACACGGTGTCTTTGTCTCCGGCATCGTCTTTCCGACCGTGCCTGCCGGCAAGGCCCGCATCCGCTGCATGGTCTCGGCCCTGCATGCGCGTGCCCATCTTGACAAGGCCATCGCGGTCATCGAGACAACTGCGAAAGACATGAACCTGATTTGATCCATCATCACCCACAGGAGGGTTAACAATGAAAAGTTTTTATCTGAAACAAAAGGTCTTCGCCTTGCGGGACCGCTACAAGATTTATGATGAAAAGCAGACGCCCATCTATCATTGCGAGGGCAAGATGTTTGCGCTCAGACCCAAGGTCGACCTGGTCAGAACCGCTGACAACGCCAGGTTGTTCACCTTGAAGCGCCGCATGTTCAAAGTGATGCCCAGTTTCTTCCTCTATGATGCGGAAGATCGGAAAGTGGCGACCATCCGCCGCCGTTTCTCGTTTTTTCGTCCGAAGATCGACATCGAGAGCGATTACGGTGAATTCGTGGCGGAAGGTGACTTCTATGCCCATCAGTTTTCGGTGAGCATGGGGGCGACTCCGGCCATCGATGTCCGCAAGAAGTATCTTTCCTGGGGTGATTCCTACGAAATCACGATTTATTTGGACGAGCATGAGGCCTTCCTGCTCGCGTTGACCGTGATGATCGACCAGATGTTGCACAACAAGACAAGAAGCGGCTTTAGGATCGGTCCCGGCCGATAAGACATTTGGCGTATACTGACGTGATGATGGTTTCTCGCCTGCATGACAAGCCATGTCGATGAGCACGAAAAAAGGGTTTCTCGAGACGCGCTTCGGCCCGCTCGGGTTTGAGACACAAGACGGCAGACTGGTCAGCCTCTCTTTTGTGTCAACAATGGAAACAAGCGACGATGATGACACCGTTAGCATGGTGCTCGTCCAGCTTTCAGAATATGTTGACAAAACCCGCCAGGTGTTCGATCTGCCTGTCTCTTTTATCGGTGGGACACCGTTTCAACAAGCTGTCTGGCAGGCCCTGTTAGACATTCCATACGGCAAGACCGCCACGTATCAGGCCATCGCCGACAAGATTGGTCGGCCCAAGACCACCCGGGCGGTCGGTCAGGCCTGCAAACGCAATCCGGTCGCCCTCGTCATCCCCTGTCACCGGGTGATTGGCAAAGACGGTTCAATGACCGGCTATGGCGGCAAAGCCGGCACGGCCTTGAAGCGACAACTGCTTGATTTTGAACAACATCCTTAAAAAAAAGATTCGGACCATGTTCCGAATCTTTCTTTTTTAGGGCAACAACAGGATGCCGCCGATCAAGGCGGCCAGACCGAAGACAAGCAACAAGATATTGTAGCCGGTCTTCCCCATCAACTTGATCAACGCTTTTGACTTGGGATTGCGGTAAAAGAGGGGGAGTTGTGCCAACAGCCCAAATAAGATGAAAGCACCATAAACAATCAAGACAATGGCCAGAATCTGCATGTGAAACCTCCTTGTTCAAATCTGCACGCGACGCGTGTAAACCTTGAATAAAAGCAAACCGGTGACGGTGTTGAAGACGACACCCAAAAGAAAGTACATCCAGGGCGAGGCAAAGAGATAGTCGCCCGGGATGAGTGCCATCGAGACCATTCTGGCGATCCAGAATCCCGGCAGGACGCCTAGAAACAGTTCGGTCCAATTGGTCAGAAAGAGACTGGCGACCGGCACAAGCAACAGCACGCCGGAGAGTTTCATGACGACAAATCCTTCGACCTTGTTGTCGGCAAAGGCGTTGATGAGCAAGGCCACGACCGGTGCCTGCATCGGCGAAAGCATGCAGATCAGGGCGAGATCCAGAAAACTGCTGTCTTTGAGCAGACCGGTGATAAGCAACAGCAGGATGGTCGCGACCAGGCCGAACACATAACCGAGAATCAGTTTGGAAATGATGTAGCTTCTGACGCTGATTGGTGTGATTTTGAGTGAGAACAGGACTTTGTCATCCTGGTCATCCAGCATCGTGAAACCGGTGATGGCGCCAAACAGGAACCCTGTCATCAAAATGAAAATGAGACTCATGATGTTGGCGACGAGGATGCCGCCCATATCATGAAGATAAGGCACGAGAAAATAGGCGATCCCGCCCAGGATGAGCGGATAGATGACCAAGAAACTGTACATCTTGTCACGCAAGATGTTTTTGATTTCATGCTTGAACACACGGGTAAACATCATCACACCCCGCTTTGCCGGACGGCATAGTCTTTGAATCTGGGCTTGATGTAAAAGAGGTAACCCAGGACCCCACCAACCACCAGCCAGACCAGGCTGATGACATATTTGAGGGCGATGGCTTCACCGAAGCCGGCCATGACGAGTTTGATGACCGCCTGGGTCGGACTGATGAGCAAGACATGTTCCCAGACCTCACCACGAAAGACGACATCGAAGAAATTAAGGATGCTGGGCAGAGAGATGACCAGGATGTAGATCATGATGTTGACCATCATGGTCGTGAAATCTTTTGAATAGTAGGCGAAGACGAACCCGAGTAAACTGTGAAAGGAAATACCGATGACCAGGGCCAGGGAAACGAGCAACCAATGGACCTCGACGCCTTTGACGAGATGAAAGACCAGGACGATCAAGAGGGCGGACAAGGTCGAATGAATCGTATTGGCAATCACCTTGGAGAGAATCAGCTGCTGGTTCGAGACCGGTGTCACCAGCATGGTGGAAATGGTTGACTCGGTCTTTTCGAAAAACATGATGGCACCGACAAAAAGCATCGACATCATCGTCGCATCAATCATGACGACAAATGGCAACAACGTCGCCAGAATGTCCATGTCATCGATGAAATAGAGCAGGGCGAACCACAACAACGTCGTCAGCAGGCTGACCGTGGTGACGTGGTACTTGTTCATCCTTGACAGTTCGCCCTTGACGAGCATCAACATTTTATTCATGGTCCAGCTCCACACCCGTGACCTTGATGAAAATCTCTTCAAGAGTGGTTTCGCCGCTGTGCAGTGTTTCGATATCCTTGGTCTGAAGCAGTTTCAGAAAGGTCTCGTTCTGACCGATGCCGTCCATCGGGAACGTTTCGGTCACGGTCTTGCCGTTTTCCTTGTATTCAAGTCGCATCGTCCGTTGGCCGTACTTGAGCTTGAGGTTTCTGGGACTGTCGGTCTCCTTGATCTGGCCATCGACGATGAAAGCGACCCGGTCACACAACTGATCGACATCGCTCATGATGTGGCTGGTCAGGAAGACGGTGCCGCCGGCCTGCTTGTATTCACGGATCATGTCCTTGATGATTTTGGCATTGGTCGGATCAAGGCCGTTGGTCGGCTCATCCAAAAACAGCATCTTGGGTTCGTTTAAAAGCGCCCTGACGAAATTAAGGCGGATCTTCATGCCTTTTGAGTACTCACCGACCATCTTGTCGCGGTCTTCCCACAAGCCAAGGCGACGCATGAGGGTTTCAACATCGGCGTTACGTTTGTAAAGCCGTAAAAAGAAGTTCATGTTTTCAAGGGCGGTCATTTTGGAGAAATGGATCGGCATCTCGAAACTGACACCGATATCCTCAAAGAACGCATCATCGAATGCAGTGATGTTCGTGCCATTGAACGTGATCATGCCTTGATACTGCTCAAGCAGCTTGATCAAGATTTTCTGGGTAGTGCTTTTACCGGCCCCGCTGGGGCCTAAAAAACCGAAAATCTCACCTTCGGCGATGTAAAAAGAAATGCCTTTGATGGTTTCTTCACGGTTTTTCGGATAGGTGAATCTGAGATTATCAACGGTGAACATGGTCGGTGATTCCTTTCTTGAAGATGTGGATCAAGGCCTTGACTTTTTCCTTGATCGTGTCAGGGTCGAGATCGTCTTGCAGGTAGTCTTCCATGCTGAAGGTATTCATGAAGGTGATGGTGATTGCGGCAAGCACCCAGGAATCGACATCAGAGCTGATGCGTCCCTTGACCTGGTCTTGCCGGATCATGGCCTCAAACAGGTCAATGCCTTGCCGGGTGCTGTCTTTGATCATGGCCTTTGTCTTTGGATCGTTGGATTGCAGAAGCATGCGGCTGGGCGGGACAAATTCGGGATAGTCAAGCCGAAAGGCGATACCTTTGAGATGCATCTGATACAAGCGATCGATGAACGGCATGTCATGCCGGGCATCAAAAAGCGTACCGAAATAAGTCATCTTGACCTGTCCGATGGTGCTAAAGAAGTGGGTATAAAGATCGTCTTTATCATGAAAATATTGGTAAAAACTGCCGCGTGAAATGCCGCTGTCCCTGACAATGTTCGAGACATTGACATGTTCGATTGGAGCCCGTGAAAACTCCTTGATCGCCGCATCCATGATGCGTTGCCGCTTGTCAGGGGACAAATTGAAAAAAGTGGTCTTTGGCATGATCTGCCTCCAAATGTGACAACCTTGTCATAATGGTAGTATACACCCTTTTGAAGGCGCTGTCAATCCTTTTCGGTCATGGTTGAAGACAGATGATGTCGTGAGGAAACTTGCATTGACGACCCTGATAAGGTATGCTTGAAAGTAGAGGTGATTGCCATGAAATCCTATCGTAAAGAACTGACCTTCAAGACACCGACCCGCCGGGCCTATCTCAACATCACCCGCGAGGTCCAAAAGGCCATCGACGATGCCGGTGTCAAGGAAGGTCTCGTGCTGGTCAACGCGATGCACATCACGGCCAGTGTCTTCATCAATGACGATGAACGTGGCCTGCATCGTGATTTTGAACGTTTTTTGGAAAAGGTCGCGCCTGAAAAACCGCACGACCAGTATGAACACAACGGCTATGAAGACAACGCTGATGCCCACATCAAGCGGCAACTCATGGGTCGTGAAGTGGTCTGTGCGATCACCGATGGCACGCTTGACTTCGGGCCTTGGGAACAAATCTTTTATGGTGAATATGACGGCATGCGTGCCAAACGGGTGTTGATCAAGGTCATCGGCATATAGTCCCATCAAGCTTTTGTCTGCTGATTGCAAACGATTTGCATGTAAAAATGTCCTTTTATATGATAAAATGATGCTATCAAAACAATACATTTGTCATTTGCTTCTCAAGAGGACGTGTCATGACCGATCCCATCATGTTGCTTGTCTTTTCCATCATCATCCAAGGTATCAGCATCCTGGCCCTGACCATCAGCTGGTTTCATCATCATGCCCGTTATCAGGGCATCAGCCATTGGATCATCGGTATCTCGTTGCTTTCACTGGGCCATCTCATCATGATTGGAAGCGGTTATTTTGACAGTCGCTTTTTCGTTTTTTTGGCGGACATGCTCATCGTCATCGGCGCGCTCATCGCTTATGTCGGCATGACCCGTTTTTTTGGCAGAGAGACAATCAACCGGGCAACCTTGCTGGTCGTGGCGGGGTTTGTCTTGTTATTCACCTTGTTCACATTCGTGGTGCCCGACATCATGACCAGGGCCATCCTGTTCACGATGTTCGCTGCCTTTTTACTCGGTATCCTGATGGTGTTTCTCAACCATGCCATCAAGCCGGTTTATCAGAAAATCACCCTTTTCATCAAAGTGACAGCAAGCTTGTTTGTCGTCATCAATCTGGCACGTCTGGTCATTCGCGTCGCAGTCGCTGGCGACAATGGATTTGAGTCGCCGGCCTACCTTGATGCGCTCTATCATCATGTTTTCAATGCCATGATCGTCTTGTTGACCATCAGTTTCATCAACCTCGTCACCCGTCGTCTCGAAATCGAGGTGGTGTCTGAAGAAAACAAGTTTGTCACCTCGTTTTATGCCGCGCCTTACGCCATTTTGCTGACACGTTCCACCGATGGCCTGATCGCCGATGTCAATGATGCTTTCGTGAAGACTTTTGGCTACGACAAGCATGAATCGATCGGTCGGCATATTCGTGATTTGGGCATCTGGATGGATGCAAGTGAACGGCAACGGGTGATTCAAACGATTCAAGAGACCGCACATATCCAAGGTCATGAGACTGTCTTCAGACACAAGGACGGTCACCCGGTGACGGTCCTGTTGTCGTCGAACGAGGTCATGATCGAAGGTGAGTCTTATTTGTTGTCAAGCGTCAATGACATCACCTTGATGAGCGAAGCCAAGAAGGAACTCGAGTTTCTGGCCAACCATGACGTCTTGACCGAACTGCCCAACCGACGCTATTTACGACAATATTTCGACCAGGTGGTCAAACAGGCCGTCGAACAAAACCGGAGCTTGACCATGGCGTTGATCGACATGGACCGCTTCAAGGCCGTCAACGACCAGTACGGTCATGATATCGGCGACCAGACCTTGTTCATCTTGGCTGCACGTTTGCTTGATATGACCGGTCACCATGGTCTGGTGGGTCGTCTCGGCGGTGACGAGTTTGTCGTCATCATGCCGGACATGACCGATGCCAGACAGGTGGAAAAGTTGCTTGAAGACATGGTCAAAGCGTGTGAGGAAACGATTGAAATCAACGGCCGGAATATCATGGTTTCAGCGGCATACGGCTACACGGTCGTCAAGGGCGGCGATGCTGTTTTCGATCAGATGATCCGGCAGTGTGATAAAGGCTTGTACAATCAAAAAAAACGAAAACTTAACAAAAACACACAATGATACGAAAATTAGATGAGAGAACTCTCATCTTCTTTTTTGCGGGCGAAAGCGTGCGTAAATACTGGACATTTTGACAAAAATTCATAGTATAATGAAAGTGCATGACGACCTGTTTTTCTTGAAAACAGCTGACCTGGAAGAGGGACAGGGCTCATCCTTGTCTATCTTGGCATGGTTGATCAACACGACACGTCATGACTGAAAAAGGAGCGGACGCACCTTGAAACCTTTTGTCTACAAGCTGATCTTGTCATTTGTCTTCACGTATGCCCTTTTGATGGGCACACTTGTTTTCGCATACAATCAGATCAGCGCCAATTTTGTCCGCGACCAGGCCATGGACAGCTTGGAAAAAATCCATCTGGGCGTGGCCACGCGTTTGAACTCGCAACTTGCCTTTGATCATGCCCGTTTCAGCCAGTATATTTTTGAAATCGAACAGGCAGGGCTCGATCCGGTCGAAGAACTGACCGCTTTGCTCGATG
Source organism: Acholeplasmataceae bacterium (assembly GCA_007692425.1). Classification (GTDB taxonomy): domain Bacteria; phylum Bacillota_I; class Bacilli_A; order Acholeplasmatales; family Acholeplasmataceae; genus RECG01. Next base: position 6,467 of record RECG01000026.1, on the reverse strand, counting down.
ACCTGTTTGTCGGTACGGTCCGTTTTACCGGATTCGCCCGTTTGAGTGATGCCGGCCTGGTCCAGGACGGGACGACCTATGCCTATACGACGTTCTTGAACCGTCAGGACTTCGAACAAAATATTTCCGTCTATGTCTTCAGCAATGTCTTCAACGGCCATCCTGATGAAACGACCTATGTGGTCTTCAGGGCGGATGACTACATTGCTTATGTCGAGGCGGATGCCTATCTGGCGACCATCTTTGAGATTGACGAGCAGATGGCCCCGCATTATTTCATCATCTCGAGAGATAACTATGTCTTCTATCAAAACCATCCTGACGCCGATCAGCGTTTCTTTTACGATTATCTGCGTGACGAAGGCCAATCGGAAGTATTTATCGACGGCATCAAGGACATCATGCTGGCACGTGACAGGGGGATTGTCGAAACCCGGTTGTTCGGCGTGATGAGTTATTTGGTGTTCAATCCCATGTCCGATGGTTTCTCCGAGCGGGAACTGTATCTGGTCGGCATGTACGAAGAAGAAATCGTGATTGCCTCGTTTGCCTATCTGAACACCATTCTGATCGCCATCTTCTTTGTCGTATTTATCATCTTCGCCGTGAGCCTGTTGATTTTATACAAGGTCATCGAGGCCAAGAACAACGACATCGAAAACGCCAGGCTGACGCTTTATTACGCCAAGCCGTTCATCTTGAAAATCAGCAGCCGTGGCGTCATCCGATCGTATAACAAGAGTTTCAAGAAGTTGTTGGGTGATTACCGCAATTACCGTACCGTGTCCGATTTCCAGATCAAGGAGAAGTATTCCGACCAGACCATCGAGGAAATCATCCGTCGTCAAGTCGCCTTCACGGCCATCTTCCAGCTGGCCGCCGAATCGGTCTACATCCATTTCATCCCGATCCGTTCGGGACGGGGCTACCTGTTGATCGGCGATGATGTGACCGCGGTTGAGGGACGCTTTGACGAGTACAAGGGTCTGGCCATGTTTAATGTCAACACCAACATACCGAACTACAACCAGCTCAAGCAAGACCTGCGTGAGATGTTCGCAGACCCATACCGTCTGAACCAGAGGAACGCGCTTGTCGTCTTTGACATCGTCGCCTTCTCGAAACTGGAACTGTTGTTGGGCGAACGCAACATCGGCAAGGTGCTCAGCATGGTGGCCGAAGTCACCCATGACAGCCTGGACGGATATCCGGCCAAACTATATAACACCGAGCTTGACAATTTCACGATCTTGTTTGAAGACCTTGAAGATGAAAGCTGGGTCAAGCGTTGGATCGACAAGGTGCTGATCGCTTTCGACCAGCCGTTGGCGGTCGAACGAAACATCATCTATATCGAAATCAAAATCGGCGTTTTCCATATCGACGCCGGGAAATATTCATTGTTGACACCCGACCAGGCTTATGAGAATGCGATGCTCGCACTCAATCACGCCAAGCAATCGAACGTCCACACCTTTTTCGACTATGACGTCAATCTCGGACAGGTCGCTTCGCGTGATCAGATGATGGAACAGGATCTGGCCAACGCCATCAACAAGAACGAATTCTACATGGTCTTCCAGCCCCAGTATGACAACGAGCTTGAGAAGATTACCGGCTTCGAGGCCTTGATCCGTTGGAACAATCCCAAGTATGCCAGTGAATCGCCTTTCAAGTTCATCCAGATGGCCGAGCAAAACAACATGATCATCGACATCGGACGCATCGTCCTGCATGAGACGTTCATGGCAGCCAAGGAACTTGAGAAGTACGGCGTCAACATTTCGATCAATGTCTCACCCGTCCAGATCTTGCAGGCCGGATTCGTCAACGAGGTGATCGCGGTCTTCGAGCAATATGAGCTCAAGAAGGGCAGCATCAGCCTGGAAATCACGGAAAGTTTCCTAATCACGTCCTTCGACCTGGTCATCGAGAAGCTCAGGTTATTGCGTAAATACGGCTTCGAGGTTCATCTCGATGACTTCGGTACCGGCTATTCGTCCCTGCAGTATTTGCGGGATCTGCCGATCACCGCCATCAAGATCGACCGCGCCTTCATCAAGAACATTGACAACGACACCCACTCACGGGCAATCGTGTCCATGGTGTCGAGCCTGGCAAAAAATGTCGGTCTCGAGGTCATCGGTGAAGGGGTTGAAAACAACCGTCAGAACCATTTCGTGGTCAGGGGCGGATGCAACATCATCCAAGGCTATCTGATTTCACCACCGGTGGTCAAGGATGAAGCCATCAAATTGATTGAAGCATTCAATATCGAAAAAACCCGCACTGTCGAACGCGTGGTGCGGATCCGGGAGGTCAAACGATGAGATCATACGTCATGCAGCTGCAATTGACAGAAGCACAAACCATCATCATGTCCATCATCGTGCTCTTGCTTATGGGCGCGGCCATCTATTTTCTGGCGCGCGGGTTTTTCAAGGAGCGCAAGCGTTACCTTGAGGAACGTGAGTTGTTGATGGAAGGGGTCTTGTCCCGTTCGGCCATCACCAGCATCATCACGTCCTACATCGCGAAGTCTGGGAAAGAAGCGACCTTCACGCTCCTATACATCGACCTTGACAAGTTCAGGGACTTTGTCAACGCCTTCGGACTGGAAGAATCGGAAAAGATTTTGGAACGCATTGTCAAGAATGTCGATGCCGCGTTGCCGAAAGGCATCAAGATCGCCCGTTTGCAGGCTGACGAGTTTTTGGTCTTCCTGCCGGCGGAATACGACCGCACGGTCAGTGTCGAACTCGCCAACAAGCTCAAGACGGCGATCGCCAAGCCAATCAAGCTGTTCGGTGACACGCAGGTCAACGCGACCGGGTCGATCGCCATCGCCTTTTATCCCGTCCATGGTAACACGCTCAAGGACATGATCAGTTCGTTGAAAATCGCCACCTACATCACCAAGAAGGCCGGCGGGAACGCCATCCGCGTCTATTCTGATGAAATGAGCGAGGCCGACGGCGACCACATCGAGTATTATTACCAGATCAAGCATGCCATCCAGCACAAGGAGTTCCAACTCTATTATCATCCGATGATCGACCTGGCGAAAGGCGAGGTGTTCGGCGTCGAAGCGCTGATCCGTTGGAACCATCCCGAACATGGCGTCTTGTCGCCGTTTAAATTTCTCGGTGTCATGGAACAGTCCGGTGACATCCACTGGATCGGTCTTTGGGGACTCGAAACGGTCATCAAGACCTACCAGGAGCTCAAACAGGAGTTTCCCAAGCAAAACATCCTGGTTTCCTTGAACCTGAGTCCCAAGCAGCTCATGAACGAGCATCTCTTCATGGAGTTCCAAAGAATGCTCAAGAAATACCGTGTCAATGCCGAGAACATCATTCTTGAAATCATCGAGTTCGCCTTGTTTGAAAAGCAGGAGACGATTTTCACCAATTTGAAGAAATTGAAAGAGATGGGTTTCTTGATCGCCATCGATGGTTTCGGACTCGATTACTCGACCCTTTCAAAAGCCGAAGCGCTAGACATCGACATCATCAAACTCGACAACGAGTTTTTGAAGGCGGAAGAGTCTTACATGAAGGCCAGATTCGCGACGATGTTGCTGGAATTTGCCAAGCGGAACGCGTATAAAGTCATCTGCGAGGTCATTGAAACGAAAGAAATGATGGATGCCGCGAGAGAGTATGGCATCGACATCATGCAAGGTTTTTACTTTAGTAAACCCCTATCATCAGAAGCGCTCCGGGGCTTCATCGCGACCGAGCATTGGAAACAACTGACATAAAAAAAACACTTTTTTGTTGACAAAGCATCCGACTTGGGTTAAAATACGGGTGTAGTATGGATTTGTACGTGCAATGTAAAAGGCAAACCCGGGGAAACCCGGCGGCGCAAAGCTATAGGGCCTGAAATGGTAGCCAGCTGTCATTGATTTGATGACGCTGGCTTTTTGTATATTTATCGAAAACCAGCATCCGAGACGGGGGGAAAGGATGTGAAGAAAGCATGAGACTATCAAGGGTCCTGGGTGTCAGAAAGAAGATGCTCAAAACCCGTATCGTCACCCTCGGCGTGATCATTACCGGCATGCTTTCACTGGCCTTCACGGTCGCGACCTTCTACGGGCAGAACGCCGGCAACTTCGTCATGACAGTCGATTACGCCGCGTTGACCAGAGGCATCCAGATCTCGACCGATGAAGCATTTACGAGTCCGAGTTCGATCCTGATGTCCGAACCGATCCGTGATGCCAGGGATATGACCTATTCGTGGCTCAAGCTGCGCGATGTCGAAGAAACGGAAGGTAACTTCACCGACATTGACTATGAATACGTGGCTTATACCTTCTACGTCCGCAACATGGGCACGGAAACCATTGATGTCACGTATCACATCCGCATCACCGATGTTTATAACAACCTGGATGAAGCAATCCGGATCCTGGTCATCGAGGACGGTGTCCAGACGATGTACCAGAAACCGGACCAACCTGATGAGTTCGGCAACCTGCCTGAATATCCACCGGAAATGCCACCGGCTGTCAACTTCCTCAGTGATACGATTGTCACGAGACAACGATTCACCAACTTCCGACCCGGCGATATCAAGAAGTTCAGCGTTCTGATTTGGCTCGAAGGCTATGACCCCGATACGAACGATGAGGTTCTGGGCGGCATGATCAAGGCCCAGATGAACTTCTCGATCGACATGTTCGGCGATTAGGACGGAGGTGGATGATGAGCAAGTTCAAAAAGATGTACCTTTCATTGATGTCCTTATTCTTTGTCTCGATCATCTTCGGTACCGCGACGTTCGCCTGGATTAGCATGGCGACCATCAACAGCATCGACGGACTGTCGATTACGGCATCGACCGGTGAGGAATTGCAGATTTCACTTGACGGCGAAAACTTCTCCAACACGCTTGACATTCAAGAGATGGAAGCCATTTTCCAAAACATCACCTTGATCGACATCACCTCGATGGACGGCATTCATTTCCAGACAGGCGGACTCAGGGGTGTCGAACCGGGTGTCGCCAACGAGCATTATGTCTCCTTCGACCTGTGGTTTCGGACATCGAGCCAGCAAGATGCCATCTTCCTGGTCAACAATGTCAACCACCTCGTGACGTATGACGCGACCATGCAGGGAACGTATGTGGTCTCAAGAGGGGTGAGCTGGCGGGCACGTGAAACCTTTAGAAACGGTCCTGATATGATCGTTGAACAAGGCACCACGGCCATGTATTATGCCAGCAACGCGATCAGGATTGCCGTGATCGAACGTGTGGACAATCTTAATCCGAACGATCAACGTCCGGAAGATGAATTGATCCGCTTCCTCTACGATCCTAGCGAGAATCCCGAGCGGGGATACGGATCACCTTATGGCGCCTTTGATTACTTCAACATCTTGAAAAACAACATGTTGACACTACCGACCGTCTTCCCCGATACATCCTATCGTCTGACAAAAGGACTGCCAAGCAATCCCTACCAGGCGGAGGACAACGAGTCGATGGTGCTCAGATTGGTTGAAACAGGTGAATTTGACGAACGTGACCGCCCCGTCAAACAGGGCAAGGTGACCGTCAACATCTGGCTAGAAGGTTGGGATGCCGATGCATTTGATTCGGTCGAAAGAGACCGGGTCAAGATCCAGCTCCAGTTCAGAGCCTTGCATCCGGCATCAGATTAGATTTTGGTAACAACTCAGCTTTGATGAGTCAACATAAAACATAAAAAAAATAGAGAAATCGAAAAGGAGAAACAAACATGAATCAAATTACGAAGAAATTATTGCTTTCCGTTTTGACGGTCGTACTCACAGTCGTCGCACTTGGGACTACGACATTTGCGTGGTTTACGCTGACAGATACAGCGACGATCCAACCGTTTGAAGTGGACATTGTTGCCGATGTCGGTATGGAAATTTCCCTAGATGAAGTCACCTGGGTGACCACGCTGACGACAGCCATGGTCGAAGACCGCATCACCGAACTTTATGGCCAACTGAGACTTGACAATGTCTATTCACCCAATGGTTATCAGTTTCAAACGCTTTCAGGTGACACAACAACATCTGGCTTTTTGAGACTCCCAGTCTACTTCCGCTCCAATAATGTTGAAACTGTCGCTTGGACAAGTGTCAGTATGCTATCATATAGCGTCACGTGGCTTTCCGATGTACCATACACTGACACAGCATCTCTTGGTGCAGTGACTTCTGGTACTAACCTTCGCATGGCTGCTTCTCATGCCGCAAGAATTTCCATCAGAGCTCAAGTCGGTACAGCTTATACAGTCGTTTATGAACTTCCCGATGGGGCACCAGGTGTTGTTGGAACAGAAGTACCTGACAAAACGAATACAAGACTTCCAAACACAGTTGCGGCTGGAGAATGGGATGAAAACACACCTGGCGGTATCAATTATTACTTTGTTAAAACGACTGAAGTTCCTCTTGGAACAGGCAATGAAATCATTC